>JBFMFH010000113.1:0-53845 GCA_040752275.1 Acidobacteriota bacterium
CCTCACATACCGGGAGTATGCTCAGTCGTCGCGCCTTGCCAGCCGGGCGCCGCGCTCCGGGACTTCTGCAAGGCATCACGGTTCCAGGGCACTAGCGAGGCTGCGCCTCAGACCGCCGAGCGTGTGGCCGCGGCTCCGCCTCGCTAGATCACAGTGTTGGCTTTGCCCCGCCTGAATGGCACGCCAGCATATTTCCCGTCATGATGCCGGCCATGTTTACACGCCTGCTGGAAGTGCCGCGCCGCTCATGGGGTGTACACGGGCACCAGAGAGCTCAAGGATGGGCCGGTCCGCGTCTGGCCGGTCCTCCGGTTCTTCGAGCGCCTCGCGGCGGGAGACATCCTGGGCTGAGTCGACGCCGATTCTCCGGCACCGCGGGGGTACCACAGAGGAGGCACCCATGTCCGCCGATCGCGACGCACGACGTCTCGCGAGGCTGCGCCCCGGGGGGCGCCTGTAGTAAAGTGCCACTCGATCCCGAAATCCTGGAGGCGAGAAGACGATGCGTCAGCACCTGATTGTGACGTTGGCCGTGATGGTGGCGATTGGAGTGGCCGTGAGCGCACAGCGGAGCGTGAAGCCCGTCCTCCACGGGCGCCATTGGGTGGCGATTACCGGCAAGCCACTCGGCGCCACCGCCGGCGCGATGATCTTCAGCAAGGGCGGGAACGCCGTGGACGCCACCTGCGCGATGCTCGGCGCGGTGTCGACCATGTGGGACACCCTCGGATGGGGCGGCGAGACGCAGGCCCTCATCTACAACCCGAAGACCAGGAAGGTCATCGGCATCAACGCCCTGGGCGTGGCCCCGACCGGTGCAACGCCGGAGTTCTTCAAGCAGCAGAAGATGGACTATCCGCCGGAGTACGGGCCGCTCGCGGCCGTCACACCGGGCACGCCCGGCGGGCTGATGGTGATGCTGGCGGAGTACGGGACGATGAGTCTGAAGGACGTGCTCGAACCGTCCATTCAGATGGCTGACGGCTACCCCATCGAGGCGTCAGCGGCAGGCACGATCGAGCGCCAGAAGGCCCAGATCAAGAAGTGGCCGCCGTCGGCGAAGGTATTCCTGACGCATCCAGGCGAGCCGCGTGAGGCGCCCGAAGCGGGTGAGATCTTCAAGCAATCCGATCTGGCAGCCACCCTGCGCAAGCTGGTCGAGGCCGAGCAGCAGGCCCTCGGAGCGGGCAAGAGCCGCAAGGAGGCGATCTACGCCGCGTACGACCGCTTCTACAAGGGCGACATCGCGCGCGACTTCGCACGAGGATCGCAGGAGCGGGGCGGGCTGCACACCTATGACGACCTGGCGACGTGGAAGGTGAAGATCGAAGAGCCTGTGATGACCACCTACAAGGGCATCGACGTCTACAAGCTGACCACCTGGACGCAGGGCCCGGCCATGCTGCAGGCGCTGAACATGCTCGAGGGCATGGACGTGAAGAGCATGGGCTACAACAGCCCGAAGTACATCCACACGCTCTACCAGGTGATGAGCCTCGCGTTCGCCGATCGCGACTTCTACTATGGCGATCCGGACTTCACGCCTGAAGAGCCCATCAGGGGACTGCTCTCGAAGGAGTACGCGGAGGCGCGGGCGAAGACGATCGACTGGGAGAAGAACGACCCGGAGATCAAGCCGGGCGATCCGTATCCGTACCAGGGCGGCACCAACCCGTTCACGCAGTACCTGGACGCCTGGAAGAACAGTGACACGGGACCGCGCCGGAACAACCAGGACCAGATCATCCGCACATTCGAGGAGGGGTTCACGGCGGGGACCACCTCCATCCAGGCGGCGGATGCGGAGGGCTGGGTCGTCTCGGTGACGCCGAGCGGAGGCTGGATCCCGGCGGCGATTGCCGGCACGACGGGCATTGGCATGAGTCAGCGCATGCAGAGCTTCGTGCTCGACCCCGCCGCGGGGCCCTACAACGTGCTGGAGCCGCGCAAGCGCCCGCGCGTGACGCTCACGCCGACGCTCGCGCTCAAGGACGGCAAGCCGTTCCTTTCCTTCGCCGTGCAGGGCGGCGACACGCAGGATCAGAACCTCCTCCAGATGTTCCTGAACGTCGTCGAGTTCGGGATGAACGTGCAGCAGGCCACGGAAGCGGCGAACATCAACTCGTACCAGTTGCGCAGCTCCTTCGACCAGCACCAGATTCAGCCCGGACGGCTGACCCTCGCAGAGTCCACGCGGCAGGAGGTGCGCGACGCGCTCACGAAGATGGGGTACCGGTTGAACTTCCAGCGGCTGACGTCAGGGCCGTTGAACGGGATTTTCTTCGACTGGAAGCACGGGTCGATGTGGGGCGGATCGAGCACGCATGGGGAGGACTACGGGATCGCGTGGTAGCAGAACAGGGACCTGGGACCTGGGACCCGGGACCCGGGATCCGGGACCTGGGACCCTGGTCCGCACGGCATGAGTGCCGCCCGGACGATGGGCCACGTGATCCGGCGAAGGAGGGGAACCTGATGAACGAGGGAAACGGCCCCGGAGTCGCGATGAAAGCGAAGCGGACCTTCCTCAAGGTCGGGACTTGATCAGAAACCCTGATCAACGTGCTTGATCGCGCATTCGAACACCCGCAGAGACTCGAGGAACACGCCGCGGCGCCGCTCGCGGGCGGGATCATGCAGCATGGCTACCAGTGCGGCATGATCTGGGGCGCGACGCTCGCTGCCGGGGCGGAGGCGTTTCGGCGTCACGGCCCCGGGCCGAAGGCCGAGGCCGCGGCGATCAGAGCGGCCCAACGGGTCGTGGAGTCCTTCCGTGCCCGTCACGGCGAGATCGACTGTTTCGAGATCACCGGCCTCGACAAGTCATCATCGACTTGGCAGATGATCAGTCACTTCTTCGTCAAGGGAGGGACGATCGAGTGCTTCCGCATGGCCGCATGGTATGCCCCGCGGGCGTTCGATGAGATCAGTTCAACCCTGTCCGACGAGGTGGTCGAGCCGCCCTCGCCGCCGGTGAGCTGCGCGGCGAGCCTGGCGCAGAAGATGGGCGAGTCCGACTTGCATACGGCGATGGCCGCGGGACTTGCGGGCGGCATCGGCCTCTGTGGAGGCGCGTGCGGGGCCCTGGGAGCGGCGATCTGGATCCTGGGGATGAGGATCCGCAACGAACGAGGCGCCAAGGCCGGATACAAGGACTCCCGCATCCGGGAAGCGATCGACCGGTTCCTGAAGCACACCAACTTCCAGTTCGAGTGCACAGGAATCGTTGGACGGACGTTCGAGGATGTCCGCGACCATGCCGCCTACCTTCGCGACGGAGGCTGCCGGGAGTTGCTCGAGACACTGGCTGCCGGTTGAGTCCCGACTCGCCTTTCATTGCCGGGGCCGGCGGCTGGCGCGGGCCACACGCAGCCGCGCGATGTGGACGGTCCTCAGCCCGCTAGGCGCGCGAGGACGAGCGTGAGCGCTTCGTCGTAGACCCGGGAGGGACAGTGCGCGCGGGCGGCCTGCAGCAGGTCGATCGCAAGCTGGACGTTGGCGTCGGTGGCGTCGCCCAGCGACGGTGGGCGCCGGCGTGCGGTCAGGATGCTCCCGGCGCGTTCGACAAGGACGCTGCTCGCTTCGTCCAGCACCGTGTCTGCCTCGCCGGCGCATCCGTCGTGCGCGGCCAGCGCACCCTCCAGCAGCTTCAGGCTCCGCTCGTGCCGCCGCGCCATCGTCAGGCGCCGCGCGGTCGGGTCGAGCTGGACGATCCGTTCGCACAGCGCCAGTCGCTGCGCGGCCGACTCGTTGCCCGGCGCGAGCCGGGATGCGCTCCGGAAGGCCAGCAGCGCCCCCGCGTAGTCGGCCAGGACGAAGCGGGCCTGACCGAGACCCATGTGCGCGCCGGCGTTCTCGGGGTCGCGCTCCAGTATGGCGTGATAGAGATCGGCTGACTGCTGGACGGCTCCGAGACTGAACAGTCGTTGTGCGATCCGTCGCTCGGCCCCCTCATCGCCGGCGACCAGCGGCTCCAATTGGAGCAGCTGCGCGATGGCCGGGTTGCGGTCTCCGACTCTGGCGAGGAACTCGACGAGTTCGAAGCGCGTGTCGATTTCGTGCTGGGTGGGAGAGTCGGCCCACATCCCGACAATCGCCCGGTCGTAGTAGGTCACCGCCTCATCGCGGGAGTCGCGACTGGCGGCAATCTGTGCAAGGCCGAGATTCGCCGGGCCGTTGGCCGGATCGGTGCGTACCACCTCGCGCAAGTAGATGGCCGATTCATCGAGACGGTCGAGCGTGATGAGCGCGAGCCCCAGCTCGAGCCGGGCCTCGTTCGATCCCAGCCCCGCCAGCGCGTTGCGGAACTGCTGTACAGCCTCGAGTGTGTGCTCCTGCCGAACGAGCGCGCGACCTTCCTCGAGGGCGCGTTGAGCCGAGGCGAGGCGTTGCTCACGGTACTGGTAGGTCAACACGCCGACGAGGACCAGCACCACGGCCACCACGGCCGCGACTCCACCGAGCAGCGCCCACGGCGACGTGGCGTCAGACGGCAGCGGTGGCGGCGGTGGCTTCCTGCCAGAGATGCCGTACGCCGAGAGGATGTCGCCCACGGACACGGCGCCAACGATTTCGCCCCTGTCTTCCCGCCCCATCACGGGGAGAACCCGGACGCCGGCATCCGCCATCCGCTGCAGCGCCAGGTCCGCCGTCTGATCCGCGTGCACGTGAGCCGTGTGCGTGAGCGCGACCGCCTCGGGGAACGGACCCGCCAGCAAGTCGGCGACGGGTGAATCGTCCCGGCCCTCCCTCTGCGCCGCGTCGAGGTCGGCTGGCGTGACGGTACCAAGCGCCCGGTTTCCCTCGGCTACCAGCCACGCATCCGGCGCGGCCGCGAAACGGACCTTCGCCTCTCGGATGGTTTCGCCAGGGGAGAGCACGTCGCGGCGCGGCCGCATCGCTCGTCCGACGCGCAGCAGTCCTTCGTGCTCCTCGCGCGGGGGCGGCAGCTCGACCCCGTCCTGGTGCTGGAGCGCCTCGTAGATGGGCTCGCGCTGGAAGCGCGACGAGATGAAGTAGCTGACGAGATTGGCGATCATGAGCGGCACGATGATCGTGTAGTCGCGCGTGATCTCGAAGATCATGATCACCGAGGTCATCGGCGTGCGGATGATGCCGGCGAAGGCCGCGCCCATCCCGACGAGCGCATACGCGCCTGCGCCGCCCGTATAGTCGGGGAACAGCAGATGGGCCGCACCACCGACAGCGCCCCCCATCATGGCGCCCAGGAACAGGCTCGGTCCGAAGATCCCGCCCGCGTTCCCCGACCCGTAACAGCCCGCCGTCGCCACGAGCTTCAACACGAGGAGCAACGCCATGGTCCCGACGGCGATCTTGCCGTTCAGCGCTTCGCCGACGTGCGTGTAGCCGACGCCCAGTACCGCGGGCACGAACAGAGCCAGGACGCCCACCAGCACGCCACCGGCGGCCGGATGCGCCCAGGCGGTGTGGGCAGGCAACGCGCGGAACCGCCGGCGAACGGCGAGGAGCAGCTTCGTAAACGCCGCCGACACGAGGCCGCCCACGACGCCCAAGATGGCATAGACCAGGAACTCGAGGGGGTGGATGAGCTGGTAGGCAGGCACGTGGAACAGCGGCTCGTCGCCCAGCAGCAGGTGCAGGACCAGCCACGAGGTCGCTGAACTCAGGACGATCGAGCCGAGCACCGGTGCGTGCATGTTGCCCATCACCTCTTCGAGCGAGAAGAGCACGGCGGCGATGGGCGTATTGAACGCAGCCGCCAGGGCCGCGGACGACCCGATCGGCACGAGTGTCCGCACCCGGCTCGGCCCGAGCCCGAGCCGGCGACCCAGCGCCGAGGCAATGCCGGCACCGACGTGAACGGACGGCCCTTCCCGCCCCAGGGCGATTCCGCTGGCCAGCGAGAGCGATGAGCAGGCGAACTTGCCGGCGGTGGTGCGCAATGAGATGAAGCCGTCGTGCAGGAACAGCGCGGCCTTGGTTTGCGGGATGCCACTGCCGGCCGCGCCGGGGAAGTGCCGATACAGCAGCCACCCCGCGACCAGCGCACCCACGGCCGGCGTCAGGAGCCGCTGCCAGGCGGTGCCGCCGCCTGGGAAGAACCTGGCGCCCAGATTCTCGGTGACGAGGATGAACGCCACCACCACGAGACCGACCAGTGCGCCGATCACGAGCGTGAGGACGAGCAGGAGCTTGTCCTCGTGGCGGCGGATGAGCGTCGCATCCACCGAACGTGTCAGAAGGGAACTCCACCTATCGGGCATCATCACTCGCCACGGCATCCTGCCTACCGGATCACCTCGATCTCGTACACGAGGATCGTGTTCGGGCTGATCACGAACCGCTTCTGCCCGGGGACCTCGCGGGCGGTGAAGCCGGCGGTTCCGTAACCGAGCGACGCCGGAGCGATCACGGTACGCCGTTCGCCGGGGCGCATCGCGGCCGCAGCTTCATCGACCGCCGGCGTGACACGCGACTTGCCCACCACGTAGGGAAAAGGCTCGGCGTCGCCGCAGAACGTGGGTCTGCCATCGTCCGCCGAGCTGCAGAACCGCCGGCCGTCGAGGAAGCGACCGGTGTAGGCGATGGTGATCCGGTCGCCGGTCTTCGGCGGCTCCCCCGCTCCCGCGCGGTCGACCAGGTAGCGGGCGCCGCCGGGCGAGCGCAGTGCGGCCGGCCATGCCTGCTGAATCTCTGCCTCCTCCTCCCGGGCCTTGCGTGCCTCCTCGGCCCACAGGCGCGCGCTGAGGTCGGCCACCATGGCGCGGAAACTCGCCGTATCCGGCCGGAACGCGCGGGCCTTCTCTCCCACACGCATGATACGCACGTGATTGACGATGTCGCCCTGGACGATGGCGTTGACGACATCCATGCCAGAGACGACCGAGCCGAAGAGCGTGTAGTTGCCGTCGAGATACGACCGGTCACCCAGTGTGATGTAGAACTGGCACGTCGCGGAGTGCGGCCCGGCGTTCGCCATGCCGAGCATGCCGGCCCGGGCGTGCGACAGCGTGAGGTCGATCTCGTTTGGGATAACGTGTCCGGGAGAGCGGGTAGCCGCACGCGGCATCCCCGCCTGGATGACGTGGCCCGGTACCACCCGGTGGAAGATCGTGCCGTCGAAGAACGGGATGCCTCGGGCCGTGGCACGGTTCTCGATCGTGCCTTCGGCCAGGCCGACGAAGTTCGCGACGGTCATCGGCGTCTTCTCGAACTCCAGTCGAAGCAGGATGTGGCCCTTGTTCGTCGAGAGGTCCGCGTAGAGTCCGTCACCGAGCGAGGGCCACAGCTCGACTCCCGACCGGATCAGGTACCAGGCCTCCTGGCGCGGCCGGAAGAACTGCCAGCCCTCGTCGGTCAGGTAGACCGGATCCTCGGCCATCACGGTGACGATCTGGCCATCCCATTCCGGAACCGGCGTCTCGGTGTTCAGTTCCATGGCCAGGTACGAGCCGCGCCGCAGCAGTCTCGGCGGCTTGCCGGCGTCTCTCGTGGCCGCGCGCCCGTCAATCGACGCGCCGAGCGCGTGCCCCTGGTGGCCCAGCGGGTGGGAGTAGATGCGGGCGGTGATGCCGCGTGCCTTCATGTCGGCCATCGTCTCGTCATGTACGGCGCCGGCGGCCTTGCCGGGGCGCGACAGCCGCGCGAGCGCATCCTGCAGGGCGTGGGTGTTGGCAAGGGCCTTCTTCAGTCCTTCGGGAACGTCGGTCTCGCCCGGCCGGAGGACGTACGCCATCTTCTGCCAGTCGCTCGCGAGGCCCAGGTAGTCGACGCCGAAATCCAGGTGTACCACATCGCCCGGTTCGATGACGACGGCTTCCTTCGCCACCGCGAGGAACGTCCGTGACGTCGGCGGTGTGGTGCTGCGGCGCTGGATGCGCAGATCGGGCTGGAACCACGGGACGAGGCCGGTCCTGTGCGACTGGTCGAACAGCCAGCGTCGCACGTCGCCCACGGTGGTGACCCCGGGCGTGATGACCTCGTTCGAGAGCGCACGCCTGGCCAGATGCTCGGTCCATTCGACGAGCAGCGTGTAGTGCGCGCGCTCCTCCTGCGAGCGCGTATCGAGCAGTTCTTCGATGAGTGGCTCGGCGGACACGATGCGCGCGGCGGCCTCGGGGCCGATGGCCGAGACGATGAATGTGTGTGCGTCGTAGGTGAGGCTCCGCGTCACGCCGCGGGTACCGTTGATGCCGAGGGCGATGGTCTTCGGCTGGTACTGCGCGACGAGGGACGCCAGCACCTTCTCGGGCGGCGCCGGCTCGCTGGGCGAGTCGAAGAAGCGCTGGACCGATTCCTCGGCGTACCCCGTGGCGGCAATCCGCTTGAGGCCCGTCTCGCCTGCGTCGATGAACACGAAGACATCCCGCCGTCCGACATACGGCCGCGGCGGCGCCACGAGCCACGTCAGCGGGTCGTCGTGGAACTCCTCGTTGACGACGATCCACATGCCGACGTTGTGCGCGCGCAACAGGCGCAGCAGCAGGTCGTAGCGCCGCGGGAGCCAGCTCTCGCGCAGGGCGATCTGGGAGGACATCGGCAGGAGAGGCGCCGGGCGGTCGGACACCTGGGCGTCCACGGCGCGGGGCGCCAGTGCCGCGAGCGCGAGGACCAGCACCAAGCCTGTCAATGGGCGAAAGCGGGTCGAGCCGGCGACCGTGAGTGGCCGGTCAGTGATGACGCGTTCGGACATGGGAGACTCCGAGGTCAGATCCGTCCGGGGCATTCTACATGTAGGATGCCGCGGCCAACGTCACGGCCCCGCGCAACTCAGCGGGATGAACCCGCTTGTCTGAAGGACAAGAGCCAGTTTGTCAGTAACTTGCAGAAACGAACCGGATAAGATAAAACATTTTATCTTACGACGCGCTGCCGATGGACTGGGGATTCTACGGGCGTGACCAGGAACTGCTCCAGCTCAGGGAGGTCCTGAGCCGGAATCGCTGGTTCTTCGCCCGTCTCACCGGTCGCCGACGGATCGGAAAGACCACGCTGATCCAGCGGGCGCTGCAAGTCGCCCCCCCCAGGTCGGTGTTCTACGTCCAGGTGCCCGACTCGGCTCCGGCAGGGATCCTGTCTGCGGTCCACGACGCGATGGATACGTTTGGGCTCGCGCCGCACCAGTTCCGGCGCCCCGACAGTCTGCTCGCCCTTGCCCGCACGGTCGAGGACATGGTTTCGGCCGGGTACCTGGTGGCCCTCGACGAGTTCCAGTACTTCAGCCGGAAACATCTCATCGAGTTTACGTCGCACCTCCAGGCCGTGGTCGACCGGCTCTCGGCCCGCGCCGACTCCGTGTCGGGTGGGCTCATCGTTCTGGGTTCGATCCATACCGAGCTGGTCGCGCTGCTCGAAGACCGATCGGCGCCGCTGTACAACCGCACGACCGACCATCTCGAACTGGCGCACCTGGATGTTGCGTCAGTCCAGGCCATCCTGGACGCCCACGCGGACCGGTCTCCGGAGCGGCTGCTCTTCCTCTGGAATCTGTTCGAAGGCGTCCCGAAGTTCTACCGCGATGCCTACGAGCAGGGCGTGCTGGCAGGCGACCGCAAGGCTCTGCTCGCGGGGATGTTCTTTCGCTCGTCATCACCGCTCAGAAACGAAGCCGACCACTGGTTTCTCAGTGAACTCCGAGGGCGCTATGACGTGGTGCTGAAATACGTGGCCCGACACCCGGGTTGCACCAACGCCGACATTCTCGCTCACGTCCGTGAGGTCAGCCCCAGCACGGTCGAGCAGGTCGGCGGTTACCTGAAAGTCCTCCGCGAGCGGTATCGCATGGTCGAGCGGCGGCTGCCCGTTCTCGCCAGGCCGGATGCCAGGCGGGGCCGGTACTACCTCTGCGACAACTTCCTGCGGAGTTGGCTGGCGGCCCTGCACAGCCCGGCGTCGGCGGTGAACTTCCGCCCAGAACCGGTGCTCGTGGAACAGGCGGACGTTCGGCTGGCACAGGCAGAAGGGCACGGACTCGAGCGGCTGGCGCGCCAGCTCTACGAAGAGCGGAGCCGCCGCGGCGTGGGCGACTTTGCGCTGACGCGTCACATCGAGGGGTACTGGGACCGGAACGATACCGAGATCGATCTTGTTGCGGTCAACGAAGACGATCGTGTCGTCCGATTCGGCACCGTGAAGCGGAATCCCGAACGGCTGCTGGGGAGCCTCTACATGCTGCAGGGCCACGTCGGGCGCTTTCTCGCCGCCCACCGCCCCTACAGGGATTGGCGCCACGAACGCGTAGCCATTGCGCCCAACATCGGGCAGAGCCTTCGCAACGCTCTGCACGACCGCGGCGTGATCGCAGAAGATCTGAATGATCTGACGCGGGGACTGTGACGGAGGAGCGATGACGGCTTGCGGGTCCCTCCCCGCGTAGGCACAATGCGCCCAACGGACCATTGTTGCTCTACTTGTCGGCGTTTCGCTCCTGAGGCGGCTGGCTGGCTCTGTCGGATGTCGGTCGTGAAGTGAATCAGGGAGGCGCTGCGCAACGGGAGTGCCGGCTGGAGAGTCGTGGAACTGACGGCTCCGGACCTTGCCGTTCCGGACAAGGTCGTGCTACGCGTCGTGGGAGGGGAGAAGACACCAGGCTGAGCTGCACGAGCGCAGGTGCGCGCCGCGGTTCGAGCGGTCCAGGAGACTTCGCCGTGTTCCCCCCCGACGTCCTTCGAGCGCCGCGCATCCGGGCCAGCGCCGGTGCAGGCGCAGTGGCTTGCGGCAGGCGGCGAGCTGGTGCGTTGATCGGCGACGCAGCCGACCACCGGAGCGTGGACGGGCGTGGCGACGGAAGAAGGAGGCCGGCGTGGGCGATTGGCGTGAACCGAGCGCATGCCTCACGGTTGTGACCGGTGCGTTCGGATACTCCGGCAAGTACATCGCCGGCCGGCTGCTGGCCGCCGGCGCCCGCGTCCGGACGCTGACGAATTCCCCGCAGCGCCGCAACCCATTCGGTGCGGCCGTCGAGGCCCATCCCTACAACTTCGACCGGCCCGACGACATGGTGCGATCACTCCAAGGAGCCTCGGTTCTCATCAACACCTACTGGGTCCGGTTCGACCACGCGGACTTCACGCACGCGGCGGCGGTCCGCAACACCCTGCGCCTGTTCGATGCCGCACAACGCGCAGGCGTGCGTCGCATTGTTCATGTCAGCATCACGAACCCGTCGCCGCACTCGGCACTGCCCTACTTTCGGGGGAAGGCGGAACTGGAATCCGCGCTGCGGGAATCGGAAGTGTCGTACGCCATCCTCCGGCCGACGGTGCTGTTCGGGCGGGAGGACATTCTCATCAACAATATCGCGTGGATGCTGCGGCGATTTCCCGTGTTCGGCGTGTTCGGAGACGGTCGCTACAAGCTCCAGCCCATATTCGTCGACGACCTCGCCGGGCTTGCCGTAGAGGAAGCCTCCTCGTCAGAGAACGTCGTCAGAGACGCAACAGGGCCAGAGACCTTCACGTACCGCGAGCTGGTGTCCCTACGAACAACTGCGCGGAGCACCGTCGCGCTTGGCTGCCGTCTCCAGGGATGCGGCGGGCAGCGATTGAGCGTCGTGGCTGACGCGAGAGGGGAGCGGTAGATGCAGCGGAGATGTCATCCCCGCGGCTCGAGCGGTTGAAGGCCGTCATGCAGGACTACGTTGACCGCGAACGGATCGCCGGCGTCGGCACGCTCATCCTGCGCGGCGGGAGATTGGTGCACTTCGAGACCTACGGAAAGATGGACAGGGAGCGCGATCTGCCGATGCGCAAGGACTCGTACGGCCGGGGCCTGACCGCCGATCGCCACAAGGCAGCCGGCATCCAGGGCTGGTACCTCTCGGATCAGAAGGACCCGATCGGCGTCGTCATGGAACGACTCGCGGCCATTCCGTTCGAGGCGCAGCCCGGCGAGCAGCACATCTACGGCTACAACACGGACATCCTGGGCGCGGTCGTCGAGAAGGCGTCGGGCCTGACGCTCGACCAGTTCTTCCGGAGGCGGATCTTCGAGCCGCTCAAGATGGTCGACTCGGGCTTCTTTCTGCCGCAGGAGAAGCGTGACCGCCTGGCGACGGTGTACTCCATCAGCGACGGCACGCTCGTGCGCGCGCCGGACGGGGCAGCGCCTACTTCCAGCGATACTTCATCGATCCGCACGAGCAGTTGGTGGCCGTGTTCTACGCCCAGCTCATCCCGGCGGGCGGGCTGGACCTCCAGGACAAGTTCCGCTCCCTCGTCTACCAGGCCATCACCGGACCCGAGCCCGACGCCAGACCAGCGGCACGCCGCTGACGTCTCAGAACAGGGATCGGGGACCGGGGATCGGTTATGGAGCTCCGAGTCCCCATCCGTGGTTCTCGCTGGACGTTGCCCGGGCGAAGGACCACAGATGAGCAGGGCTGCGGCCTGCGGCCGGAGTGGACGGAGGAGTGATCCCGAGCGGGTGGCGCCGGACGGGCGCCCGCCGCGGCCTGCAGCCGGAGGAGACAGGGGACTCCGGGATGACTCCGGGAGGACTCCGGGATGAGACCCGCTCTAGAACGGGGGTGTTCGGCAGGATCACAGACGAGGAGGCGGGCATGGGTGGGGCGTGGTGGCGGGTTGTTGCGGCGGCGTGTCTGATCGGACTGGCGACGACGGCCGCCGCACAGGACAAACCCGTGGTCACCGGGGAAGTCGGCCGGAAACTGGACGAGTACCTGACTCGCCTCGAACGGTTCGGCTACGCGGGCGGAGCGCTCGCCGTCCGCGGACAGGACGTCCTGCTCATGAAGAGCTACGGTCTGGGGGATCGCGCGAAAGGCCTGCGCCTCACCACCGAGAGCGTCTACAACCTCGGATCGATCACCAAGCAGTTCACGGCGGCCGCGATCCTGACGCTCGAGGTGCAGGGGAAGCTGTCCATCAGCGATCCAATCACCCGCTACTTCAAAGATGTCCCGCCCGACAAGGCGGGCATCACGCTGCACCACCTGCTCACGCACTCGTCCGGTCTGGAATCGGACTTCAGTCCAACGGACTACGATCCCGTCGGGCGTGACGAATACGTGCGGAGGGCGCTGATATCAACCCTCCTCTTCAAGCCCGGCGAGGGATACGAGTACTCGAACTCGGGCTACAGCCTGCTCGCGGCCATCGTCGAGATCGTGTCGGGACAGTCGTACGAGACGTACCTGATCGAGAAGGTGCTGAAACCGGCCGGCATGCTGGAGACCGGGTACAAAGCGCCGGGGTGGGACCGCGCACGCATCGCCCACGGGTACCGGGACGGCCGGGACTGGGGCACGATCTTGGAGCGGATTCAGCCGCCGGACGCGCCTTACTGGATGCTGCGCGGAAACGGCGGCCTGCACACGACACTGGGCGACCTGCTGGCATGGCACCGCGCGCTGGCCACGGATGCGGTGCTGCCCGCCGCGTCCCGGGAGAAGTTCTTCAAGCCGTACGTCGCCGAGGGCCCGCGCGGACTCTCCCACTACGCGTACGGCTGGGCGGTGAGCCGCACGCCTCGCGGGACCACGCTCGTCCAGCACAACGGGGGCAATGGCATCTACGTGGCCGAGTTCTTGCGCTTCGTCGACGAGGACACGATGCTCTTCCTCACCTCGACGGACGCGAACCTCAAGGCTACGCCTGTCGTGGAAGTGCTCGAGCGCATCGTTTTCGGCGGCAGCGTGGCCATGCCGCCGGCCGTCGTCGATCTCGACCCGGCGAAGGTCGCGGCGCACGCCGGCGCGTGGGAGATCGCCGGTGGAGTCACGCTCACGCTGAAGCCCGATGGGCCCGCTCTCGTCGCGACTCCGGCCGACGCGGGGACATTCGCGGCCCTGAATCCGGTCCCCGAGAAAGACACGGCACGCTTCGAGCAGGTGTCGGCCAGAACCGCCGACATCACGGCCCGCGCATTCAGGGGTGACGTCACCGGCCTGCACGAGGCCCTCGGCGGCGGCATGCCGCTCGACGAGATTCGCGCTCAGGAGCAGTCGATGATGCGCGACCGTGTGTCGCGCCTGGGCCCGTTCCGCGGCTCCTCGGTGCTCGGCACGGTTCCCAGGGATGGCGACACAACGCAGACCATCGTCCGTCTCGAGTTCGAACGCGGAGCGGTCTTCAACGTGTATGTGTGGGGACCGAGGCGGATCCTCGGCATCCGGGGGATGCCCCAGTTGCCGAATGTCCGCTTCCTGCCGATCTCGGAGACCGCGTTCGTGGCGTTCTCGCTGGAAGACGGGGGCACGGAGCGGCGGCTGACGTTCGCAACCGAGGGCAGTGCACCCGTCCTTAAATTGACGACTCCTGGCGGGTCGATCGTGGCACGGCGGCCAGCCCCGCTTCGCCGCAGCCCGCTGCGATCGCCGGATGTCCTGTAGTCGGGCCTACTGGCCGACGGTGAAATCCACCGTCGCCATGGCCTTCTCCCACCACATGGCGAGCGTCCCGCCCTGCTGAGTCATGTTCACGAACCCGATGGTGAACTGCTCGACGGACACCGTGCTCGCCGTCAGCGTCATGGGCGCGCGCATGACGTCGAACTTCGGGTCGTAGTTGTAGGAACCCCAGGTCGTCGTCTTGTCCGTGCGATCGTACTTCGCCTGGTACGGCTGGGTTGACAGGACCAGGGTCCAGGCGCCCTCCTTCAGCTCGACGAACACGCTGTACTCGCCGGCCGCGAGCGTCTTGCCTGCGACGACCAGGGGCACCTCGGTCTTGAGGATCGTCGTCTGATTGGCTCCGGCGCGCCAGACCGATGAGCCGGCGCTGACGGTCTTGCCGTAGTCCGCGCCCGTCCCGAAGATGTCGGTGCGACCCCGGAGGATCGGGCGGCCGTAGTCCACCGTGATCCACTTGCCGCCCTGGTAGCGGGGCGCCGCACCCGGCTTTGGCTCGACCCACTTGCCGGCGACCTGGGTGGCCGCCGTGCCTCGCGGGCTCGCGGGCATGGGCGGAGCCGCCGGGGCCTGCTGGGCGGCCGGCGTCTGCGAGGCGGCCACGGCCTGCGTCGTCTGCTGGGCTGCTCCGGCGGCAGCCAGCAGAAGGAACATGCTCAGTATGGACAGCGTCTTCTTCATTGGTCCTCCTGCTTCGATGTCGGAGGCCCCCGCCAACGGGAGGCGCCTGCGAGCGATCGGAGCTTTCGATCATAATCCGAACAGGCGCGGGAGGGTGCCGGCGTTTCGACGTCCGGCCGGCGCCCGGGGACTGGCGGTCTTGGACGGGCGAGTGCGCCGTTGCGGGGGTGAGGCATGGACAAGGTCCGGTACTTCTTCGCGCTGATGCTCGTCCTGTTCATGCCGCCGGCCGTCGGCCTCTGGTACGTCATCCACCCGTTGGCCCGCTACTGGCGCAGGCTTGGGGCGCTTTGCACCTACGCTGTTCTGCTTCCGCCGGTGTTCCTGGGCGTCTACGGCATCTACGTCGTCCGAGCGTCCCTCGTCGGGACGGACTTTGGCTTCAGTTGGGTGACGACCGTCCTCGCGGTGGCAGCCCTCATCGCAGGTGGACGGATCGCGGTTCTGCGGCGGCGGCTGCTGACGCAGAGGATCCTGACCGGCGTGCCGGAACTGTCCCGCTCGGATCCCGGCGTACTGCTGACCTCGGGCATCTACGGACGCATCCGGCATCCGCGCTACGTCGAGATCGTCTTCGTCGTGCTCGGCTACGCCCTGTTCTCGAATCACCTCGGCGCCTATGTCGTCGCGGTCCTGTCCGTCCCGGCCCTCTACCTGGTGGTCCTGCTGGAGGAGCGCGAGTTGCGGGATCGCTTCGGCCACGCCTACGAGGCCTACTCCCGGTCAGTCCCGCGCTTCATCCCGCGCCGCCTGCGGTAATGCGCAGGAGGGAGGGTAGAATGTCGGGAGCCCCCAGGGAAGGAGCCGTGGCATGACCCGGATCAGCCGACTCCCGCGAGCTCGGCGTCTCCATCTCGCGTGCGTTCCCGTGAGTGCGTCGCTCGCCCTCGCGCTGTCCTGGCCCTCGCCGGCGGTTGCCCGAGATGGTCAGGCTCCCGGTGTGATTGCCCGCCCGGAGCTCGGCTTCACGCTGAGCGTTCCTGCGGGCTGGACCATCTACGATGCGCCCGACACGGCGGCGGCCCTCTATCTCACCTCGAACCCGAATGTAGTGACTGCCATCGCGGTCAGACACGAATCGGCGCCGGTGGAAGTGACCGAGATGCTGTCACGCGTGCTGTCCGACCTCTTTGGCGACAAGAACCGCCGGGTGATTGCCCACCAGTTCGACGTCGTGCAACACCGGGATGCCCTCGTCGTGGACTTCGAGGAGGGCCCGACGACCACGCGGCTGACCGTCGTGCCGCGCCAGGCCGGGCGGTCGCACGATTTCTTCCTGATCATGTCGATGGCCCCGCGCTCGTCCTTCACCGCCTCTCTGGATGTGCTGAGCCGAGTGGCGGGCGGGTTTCGGTTGACCGAGGCAGGGCCGGTGACGCCGACAACCCCCGCGGGACGTCAGGCGACGACCCAGGCATCGGGTGCCGCACTCGTGCCGGCCGAGAAAGTGGCCGACGCGCCCGCCGGGCGCCCTGCCCCCGTTCGAGCTAACGCGGCCGCACCGGCCGCCGGCGTGCCTTCCGGGGGTCGCGATCTCATCGAAAGAGCGCTGGCGCCATCGTCGCTGGCCGACGCCGAAGCGGCCATGGTGACCACCCGGGCCAACAACCGCGCGGACGGCCTGAAGGCCTACGAGCGGGCCCTGGTCTTCCTGCAGCAGGGGGCTACGGCCGAGGCATCCAACGAGTTCAGGAACGCCGAGAAGAAGGACGACAAGAACGTGGCGTTCGTCTACGCGGCGGCGTACGGCTACCTCAAGACCCACAAGCCAGACGATGCGCTGAGGCGGTACGAGAAGTTCTACAAGAACAACCCGGCCGATTTGCGCGCCCTCGTCGGGATGGCCGCGGCCTACGAAGAGCGCCAGAACTACCGCGAGGCAGTGAGAGTCTGGCAGCGCTATCTCAAGACCGTGTCGAGCGCGTCCGAGCGTGAGGAAGCCCGGCGTCTGCTGGCTGCGGCCCAGGACTCGTTCGTCAGATGGTACGAGATTGCCGAGAACCCCGCAGGGGGCGCGGACAATCTGCTGTCGCCCAAGGAAGAACTCGAGTGGGGCCTGAGCATTGCGAGGGAGTTCGCCTCGAGCGGCGTGCCCGTCCTGGAGGACGAAGAGGTCGTGGGGTACGTCCAGCAGCTGTCCCAGGTGCTCGTGGCGAACTCGAAGAACTTCCCGTCGAACTACCGGCTGTTCGTCCTCGATACCTCCGATGTCAACGCCTTCACCATTCCCGGGTTCGTCTTCGTGAACCGGGGACTGCTCGCGGCCGTCGACACCGAGGCCGAGCTCGCGGGCGTCCTCGCGCATGAGATCGGCCACTCGGTGGCCCATCACTTCGGGAAGAAGCGGACGCGCGAGTACCAGGATCAGAAGCAACTCGAGTCGCTGAAGAGCTCGAACAACCGGCTCGCCAGATTCTTCGCGAAGCTCATGGAATCGGGGAACCCGATGGGCCAGATGTCGTTCAGCCGCGATGCCGAGTACCAGGCGGATCGCCTGGCGGTCCACATCTGCTACGACGCGGGCATCGATCCCCTGGGCTTCTCGTCGTTCTTCCAGAAGCTCGAGTCTCTCGACCCATCCACGCGCAAGTCCTGGGACCTGATGAGCCGGACGCACCCCTTCTCGATCGATCGGCTCCACACGATCCAGGATTACGTGACGCTGCTGCCCTCGAAGGAGACGCGGGGCACGTCTCCTGGCTTCCAGAAGATGAAGCTCAGGCTCGGCGGCTTGCCGCCGCCTCCCGATGCGACGGGCCAGTTGGTCGTCCCCGGTGACGAGCCACCGTCGGCCCCGCCCGCCGGCGGGGCGACGACGGGGGCCACGCAGCCCTTCACCCTGAACAACGCGCCGTTCGCCGGCGAGATTCCCGCCGGCTGGGGTGCCCGCAAGACGGAGGCGGGCACGACGATCTTCGAAGGTCCGCAGGGGACCGAGTCGTACGAGGTGAGCATCGAGCTTGGCCTCGAGCCGAAGCGCGCCAACGCGTCGATCGACACCGTCGGCCGCGCCGTCGTCGAGGTCCTCTCCGGCCGGAGCGGCTTCGAGGTCGAGGGGCCCCTGAGCGACACGGCCGGCGATGGCACGCCGGTGAGAATCGTCAAGGCGACATACAGCGTCAGAACGAATTCCGGCCGGGTCGTGCCGATGCGCCACGTGACGATCGTGCTCGACTATCCTGGTTTCTACGTGCTGTGGAGCTACTTTACGCCAGACTCGATCTTCCAGAAGTACTCGGACGCGTTCACGATGATCATGGAGCGCTTCCGGTACACGGGCGGCTGAGCCAGGCCCGGCGGACGCCCGCGCCGGCCGGAAGGCCGGGGCCGTGTCCCCGATTCGGCCCCTCACACTCAAGGAGTGCCATGACGACCAGGCTCTTGTGCGCGATTGCCATCATGTCTGTCACCGTGTCGGCCCAGCAGGGGCCCTACAAGTACCCCGGCGCCAAGAAGGTCGGACAGATCGATGATCTCCACGGCACCAGGGTTGCCGACCCGTATCGGTGGCTCGAGGATTCGGATGCGCCGGACACCCGGGCGTGGATCGACGCCGAAAACGCGCTGACCAGCAGCTATCTCGCGCAAATTCCGGAGCGCGAGCGGATCAACAAGCGGCTGACGGCGCTCTGGAACTACGAGCGCTACGGCACGCCGTCGAGGCACGGCGACTGGTACATCTTCAGCAAGAACGACGGCCTGCAGAATCAGTCAGTCGTCTACAAGACGAAGGACCTGGGCGCGCCCGGCGAGGTCCTGATCGACCCCAACACGCTGTCGGAGGACGGGACGGTGGCTCTCGGGGGCGCATCGTTCTCCGAGGACGGCAAGTACCTGGCGTACGCGATCGCCGTCAGCGGCTCCGACTGGCAGGAGTGGCGCGTGCGCGAGGTGGCCACGGCCAGGGACCTGCCGGACGTGATCAGGTGGTCGAAGTTCAGCGACGCCACCTGGCTGAAGGACGGCTCGGGCTTCTACTACAACCGCTACGACGCCCCGAAGGACGCGAACCTCCTCCAGGCGGTCAACAAGAACCAGAAGGTGTACTTCCATGCCGTCAAGACGCCGCAGGAAGAGGACGTGCTGGTGTACGAGCGGCCGGACAAGCCTGACTGGGGATTCGGCGCGGAGGTCACCGACGATGGCCGGTACCTGCTGATGTACCAGACGGAGGGAACCGACAACCGGAACCGGATCTTCGTGCGCGACCTGCAGGACCCGAAGGGCAGCATCGAGCCCTGGCTCGACGCCTTCGACGCGGCGTACAGCGTGGTCGGCAACGACGGCGAGACGTTCTACGTCCGGACCAACCAGGGCGCGCCGCGCTACCGCCTCGTGGCGATTCAGCTGAAGAGCCCCGAGCCGGCCGCCTGGAAGACCGTCATCGCCGAGTCCTCGAGCCGGGACGTGCTCGACGGCGTGTCGATGGTGAATGACCAGTTCGTGGCAAGGTGGATGACCGACGCCCACACCGTGGTCCGTCTCTACGGGCGCGACGGGGTGTTCCTCACCGACGTGCCGCTTCCGACACTGGGTACGGTCGGCGGGTTCAGCGGCAAGCGATCCCACAAGGAGGCGTTCTACTCCTTCACGTCGTTCACCTATCCGGCGACGATCTACCGCTACGACTTCACCAAAGGCGAGAGCAGCGTCTTCAAGAGGCCGACGGTCGACTTCGACGCATCGCAGTACACGACCGAGCAGGTCTTCTACCCGTCGAAGGATGGGACGAAGATCCCCATGTTCCTCACATACCGGAAGGGCCTCGAGCGCAGCGGCCAGAACCCGACGTATCTCTACGGCTACGGCGGCTTCGACATCGCCATCACACCGGGCTTCGCGCCAGCCAACGCCACATGGCTCGAGATGGGTGGCATCTACGCGGTGGCCAACCTTCGCGGCGGGGGGGAGTACGGCCAGGAGTGGTACGATGCCGGGCGCCTGAAGAACAAGCAGAACGTCTTCGACGACTTCATCGCGGCGGCCGAGTTCCTGATCCGGGAGCAGTACACGTCGGCGCCCAGGCTCGCCATCGCCGGCGCGAGCAACGGCGGTCTGCTCGTGGGCGCGTGCCTGACGCAGCGGCCGGATCTCTTCGGAGCCGCGCTACCCGCTGTCGGCGTCATGGACATGCTCCGCTACCACAAGTTCACGATCGGCTGGGCCTGGAAGTCGGACTACGGCGATCCGGACACCAAGGAAGGATTCGACATCAACATCAGGTACTCGCCCCTGCACAACATCAAGCCGGGAACGGCATACCCCGCGACACTCGCGACCACGGCGGATCACGACGATCGCGTCGTGCCCGCCCACAGTTTCAAGTTCATGGCGACGCTGCAAGCGGCGCAGGCAGGGCCGGATCCGGTGTTGATCAGGATCGAAACGAAGGCCGGACATGGGGCGGGCAAGCCAACCACCAAACAGATTGAGGAGCGCACGGACGTCTTCGGGTTCCTGGTGCGCGAGCTGAAGATGACGCTGCCCGCCTCGTTCGGCGGATGAGGGGCCGGCCCCGGTCGTCGGCCGCCCCTGGGCTGGACCTGCTCCGGTCGTCGGCCGGGGAAGCCCCGGGGTCTACTGCCTGGCGAGCTGGCCCCGCATCACGCCTGTCTGGCTGAGCGCCGAATAGAAGGCGATGTAGAACCCGGCCGGGTTCGCGATCATCCCGTCACCGACCGCCTTCTGAACCTGGATACCCGTCAGCGTGATGAACACGCCGCCCGTCGGTGTCACCAGCGGCGCCGCCTGGGAAAGACCCAGACTGGCCACGATCGGGCCGAGCTGGCCGGCCCCGCCCTGGTGGATCAGCCCGGCGACGAGGACGCTGCCCGAGTCGAGCGGCGCTGGCAGAATCCCTGACCGGACGAGACCCTGGACCCGGATGGTCACGCTTGCCGTGTAGGCCGCGCCGGATGGCGACAGCGTCATCTGGATCTGCCCCGCGGCGGCGCTCTCCAGCACGTGAGCCGGCGGGATGTTCTGGCCCGCCGTCATCTGCGACACGAATGTCACGGTGCCGGCCGTCGGACCGGCGGGCGCGAGATCTTCATCGCAGCCGGCTGTCATGACGCCCAGCCCGAGCACCAGAACGAGAACCACAAACCGCTTCATGCGGGGACCTCCGTGAAAGGTTGCCGGAAGGCGCATCATACCTCACCTCTTCCGAATCTGATACTTCTGCAAGGCAGCGATCTGGGCGATTGCCGCGCGCGCCCGGGCGGCGGTGTCGGACTCGGGATCCAGGTCGAGTACGTCGAGGAAGTGCTGGTAGGCAGGCGCGACCTGTCCCAGTTGTTCGAACTGCACGAGGCCGGCCCCGAGGTGCGCGGCCGCCGCACTGGAGCCCGACGGGTAGTCGCGCAGATGCCTCCGGAAGACCACCAGGGCCGCCTCCGGATGGCGATTCGCCGCCAGCCAGGTCCCGAGCGCCAGCGATGCGTCCGGGGTGAGGACTCGCCGCGTCCGCTCGGCCGGCAGGGCGAAATACGCCGGCGCGGCTGTCTCGAAGTCCCCGGCTTCCACGGCGTCCGAGAGCGATGCCTCCTTGGCTCTGGCCGCACGGAACTCGGCCGGGCGTCCCGCGACCTCGCGCCGGTTCAGCACCCACGCGATGCCCAGCCCCGCGACGAACCCGCCGATGTGCGCCCCGTGTGCGACGCCTCCGCTCCCGCCCGACGAAAGAACGAACGGCAGCACGTTGTCGATCACCAGGTAGATGCCGAGCACGATGCGGGCGGGCACCGTGACGACGTTCATGAAGATAGGAAACAGGAACACGAACATTCGGACGACGTTGCGCGGGAACCAGAGGAAGTAGAACCCGAGCACGCCGGAGATGGCTCCCGACGCGCCGACCAGCGGCGTCAGGGACCCCGGGGCGAACAGGGCGAAGAAGAGCGTGGCCACGACGCCCGTCACCACGTACCAGAGCAGGAAGCCGAGGCGGCCGAGGCGGTATTCGACGTTGTCCCCGTAGATCCAGAGAAACAGCATGTTCCCGACGAGGTGCAGCAGTCCTCCGTGCAGGAACAGCGAGAAGAGCAGATCGGCCAGTTGCGGCGCGCCCGGCTTGTACCCGTGCTCGAAGACGTACAGGTCGTAGGCCGTCATGTTGGCCACGACCGCCCTGAGCGGGACGTTCGGCGGCAGCGTGTCGCGGACGGCATAGATGTAGGCCGCAAAGGCCGGGTCGCTGGTGTCCGGACGCTCGAAGCCGAGCGGGAGCGTGACCAGCACGAAGACCGCCACGTTGATCGCGATGAGCAGGTAGGTGACGATCGGCACACCGCGAGGATTCGGCGCGTCGCTCAGCGGCAGGATCATGGGCTCGTCCCTTCAGGTGCGGTCAGTCGACCGTCAGCGTCTTGCTGAGATTCCGCGGGAAATCGGGATCGAACCCGCGCGCCACGCTCATCCGGTACGACAGGAGCTGCAAGGGAACAGTCGCGGCGATGGGATTGAGCAGTGCCCCCGCCTCCGGAAGGGTGATCACGTCGTGCGCGTTCCCTCCCAGCCTCCGGTGCGGCTCGGCCACGGCGATGGCCCGGCCACCGCGGGTCGTGACCTCGTTGATGGCACTGACGAGCAGGCCCACGTCCTCCGGCCCCACGACGAAGATGACCGGGTAGCCCTCGTCGACGGCGCTCAGCGGGCCGTGCTTGAATTCCGTGCTGAGCATGCCTTCGCAGTGTGCGTAGGTGACTTCCTTGAGTTTCAGGGCCCCCTCGAGCGCGACCCCGTAGGTGAGTCCGTAGCCGAGGATGTAGAGGTCGGCCCGTTCCCGCACGAGCGGGAGCATGCGTGCCACCTGGGAATCGGTATCGGCAATGGTCCGGGCGAGGAGATCCGGGAGGCCGCGGAGCGGCGTCGTGTCATGGCCGCCAAGGCGCAGGGCGAGGTGCAGAAACGCCATGACCTGGTTCAGAAAGGTCTTCGTGGCCGGGACGCTGATCTCGTACCCGCAGGCGAGGGGCAGGTACGCGCGGCTCCGGTGAGCGAGCGTGGATCCGAGCACGTTGACCAGTCCGAGCGCCTGCGCTCCGGCCCGCTCGGCCGCCTCCAGGGCATTGAGCACATCCTTGGTTTCACCGCTCTGGCTCACGAACACCGCGGCATCCTGCGGGCCCAGCGCCGGGGCGTACTGGGCGACGAACTGCGGCGCCAGGATGGGAATGGCGGCGCGGCCAGCCAGACGGGCCGCGTACACCGCTCCGATCTGGCACGCGTGGTGGCTGGTGCCGCACCCGACGAAGTACAGATGGCGGGCCTCGCGCATGACCGACACGAGCTTCTCGACGTGCGGTGACGCGTCGAGGAGGTGGACGAGCTCGCCCGCGACTCTGGGCTGCTCGTGGATCTCCTTCAGCATGAAGTGCGGGTACCCGCCCTTCACCGCCGCGTCCATCCCCTCGGTGAAGACCTCGACGCACCGATCCAGACGCGATCCGTCGGACACCCGCCACAGCGTGGCGCCGGACGGCGTCAGACAGACGGCCTCGCCGTCGTTCATCCGGAGGATGCGGTTCGTCAGCGGCAGGATGGACGGCAGGTCGGACGAGCAACAGGTGAAGCCGTCGCCGAGGCCGACCACCAATCCGGATCCCTTCTTGAAGGCGTAGAGGTGATCGTCGTGCACCGAAGCGATGACGAAGGCATAGTCGCCCTCGAGGACGTCGTAGGCGCGCCGGATGGCGTCGAGCAGCGGCAGCCCCTGATTGACGTACCGCTCGACGGCATGCACGCAGGATTCGCCGTCGTTGGTGGAGCGCACAATCAGGCCCTCGGCCATGAACGCCTCGCGCAGTTCCACGTTGTTGACGACGTTGCCGTTGTGGGCGCCGACCAAATCGCCATCGCTGTCGAGATGCGGCTGGGCGTTCACCCGAGAAGGGGCGCCGAAGGTGGCCCATCGGAGCTGCACGATGCCCCGGCGGCCGCGCATGCCGGTGAAGCCGAGGCGGGGCGCCACCTCATCGACCTTGCCCACATCCTTGCGGAGGTCGATGCGGCCATCGCCGTCGACAATCGCCATCCCGACCGAGTCGTAGCCCCGGTACGAGAGGCGTCTGGCCGCGCCGAGCAGCGTCTCGCCGAGCGGCTGGTCTTCCCTGGTGACGATCCCGAAAATCCCGCACATGGGTGATGTTCCCGAATCCCGAATCCCGAATCCCGTCAGCGTCAGTTCCCGTCAGACCATGTGCTTCTTGATCTGCCGGTTCACGCCGTGGATCTGGCGGCGCAGTGCCTTCAGCTTCGCATGGTCGGCCGCCTCGATGGCCGCATCCAGCTCCGTCTTCAGGGCGCGGATCTTCGCCTTCAAGGCCGACTTGTCGATGCCCACGACGTCGTGATGCTCGTGCACCGGGATGTCGAGCGCCTTGCAGATCGCCACCAGCAGGTGCTCCTTGTTGAGCTGGGTATAGCCCTGCACGGCCTCGTGCTGGATATTCTTGGCGATGTCGCGCAACTGGCCGACGTTCTTCTCTCTCAGTTCGTGAAACGTGTAGCCCATCAATCGCTCTCCTGCGATGATTCTACCCCGGCGCTCGCGTGGGTCGAACGGGCCGGCGTCACCTTCGCCTGCCCGCTCGCGCAAGCCGGCAAGTACGGAGACGGGGTCTTCAGACCCGGGGGCGATTACGCCTGCTCCCGCGTCAGCGCCGCCCGCGATGCGGCAAGCGCCTCCTTCTGTTCGTCGCTCACGACCGGGAACGTCAGATTGAGCCGGTCCAACGTCTGGGCGATCGCGCCGGCGACGACGAGACGGGCGAACCACTTGTGATCGGCCGGCACGACGTACCACGGGGCATGCTCGGCCGCCGTGCGGCGGATCGTGTCTTCATAGGCCTCCATGTACGCATCCCAGTGTGCCCGCTCCTCGACGTCCGCGGACGAGAACTTCCAGTTCTTCTCGGGACGTTCCAGGCGCTCGAGAAACCTGGCCTTCTGCTCCGCCTTCGAGACGTGCAGGAAGAACTTCACGATGGCGTAGCCCTGGCGGGCCAGGTAGCGCTCGAAGCCCGCGATGTCCTCGCACCGCTCCCTCCAGATCCGCTTCGTCACCACCCGCGGCGGCAGCCGCTGGGCGGCGAGGAACTGGGGGTGGACACGGACGACGAGGACCTCCTCGTAGTACGAGCGGTTGAAGATGCCGATGCGTCCCCGCTCGGGGAGCCGGCAGATGGTCCGCCACATGAAGTCGTGGTCCAGCTCCTCGGCCGAAGGTGCTTTGAAGGAGAATACCTGGCAACCCTGGGGGTTGACGCCCGACATCACGTGCTTGATGGCCCCGTCCTTGCCGGCGGCGTCCATGGCCTGGAAGACGAGCAGGACACTCCACCGGTTGTGTGCGTAGAGCTTCTCCTGGGTTTGGGCGAGATGCTCGATGCCCTGCTGCAGGAAGGCCTCGGCCTCGCTCTTCTTCAAGCCGCCGGTCTCGTCCGGGTCGATCCGCTTCAGGCGGAACCTGCGGCCGTCGACGACCCGGTGCGCCGCGACCAGACGCTCGAGCTGTTTCCTGACGCTTCGGTGGGCCACGCCCGTCCTCCCTGCGTTCCGCGAGCGCGAGTGTAGCACCCCGATCGCCGGTTTTCCGCTACACTTCCTCAGGCCGTGGTACAAGGGTGCCCCGGAGACACGGTCCCGGGAGGCTGACGAAAGGATGTTTCAATGCGACGAATCGTCATCGCCCTGGTTCTCGTCGTCACGGCTGTCGCCGCGGCGATCCTGTTCTGGCGGGCCGGCCCCCCCGAGTCGACCGTCACCGTGGCGTCGTCGGTGGACTCGATCCGGCAGATCGGGGAACTCTCGGTCCTGAGGGCCTCGGTCAAGGAGATCGTCACGTCGGAGATCGGCGAGGCCAGCTGGATCAAGACGCCGGGCAAGCTCGCCATCATCGTCCACTTCGACATCCAGTACAAGTACGACCTCCACAAGGCGCGGATCGCCGCTGGTAGCCGTGCCGATGGCACACGCTACTGCATGATCCACCTTCCGAAGCACGAATTCGAGGTGGCGACTCGTGGCATCCGCTTCTACGACGAGCAGGACGGCACCTGGCTCGGCTTCACCCAGAAGACCCCGCCGGACGAGAAGACGCGGGCGCTCGAGGCGGCGCGGGCCCAGGCCGAGGTCCAGGCCAGGGAGTTCCTCGGCGACCTCGACGGTGAGATCCGGGCCTCGGCGCGCACGACGATGGAGCAGATTGCGAGAGCCTTCGGCTTCAGCGATATCACCGTCGAGTTCGAGGGCTGACCCGGCGGCGCGGCGAATCGAAACCGCTGGTGCCGGCGCGAACAGGGAGCGAAGGCCGCGTCGTTGTCACTTGACATCCTTCCGATCCCGGCCGAGATTGTGCGTACCAGCTCTTTCGCCGCCTCCATCTTCCGAAGATCCGTCTAGTCGCGGGAGGACGCCATGCACGTCCGCTGGCCGCACATCAACGTCCGGGTGTTCACGGTACTGGTCTTCGTCAGTCTTCCCCTCATGGCCGTGGCCGCGGTCATGGTCCTGGGCGTCGGGCAGGCGCAACTGCGCGACGACTACGGCCTTCAGCTCACCCAGGTCGCGGAGCACACGGCGTCGGCCATCGACGCGTACGTGTTCCGGCGCGTGCTCGATGTCGCGGTCATCGCCCGATCGCCCATCGTGCGGGCCGCGGCGGCGAGATCCTCCAGCATGCCGGCCGACGCCTCGACGATCCGGGCCGCCGACCAGGCCTGGATCGCCACCCCCGCGGCGGAAGCCGAGCGGCTGGGTATCACCGGCGAGGCCGCCTCAGAGTACCTGCGCGATATCGTCACGGGAGACCCCGCGTACCGCGAGATCCTGCTGGCGGACCGCGAAGGCCGTCTGGTCGCGGCATCCGACCTGCCGACCGACTACTACCAGGGGGACGAGGCGTGGTGGCGGGAGGCCTACGCGGACGGCCTGGCCGGCCGGCACCACGTCGGCGACGTCACCTGGGACGAGAGTTCCCGGTCCTACGCGCTCGAGATTGCCGTGCCCGTTGTTCCCCGGGACGGCGGACGGCTCACCGGCGTCCTGAAGATCGCGGCCGACGCCCGGGAACTGCTGGCGGTTCCGGCGGGCCTGCGCATCGGAGAAACGGGCGAGGCCTGGCTCATCCGGCCCGACGGATCGATCGTCTACAGTCGCGTCGTGCCCGATCCGAAAAGCCGCTTCTTTGCGGCCGATCTGATCCGGGAGCGTACAACCGCCACCGCCGGAGAGGCCTCCCCACAGGTCGGCATGCACTTCACGGCCCGAGCGTCGGACGGGCGAGAGTATCTTGTCGGTCTGGCTTCCAGCCAGCTCGGCCTCAGCTACCGGAACCTCAACTGGCTCGTGGCGGTGACGAGAGCCGAAGACGAGATGTTCGAACCGATGTCGTCGCAGCTCTGGCGCCTGCTGGGCGTCTTCGCGTCGATTGGTGCCGTGGTGCTGGTGATCGCGCTATGGTTCTCCATCAGACTCGCCGCCCCTCCGATCGAGCCCGCCCTGCACATCTCGCAGCACCCGGAGGTTCCCCGGATCGACGAGGAGTGAGGACGTGGCCTGTTGATGCTGTCGAGACGCGATCTGCTGAGAGGTGCCTGCGCGACCGGCGCGTGGCTGGCCGCAGGAGGATGGTCGGGAGCCCGGGAGCCGGCGGCTGCGGGGGACTCGCTCGTGGGGTTCGTCGACCCCTTCATCGGGACCGGCGGACACGGGCACACCTTTCCCGGCGCAGCCGTGCCGTCGGGCATGGTGCAGTTGAGCCCGGACTCGGGCAAGCAGGGATGGGACTGGTGCGCGGGGTATCACGCCTCGGACACCGAGCTTGCCGGCTTCACCCACACGCACCTGAGCGGTACGAGCGCCGGTGATCTGTGCGACATCCTGGTCGTGCCGGTGCAAGCCGGCGAAGACATGCCCGAGGACCCGCGTTCGCTGTTCTCGCACGACAGGGAGAAGGCGTCTGCCGGCTACTACTCGGTCGATCTGCTCGCCCACGATATCAGGGCCGAGTTAACGGCGACGCGCCGAGCCGGGATCCATCGCTACTCCTTCCTGGGGCCCGCCGCCGGCCGGGCCCCAGGTGTCCTCGTCGACCTCGGCTTCGCCATCAACATGGACCGGCCGACAGAGACGCAGATCGCCATCGACGGTCCCGCCACGATTTCCGGATACCGCTTCTCGACGGGATGGGCAAAGGACCAGCGGGTCTATTTCGTGGCGACGTTCTCGAGACCCATCAGGACCTGGCTCTTGGGCGGCGAGGGCAGCTACTCGGCCGACCGCCGCGAGGCGCGCGGCCGGAAGGTCAAGGGCCTGTTCCGGTTCCTGTTGCGCCCCGGCGAGCCGCTGCTGGTCAAGGTGGCTCTCTCGCCGGTCAGCGTGGAAGGGGCCCGCAAGAACATGGAGGCGGAAGGCGAGAGCCGCGAGTTCGACGGCTATCGGCGTGATGCCGAAGAGGCATGGGAACGGAAGCTCGCGCGGGTGCGGATCGAAACGCCGGACCGCGCCCGCAAGACGGTCTTCTACACCGCCATGTACCACGCGCTGCTCGCGCCGGCGTTGTTCTGCGACGTCGATCGCCGCTACCGCGGCCCCGACGGGCAGATCCACACGTCAGACACGTTTCAGAACCACACCGTCTTCTCGCTCTGGGACACCTTCCGCGCCCTGCACCCCCTGCTGACGATCATCCAGCCCGAACGGGTCGACTACCTCGTGCAGTCGATGATGGCCTTCGCCCGCGAGAGCGGGCTTCTGCCGGTCTGGCCCCTCTGGGGCAACGAGACCGACGCAACAATCGGCTACCACGCCGTTCCCGTCATCCTGGACGCGATCCAGAAGGGACTGACGCGGGTCGGACTGGGCGAGGTCCTCGATGTCATGAAGCGGAGCGCTCTCCAGGACGCTCACGGTTTGATGTGGCTCAAGGGCGACAAGACACCCGGCTACATTCCGGCGGATCAGGAGAAGGGGGCCGTCTCGAAGCTTCTCGAGTACGCCTACGACGACTGGTGCCTGGCGCAACTGGCGGGCAAGCTCGAGCGAGCCTCGGACCGGCGGCAATTCGAGGCACGTGCCGCCTTCTATCGGAACGTATTCGATCCGTCGGTCGGGTTCATGCGCGGGCGGCTGGCCGGCGGCGGCTGGCGGGCGCCGTTCTCGCCCACCTCCTCCGGGGTCGGGCAGGACGACTTCACGGAGGGCAACGCGTGGCAGTACACCTGGTTCGTGCCTCACGACGTCCAGGGCCTGATAGACCTGATCGGGGGCCGGACGGCGTTCGTGAAGAAGCTGGATGCGTTCTTCGAACAGTCTCCCGATGTCGAAGGCACGAGCGCGTCGCCAGACACCTCCGGCATGATCGGCCAGTACGCGCACGGCCATGAGCCGAGCCACCACGTGGCATACCTCTACGCGTACGCCGGCGCACCGTGGAAGACGGCGGCCCGCGTGCGCCAGATCATGACCGCGCTGTATGGAACGGGGCCCGAGGGCTTGTGTAGCCACGAGAACTGCGGCCAGCTCTCGGCCTGGTACATCCTCTCGGCGCTCGGCTTCTACCCGGTGAATCCGGCGGAGGGCGTCTACGTGCTGGGAACGCCGAACGTGGAACGGGCCGAAATCGACGTGGGCGGGGGACACACGTTCACGATCGAGGCGCAGGGGCTCTCGGACGCCAACCTCTACGTGCAGGGCGTGACGCTGAACGGCAGGCCGCTCGACCGGTGCTGGTTCAGACACGAGGACCTTGCGTCGGGCGGAAGCCTTCGCTTCACGATGGGCCCCGAGCCGAACACGGCGTGGGCCAGCGGGCCGGAGGCGGCCCCGCCGGCAGGACACGCCTTCGGCCCGTGACGGGCCGCTGGACGCCGGCCGGTCTCCTGACTCCTGACTCCTGACTACTCCCTCCCCATCCCGTGCGCTTCGTCCGTCGTGGCCGGCTCGATGATGATCGCGGCGATCGTCAGGATGGCGGCCGCCGCCAGGGCAAGACCCGCCCCGAGCGGGTGGGCGTCCGACACCGCCAGTCCGGCCAGCGCGTACACGATACCGAAGACGACACCGAGCCGCTTGAGCCAGCCTGCCGAGCGCCGGAGCTGACGCGGCATGATCGCGGGTGTCTGCCGTTCGACGAACAGGAGGTTCATGCGCAGAGTCACATCGGCCACGCCCATCGCCAGCAGGCCCAGGAACAGCGGATACCGGAAGGGCGGCCCGATCCAGGTGGCCAGCCACCAGGCCCCGATGACGCGTCGCCACGGTCCCATCGCGCCAGTCGGCGGGTGATTCGCCCAGCAGATCGCCGGACAGGTTGGCGGCCGGGTTCTCGAGGAATCCGGCGGCCCCGTCGTGGGCGGCCAGCAAGGACAGGACTTCGCGGGCGAGGGCGGCGTCCCCACCGGCCGCACGCTCGACGAAGGATCGACGAGCCTCGGGATCACGGGCGAGAGCCTCGTCGAATACCGCACTCACACGGGCCCAGCGATCCCGGTCATCCGACATGGGCAGCCGGTGCAGCAGGCGGCGGCGTCCCGCCGGACAGTTCGCGGTACAGCCAGGCTCTGGCCACCGCCCATTCGCGCTTGACGGTTGCCGGCGACGATCCGAGGGCGACAGCCGTCTCCTCGACGGACATGCCCCCGAAGAAGCGGAACTCCACGATCCTCCCGGCGCGCTCGTTCAGGGCCGTGAGCCGGCCAAGGGCGCGATCGAGATCCACCACGTCGACGCCGGCCTGCTCGACGATGGCCAGCGCATCGTCGAACGTCACGCGAAGGTCGTGACCACCTCGCTTCCGGGCCCCGCGGGCGCGGGCGTGTTCGATCAGGATCTGGCGCATGGCGCGAGCCGCGATGCCGAGGAAGTGAGCCCGATTCTCGAACGAGAGGCCGGCGTCCTTGATGAGCCGCAGGTACGCCTCGTGGACCAGGGCAGTGGTCTGAAGCGTCCGGCCCGATCGCTCGCGTCGCATCTCTCGCGCGGCAACCCGCCGGAGTTCCCCGTAGACCAGCGGGAACAGTTCGTTGAACGCGGACCTGTCCCCGCCACGGACCGCCGCCAGCAACTCGGTCACCGAATGGTCTTTCGCGCCGGCCATACGACATCCACAATTGGGGTTTGCGGATTGGGGGTTGGTCCGCACCCGAATCCCGAATCCCGAATCCCGGCCTATGTCAGTTCCCGGTTGATGACGAGCAGCTTCGGCTCCGTCATCTCCTCGATCGCGTAGCGGGGACCCTCGCGGCCGCTGCCCGAGTCCTTCACCCCGCCATACGGCATGTGGTCGATCCGCCACGTCGGGACATCGTTGATGATGAGGCCGCCCACCTCGATCCGATCGAATGCCGCCAGCGTGTGCTCGAGATCCGACGTGAACAGCCCCGCCTGGAGGCCGTACCTCGACCGGTTGACGGCCTCGACCACCGCGTCGAAGTCGGTGAAACGATACAGGCCCACGACAGGCGCGAACACTTCCTGGGCGCAGACCTTGGCTGCTTCGGGAACGTCCGCGAGGACGGTCGCCGCATAGACCGAGCGGCTGACCCGCCGGCCGCCAGTGAGCACGCGCCCGCCGGCCGAGACCGCCTCCTTCACCCAGGCCTCGATGCGGTCGACCTCGCCGGCGTCGATCATCGGGCCGACATCCGTCCTTGGATCGAGAGGGTCACCGACAACGAGCGACTCCACGGCAGCGACGAGCCCCGAGGCGAACTCCTCGTACATGCGGTCGTGCACGAACACCCGCTGGACGGCAATGCAGCTCTGGCCCGCGTACGCGAAGCCTCCTGCCGCGACGCGGCGGACGGCGTACGCGACATTCGCCGTCGCGTCCACGATGACGCCGGCGTTGCCGCCGAGTTCGAGGATGACCCGTTTCTTTCCAGCTCTGGCCTTCATGCTCCATCCCACCGACGACGAGCCGGTGAAGGTCAGGAGCTTGTAGCGATCGTCGGTGACCAGCCGGTCGCCCAAATCGCGCGGCATGGGAAGCACGCTCAGCGCACCCTTCGGCAACCCGGCCTCATCGAGCACGCTGGCGAGGAACAGCGCCGACAGCGGGGTCTTGGTCGCCGGCTTGACCACGATGGTGTTGCCCGCGGCCAGGGCGGGGGCAATCTTGTGCGCCGTGAGATTCAGGGGGAAATTGAACGGCGAGATGCCGGCGACCGGTCCGAGCGGGAAGCGCCGGACGATGGCGAGTCGGCCCTTGCCGTGGGGCGCCAGGTCCATCGGGACGACCTCGCCGCCCAGCCGGCGTGCTTCCTCCGACGCCACGTGGAGGGTCATGGCCGCCCGATCGACCTCTGTGAGCGCGTCCCGAATCGGTTTACCGGCCTCGCCGGCGAGCGCGAGGCCAATCTCCTCCCGCCGCGCCGCCAGGCCGGCCGACGCCCTCGCCAGGATCCCCGCGCGGGCGAAGGCCGGGAGGTCGCGCATGACGGGCGCCGTACTCACCGCAGCCTGCGTGGCCCGCTCGCAAGCAGCCTCGTCAGCCAGCCACGTCGTCCCAACCAGGCCATCGTCGAACGGGTTGGTCACCCTCAGCGGGGCGGCCGAGCGCGACCACCGGCCGGCCAGATAGAAGGGGTACTCCGTCGCCATGGGGCGTCTCCCTGTCGGGACCGGATCCCGGCCACCGCCGGGGGCGTCTAATTGGCTGTACGATAACATGATACGGCCGATCCAGCCGGGCAGAGGACCAGGAATCGCGACCTGAGCACCCGTCCGCCGCTGGTATAATCGAACAGGACCGCCCCTCTAGAACGCAAGCGTGGTGAAGGAGCCCCAGAGTATGAGCGACGTGTCAACGATGACCATGATCAACGTCTCGGCGTCGGCCGCCGCGAAGATCCAGGAGTTGCTGGCCGAAGAGCAGAAGCCCGAGAGCGGCCTCCGCGTGTTCGTACAGGGAGGCGGCTGTTCGGGGTTCCAGTACGGCCTGATGATTGAAGAGAGCGCTGGCCCGAGCGACCAGGCGTTCGAGTCGAACGGTGTGAAGCTGTTCGTGGATCCCATCAGCGCGCGCTACCTGCAGGGGGCCGAGGTCGACTTCGTCGACAGCGTGACTGGCGGCGGATTCACCATTCGCAATCCGAACGCGAAGTCGACCTGCGGCTGCGGCTCGTCGTTTAGTGCGTAGCGGGCTACGCCCGGGTCAGGCGGCCCGAGCCGCCGAGGACGTCTGACCAGACCGGAGGAGGCTCGTCTGATGCCGCCGGCCGCCGAATCCGTCATCGAGGACGTGACCCGCCTGCGCCCGGCGGGCGGGAAACGCTCCTCGAAACGGGAGCGGATCCTCAGCGTCTTTCTCAGCCACGAGGGACATCTGAGCGCCGATGACCTCGTGGATCTGATCCGGCGGGACGATCATCGGATCAGCCGCGCAACCGTCTACCGCACCCTGCAGTGGATGGTGGACGCCGGTATTGCGCGCAAGGTGGACTTCGGCGAGGGCCGGTTCCGCTTCGAGCACTCGTACCGGCATCCCCGCCACTTCCACCTCATCTGCAAGAGCTGCAACCGGTCGCTCGAGTTCCTGAGTTCCGACATCGAGGCCCTGATCGAGGAGGTCGCGTCGGCGCGGAGCTTCTCGCCGCGGCAGAGCGTGCTGCAGATCTACGGAACGTGCGATGCCTGCCGGACCGGGAGAGCACCGGCGCCAGAGCCCGTCACCAGCGAACTCGTGTTCGCGCGCGATGCCCTGCGCATCGCCATTGCCACCGAACGCAGCGGCCTCGAGTTCTACTCGCGGGCGGCGAGAATGACCGGCAACGCCCGCGGCCGCCGGGTGTTCCAGAAGCTGGCCGACGAGGAGCGCGACCATCTGTCGACCCTCGAGAACCGCTACCAGAAGCTCCTCGCGCAGGAACCCGAGCTCGAGTCGAGGCCGACATTCCTGTTCTTCAAGGGGGCGGCCAACGGCCTGTTCGCCGAGGCGGCCGATGAGATCGCGCGCGGAGTCGACGACAGACAGGCCCTGAAGATCGGCATCAGGTGCGAGCGAGCCTCGCATCGCTTCTTCAAACGTTATGGCGAGCGGTTCGAGGACTCCGAGGGCAAACGGATCTTCCTGGAGTTCGCCGACGAGGAACGGGCGCACCTGGACCTCCTCCTGCGCGAGCACATCGCGCTGGCCAGACGCCGGCAACCGGCGGCGCGCGGCCGGGCCGCGAGTAGGCCGCAGGGCCGGACGGCGTCCCATCCGTCGACCCGCCGCGCACGGGCCCGGTGAGTGCGCCAGCACGGCCCGAATCCCGAACGCCGAATCCCGAATCCCGAATCCCGAATCCCGAATCCCGAATCCCGATGGTCGACCTCCACCTCCACACGACAGCCTCGGACGGCCTCGATTCGCCTGCGGAGCTGACGTCACGGGCACGGCTCGCCGGGATCACCACGATCGGCCTGGCAGACCACGACACCGTCGACGCCATTCCGGAGATGGAGCGCCTCGCTTCGGAGGCTGGCCTGGCGTTCGTGCCCGGCCTCGAGGTCACCGCCGTGTGGGAGGGCTCCGACGTCCACCTGCTTGCCTACTTCGTCGACGCCCGCTCGGCTCGGCTCGGGGAGTTTCTTGAAGATCAGCGCACGGACCGCTTGCGGCGTGCCCGGCTGATGGCAGCGAAGCTCACGGCACTGGGCGTTCCCGTCGATGTCGATCGGCTGATCGCACGGTGCCGCGGGCGGGTCGTCTCGCGGCCGCTCCTCGCCCAGGCGATGGTGGAGGCTGGCCACGTGCCGGACGTGGCGGCCGCGTTCGACCTGTACCTCGGGGATGGCAGGGCCGCGTATGTTCCGCGGGTGGGCGCCAGTCCCGGCGAGGTCGTCTCGCTGGTCAACGCGGACGGCGGGTTCGTGTCGATGGCTCACCCGGGAGTCACCTCTCGCGACGGCATGATTGCGGTTCTGGCGGAGGCCGGTCTCGGAGCGCTCGAGGCCTACCATCCCGATCACACGCGTTCCGACCGCGCGCGCTACCTGTCCCTGGCACGGGACCTGAACCTGGCGGTATCTGGCGGCTCCGACTACCATGGGGCCGGCTCCCACCATGCGGATGGTCTCGGCGTGGTGGGCCTGACCAGCGCTGAGTTCGCGGCCTTCTGTGCCAGAGCCGGGCGAGCGGTCCCGGCGGTCTCATGATCGGCGTGCGGGCGCGCTCTGTCAGATCCGGATTCATCGAGCACTGGGTCGGCGTTGCGGCACGCGAACTTGGCCTGCCCGGATCCCGGTGCGCCGCACTTGACCTGGCGATGGGGGAGGGGCGCCACGCAACCCTCCTTGCCGAGGCGGGCTTCGCGACGTTCGGGGTGGACGTGTCGGTGGAGCGCCTGCGCGCCGCGCGCGAACGCGCGCGACTCGCCGGGCTGACGGTTCACGCCTGGGCCGCGGACCTCGACTGGTGGCCCTTCCCGAGTGAGCGGTTCGAGCTGCTGATCGTCTCGCGCTTTCTCCTCCGTCCGAGGTGGCACGATCTGCGGGCCCTCGTCAAGCGGGCTGGCTTCGTCATCTACGAGACGTTCACGGTGGAGCAGTCGAGGCGGCGGGCTGGTCCCCGTTCACTCGATCACCTGTTGCATCCCGGGGAACTGGCGCGCGCGTTCGGCGACTGGGACGTGCTGTTCGCCGAGGAGATCGCGGAGCCGGCCGCTCTCGCCCGCCTCGTGGCCCGGAAGCCGGACGCTTGAGCGAGTCCATGGCACCCGTACTCCGTGTCGCAGGACTCCGCAAGGACTACGGGGGGTTGCGGCCCCTGCGTCTCGAGGCCCTCACGCTCGAGGCCCGCGCGCGCGCGGCGATCGTGGGTCTCGATGGCGCGTCCGCGGAGGTGTTCGTCAGCCTGATCACCGGTGCCGCGCTCGCCGACGAGGGCACCGTCGAGATCTTCGGGCGGGCCACCTCCGCCATCACCGACGCCGGCGATTGGCTCGAGACGCTTGACCGATTCGGCGTGCTCAGCGTGAGAGCCGCGCTCATCGAACCCCTGACGATCCGCCAGAACCTGGCCATGGCATTCACCCTGTCGGTCGAGCCGATTCCAGAGGACGTGCTCGGCCGGATCCAGGATCTGGCCGCAGAAGCCGGGCTCTCCTCCGAAGACCTCGCCGCTCCCTGTGCGAGTGCCTCCCCGATGGTCAGAGCGCGTTGCCAGCTTGGCCGGGCGTTGGCGACGTCGCCGGATCTGCTGATTCTCGAACATGCCAACGGGTTGGTGGCGGGCGGGGACGCTCGGGCCTTCGCCCGTCATGTCGCCCGGGCGGCCGAGTCTCGCGGTGCCGCCCTTCTGGCGCTGACCTCCGACGAGCGGTTTGCGCGTGCCGTCGCGAAAACGGTGCTGCGCCTCGATCCCGCGTCGGGCGGGCTGGTGCACCTCGGGGGGTGGCGGCGGTGGTTCTCCTGACGCGGCGGCCGCTCGCTCGTGTCGGAAGGGCGGGGGGGAACACCCGTGACGCCGGCAAGGGACGTGCTGGCGGAGTCAGGGGGACACTGCGATGAAGCTCGTGCTGTTCGACGTGGACGGAACGCTGGTGCTGACTGGAGGCGCGGGTGTCCGAGCCATGAGCCGGGCGTTCGAGGAGGTCTTCGGGATCGCCGATGGGTTTCGAGGCGTGCCGATGCCGGGGCGCATGGATCCGGGCATCCTGGCCGATGGCCTGCGGATGCACGACGTCCCGGCCTCCGAAGGGGAGATCGAGCGCTTCCGCGAGCGCTACTTCGAGCTGCTGATCGACGAGATGCAGCACCCGACGCCCGCCGCGCCGGGCGTGCCGATGAAGCGCCGGTTCAACGGGACCCTGCCCGGCGTCCGGGCACTACTGGACGCGCTCTCGGTGCGGGACGACATGTTCCTGGCCCTGTTGACGGGGAACTACGCCCGCGGGGCGCACCTGAAACTCGAGCACTTCGACCTGTGGCGCTACTTCGCGTGCGGGGCGTTCGGCGACGATGCCGCCGACCGGCACGAACTCGTGCCAATCGCCGTTGCCCGTGCCCGAGAGGCGGGGTGCCCCGCCCTCAGCCGGCAGGATGTCATCGTCGTCGGGGACACGACGAGGGACATTGCCTGCGCCCGGGACGCAGGCGTGCGGTGTCTCGCCGTTGCAACGGGAGGTGACGCCTTCGACACGCTCCGGGCTGCCGGCCCAGACGCACTCTTCGTCACCCTCGAGGAGACGGCCTCGGTGATCGCCGCCCTGCTGGAGTAGTTCACACCCGCGCTAGGGAGTAGTTCACACCCGCGCTAGAACGGGTCTCGTTGCGGAGTCGTCCCGGAGTCACCCCGGAGTCACCCCGCTCTAGACCCGCTCTAGAGCGGGTCTCCGGCCCCTGATCCGGGCTCTCTGGTCCGCGGCAGGTAGTACCCCATTGCCGATGCGACAAGTCCGGCTTCCAGCAGGTACCGACCGAGATCGTGCTGCCCGGCCGGCCGGCCGTTGATCGTGCCCACCAGAAGGCCACCCCGGCGCCCCTCTCCGCTTCGCGCAATCGACGCGAGTTCGGAGGCCAGAGCCCGGGCGGTGCGGCTGCGATCGGGCTCGGCCTCGGGCAGGAACACCGCCACATCCGGGCTCCCGCTCCGGAGGAAGGCCGCCAAGGCTCCGTCGACCACCACGACGCTGGTGCCAACCGCGCGGGCGAAAGCCGGCATCGCGGCGACCTCGTCGCCCGGAACCGCCGCGGGCCACTTCAGCACGGACCCGTACGGATTGGCGGGGTCGGTCGACGCCAGCCACACCGCCTCCGCCTCATTGGGGAGGCTCCGCAGGTTCCTCAACAGGTCGACGGCCGCGGGCCTGGCGAACTGCGTCGCGGCCACGCCGCCCACGAAGTACCCCCGTCGAATGCGGCCGGACTCTTCCATCGCCCTCAACACCGGGTAGATGGCACCGAATCCGCCTGCGAGGCTCTCGGCAGCCACTGCCTCGCGGGTCAGGACGCCATGTCGCGACAGCAATTGATCGGCGATGGCCGCGGCCCACGACGTCGCCGTCCCGTCGGGCCGCGCCTGCGGGACCAGGGCCCATCGCCCCTCGCTGGCCGGAGGGGCGAGACGCCGAGAACGGAAGCTCCCGCCGTCGGATCGGCGGTGCCGCGTCCGATCCGGAGGGCGCACGTAGCGTCGCAACGCCTGAAACGTGTCGTTGGTGACGAGGCCCTTCCAGACCAGGGCCCAGAGCGCATCGAGGGTTTCGCCCGGGTATCCGCCGCCGCACCGTGCGTGGATGGCAGCGAAGAACGACGCGCCCTGTTCGCGAAGCACGTCGAGGATGCCTGCCATGCGATCGGCGAGCGGGCCCTCGAAGGACTCGCCGCCCGGCCCGCGCGGACGCACCAGGCGGGGAAGGTGATCGGTCAGGTAGAGCGCCAGGCGGCCGTCACGCGGCCCGAGCGGCTCGAGACCGACCCAGGCGAGTTCCCCGGCCGCCGCGAGCGCGTCGAGGTCGCCGGGTTCGTAGCCCGATACGCGCGCCGGGAGAATCGAAGTCTCGAGCAGGGATGCCGGCAGCGGTGCACCCTGTAGGATCTCGACCGCGTCGAGGAGCGTGTTCGGGCCGGACCGGCCGGAGTGGATGCCGTGCCATCTGAGCAGTAGCCTGCCGAGGGCCTCGGGTGCGACCGGCGCCGCTTCCCGGCGAAGCTTCGCGACCGATCGCTGGCGCGCCAGGCGCAGGACATCCGGGTTGCACCACTCCCGCCCGACTCCACCGGGGCGGAAACTGCCTTCGACTAGGCGGCCACGAACAGCCAGACGGACGAGCGTCGCCGCGGCGTCGGGCTCGGCAACCCCGTGACGGGCCGCGAAGTCGCGTACGCTGAAAGGCCCGTGGGTTCGCGCGAATCGCAAAGCCAGCTCGTCGAGCGGGCGCTCGACGGCCCCAAGCAACGATCCAGGCAGTCCCGGCGGAAGGGCGACTGCGAGGGCGTCCCGATACTGGCTAGCGTGTTCGACGGCCACGTACCTGGTGCTGCCGGCGATCGTCGCCCTGATGGCCCGATGCTCGGCCACGAGCCTGCGGGCGAGCCGGGCGGGGTTGGCCACGCCGCGCGCCGCCAGTTCTCCCTTCCCGAGGTCGCCGAGCCGCAGCAGGAGGTCGTGCAGGCGATCGGGCGAGTCGACAGGCCGCTGCCCGTCGAGATGCTGCAACTCGCGTTCGAGTTCGTCGAGCACGCCGGCGTCGAGCAGTTCACGCAGGTCGGCGACACCGATGAGGTCCCGCAGCTGCGCCTGGTCGATGGTGAGGGCGTGCGCGCGCCGCTCAGCGAGCGGCGCGTCGCCGTCGTACAGATAGTTGGCGACATACCCGAACAGCAGCGATGCGGCGAAGGGCGAGGGCGTCTCCGCGTCGTGCGTGACGAGCTTCATCGAACGCTGTTCGATGCGGTGGAGCACGTCGACGAGCGCCGGAATGTCGAAGTCGTCCCGCAGACACTCCCGGTAGGCCTCGAGCACGATAGGGAACGACCCGTAGCGGCTGGCGACGGCCAGCAGGTCCGATGCCCGCTTGCGCTGCCGCCACAACGGCACCCGCGCCCCCGGCCGGCGCCGCGGGAGCAGCAGCGCCCGACCGGCCGCCTCCCGAAACCTTGCCGCGAAGAACGCGGTCGACCCGATCTCGCCCACGACGAGATGTTCGACGTCCCCCGACGGCGGCACGAGCAACGATACGTCTGGGGGTTCGTCCGTGTCCGGAAAGCGCACGACGAACCCGTCATCCGTCCACATCGTCTCGACGTCGAGGTCGAGCTTCGCCCGAATCCGCGCCGCCGCGGCCATGGCCCACGGGGCGTGCACCCGGCTGCCGAGCGGCGAGAGCACGCACACGCGCCATTCGCCCAGTTCGTCGCGGCAGCGCTCGATGACCAGCGTCCGGTCGTCGGGGACGGCGCCCGCCGCCGCCTGGTCCGACACGTAGCGGACCAGGTTCTCTGCAGCCTGGCGATCGAGATCGTGCGACGCCGTCAGGTAGGCCATCGCTGCCGGGGCCGGCATCTCGCGAAGCCGCCGGACCAGTTCGCCGATGCGCAGGCCGAACTCGATGGGGCGTCCGGGGGCGTCGGCCTTCCAGAAGGGCATCCGGCCAGGCTCGCCAGGTGCCGGCGAGACCAGGACGCGGTCGTGCGAGATCTCCTCGATGCGCCAGGTCGTCGCGCCCAGGACGAACGTCTCTCCCACGCGGCTCTCGAACACCATCTCTTCATCGAGTTCGCCGACGCGCGCGGCTCCCTTCGGAGCTCCGGCCAGGAAGACCCCGTAAAGGCCGCGATCCGGGATCGTCCCGCCACTGACGACGGCGACGCGGCGGGACCCTTCCCTGGCGGTGACGTTGCCGCGGATCCGGTCCCAGGTGACTCGCGGCTTGAGCTCGGCGAACTCGTCCGACGGGTAGCGCCCGGAGAGCATGTCGAGCACACCCTCGAAGATCGCCCGGCTCAACTCCGCAAACGGCGCCGCCCGGCGGACAATGGCGAACAGATCATCGACGTGCCACCGGTCCATTGACGCCATCGCGACAATCTGCTGGGCCAGGACGTCGAGGGGATTCCTCGGATAGCGCGTCGACTCGACCAGGCCGTCGTGCATCGCGCGCGACACGGCCGCGCACGACAACAGGTCGCCGCGGAACTTGGGGAACAGGACGGCCCGGCTGATCGCGTGCACGTGGTGTCCGCCCCGGCCGGCCCGCTGCAGGCCGCTCGCCACGGTCGGCGGCGCCTCGATCTGCACAACGAGATCGATCGCGCCCATGTCGATGCCGAGTTCGAGCGACGAGGTGGCGACCAGGCCGCGCAGGCGTCCACCCTTCAGGGCGTCCTCGATCTCGACGCGCTGCTCCCGGGCAATGGAGCCATGGTGGGCCCGCACCAGCGGTTCGCCAGCCAGTTCGTTGATCGCACCGGCCAGCCGTTCGGCGACCCGACGGCTGTTCACGAAGATGAGGGTCGATCGATGGCCGCGGACGAGATCGAGCAGACGCGGGTGAATGGCCGTCCAGATCGACCGGTGCGATGAGGGACGCTTGGCCGGCCGCCGCGGGACTGGCGCCGGCTCGCCCAGTCGCGCCATGTCCTCGACAGGCACCTCGACCCGCAGGTCGAGCCGCTTGCGCTCGCCGGTGTCCACGATGGTCACGGGGCGGTAGCGCACGGGAATCCCCGATGCCTGGAATTCCTGGTGGAGGGCGCGTTCGGGGCCTGCAGGCGTGTCGCCCAAGGCTGAAGCCCTGGGCCTGCGAGCTGCGTTCCGCTGTCGCGCCGGAGGCCGCGTCTGTGGACCCGGCGTGTGGCCGGGCGTGCATGGCTCCGCCCCACCGAGAAAGCGGGCCACTTCGTCGAGTGGGCGTTGGGTGGCCGAGAGGCCTATGCGCTGCAGCGGCCCTCCGGCAATCGCCTCGAGTCGCTCGACCGATAACGCGAGGTGCGCGCCCCGCTTCGTGGCGACCAGGGCATGCACCTCGTCGACGATGAGCGTCCGTACGGAGACGAGCGCGTCGCGCGCGCCGGATGTCAGGAGCAGGTAGAGGGATTCCGGCGTCGTGATCAGGATGTCCGCCGGCTGCCGCTTGAAGCGCGTCCGCTCGGCGGGCGGCGTGTCTCCCGATCGAACCGCGAGTACAGGCAGGTGGAACGCCGCGCCATCGAGGGCCGCCTGTCGTGCGATGCCGGCCAGGGGCGAACGCAGGTTCTTCTCGACGTCCACCGCCAGAGCCTTGAGCGGTGACACATACAGCACCCGGCAGCGGCGCGGATCCGGCGGGACCGCGTCGAACATCAAGCGGTTGATGGCCCACAAGAAAGCGGCGAGCGTCTTCCCGCTTCCCGTCGGGGCCTGGATGAGCGTTGAGTCTCCCCTGGCAATCGCAGCCCAGCCCTTGGTTTGTGCCGGCGTCGGATCGCCGAGGGTGGAGCGGAACCAGGTCTGCGTCGAGGGGTGGAGGAGCATCATGGGCAGAAGACAGAAGACAGAATAAAGGAAGACGCGGGCTGGGACCGCATGAGCTGGGGAGTACCGGCTACGAACGCTGAGGCGGGAGTAGCCCAGGGCTGGTAGTCGTCACAGGCCCAGCCGCCCCGCCCGACCATCCCCAATCAGCCCTTGGTGATCCGCCTCTCGCGCGCGTGTCACGGGAACGGCTGTTCATGAATCACTGTTCATGATGACCTTCGGTGAGGCGACCTCCGCCGCTCCCGCCGCCGGCCCGCAGGTTCCTGCCCTGCCCAGGGCCGGAATCGTGAGCGCCATGGCGCTTTCCGTCTGGGTCGCCGTGGCCGCCGCCATCCTGCTGGTCGGCTTCGCCCTCACGCAGGTCGATGCGCCCAGAGAGGCCCTGGTGCTCGGCATCGCCATCTTCTCGCTGGCCGTCGGCCACGCCTTCTTGCGCACCCGCGCGTGGAAGTCGGCGACCGAGGCCGAGCTGGATCGCTCGCGGGCCGAGTTGGTGCTGCAGGCGCAGATGGGCGAGTGCGAACAGCGCCGCAAGAGCCTGGCGGCCTTCGCGCAACTGGCCGCGCACGTCGCCCACGAGGTGCGGAACCCGCTCAGTGCCATCATGCTGAACGCCGAATTGCTGGAGGAAGAGGCCGCCCGATGCAACTGCGACGGCGCCGAGGAGGCGAAGGCGCTGGTCGCGAGCATCCGGACCGAGGCCGAACGCCTGCAGCACCTGACCGACGAATACCTGGCCTTCGCACGCCCACCGCGCCGGTCGGCCACGCTGCATCCCCTCAATGCGGTGGTGGAGGACCTGATCCACCTCGTGCGGGAGGAAGCGGCCCAATCGGGGGTGGCCATCGACACGCGCCTGTCGCGGGAGGATCCGAGCGCGGTCCTGGACCCCCAGCAGATGAAGCAGGCCGCGCTCAACCTGGTCCGCAACGCCCTGCAGGCGATGCCCGACGGCGGTCGCCTGCTCGTTGAGACCCATGCCCTCGGAGATGGCCGCGTCGCGCTGGCCGTCCAGGACACGGGCCCCGGGATCCCCGAGGAACTCCGGTGCCGGGTGTTCGAGCCGTTCTTCACCAGCAAGCAGACGGGAACGGGGCTGGGCCTGCCCCTGGCCCTGCACATCGTTCGCGACCACGACGGTGAGATCGAGTTCGAGAACGCCCCGGATGGAGGTGCCCGGTTCACCGTCCTGCTGCCGTCCGCGCCCGCGGCCGACGGTGCGTCTGCCAGCCCGGCCGGGCGGCGAGGCGAGGGACCGTCCCCATGAGCGCCCGCGTCCTGATCATCGAGGATGAGGAGGCGCTGAGAATCTCGGTTGCGAAGATCATCGGCCGCCTGGGTCATCAGGTCGAAACGGCGCCGAACGCCACGGCGGGGCTCGACCGCCTGTCGCACGAACCGTTCGACATCGTGCTCACCGATTTCCGACTGCCTGACCTGGACGGCCTCGAAGTGCTCGAGCGGACGCGCCAGATGCGGCCGGAGGCCGAAGTGATCCTGTTCACCGGATTCGGGAGCATCCCCCTGGCGGTGCAGGCAATCAAGCTCGGCGCGTACGACTTCATCACCAAGCCCGTCAAGCGCGCGGACCTTGAGCGGGTCGTCGCCCGGGCCATCGACAAGCACGCGCTGGCTGCCGAGAACCGGCGGCTCCGGCTGCAGTTGGATGATCACGGGCGGTCCCCCCTGGATCGGATCGTCGGCCGGAGCGAGCCGATACGTGAGCTGCTGCGCATCGTGGAACAGGTGGCTCCGAGCACGGCCACGGTGCTCATCGAGGGCCGGAGCGGCACCGGGAAGGAACTGGTGGCCGAGGCGCTGCATGCCCTGAGTCCACGCCGCCAGCGGCCTCTGGTCAAGGTCAATTGCGGGGCGATTCCGGAGACGTTGCTCGAGGCGGAGCTGTTCGGCTACGAGCGCGGCGCGTTCACCGGGGCGGTGGGCCGTCGCGACGGGCGTTTCGCGCTGGCGGATGGGGGGACGCTTTTCCTGGACGAGATCGGCAACCTGACCCTGCCGGTGCAGGCGAAGCTCCTGCGGGTGCTCCAGGACGGCGCATTCGAACCGCTGGGCAGCTCCCGGACCGTGCAGGCCGACTGCCGGATCATCGCGGCGACCAACGCCGACCTCCGCCAGGAGGTCGCGGCGCAGCGGTTCCGCGAGGACCTGTTCTACCGCCTGAATGTCATCGCGATCCGCATACCGACCCTGAAGGAGCGACCGGACGACATTCCGCTGCTGGCGAGGCACTTCCTGATGCGGTATTCGGCCAGAAACGGCAAGGCCGTTGACGCCTTCTCCGGCGATGCCCTCTCGGCCCTCCTCGCCTGGGAGTGGCCGGGCAACATCCGCGAGCTGGAGCATGCCGTCGAGCGCGCCGTGGTGCTGGCTCCCGGACGTACCATCGAGCCGCCGCACCTGCCGGAGCCTGTGCGGGCCTTGGCGGCCTCGGCGAGCGCGGGACGGCCGACGGTGGCCATCCCGCTGGGCACACCCCTGGACGAGGTCGAGCGCCTGCTGATCGCCGACGCGCTCACGCGCACGGGCGGCAACAAGGTGCGCGCCGCCAGCCTGCTCGGGATCTCGCCCCGCACCATTTATCGAAAACACCCCCCGGAACCCGGCGAAATCGGGTAGTATCGCTTTGCTGCGTACCTGGGCGGCGGGCCGCGGCCCGTGCGGCCCCCTCCAGAGAATCGTGCGCGATCCTCATTTCATTCAGGCGGGACAGCCATCATGATGCGATTCAGCGACGAAGACGTTTTCGAATACCACGAGAGACCCAGGCCGGGAAAGCTCGAAGTCGTCACATCGAAGCCGTGCCTGACCCAGCGCGATCTCTCGATGGCGTACACACCCGGCGTGGCCAAGCCCTGCCTCGAGATCGAGAGAGACCCGGAGGCGGCGTACCGCTACACGGGGAAGGGCAATCTGGTGGCCGTCGTCTCGAACGGCACGGCCGTTCTCGGCCTGGGTGACATCGGCGCGATGGCGGGCAAGCCGGTCATGGAAGGCAAGGGGGTGCTCTTCAAGCGGTTCGCCGGCATCGATGTGTTCGACATCGAACTCAACACCAAGGACCCGGACGAGATCATCAGGATCGTCAAGGCGCTGGAGCCCACCTTCGGTGGCATCAACCTCGAGGACATCAAGGCGCCGGAGTGTTTCCACATCGAAGAGACGCTCAAGGAGCAGATGAACATCCCGGTGTTCCACGATGACCAGCACGGGACCGCCATCATTTCCGGGGCGGCGCTGCTCAATGCCCTGGAACTGGTCAACAAGAAGATCGACCGGGTGCGCGTCGTCTTCGTTGGTGCGGGCGCGGCCGGCATTGCCTGCGCCAACATGTACCTGAAGCTTGGCGTGAAGAAGGAGAACATCCTCTTCTGCGATACGACGGGTGTCATCTACGAAGGCCGCACGAAGGGCATGAACCCGTACAAGCAGCGGTACGCGGTCGACACGAAGGCCCGTACCCTGGCTGACGCGATGAAGGGCGCCGACGTGTTCGTTGGCGTGTCGGCGAAGGACCTGGTCACGCCCGACATGCTGAAGGCGATGGCGGAGAATCCCATCGTGTTCGCCATGGCGAACCCGGATCCCGAGATCCCGTACCCGCTGGCGGTGGCGACGCGCAAGGACGTCATCATGGCGACCGGGCGCTCGGACTATCCGAACCAGGTCAACAACGTCCTCGGCTTCCCGTTCATCTTCCGCGGGGCACTCGACGTTCGCGCGACGGCCATCAACGATGAGATGAAGCTCGCGGCGGCGTACGCGCTGGCGAATCTGGCCAAGGAGGACGTGCCGGAAGTCGTGCTGAAGGCGTACGGGGTCGAGCAGATGTCCTTCGGCCGCGAGTACCTGATTCCGAAGCCATTCGACCCGCGCGTCCTGCTCTGGGAGGCGCCGGCCGTCGCCAAGGCCGCGTGCGATACCGGCGCGGCGAAGTTCCCGATCACCGACTGGGACGCCTACCGCGAACAGCTCGAGCGGATGCTCGGGCCCTCGCGGCGGGTCATGCACTTCGTCATGCGCCGGGCGCGAAGCGAGAGGCCCCGGCGGCTGGTGTTCCCCGAGGGCGAGCAGCAGACGGTGCTTCGAGCCGCGCGCGCCATTGTCGATCAGAAGATCGCACAGCCCGTGCTGCTGGGCCGCGAGTCGTTCATCCGCGAACGGGCGGCGACGCTGGGCATCGAGGTAGACGAGTTCGACATCGTCAACGTTCCGGATGAAGGGCACGGTGCCGCCTATGCGGAGGCCCTGTACAGCCTCCGCCAGCGCAAGGGCGTGAACCTGCCGGCGGCGCGGGACCTCATCCGCGACCCCACGATCTTCGGGCTCATGATGGTGCACCGGGGCGATGCGGACGGTTTTGTCGGCGGCATGTACAAGGCGTTCCCGGAGACCATCCGTCCCGCGATCCAGATTGTCGGCCTGAAGGACGGCGTCTCGCGCGTGTCGGCCGCGCACGTGCTGGTCCTCAAGGACCGCGTGTTCTTCTGCGCCGACACGATGGTGAACATCCAGCCGACGGCCGAGGAGCTGGCCGAGATCGCGCTGCTGGCCGCCGGTCTGGCGCGCAACTTCGACACCGAGCCAAGAGTCGCCCTGCTCGCGTTCTCGAGCTTCGGATCGGCGCCTCACGCAATCTCGAGCCGCGTGGCGCGGGCAGTCGAGCTGGTCTCCCAGGCCGACCCCGGCATCGTCGTCGACGGCGAAATGCACCTCGACACGGCGGTGGTCGAGGAGATCGTCACGAAGAACTACCCGCATTCGCGCATCAAGGGTGATGCGAACGTCCTCGTGTTCCCGGACCTCACCTCCGGCAACATCGGCTACAAGCTCGTGCAACGCCTGGGCAACGCCGACGCCATCGGCCCGATCATGATGGGCATGCGCAAGCCCGTGAACGTGCTGCAGCACGGCATGACGGTGGCGGAGATCGTGAACGTGGCGGCCATCACGGCCGTATCCGCGGAGATCGATGCGAAGTAGCTCCGGGGCCGGCTGAACGCGAGGGGGATGCCCGCGCGGGCATCCCCCTTCGCATCTCCGGGTGCGGTGTGGAGCGCGGGCCGACTAGCCGATCTTCCTGCCGCCCTCGGCAGCCCACTTCTCGAGCATCGCCGTGGTGACGGACTTCGGCCGCTCGATGGCGTACCCGAGGCCGCGGTCCCAGGTGATGTTGGCCATGCAGCCCAGCGCGCGCCCGACGCCGAACAGCACGGTGTAGAAATCCCATTCCTTCACGCCGTAGTACCACTGGATGACGCCGGACTGCGCGTCGACGTTCGGCCACGGGTTCTTCGTCTTGCCGTGCTCGGTGAGGACGCCTGGGGCGACCTCGAAGATCATCGACACGAGCTTGAACAGGGGGTCGTCCTTCAGGCCGGGCGTGCTGAGGCAGAACTCGCGCTGCGACATGTATCGCGGGTCGGTCTTGCGCAGCACGGCGTGGCCGTAGCCCGGAATCACCTGGCCGGCGTTCAACGTGTCCCACAGGGCCTTGGTGATGAGTTCCTTCGTCGGCTCCTGGTTCGCGCAGTACTTCTTCTGGAACTCCAGCGTCCAGCTCAGCACCTCCTGGTTGGCCAGGCCGTGCAGCGGGCCCGCCAGGCCGTTCAGACCGGCCGAGTAGGCGTAGTAGGGATCCGACAGCGCCGAGTGCACGAGGTGGGTCGTGTGCGCAGAGACGTTGCCCGACTCGTGGTCCGAGTGCAGGGTGAAGTACATTCTGGCCACGTCCTTGTAGTCCTCGCTCTGGCCGATCATGTGCGCGAAGTTGGCGCCCATGTCGAGTGTCGGGTCGATGCCAATCTGCTTGTCGCCTCGGTACTTCAGGTTGTAGATGAAGGCCGCAATGACCGGGATGCGCGCGACGAGATCGCTGGCGTCCTCGTAGATGTACTCCCAGGCTGACATCTTGTTGAACTTGCCCGAGTTGTAGAAGGCGACGAACTTCGAGTCCTTCTGCAACGTCAACAGGCCGACCGAGAGCATGACCATCGGGTGGCTGTCGCGCGGGAGGGCACGGAGCACGTCGAAGACGTACTGTGGCACGACCTGCCGCGTCTTCCACTCCGCCAGCACCTCGTCGACATGCGCCCGCGCCGGCACGTCGCCCGTCAGCAGGAAGTACCAGAACGCCTCGACCGTCGGGTACTTCGAGCCCGGCGCCTTCGGCAGGGCCTCGAACGTCTCGGGGATGGTCTTGCCGCGGAAACGAATGCCTTCCTGCGGGTCGAGGTAGGAAATGTCCGTCACGAGGCAGCGGACGTCGCGGGCGCCGCCGATGGCTTGGTCGATCGTGACCTGATCGATGACCACCTTCCCGAACTCCTTGACCAGCTTCGTGGTCCGGGGCCGGAACTCTTCGATCTTCTGTTTCAACGTGTCCTTCAGAGCCATGCTGCACTTCTCCTTCGGGCGGGTAGTAAGGGATGCAAAAGTCCGAGGGCGTGCCGATGATACCCCAAAGACGCCCCCAATGGATCATGCCGGCCCCGGCCATTCGCGCCGTCCTGACGCCGGCGCACAGTCTGCCCGAACCAGGTACACGGCGAGACGCCCGCCGCGCCGCCCGCCAGCAGTCCGTCGCCACGACGCGCCGGGCGCCCCCGGCGCGAGTTCGCGCTCGTCGCCGTGGACCGTGACATCCTGGCAGGTTCGCCCAGCCCTTCCACGCTGCTTCTTGACAGCTTGTCCGACCCGGTTCCGGGGCCTCCGCGCGACCGTGACATTCTGTCAAGACGCGCGAGGTCAGCGTGCCGCGCCCCTCGGTCATCCGGGTTCGGATCGACGTAATAAACACTAGTAAACAAATAACTTACAAACACCGCGGCAGATTCGGGCCCGGCGGCCAGGATCCGGCACGGGCCTTGCCCCTCTGGAGGCCGGACTCGCGCGTCCGCGAGTTCGATCTGTCTCTTCTCCGCCCCAGGGAGGGGCGCGCATGGAACTCATCCAGGGACTCATGATCGCGACGCTGACGTTCGTGGGGGCGCCGGGTCCGCCACAACAGCCAGCGCCGCCGGTCGGGCAGGACACCTGCGCCGGATGTCACCAGGAAGTCACGGCGCAGTTCGATCGCTCGGCCCACCATCAACTGGCGCTCAACGAAGGCGGGACCCAGTACACCGGATGTGAGGCCTGTCACGGCCCCGGGGACGCGCACGTCGCCGCCGGCGGCTCGGCTGACAGCATCCGTTCGTTCAAGAACCTCTCGACCAGTGAGGCGGCCCAGGCATGCCTGGCCTGCCACAGAAGCGGCCACGCGATGGAATGGGCCGGCAGCGCCCACGCGATGAGCGGGGTCGCGTGCACGGACTGCCACGCCATCCACCAGTCGCGCCAGGTCGCGGGCAGGCTCATGCGCGTTGAAGGCATGGCCCTCTCGCACGCGACGGCGCCGGCCGAGAAGGGCTCGCTTGCCAGGCCCCAGACCGATCTGTGCCTGTCGTGCCACCAGGATGTGCGCACGAAGCTCATGGCCATCTCACGCCACCCGATCCGCGAAGGCCGGATGACCTGCAGTTCGTGCCACGAGTCGCACGGGGCCGGCATCAAGGGCCTGAAGACGACCGAGCGCCCGAACGATTTGTGCCTGTCGTGCCACACCCAGCACCAAGGGCCGTGGATCTTCGAGCACGCGCCGGTCGAGGAGAACTGCATGACGTGCCACGACCCGCATGGGGCCATGGCCAACAACATGCTGAAGCAGAACGAGCCGTTCCTCTGCCTCCAGTGCCACGAGATGCACTTCCACGCGGCGCGCACGAGCCTGACGACGCCGTACTCCATTCCCTCGGCCGGCTCGGACAACGCGATGGGCAACCTGAGCTTCATGGCCTCGTTCAACACGCGTTGCACCAACTGCCACTACAAGGTCCACGGATCCGACCTGCCGTCGCAGGGCGTGACCGGCAAGGGCAAGGCGTTCAGCCGCTAGGAGGATGACCAGATGAGTTTGCGTCGTGCGCTCACGCTGGCGCTGAGCCTCGCCACCATCGCCGTCCTCTCGGCGGCGGTCGCGGCCCAGGCGCCGGACAAGACGACCGAGGGCATCGTCGTGCTTGGTGCGAACGTCGGCGGCAACACGGACACCATGAACCGTGTGGCCGAGTACGACGTCGCCAGGGACGGGACGCTGCCGGCTCTCGGAGCCCGACTGTGGGGCAACAACGGCACGTTCACCTTCGACCTGCTCGCCTCCCACGGGGGCGACAGCCGGGATCAGAAGTACGCGGCCTCGATCAGCGCCGCCGGCGGTCGCGTCAAGGCCTCGTTCGGCTTCGACCGCTTCCTGCACCGGCTCGACCACGATCCGCTCGACTACGTCGGCGGCTCGATCGCGACCTTCGTCGTGCACGCCACGGACCACGACGCCGGGTCGGACTACTCCACAATCAACGGCATGTGGAATGCCAACGTGGATGTCGCGGCCACCGAACACCTGAGCTTCTTCGTCAGCCACAAGATGCAGATGCGTGACGGCACGCATCAGGCCATGACGACGTCGCACTGCGCCAACTGCCACATCGAATCGTACGGCCGCAAGCTGGACCAGACGACGCAGGCACTGGCGCTCGGCGCGCGCGTGGCGGCCGGCCGGTTCTCGGCGGACTACACCTACGAGAACAGGACGTTCAGAGACGACGAGAGCACGCCGACCCACGTGTACGACAAGGCGGTCCATCCCCAGACACTGGCGGACGTCTTCCTGAACCGCGTGTCCTACGATCAGCGCAGCGGGGCGCTGCCGTTCGATCTCGTGCCCGAGTTCACCAAGCAGACCAACACCGTGCGGGCGGCCGTCGCCCTGCCGAACGAGGGGGCGATCAGCGGGAACTTCACCCGGTCGAGCTCGCACAACGACAACGCGGGCATGGGGGCGGAGTTCACGGGCGCCAGCGGGCGCTTCACCTTCCCCCTCGGCAAGCGGGCCGTCGTGAAGGCGTTCTTGCGCCGCTACGACATCGAGACCGAGTCGGTGTTCGTGGACATCGGCGAAGCGGTCGCGCCCGCCGGACCGGCCGCCGGGCTGACCTACCAGCAGGTCTTCCCCGCGATGGGGGACGTCGACTACTTCACCGAGTCGACCGGATCGCGAACACCGACCGAGGCAGCCATCGAACTCGCGCTCAGGCCGGGAAAGCGGTCATCGATCAATCTCGGGTACGTCTTCGAGCAGGTGAACCGCACGAACTTTCACGTCGAGAAGAGCACGACGAACCTGTTCAAGGCGGCGGCGTACTTCCGGCCGACGAGGACGCTGAGCCTGCGGGCGCGCTACGAGCAGGCGATGACCACGGACCCGTTCGCGAACATCCATGCGGCCAAGCCGGCCATCCTGCAGTACGGACCGAGTCCGGGTGGGCTGCCCTTCGCGGGCCTCCAGTACTTCGAAATGTACGGCTCGCGATCGGTCAATTTTGCCGCATCGCCGACCGACAGCCTGCTGTTCGACGCCGGTGCCACCTGGGCGCCGTCGCAGGAATTCTCGGTGTCCGGCCACTACCGCGTGCGGGACATGAAGAACGACGCCCTCAACGCCTCGACCTGGGACCACACCATCCACATGCCGGGCTTCGAGGTGTATGTGGCCCCAACCGACCGCTTCACGCTGGCGGCGGGATGGGGGTACCAGAGAGACACCCTCAACACGGTGTTCTCCACGCTCAACTTCGTTGGTTGAGCGGCCGGGATTACCGGGGGCCAGTATGGCTCCGTGCTTGATCAGTCCGGCTACACCGGGAAGAATCAGACCGCGTTCGTGAACCTCCAGTTCCTGGCCGGCCCGAGGGCCGAGGTGTTCGCGACGACGCTCTACAACAAGGGTACGGCAACAATCGAGGACTTCCAGTACGACTCGTCCAACATCGTCCCCATCCAGGCCGCAGGCCTCGACTTCGCGCTGATGTCGTCGTCGTTCGCCGGCTTCTCGGACCTGGACGTCACGACCTTCATGCAGACCTTCGGCGTGAACGTGCGGATGTCGAACAGCGTGGTGCTGAACACGACGCTGTCGATCTCGGACCTGAAGGACAACGGGGCGTACCTCTACGACGCCACCGGAAAGCGAGTCGGGTTCGCGGTCGGGCTGAACTGGATCTTCTGACGGTCTGGGCCCGGCGCTCACGTGAGCGGACCGGGCGCCGGGGATGTGCTCCTGCCGGCCGGCTGCCACCGGCCCCGAGCTCGAGAGGGCCGGGGCTGGGCGGCCGGCCTCTCTTCTTTTCTGGCACGGAACCTGCCATGTCCCAATCCGGTCAGCGGGCTCCGTGCCGGAAACCCGACAGTCCCCCGAGCTGGACGACCGTGCGTTCGGGTCGAGCCGGGCCCAGTCCGCGGACCGAGAACGCCGTCAACCGGGTGATCCCGGTTGGCGACGCGGCTGAGCCAGGTCCGGCGCGTCCCGCACGAGTCCGAACGGGCGTGCCGCCGGAAGACCGGCGGTGCCCCGGAGCTCGGGGAGCCCGGCTGGCCGGGAGACATCCATGGGCAACCGGTTCGGACCGTACGAGCACGTCATCCGGATGGCGGGGCTGTTCGCCGTCGGCATCGCGACGTTTCTGGTCCTGCGTGCGGTGTTCGTGCCCGACGACTTCGGCGTGTACGGCCACTATCGTGCGGGCGCGCTGACCGACAACCGCGCGGTGCCCCTCGGCTATGCGGGGCGGGCCGCGTGCGAGACCTGCCATCCCGACATCGTCGACACGCGCCGGGACGGGAAGCACGAGCGCATCGGCTGCGAGGCTTGCCACGGCCCGCTGGCGAGGCACGCCGCCCAGGAGGACGGAGCCCCCGCGCCGATCAGGCCCAAGCCACGAGAAGGCTGCCTCGTATGTCACACGAGAGACGGGTCGAAACCCGCCACCTATCCGCAGGTCGTGGCGTCCGAGCATGCGCCGGATGGCTCGTGCACCGACTGCCACAATCCTCACAAGCCCGGGTTGTCGTAGAGAGGAGCGACATCATGGACTCCAGCAGGCGCGCGTTCCTCCTCGACACGGGCAAGCTCCTGGTGCTCTCCGCCTCGGCCTCGGTGGCCTGGGAGGCCATCGTGACGGGCCAACCGGAGACCGCGGCGAACTACACGACGAGCGATCACTGGTGGGGCATGGTGATCGATATCGAGAAGTGCATCGGCTGCGGCAACTGCGTCCGGGCCTGCAAGGCCGAGAACAACGTGCCGCTCGATGAGGACACCTTCCGGACGTGGGTCGAGCGGTACGTCATCGACATCGACGACATGGAGCACCCGAGTGTCGAGTCGCCGAACGGCGGCTACGACGGGTTCTCGCCCCTGCAGGTCGACGGCAAGCGGGTCAAGGTGTTCTTCGTGCCGAAGCTCTGCAACCACTGCGAGCACTCGCCGTGCGTGCAGGTCTGCCCGGTGGGCGCCACCTTCGAGAGCCCGGACGGCGTCATTCTGGTGGACAAGGACTACTGCCTCGGCTGCCGCTACTGCGTGCAGGCGTGCCCGTACGGCTGCCGCTTCATCGACCCGCGCACGCACACGGCCGACAAGTGCTCTCTCTGCTACCACCGGATCACGAAGGGCCTGACGACCGCATGCTGCGAGACGTGCCCGACCGGTGCGCGGCAGCTCGGCGATCTGAAGAACCCGTCGGATCCGATCCACGAGTTCCTGCGGACCCACAAGGTCCAGGTGCTCAAGCCGAACATGGCGACCGGATCCAAGACGTACTACAACGGCCTGGACGGGGCCGTCCGTTAGCAGCCCGTGGTGCAAGTCGGTCGTCGCACCGAGACCGGCGATGCGCCCGGATCGCAAGGCGCGAGACGCGAGAATATTGGCCCATATTTGAGCGTTGAGCAACGCGGCGAGGCGGGATGCAGCG
>JBFMFH010000114.1:0-8508 GCA_040752275.1 Acidobacteriota bacterium
CGGGCCTCCTGGACGAGGCCATCAAGGTCCCGTGGTGGAAGAACCGGACGTTACGTTTCGTTCACTAATCGCCGCCGACCAGCGGCGCCGTGTTAACCGATCGGTGTCCCGTGGAAATCCAGGCTAGCCTGGTGAGACGGTCGTGCCTCGCGCACCTCAACGGAAGGAGCGTTCCCATCGTGCACACCAGCCTCACCTCGTACTGCCCGCCGGTCGCCGGACGGTTCCGTTCGGCCGTTTCGTTACACAGCCATACGTCCCACTCGCGCGAGGTGCTCACCTTTCTGCCGGGCCTCGTGGGGAAGCTGCCCGTGGCCTCGGTGCTCCTGCGCGAGAAGATGAACCGCTTCGAGCGGGAGACCGGGATGCCCCTGGATTTCTCCCGCGGATACTGGCGCCCGCCACTCGGCCGGCGCGCGGTGTTCGAGTCCGAAGCGCAGCAAGCGATGACGCGGTTCGGCCTGCCCTGGTTCGTGTCGATCACGGATCACGACTCGATCGACGCCGGGCTGGCGCTGGCGGCGCTGGGAGTCCGCGACCGGGCGCCGGTGTCGGTCGAGTGGACGGTGCCCTACCAGGACACGGTGTTCCACCTGGGGCTGCACAACCTGCCGCCCGATGAGGCGCAGGCGATGCGCGAGGCGTGCGAAGAGCTCACCACCGTGCCCTCGCCGCCCCGCCTGGCCGAGCTGCTCGCATGGGTGACGGAAGAGACATCGACCCTGGCCGTGCTCAACCATCCGCTCTGGAACGCCCACGGCAACCTGGAGCAGGGCCACCACGCCCTGGCTTCGCTGGTCCGCGAGCTGCGCCCGCTCCTGCACGCGACCGAGGTCAACGGGTGCCGAAACTGGACCAAGAATCGCGCGGTGGTGCAACTGGCACGGGCGTGGGACATGCCCGTCGTCGTCGGCGACCGGCACGGCTGCTCCCCGAACGCCTTCCTCAACTTGTCCGCGGCCCAGTCGTTCGCGGAGTTCGTCACGGAAGTGCGGCGCGATCGGCGGTCGGACGTCGTCATCATGCCCGAGTACCACGAACACGCGACGACCCGCATTCTGGAGGCGGCCGCCGACATCCTCCGCGACGACAGCAACCTCGAGCCGGGCCAGCAGCGATGGGTGGATCGCGTACTTGTGGTACTCGAAGATGGCTCCACACGTCCGCTGTCGGCCTTCTGGACGCACGGCGGCCCCTGGTGGGTGAGGGCCTGTGTCGGCGCCATGCGTCTGCTCGGAGGCCCGGCAGCCCGTCCGGCCCGCCGCCTCGCATTCTCCCCGCAGGAGGTCACACTGTGATGCCGGCTCGCGTCGCCTTCTTCCCGGACTCGTACCTGGAGGTCAACGGCGTCGCCCGGACGTGCCGCGCCCTGACCGCACACGCCCGAGCCCGCCGACTTCTGCTGCTGTGCGTGCACGCGGGTCCCGCCACGCGCCACCACCATGAGGACGAAGCGCTGACCACGCTCCAGCTCCGGCGGGGCCGGCTGTCGTTCGGGCTGGAGCGGGACCTCAGGTTCGACCTCAGGCTGTGGCGCTACCGTGGCGAGGTCGCCGCGGCGCTCGAGGCCTTCAGACCCGACGTCATCCACATCACCGGCCCCAGCGACTTGGGCCAGCTCGGCGCGTTCCTCGCTCACCGGATGCGGGTACCGCTCGTGGCCTCGTGGCACACGAATCTGCACGACTTCGCCGCGCGGCGCCTGTCGGCGCTCGCCGGGTGGCTGCCAGTGCGGGCCCGGGACGGCCTGGCTTCGACCGCCGGCCGGCAGTCGTTGCGCCTCACGCTCGACTTCTACAAGACGGCCGCCGTCGTGCTGACACCGAACGGCGAGCTCGAGTCGCTGCTACGGGCGGCCACCGGGCGCCCCGTCTATCCGCTGCTGCGCGGCGTCGACACGGCGCTCTTTGCGCCCCACCATCGTACCACCGCCTGCGGGGTGTTCCGCATCGGCTACGTCGGGCGGCTGTCGCCCGAGAAGAGCGTGCGCCTGCTCGCCGACGTCGAGGACCTGCTGGACGCGGCCACGCCGCGTCCCTTCTCGTTCACCATCGTCGGCGACGGCAGCGAACGGGCGTGGCTCGAGAGGCACATGCGGCATGCGGAGTCCACGGGTGTGCTGATGGGGGCGGACCTGGCGCGGGCGTACGCGGACATGGATCTCCTCATGTTCCCGTCGCGCACCGACACGTTCGGCAATGTCGTGCAGGAAGCGATGGCCTGTGGCACGCCGGCGGCCGTCACCGCGGACGGCGGCCCGAAGTACTTTGTCGACGATGGCGTGAACGGGTTCGTGACGGACAGCGCGGGCGGGTTCCTGAACGCGGTGCTCGCCCTGATGGGCGATCCCGACAAGGCCACCGCCATGCGATCGGCGGCGCGAGCCCGGGCCCTGGCGGCTTCGTGGGACCCGGTGTTCGAACAGGTCTGGGACGTCTACCGAATGGCCGCCACGGGCGCGGCGGCGTCCGCCCCGGCCGAGTTGTCGGCACTCGCGCGTCTGGTCACCGGTCTGGTTGGTGGCCGTGGCCGGACCGGTGGGGCTCCCATCCATGTCCAGTCAGCCCTCCGCTGAGGCCCGAGTCGGTACGTTCGTGTCGGCGGAGAGGTGCCCGGTTCCAGGCGGCGCCGCGGCTGGGGCGGGGTCCTCAGACCCGGCACCACCTGGACGCCGGGTCCTCGGCAGACACCGGGTCCTCAGACGCGGCATTGCCCTACGCGTGCGTTCCCGTCCGGCTCCACTGGCGGATCTTCGCGATCTCGTCCGCCGGGATGTGCAGGAACTCCAGGAACTCAGTCCCACCTTGCGGTAGAGGCCGATCTCCCCCACGCGCCGCAGGTCCTCCTCGCCGTACGCCCGGTAGTTGCCGGACGTGCGCGGCGGCCGCCGGAGCAGGCCCTGTGACTCGTAGTAGAGCAGCGTCGTGCGGGAGAGCCCGCACATCCGCGCGAGCGCCGACACCGTCATCATCGCCACGCCTCCAGGATCAACCTGTCTATTCTAGACGGGTCAAGGACGGGGGACCGGGCAAGCAGCTGGGGCGCGTTCGAGAAGGGTCGCGGCGCTGTCAGATCGCGTTCCTGCGCACTACGCCGGCGCCCGATTGTCGCGCGGGGCGGCCGCGTGTGCCTGCAGGTGCGGCCACTCGCGGCGGACGCGCTCCGCCGCCCGATCCGCGAGGGCCATAATGGTGACGTAGGGATTGATCTCGGCGCACCGCGGGAACAGACTGCCGTCCGCTACGAACAGCCAGGGCACGCCGTGCACCCGTCCCCAGGCGTCGGTCACCGACCCGCTCGGGTCCGCGCCCATCCGGCAGCCGCCCATGGGGTGAGCGCTCGAGATGGTCACCTTGCCCAGCTTCAGGCCGTCGAACGGAATGAGCTCGTCGATGCGATTCGCCTCGGCGGCGTCGATGAAGAACTGCCGCGCGGCGGGCGCGTGCACGCGCGCGGCTCCGCCGGCGAAGAAGATGCGCGCCGACGCTTGCATGGCCTGAACGAGCGCCCGGCGCACGCCATCCGCGAAGCGGTAGCGCACTACCGGCTGTCCAGCCGCGTCCACGACGACACGGTTGTCGGCCTCCGGCGGGTCGATGGCAAGCACCAGGATCATCTGGAGGCGGTCCATCGCCGACATCATCCGTGCGTGCTCGGCACCGAAGCCGGTGAGGCTCTTGGCCGTCGTGAACGGGAAGTACATGCACGTCTCGAGCAGGAATCCGTCCCGTTCGGCGAAGTGGTCGGAGTAGTAGCTCTTCGGGTGGCCGTGGTAGTTCGTGATCGGCCTGTCGTGCTGCGCCACCAGGATGAGGGCCGGGTGGCACGTGAAATACCGGCCCAGCGCCGGCAGCCCGGCCGCCACGGGCGACCTCAGCAGCAACGCGGACGATCCGATGGCGCCTCCGGCCACGACGACGGCCTTCGCGCCGATCCGGTACTCTCCGGGAGGCCATCGGGAGGGCTCGCCGAACGCCCGCTCGCTGACGGTGGCCACGACGGCGCGATCGTCGATCCGGTCCACGCGGCAATTCGTCACGACCTGAACGCCCTGACGCTCCGCTTCGGGCAGTTGCACGCGATGCGTCCCCATCTTCGCGCCGTTCGGACACCCCAGATTGCAGATCCCCGCGCCGCGGCACCCGTCGAGGTTCAACGGGAACTGCTCCACGCGGTACCCGAGCGCCCGGCATCCTTCCTCGAACAACCGGTTGTTGTCGTTGATGTCCTCTTCTGGAAGCAGGTGTACGCGGTTCTGCTCGAGGTACTTGCGCGAGCGCTCGACGATGTCGCCGTGCTCGAGCCCCGGGACGTCCCATCGCCGCAGCGCGGCCTCGGTCATCGTCAGCGACGTTCCCGTATAGACTACAGTCGACCCGCCGTACGCGCGGCCGAACGCGATTGACATCGCCCGGTCCTCGGTCAGGAACCCGCCCTCATCTGTGTACAGGCGCCGGGCCATCTCGACTTCGCGTCCGGTGTAGTCCTGTGCCGTGAGCTTCGGCCCGGCCTCGAGCACCACGACGCGCACACCCTGCGAGCAGAGGGGCGCGAGTTCGCTGGCCACGGTGCCGCCACCCGCGCCCGACCCGATGATGACGATGTCAGCGTCGCGCGCGAGCACGAAGGACCCCGTTGCCGTCGAGGGACGGCGTGTAGGCAATGGACGAACCGGTGCCGGGCTGCCCGTAGTACCCCAGCAGGACGAGCGTGCGCACTCCCCAGAAACCGCCGCGGATCACCTGCAGCCGATGGTCTTGGAACCACCGCAGGACGGCGTCCTGGCGGAGCCCGTCGAGGCGCTCGAGGGGCCGGAGGTAGCGGAAGAACGGCGCCCAGCGCAGCACCGCGAGGAACACCCGCCACTGCCGCCTCATCGCGGGCGTGCGCGAGACCAGCGTCTCTCCGATGAGCTGCATCATCGTCTCGCCCGTCGCGGGGCTCATCGCCGCAGATGCCGGAACGATGCGCGGGGCGATCGTGAGCAGGATCGCCCGCTCGCCTGACGTGAGTGACGGGGACTGGGCCATGGCGCCGCTACCACCCGTTGCAATCGGAGGAATCAGCTACTTCGCCACGATGTGCGCGATGCCGCGCGCGCGCAGCATCTCGTTGAACGCCGCCAGGTCCTTCGCGACGAGGGCGTCGAATTCGGTGGAGCGGGTTCTAATCTGCTCGCCCAACCACCTCCGGACCTCGATCTGCTGATCCGTGGGCTTGAAGTCGGCGCTCGAGAGGCCGTTCGCCAGGTAACCGAAACGTGACACGAGCTGAGCCCCGTAGCGAATGGCGTCCTGGGCGCCCGTCAGGCGCAGGTCGATCAGCGCCATCTCGAGATCCGTGAACTTCGTCTCGAGGGCCGTCGCGGCCTTTGCGATCTCCGGTTCGCTCACGACGCGACGCTGCGACTGGAGCTGGCTGCGTACGAGCTCCAGCCGGTTGACGAGGCCGACGGCCGTGTTGAGATCGCGCCGGAGGTCCAGGAGCATGGCCGTCTGCGCCGCGATGTCTGCCTCGGTCCCACCACTGTGCGGGTCCTTGCGCACGGTAAGGGACTGCGTGAACTCGCGCCCGCCAACCGTGAGCTTCACCGTGTAGGTGCCCGGCGGCTGCAGGATAGTGATCGTCGCGCCGCCGCCCGCCGGCGGCCGTGTCCAGTCGGGACCGAGCCGCACGTGTGGCGCCGGCAGCAGGGGGTTCGTGCGCATCCGGATCGCATCGCTCGGCTCGCCGCGCAGATCCCACGTCACACGGTTGAGACCCGCGTGGCGGGTCCCGGCAAGGGTCCGGACGACCTCGCCCCGTGCGTCGAGAATCGTCACCCGGACGGGCGACGACGACTCTCCCTTCAGAAAGTATGCGATTGACGCGCCGTAGTCCGGATTCCGGCCGATTGTCTGATCGTCGTACGGCGTTGATGGCGCGGTGATGAACCGGAACCGATACGCCGGGCGCGGCGGAAACAGATGTGCGTCGGAGGCCAGCACCTGCGGCGTCATCAACTGCAGCGGCGTGAGGTCATCCAGAATCCAGAAGCCGCGGCCGTAGGTCGAGATCACGAGATCGTTGAAGTGCTCCTGGACGGTGATCCACGACACGGGTGCGTGCGGCAGGTTCATCTGCAGCGGCTGCCAGTTCTCCCCATCGTCGAACGACACGTAGACCGCGTTCTCCGCGCCGGCGTAGAGCAGGCCCCGTCGCACCGGATCCTCGCAGACGACGCGGACGTAGCTCAACATGCTCTTGGGGATGCCGTTCGTGATCGCCCGCCACGTCCGGCCGTAGTCCGTCGTCTTGAAGATGAACGGGTCGCGGTTGTTCACCTGATGGAAGTCGACGGCCACGTACGCCGTGCCGGCGTCGTACCGTGACGCGACAATGCTGCGGAACGAACCCCACGGCAGGAGGCCGGGCAGGTTCTTCGTGACGTTCGTCCACGTCTTCCCGCCATCGCGCGTGAGGTGGAGCAGGCCGTCATTGGTCCCGGCCCAGATGAGGCCGCGCTCCTTCGGCGACTCGGCCAGGCCGTAGACGACGCCCGCGTACTCGACGCCGATATTGTCGCCCGTCAGCCCGCCGGAACTGCCCATGCGGCTGCGATCGTTTAGGGTCAAATCCGGGCTGATGACCTCCCACGACTGGCCGCCGTTCGTCGTCCGGTGGACGTGCTGGCTTCCGGTGTAGACGGTGTGGTGATCGTGCGGCGAGACGAGCAGCGGCGCGTCCCACACGAAGCGGTACTTGACGCGCTCCGCCGGGCCGTTCGACTGGTCGGGCCACACCTCGACGTTGCGGAACTGCCGCCGGTTCTCCTCGAAGCGGACGACGATGCCGCCGACCATGCCGGAGCCCGAGGCGCTGGACCAGACGATGTTCGAATCCGTCGGGTCCGGCGTGGCGAAGCCGCTCTCGCCGCCGCCGACGGCGTGCCACATCGCCCGCGGGATCGTGCCGTTTGCCAGCCGGCTGTTGCTCGGGCCGCGGTAGGTCGGCTCGTCCTGCTTGTTGCCCAGCACGTTGTAGGGAATCTCGTTGTCGACGGTGACGTGGTACATCTGCGCGTTGGTCAACCGCTGGCGGAACCACGTGCGCCCTCGGTTGATCGAGATCGAGAGTCCCTGGTCGTGGGCGACGATCATGCGGTTCGCGTTGGTCGGGTCGATCCACATGTCGTGATGGTCGCCCCCGGGCGCGTCGGAGCGGCGCATGACCGTGAGCGTCTCGCCGCCGTCGAGCGTCTTCGAGAACGACGCCGTCAGGAAGTACGCCTCGTCCTCATCGTCGGGCGCCACGGCCATCCGCGAGTAGTAGTGCGGTCGTCCCATGGCGTAGTGGTCGTAGCTCACCACCCGCCAGCTCTCGCCGCCATCGTCGCTCCGGAAGACCTGGCCCGCATCGGTCTCCCTGCCGTCCCACGGCTGGCCATCGCCCGTCTCGATGAGGGCGTAGACGCGGTTCGGGTTGGAAAGCGAGATGGCCACCGCGACTTTGCCGACCGGCCGCGTGGGGAGGCCCCGGCCGGTGAGCTTCGTCCAGGTGACACCGCCGTCGCGCGAGGCGTAGAGACCGCTGCCCGGGCCGCCGCTCGTGCGTCCCCAGGTGTGGATCTCGAGCTGCCACATGCCTGCGAAGAGCAGGCGCGGGTTGCGAAGGTCCATCGCGATGTCGGAGCAGCCCGTGTTCTCGTCGACGAAGAGCGTCTTCGTCCAGGTCTTGCCGCCATCGGTCGTCCGGAAGACGCCCCGCTCCGGCTGAGGACCGTAGGCGTGGCCGAGGGCGCAGGCGAGGACGACGTTCGGGTTCGTCGGGTCGATGACGAGACGCGGAATGCGGCCTGTCTGCTCGAGACCCATCAGCGTCCAGGTCTTGCCGGCGTCAGTCGACCTGTAGATGCCCTGGCCGAGGGAGATATGGCTGCGGATCTTGCCCTCGCCCGTACCCGCCCACACGACGTTCGGATCGGACATCGCGACGGCGAGCGAGCCGATCGACTGGACCGGCTGGTCGTCGAAGATCGGCTGCCAGTTCACGCCGGCATCAGTCGTCTTGTAGATGCCGCCGGAAGCGGCGCCCACATAGTAGGTGGCCGGATCGCCGGGAATGCCGGCGGCGGCCGAGAAGCGGTTGCCCTCTGGGCCGATGTGCCGCCAATTGAGCTGGGCGTAGATGTCGGGCGATGGGCGCGCGGCCTGCCGGGCCTGTCCGGCTGCAACGAGCAGCACGGTGCAGACGACGAGCAGGGCCGACCAACGGACCGATCCAGTGCGACAAGGCATAGACATCTCCTGTGCGGCGAATGGTAGCAGAAGACAGGAGTCAGGAGTCAGGAGTCAGGAGTCAGGAGGCAGGAGGCAGAAGACAGAAGACAGAAGACAGAAGTCAGGAGTCAGGAGTCAGGAGGCAGAAGACAGAAGACAGAAGACAGAAGACAGGAGTCAGGAGTCAGGAGTCAGGAGGCAGGAGGCAGAAGACAGAAGACAGGAGTCAGGAGTCAGGAGGCAGGAGGCA
>JBFMFH010000115.1:0-76220 GCA_040752275.1 Acidobacteriota bacterium
CGCGGCGCCCGGCTGGCCAGGCGCGACGACTGAGCATACTCCCGGTATGTGAGGGAGGAGCAACGCCGCCAGGCGGGATGCCCCGCCCGGGAATTGTGTGAGGCATCACGGTTCCAGGGCACTAGATGGCCACGATACGAGCCGGAGGACGACGAGATGAGACAACGAACGAGGACGGCGACAATGTCCGTATGCGCGGTGATGCTGGCGCTGCAGGTGCTGGAGGCACAGCGGCCGCCGGGTGTCGGCCCGAACGGCGAGAACGGCGGCTTCATCGCCAAGTTCGCCGATGTGAACGGGATCCGCACGCGCTACTACGACGAAGGCTCCGGGGAGCCGATGCTTCTGGTTCACGGCAGCGGGTTCGCGGGAACCGCGAGCGCCAACACGTGGGTGCCCGTCATCGGCCTGCTGGCCAAGCGCTTCCACGTCTACGCGCCGGACAAGCTGGCGTCGGGCATGACGGATAATCCGAAGACCGACGATGACCTCAACATCCGCGGGGAGGTCCGGCACATGGTCGATTTCATCAGGACGATGAAGCTCGGCAAGGTGCACCTCATCGGCCAGTCGCGGGGCGGCGGGCTTGCCTTCCTGCTGGCGGTCAATCATCCCGACCTTGTCAAGACACTGGTCATCGTCGACAGTTCGACCGCCGCGCCGGGCGCGGGCGACGACCGGGCCAACCGGCGCCGGAACCTCCTCGAGCACTGCCCGCAGGAACCGCCGACGGCCCTCTGGCCGTGCCAGCAGGCCGCACTCCTCTACGACCGGAGTGTGGTCACGCCCGACTTCGTGGCGGCGGCTACCTTCATGGAGAATCGGCCCAAGGCCCAGGAGACCGATAGGCGCGTGACCCGCGACGTGAGCCGCAAGGCCTCTCTCATCAACGCCGAGATGAACTACGACGCGTATCGCCGCATTGACGTCGAGGGCGTGCTCCAGATGCCCGTCCTCCTCTACTGGGGCAAGAACGACCCGTCGGTGCTGCCCATCCAGGCCGAGAGTCTGTTCAACATCATCGCCGAAACGAACCCCCACGCGCGGCTGCAGTTCATCAACCGCGCGGGGCACTTCCACTACCGCGAACACCCGGCCGAGTTCGCGCACACGGTGACGAGCTTCATCGATTACTGGAACGGCCCCGGTGCCAAGGAGCTCGCGGCGGCCAAGCGGTAATTCAGACTCACGATGCAGCGTCGCCCTCGGGGGACGGTGCTGGCGAGCGGAACCGCCCGGTGCGGGTGGGCGAAGACGGCGCGGGGCGGTCGTGACGCGTTCCGCCGGAGCCACGCGCCGCCCGCCTGTTGATTCGCTTCAGGCCGGGATGCCGAGGACCCGCATCGCGTTCCCGCCCAGGATCGCCGCCCTGTCGGGGTCGGAGAGGAAGGGCGCCTTCAGCACGAGGTCCACGGTGACCGGCCAGTTGAACGGAATGTCCGTCCCGTAGAGGATCTGGCCGACGCCAACTTCCGCCACCAGGTGCCGCAGCCCCTCTTCCGAGAACACCATCGTGTCGATGACGATCTCCTTCTTGAGGTAGTCGCTCGGCCGCCGCTTGTTGGCGCACTCCGCGCTCGCGCGCACCTCGCACGCCGCCTCCGAACGGCCGAGGTACGACGGCAGGTAGCCGCCGGCGTGCGGGCCAAGGACCTTCAGCCCGGGGAACTTGTCCAGCGTCCCGTCGAAGATGAGGCGGGAGAGGAAGACCGTGGTCTCGAGCGGGTTGCCGATAATGTTGCCGAGGTCGCCCCGGCCGTCCAGCGCGCCCTCGCGCAGGAGGTTGTCTCCGCCCTGAGGATGCATCAGCACCAGCACGCCGAGTTCGGCGGCCTTGGCCCAGAAGGGATCGTACTTCGGCAACGTGAGGTTCTCGCCTCGCATGTGGCCGCCGATGGACACCCCCCGCATTCCATGCGTCTTGACGGCCTGCTCCAACTGCGCGGCGGCGAGGTCGGGATACTGCAGCGACACCGATGCGAGCGCCACGAAGCGATCGGGGTGGGCGGCCACCCACGTCGCCAGGCCGTCATTCTGTGCCTGAACGATCCGACCCGCCAGATCGCGGTCTGCCCCGTACCACCAGTATCCGTTGATGCTGAGGACCTGGACGTCGAGTCCCTGCTCATCCATGACCTTCAAGCGGTCCGGACCGAGGACGTTGGGCCCGCCCCGGCGGGCGGCGTCAAAGAACGGCGTGCCCTTGACGACCTCCGCCGCCTCGGGGATGACGCAGTGCGCGTGGATGTCCACGACCTTGACGCGCCGGCCCCCGATGGAGACCTCGCGGCGTCCGGCTTGGTCGGCCCGCGGGCGCGGAATCCCGGCGGCCGCCAGCCCGCGATCCGTGACCATCAATCCGGCGGCGGCTCCCGCCACCGTGCTGACGAACTCCCTGCGAGTTGGCATGAACGTCTCCTCTCAAGCCCGGCGCTCAGTCGAGCTGACCATGGGCCAGGGACGGTCGCACGCGGGCTTCCTCTGGGCGGCCGCAGTCTGGCCAAGACCCCAGCCCGTGCACCCGGAGCGAACAAGGGCAACAGACGGGAGCTCCAGAGCTCCCGGGCGCTCGAGTTCAGCGTTTGTACGCGCCCGGGCTGGTCCTCGTCAAGTACCTCTCCCGGCGAGGGCCAATTGACATCATGTGGTCAGGTGGTATAGTGACCGCACCTTCCGGCGCCGCCCTCGTGGGTCCCTCAGGTCTCAGCCCGAGCGAGGACTCTGAATGAGGCCGCAACGGTCCCGGCTGTCGGCAGCGTGAAGGCATGACGTGAAGGTACCCCTGGAAGCTCAATACGTCTACATGCCCCGGTTGTCCCAGGACATGCTCCAGGGCCGGATCGTGGCCTGGCTCAAGAAGGAAGGCGATGCGGTCAGAGAGGGGGAAGGGCTCGCCTCAATCGAGACCGACAAAGCCGTGGTGGAACTACCGGCGCCCCGCTCCGGCACGTTGAGGCGGATATTGGTCGAGCCGGGGCCCGACGCCAATGTCGGAGCGCCCCTGGCCATCCTTGCCGACGCCGGCGAAGACATCAACACGCTCCTGAAGGAGGCTCGAGCGCCGGCGCACGCGGCCGTCCCGGCCGAATCGGCATCTGCCTCGCCGGAGCGGGCCGATGCGGCAAGGGCACGAGCACCTGCTCCGTTGCACAGGCGCCAGCCTATCTCTCCCGCGGCGAAGCGCGTCGCTCGGGCTCTCGGTGTCGATCTCTCCGTGGTGTCCGGCACCGGGCCCGGCGGACTTGTGACCGAGGCGGATGTTCGGGCGTCGATCCCCCGCCCCTGGCCGCCGGGGACCGGCCTTCTTACCGAGCCGGAAGGCGACGAGGATGTCGAGGTCATACCGCTGGTGGGTGTCCGGCGCCGGATTGCCGAGCGGATGTCCTTGAGCCGCCGCACGGCGGCGGACGTCACGACGATCGTCGACGTGGACATGACGCGGGTCGCCGCCCGTCGCGACGAGGCGGCATGCTCGTACACCGCGTTCGTCGTCTGGGCGGCAGCCGCAACCTTGCGCGAGTACCCCATCCTCAACGCCGCACTTGTGGAGGATCAGATTCTGGTCAAGCGCGACATCCATGTCGGAGTGGCGGTCGGGGCCGATCAGGGACTGGTGGTGCCAGTCGTTCGCCATGCCGACCGGAAGACGGTCGCGGAGCTCTCGCGCGAAATCGACGCGCTCGGCTCCGAGGCCCGGGACGGAACTCTCGGCCCGGACGATCTGGCCGGCGGGACCTTTACGGTCACGAACTCGGGCGCCTTCGGTTCCCTGATCTTCACGCCGATCATTTACTGCCCCGAAGTGGCGATCCTGGGGATGGGACGGGTGGCGGATGCGCCGGTCGCCCGCGACGGCCGCGTGGTCGTCGGCAAGGTGATGTACCTGTGCCTGTCGTACGACCACCGGGTCGTGGACGGAGGACCGGCGGTGCGGTTCCTGGATGCGGTGAAGCGACGGCTGGAGAACTTCGACCTGGAGGAGGCGATGGCACGCCGTGCGGGAGGGCCTGCCACATGAGCGGCTCGGGCGGGCTCACCGACCGGGACCTGGTTGAGATGTACCGCTGGCTGCTTCTGACCCGGGCGTTCGAGGACCGGGTGTGTGAGCTGTGGGCCCAGGGCCGGCTGATGGAGCTGCCGCACGGCAGCCAGGGTCAGGAAGCGATTGGCGTCGGGGCCTGCTACGGGCTGCGCGGGGAGGACCACGTGCTGCCGTCCCTCCGGACGCGGGCGGCTTTCTTCGTGAGGGGGATTCCCACCCGGGTGCAGATGGCGGCGATGTACGCCAAGGCCACCGGCGCCGCTGGCGGAAAGGCGTCATCGCATCACATGGGCGACGCCGCGCGCGGCGTGCTGGTGGGGAGCGGCATCATCGGCGCATCCATCACCGTCGCGGCCGGTGCTGCCCTGGCCTTCAGACTCAGGCGACAGGACCGTGTCGTTCTGTGTTTCTTTGGGGACGGAGCCGCCCAGCGCGGTGATTTCCATGAGGGCCTCAACTTCGCGGGCGTCTTCAGGCTGCCGGTGGTCTTCGTTCTCGAGAACAACGGTTGGGCGGAGATGACGCCGGTCGCGAAGCACTTCGCCGGATCGGACTTCGCGAGCCGGGCCGCCGGGTACGGATTCCCTGGCGTGAGGGTGGACGGCAATGACATCTTCGCCGTCCACGAGGCGGCGCAGTCGGCCGTGACCCGCGCCCGCACGGGCCTGGGCCCGACGCTCCTCGAGTGCGTGACGTACCGGCTGCGCGGGCACTGCGAGAACAACCCGGTCGCGACCTGCCGGGACATGGCGGAGGTGGAGGGGTGGCGCGAGAAGGACCCGCTCCCGAGAATGCGGGCCGAACTCGTGCGGCGCGGCGTGCTCGATCCCGCGCGCATTGCGGCGATCGACCGCGACGTGTGTGCCGAGATCGAGGATGCCGTCGCGTTCGCCGAGGGAAGCCCGCCGCCGCCGCTGGAGGAACTCCACAGGGACGTCTACGCGCCCGAGAGCGCGGCCCTCGTGGGTGGGACGCGATCATGAGAGAGCTGACCTGCCGCGAGGCGATCCGGGAGGCTCTTCGCGAGGAGATGGACAGGGACGGCAGTGTGTTCGTATTTGGCGAGGACGTCGCCGACTACGGTGGCGTCTTCAAGGTCACCGAAGGGCTGCTCGAAGAATTCGGACCCGAACGCATCTTCGACACGCCGCTCAGCGAGTCGGCCATCGTGGGCGCGGCCGTTGGGGCCGCGGTGATGGGCATGCGCCCGGTCGTCGAGGTGATGTTCGCGGACTTCACTACCATCGCGATGGACGCTCTCGTCAACCACGCCGCGAAGATGAACTACATGTCGGGCGGTGAGACCCCCGCGCCCCTGGTCGTGCGCATGGCCTACGGCGCCGGGCCGAGGTGGGGCTCGCACCATACCCAGAGCGTCGAGGCCTGGCTGGCCAACGTGCCGGGCCTCACCATCGTGATGCCCTCCACCCCGCATGATGCGAAGGGCCTGCTCAAGTCCGCGATCCGCACGCCGAACCCTGTTGTCTTCCTCGAGCACAAACTCCTCTACGGGAAGAAGGGCGAAGTCCCGGAGGACGATTATGTCGTGCCCCTGGGCACGGCCAACGTCGCGCACCCTGGCGACGCGGTCACCGTGGTCGCCACCGGGCTGATGGTGCACCGCGCGCTCGACGCGGCGCGGGCGCTGCGGGCCGACGGGATCGACGCAGAAGTGATCGACCTCCGCTCCATCCAGCCGCTCGATGAAGAAACGATTCTCGCGTCGGTCGAGAAGACGGGTCGGATCGTGATCGCGCACGAGTCGCCCGTCCGCGGCGGGTTCGGCGGCGAGATCGCCGCCGTGGTCGCCGAGAAGGCGCTTGGCTTCCTCGACGCGCCCGTCCAGCGCGTCGGGGCGCCCTGGACGCCGGTGCCCTTCGGTCAAGTGCTCGTCGACGCCTACGTGCCATCCGAGGCCGCCATCATCCGGGCGGTGCGGGCGACACTGGGATCGGCGGATGAGAGGAGGAACGATGGCTAGCAGGGACTTCAGCCGACAGCGTCGCAGATTCCTCAAGATGGGCGCGGCGGCCGGGGCGGCGGGGCTGGCGGGCCTGGCCGGCCTTCGCGACGCACTCGCCCAAGGCGGGCTCGCGGGCCTGCCGAACGGCGTGGGCACGGTTCCATTCACCAGGCCTCCAGGATCGCTGAACTACCTCGATCGCCACTCATATGTCTCGAACATGGAGATCGTGGCCCACATCGAGGGACCCAGCACCGCCGGCGGCGAGCCGTTGATGGCGATGTGGGCGCGGGGCGGGCAGCGCCTTCTGCCCGCAGGCGGCGCCGGGTGGCTCGATGTCAGCGACCCGCGCAAGCCGGTTGCGATTAGGACCAAGGAGGGCATCTCCGGCTGCGTCTCGTACAACACGCGGCTGAAGAAGTGGCTGATGGTGCGGTCCGCGGGGCAGCCAAATTCGTCGCCCCGGCCCGGGGAACACCCGCTCGGCCAGTTCGATGATGCCCTGAAGGCCGAGGTCAGGGCCTACAAAGGGCTCAGGGGCATCCGCGTCTTCGACATCACGGACCCCGTGACCCCCAGACTCCTCAGCGAGTTCTCGACCGGGCCAACAGGCACCGGCACGCACATGAACTTCTACGACGGCGGGCGCTACGCCTACCTCGAGTGCGGCTGGACGGATCGGCTGCGGTTCGAGAACTCGGGGAGGGCCAGCAGCAACGCCCTCATGATCGTCGATCTCTGGGACCCAGAGCACGTGACGAGAGTCTCGACCTGGCACTTCCCGGGCCAGATGATCGGTGAGGACGAGCAGTACCTCAAGTACTGGTGGGCGGGCAGCAAGGCCGCGTGGTCGGGCGCCCACGGGGCGCCGACCGTGCCGGTGCGTGTGGAAGACGGCGGCACGGTCGGCTACGGCGGGTTCGGCCACTATGGCATGGTCATCTTCGATCTCAGCGACATCAAGAACCCGAAGCCGTACAGCGTGGCGCGGTGGGACTACGAGACCATCGGCGGCATCCCCTATCACACGTGCTACCCGGTCATCGCGCCTCCCGGGCACCGGCTGGCCAACATCGTGATCGGCATTCCCGAAGCGCACCTCCCGGACTGTCGCGAACCGTACAAGCCTCAGCACCTGATCGATGTGAGCGACGTGCGCAACCCCCGATTCATCGGCCAGTACCCGCGACCGGTACCCCCCAAGGAGGCGCCGTACCCCGATTTCTGTCTGGCGACGGGGCGTTTCAGCACGCACAACATCCAGTGCTGGGTCGCACCGGGCACCTCGCGCCCGGAGATCACCGTCACGACGTGGTTCAACGCCGGCATCCGGATTCACGACATCTCGGACCCCACGCGGGTGCGGGAGCTGGCGTACTTCATCCCGCCGCGCATGGGCAATGCAGAGGACTACGAGACGTGGTTTCGCGGCGACTCCGAGAGGGTGTTCGTCGAGTGGGACCGGAATCTCATCTGGTTCGGCTGCCGGACGGGCACCTACGGCCTGTCGTCGCCCGCGCTGGGCAAGCCGGTACTGGAACCTCGCGCCATCAAGAACTGGACACGGCCGCACCTCAACGCGGGGTGGGACGAGAGCCGGGGCTGACGCAGCACTGCACCGATCGCTGACGGGCCGGGGCCGGCCCGCGGGTGCCGGCCCGCCTCTCGAGAGCTACCCCTTCACCGTCAACTGGTCGATGCTGCCGCCGAAGTCTCTCAGCATGGCGGCGGCGGCGTTGCGGCCCGCGTTGCCATTGACCGACCCGCCTGGGAGGGTGCAGGCGCCGGTCTGGTAGAGGCCGGGAATCGGCATGCGGTATTCCGTCCAGCCGGCCACGGGTCGCATGCCGTCGCCCTGCCCCGGCCCGTCGTAGCCCGCGTGCGCGCTTCCCCGCCAGAAGTGGCGGTTCAGGCGCTCCATGTCGACCGGACTGATGATGTAGCGGGCCAGGATCGTATCGTCGGTCAGGTTGGGCGCCAGCCGTCGCAGGGTGGCCAGGTAGGCATCCGCGACCTGGTTCTTGAGCTGGTCCCAGCGCTCCAGCCCTTCCTTGATCGCGTACGGCTGGAATCCGTTGATCTTCAGCGTGTGCATGCCGTCCGGGGCCCGCGTCGGGTCGATGATGGTAGGGCAGACGATCTGCAGTGGCAGATCGTCGGTGGTGATCTCGCCCGCCGCGTCGTCGAATTCCAGGCGCAGCAGCCGCTCTGGCCGCACCAGGGCGACCGACTCGCAGGGCGAGAGCGTGCCGCCGCCGGCCAGCGGGTACTTCGGGGGCTCGGTGGTGGCCACGTGCACGTTGAACATCGCGTGCTCGGGTTTCCACATGCCGACGCCCTGGATGAAGTCATCGGGCCACAGCTCGCCCGGGGCCATGCCGATGAGGTGCGTGATGTGGATGGTGGAGAGCACCGCCCGCCCGCCGCGGTAGCGGCTCCCGTCCGCGCACTCGACGCCCACGCATCGGCCCTTCTCGACGATCAGGCGCGTGACGGTCTTCTTCGTCAGCACCATCCCGCCGTGCTCCGTGATGAACCGGCTGAGCGCCTCCGCCAGGGCTCCCGATCCGCCGACGGGCATCGGTCTGCCGTTCCGGCCCGAGTTCACGACCGACAGCGCCGAACGCCACGTCCACGGCTCGCCCGGGGGGTCCCCGCCGAGGTGACCCGCCGCGAGCGCGAAGGCCCGGCACCGGCTGTCCTCGAAGAGCTGGCGGGCGAAGTCGTACGCCGACATCTGCATGCGCCGCCGCCAGATGTTGCCCTTCGGGTGTTGCGCCAGGCGCTCGGGGTTCCCCAGCAGGCCGCGAACTTCGTCGAACTCGGCTGCGATGCGCCGGAAACTCTCGCCATCCTTGGGGTTGATCCGATCGAACTCGCGGGCCGTGCGTTCGAAGTCTCGCCACACCGTGATGGAGCTGCGGTCGGGAAACGAGATGTGCATCACCGGGTCCGCGACGAAGTACTTCAGGCCGTAGCTGGCCAGATCCAGGTCGCGCATGGCCGGGTTGCTCGGGATGCCGCCGTGGTTGCTGGCGAAGAGATCGTGCTTGAACCCTGGCCTCGTCACCTCGGCCGTCCCCGCGCCGCCTCCGATGATGGGCTGGTCTTCGAGAACCACGCAGCGGTAGCCGGCCTTCGCGAGGTACCCCGCCGCGACAAGGCTGTTGTGCCCGGCTCCTGCGACCACGATGTCGAAGGCATCAGCCCGCGGCTCCTGCTGTCGCGCGCCGGCGGAGGCGGGCGTGAGCGCCAGCGGAGCCAAGGCCGCCGCTCCCTTGATGAACCCGCGCCGGGTGATGCTGGTCATGGACGTGTCTCCCCTCCTCGTGTGACCGCAACGCGGTCCGGTGTCCCGCCAGACGGCCTCACCGAAGCTCGACGCCGGAGTCGGGCCCTTTGCGTCCGGCCCGAACGGCGTCGACGAGCCGGCTGTCGGCGGCCTCTCTCAGACCCATCGCCACCATCTGGCTGAAGACGGCGATGGTGGCGCGGCCGAGCAGGGCCTGGCAGCCGAGCTGCTCGGTGAACTCGACGCCGTAGGTCGAGTCCTTGATTCGGCCGCGCGCGGTGAAGGCGGGCGGATCCTCGTGGTTGCCATCGGCCATGAACGCCGCATGGCGAACCACGTGGGGGCTGCCGGTGGCGCCGGTGGAGATGGCACGCGCGGCGGTCCGCGGGTCGATGCCGGCCGCTTCCGCGGCGACGAGACCCTCGGCGAGTGCGGCAATCTGCGTCGCGCCCATCAGGTTGTAGATCAGCTTGAAGGCCGTCCCCGAACCCACAGGCCCGAAGTGGAAGACCTCTTTGCTCAGCGGCGCGAGCAGCGGCCGGATCGCCTCGAGGTCGGCGCGTTCGGCACCGGCGAAGATGACGAGCTGCCCGGCTGCGGCGGCGTAGGGGCGGCCGGCGACAGGGCAATCCACGTAGCGCAGTCCTCTCGCCCGCACCATCGACGCGAGTTCGGTCACCCACCCGTGCGACAGCGTCGAGCACTCGACGGCGATCATGCCCGCCGGCACGTCGCCGGCGAGCACACCATCCGGTCCGGTCCACACCAGTCGCGACGCCGCATCGTCGAGGACCGACGAGAAGACGACGTCGGCGCCCCGCGCCGCCTCGCGTGGAGTGGGAGCGGATGCGGCTCCGGCCTCTTCGAGGGGACGAACCCTCTCGATCGTGCGGTTGTAGACCGTCACCGGGAATCCGGCGCCAAGAAGCCGGGGAATCATGCCCTGCGCCATGTGGCCGGCGCCAAGGAACGCGACCCTCATATGCCAAACGTCCTTTCGCCTAGACGCAGCCTCACCAGAGCTACCCCACGATGCCCAAACCCTCGAGGGCCAGCCCGTAGCCGAGCAGCTCGTGCATCTGGCGCCGCAGGTGTTCGGTCATCAGCACTCTCGTGTACCGGCGATTCAGGTCCGGCTGCCGCAGGATCTGGCGGGCCAGCTCCCAGGCGCGGGGCAGCACCCGGGCCTTCGGCAACACCTCGTTGACCAGGCCGATCCGCAGCGCCTCGGGCGCATGGATCGTCTGGCCCGTGAGCAGGAAGTAGCGGCCGCGGTTCGCTCCCATCAAGAGGGGAAAGACGACGTGCACGCCGTCGCCGGGGATCAAGCCGCCCGCGAAGTGTGCCGAGTCCTGGAAGGCCGCATCCTCGGAGGCGATGACGATGTCGCAGAGCAGCGGCAGCTCGGCGTGACGGAGCGCCGGGCCGTTCAGCGCGCAGATCACCGGCACCTCGATGTCGAGCATGTTCATGATGAGGTGCTTGGATTCCCAGCCGAGCTTGACCCAGGCCTCAGCCGACAGCTTCGCGACCGCGCGGGCGGCGTCGGGCTCGATCGCGGGACCCGAGAATTCCTCGCCGGTGCCGGTGAGAATGACCACGAGGTTCTCGCAATCGCGCGAGATCTCCAGGAAGGCCTGCACGAGATCGGCATGGGCCGCCGGCCCCCAGCGCAGGGAAGCGCCCTCCGTGTGCAGCGTCACCTCCAGGATGCCGTCCTCGCGGCGCATGCGAACGGTCCCGAACTTCTCTGCATACTCTGCGAACGCCATCGTCAAGATCCTCGGCTGGGACGTTGTTACGTGCGCTTTGGCCTACGCGGCCTCGGCGCCGGGTGCCATCCTGAGCTCGCGCCGCATGGTCGCCGCATCGAGCGAGCCCTCCCACCACGCGACGAAGAGTGTCGCGACACCGTTGCCGATCACGTTCATGGTCGCCCGCGCCATCGACATGAAGCGCTCGACGCCCAGGAGCAGAGCCATGCCGGCGACCGGCACGGTTTGCAGCGACGCGATCGTCGCCGCCAGGACCACGAAGGCCGAACCGGCGACGCCGGCGCCGCCCTTCGAGGTCACCTGCAGCACCAGCATGAAGGTCAGGAGCTCCGTCCACCCGAGCGTGATGTTCATGGCCTGCGCGATGAAGAGCACCGACACGACCTGGTACACGGCTCCGCCATCCTGGTTGAAGGAGTACCCCGTCGGCGTCACGAGGCCGACGACACTGCGGGGACAGCCAAGCTGCTCGAGCTTCTTCATGAGCGGTGGCAGGACCACTTCCGAGGTCGACACCGCCAGCACGATCAGGACTTCCTGCTTGATGTAGGCGAGGAACTTCAGCACTCGGAAGCCCGCCAGCCTGGCAGCCCCTCCCAGGATTACCAGCGTGAAGACGGCGCATCCGAAGTAGACCGTGAACACGACCTTGGCGAGCGGCATGAGCGTCGTGATGCCGTACGCGCCCACGGTAAAGGCCATGGCGCCGAATGTGCCGAGCGGGGCGAGATACATGATGAAGCGCAACGCGGCGAACAGCGCCGTCGAGACGCCCTCGAGCACGTCGGCCACGATCTTGGCCTTGTCCCCGACCTTGAGCAGCGCGAGCCCGAAGAGCACCGAGAACAGCATCACCTGCAGGATGTGGCCCTCCGCAAACGCGTCGACGACCGTCCGCGGGATGATGTCCAGCACGAAACCGACCACGCTGAGCTCTCTGGCGGTACCCGTGTAGGCGGAGACCATCTCCGGATCGAAGGCCGCCGGGTCGGCGTTGAACCCTTGCCCCGGCCTGAGGAGCAGTCCGAACCCCAGTCCCATCAGGTTCGCGATCGTGGAGGCCACCTCGAAGTAGATGAGCGCCCGCACGCCGATGCGCCCGACGTCCTTCAGGCTCGACATCCGGCACAACCCGCCGACGACGGTGACGAAGATGATCGGCCCGATGATCATCTTGATCAGCTTGATGAACCCATCGCCCAGCGGTTTCATCGCCGTGCCCGCGTTGGGGTAGAAGTAGCCCAGGAGGATACCCGCGACGATGCCGACGATCACTTGCGTCACGATGCCGCTGTGCCCGGACTTGCGCCCGGCTCGCTCCTCGGTCATCCGCATCCTCCCTGGTGTCGCGGGCACGTGGTCCGCATGTCCGCCTACGCCCGTGGTGCCACCTTCGTCGCTTCCCTGCCGCAAGCGGCCGGTCACTCGATGATCTTCCGGGTGTCTCCCGTCAGCTCGAGGATGTGCATGCCCGTCCCCGCGCGGTCGACGATGTAGATGTACCCGCGGGAATCAACTTCGGCGTTGTTGGTCTGAATCGCGCCAGCGGCACATCCTTCGTCGCAGTAGTAGGTCTTGGCGGTGGCGGCTGGAATGTAGTACGCCACCTCCTTCAGATTGAAGGGGTCGCGGATGTCGACCATGCGGACGCCCGCATTGAAATACGCGATGGCTACCAGCTTGCCGTAGAAGGGCTCGGTGTAGCTCTCGTTCGGCGCATGGGGACCGAAGCGGCCTGGCTTCGAACAGGCGCCCGTCGCCGACTCAGGTACCTGCCAGCTCGAGATCGCGGTCGCACGCGATGGCTCCGTCACGTCGAAGAATCGAACGACCTGTCGCGGCCGGTTGCACTGGTTGCCGTCCGCCTCTCCGACGACGAGCGTTAAGTCCCGCACCTTCCCCGCCACGCCTTCTTGATCCGTCGCCAGATCCGGGATAGCGACGCCGTTGAACGGCAGCGCGCTGTGCACGCCCCAGTAGGAGGGCTGGTAGGCCACCCCCAGACTGGGTGACGTGAGATCGGCCGGGTCTCCGTTCACCAGCTTGTCGCGGTCCACGATCTGGTAGGTGCCGTACGTGAAGCAGCCGTAGGCGATGTGCACCCGCTTGCGCTCACGGTCCACGATCGCATGGTGGAGCCGCGGCGGCACCGCACCCTGCGACCCTGGCGCCGCCCCGGGTAGGCCGAAGTGCCGGATGAACTTCGGGTGCGCTGGATCTGCCAAGTCGTACAGCATCAGTGTCGGGGCCCGCCAGCCCGATGCCGGATCGCGCACGGGCAGGTAGGCGACGCTCCGGCCGTTGGTGTCTGTCTCGCACTCCCAGTTGACCTTGTGCGTGAAGGTGTAGCGGCCGCCGATCGTACTGATGTGCCTCGGCTGCGCCGGATCGTTGACGTCATAGATGTCGAACTGCACCTGGCCTGTCGACCGGAGCAGGTAGAACCGGCCGTTGCGCTCGCAGACCCGCATGGAGCGGGCCTCGTTGTTGGGTGGCGCGAGGCCCGGGATGTGGGCCAGGAAGGCGGGATGCCCGGCGTCGGTCACATCAAGAATCGACGTCCCGTTGTCCTGTGGCGTGTCGGTGTCGGGGGTGGGAGGATGGTGCGCCACGTAGAGGATCCACCGCGTGCCCTGCTGCTGGATGTGCGGCATGTACGCCGGACGAGCGAACAGATCGTGGAACCCCACGAGCCGCATGTTGTGGGACTGCGCCGGCGCGCTGCGTGTGTTCGGCTGGGGCTGGGAGGCCCCGGCCAGTGGGAGGACCGCTCCAAGGAACGCGACCACCACGAAACGGCTCCAACCTGGCGAGCCCGGGCACCTCATGTCGGCCTCCTCCTGTCTGTGGACCGCGGCGTGCGATGGGTCCTCAGCCCGCCGGGAGCATTTCTGCACAAGAGGGGAACCGAGGTGCCGCGGCTGGACCATCTATTGGTCGGGTCATCATACCAGAGCCCCGTCGTGCGACACCTTGTTTCTATGGCTGGTTCTGCGAACGATCCGGTCCAGCACGCCCGTCCCGGCGCTGGAGCACGATCTCCAGGTTGCGGCGGGCTGCTGCCAGGACTGGATCCAGCGCCACGGCCCGGCGAAAGTGATCGATGGCCTCGTCGAGTTCTCCCCGCACGCTGAGCGCAATCCCGAGGCTGTTGTGTGCCTCGGCCAGGTCTGGCGCCAGCCGGAGCGCCGCCCGCGCGTGCTCGGCGGATGCCTCGGTCTGGCCCGCGTCAATCAACAGCTTCGCGAGATCGCTCTGGACCCGCGCCTGGTCGGGGTCAAGAGCAACCGACTGGCGCAGGTGATCGATGGCCTCCGCCGTGGCACCCTGCGCGGCGAGCGCGGCACCGAGGTGCCAGTGTGAGGTGGCCGACGCGGGATCGAGTGCCAGCGACCGGCGGAACTGGGCGATGGCATCGCCCAGCCGCCCATCCTCAGCGTAGGCGATGCCGAGGTAGTCGTGGGCCTCAACCGACTCGGGCACGATCGAGCCGAGGTACGCGCTGCCATCGATGCGCCGCCCCTCGCGCTCGGCGAGATCGCGCGCGCGCAGCGAGTCGGCAGGCGACGCCGCATAGGCGAGATCGAGCAGCCCGAGATACCGGTCGAGCCCCTCGACCTCAGGCACTGGCTTCCCGGCGAAGAAGCAGCGCGGGCACCAGGCGCTCACCTCCCTGAGGTCGACCACCGAGCCGGGGACGGCGACCTCGCCGGGGCCGACGAGCGACAGCGTCTTGTACTCCTGGATGGGGTCATCGTCGGTCACCGGAACGATGTCGCGGGTCGCGTCTGCCAGGCGCGCGGGCGACCCGAGGAACGTGCCGACGATCTCGCGCACGGTCCCTAGGTCCAGCCACTGCAGGTCCGCCTGGACGTCCGGGGCAATCGCGAGCGCCGCGGCCACGCCCTCGGGGTCGATCTCGATGCGTGGTTCAGCCGTGCCGACGAGCAGCAGGTCCGCCTGCGCGCCCGACAGCAGCACCGAACTCGGGAAGACGTCGACGAAGGCCCTGATCATTGCCAGGGCCGTCTCCGGCGGCACCTGGTATGCCGGCAGCCACTGGCTCATGTAGCCCGCCGGCTTCAGGCGCGTCCGCGCCAGTTGGTAGAACTCGCGCGAGTAGAGCGCCGCCACCCCTGCGTAGGCGATGGGCGGCGGTTCCAGCGTGATCAGGTCGTACGATTCGGGCCCCTGCATCTGCAGGTGGTGACGCCCGTCGTTGATGTAGACGGCCACGCGCGGGTCGTCGAGCACCTGGCGGTTGAAGTCGCTGAAGTAGCCGGCGTGGGCCAGGATGTCCCGCGAGAGATCCGCCACCTCGACGCGCCGCACTGAGGGGTGAAGTGTTGCGGCGTGAGCGGTGTTGCCCACACCGAAGCCGATCACCAGCACGCTGTCGGGGTTCTGCATCGACAGCAACGGAATGTGCGCGAGTGCCCGCATGTACCGCTGGGAGAATCGCGCCGTCGAGGACATTGGATGTCCGTTGGTGAAGAGAATCCGTTCGTCGCCGGATCGCTCCACAACGGCGATGACCTCGGTAAGGCCTTCGCTCAGCCCGAGCAGTCGGTCCGTCGCCTGGGGAGCCGGGAGCGCGCGGGTGATGAGATGGTCCGGCGGCAGACGCAGCCAGAGCCCGACCGATCCGGCGGCGACAAGGACGGAGCATGCGAAGGCGACCGGCCGGCGCGGCGCGTGCCGGCGAACCGCCAGATAGAGTGGAACCACCGCGAGTGCCGAGGCTGCTACCAGGGCCGTCGCACTGCCCTGGAGCCCGAGCTCCGGCAGGAGCAGGAAGCCCGCCGCCAGGCTGCCGCCGACGGCACCCGCCGTGTTCGCAAGGTAGAGCACGCCTGCGCGCTGGCCCACCGAGCGTTCCTGGCGCTGAATGATCGCGTTCGCCAAGGGGAAGCTGAACCCCATGAGGAGCGCCGGCAGCGCGAGTTCGATCAGCATCGGCCGGGCGTTGATCCACAACTCCGCGAACGCGCGTGCCACTGCCGTGTGTGCGCCCGAGGCGAGCGGTCCAAGAACCGCCCGGCGCGCCGGATCGATCGCGACCGCCTGATCGATCGCACGCCCGTCGGCCGCCGCGAGCCCCACAAGCGTCAGCGCCACGAAGAGACCTTGCACAATCATCAGCCACTCGGCCGGACGGACGGTGCGGCGTTGCAGGGCGCTCGAAGCGAGCGAGCCTGCGCCGATCCCGGTGAGGATGATCGTGAGCAGCAGGGAGAACACGGCACGGAATCCGCCCAGCATGATCGTGAAATGGCGGAACCACACGATTTCCATCCCCATCGCCGCGAAACCTGACAGCGCGAGGGCCAGACTGATGAGGGCCAGACTGAACCGCCCCGACTCCGGGCCGTCCAGCGAGTCCGGAACCGGCGGGGCAACGGCCGGGCGCTTCGTGCTGCGCCTCTTTGCGGCGGGTGTCTGGAGCTGGCGGGTCAGGTAGAACGCACCAGCGGCAGCCACGAAGTTGAAGATCGCCGCGGTCACTTGCGTGCGGAACAGGCCCAGGGCGGGTACCAACGCGAAGTCGGTCAGGAAGCAGCCAAGTGCCGCGCCGGCCGTGTTCACACCATACAGAACGGCAATCCGCCAGCCGCCTCGGGCCACGTCGCTCCGGACGAGATGCCGGATGAGCAGTGTCAGCGTCCCGCCCATCAGCAGCGTGATTGGCGCGAGCAGCACGAGGATGACGCCGGCTCGGGCGATCGACGAGGCTGCCGACAGCGCGTACCACCCGGAGGCCTCCCGTGAGTAGGCCGAGACGACCACGGACACCCGATCGAGCTGAGGCAGGAGCACCGAGATGCCCACGGCGAGCGCGCCGATCAGCAGCTCGAACTGGCCGTAGGCCCGCAGCAGGGACTCGGGCCGCGCGGCGTAGCGGCGGTCGGCCCAGGCGCCGACCATCCAGCCGCCGGCGCCGAGTCCCAGCATGAACACCGCGACAACGAGCGACGCCGAGTAGATCGTGTTGCCGAACGCGTTGCCGAGCACGCGGACCCAGACGACCTGGTAGATGAGCCCGCTGAGGCCAGAGAGGAGAAACAGGACGTAGAGCACTGGCGGATTATCGCAGCCGGGGCGCGTGCGTCAAAGAACGACTCTGGATCGTCCACTGCTCGTCCGGCAACCCACGTTCGTCCATCGGCGGCACGTAGATCCCCCTGGGATGGCGCCGGCACCGGGCCTCCCTGGCCCGCGCGCAAATATCTTGACATGGTCGGGCCATATGATGGTAGAGTCATCCTGCCAAATCACGCCGTCCGTGAAGACGCACCATAGCCTTCACGTGGCTCTAGCCCCATCTCCGAGGCTGGGTGGGAGGGAGTCAGGTCCGATGTCGATTGCGGCACACTCGCGTCCGCTTCGTGCGCTGTCCGGGCCGGCGCAACCGGTCACGGCCTTGTTCCCACGCCTCCACCACGGGTCCCGTCTTCCGGCACCGCGATGCCGGCGGCTGGACCGCTTGCTCGACGCGGCACTCACCATCCCCAACCCGGCGCGGCGCGGGCGCGCGCTGCCGCCGTCGTAGTCATGACGAACGCAAGGAGGGCATCAATGACAGTCGTCAGGCGGTGTCTTGTCGTCTTGGCCATGCTGGCCGTTCCTGTCGCCGTCTGCGCGCAGGAAGCGGTGCTCAACGGAACGGTCACCGACGCGACGGGCGGCGTGCTGCCCGGCGTGACGGTCACCGCCACCAACGAGGCCACCGGCAATACTTTCATGGCCGTGACCGACGAAGGCGGGCGCTATCGGATCCCCGTACGGACCGGCGCGTTCCGCCTTGTGTGTGAACTCGCAGGGTTCGCAACCGTCTCCCGGACCGGCGTGCGCGTGCTGGTCGGGCAGACAGTCACGATCAACCTGCAGATGACCGTCAGCGGCGTGGCCGAGACGGTAACGGTGACCGGGGAAACGCCGCTCGTCGACACGACCACCTCCGCCCTGGGCGGCAACGTCGACCCGACTCAGGTGGCGGAACTCCCGGTCTCCGGCCGCAATTTCATGGCCCTCGCGATGATGGCCCCGGGCGCCCGGACCACCGACATGAACGCCACCCAGCCGTTGCCCGACCGCGGCCGCGCCGACGATGTCCGCGAGTTCCAGATCAATCTCGATGGCCAGCAGGTCACGCGGGACATCGGAACCGGCACCCAGCCCAAGTACAGCCAGGACATGATCGCGGAGTTCCAGTACATCGCGAACCGGTTCGACGCGACCATGGGCCGCTCCTCGGGCGTGCAGTTGAACATCATCACCAAGTCCGGCACCAACACCTTCTCGGGCGTGGGCCGGCTTAACTACCGCAGCGACCGCTTCAACGCCGAAGAGCCGGTGTTGAAGCGAAAGCTGACGATCAACAACCTGCAGATGAGCACGGCGGCCGGCGGCCCGATCATCGAGAACCGGCTCCACTACTTCGGCAACTTCGAGTACGAGCGCCAGCCGACGGAGAGCGTCTGGAACACGCCCTACCCGTCGTTCAACATCACGCTGAACGGCACATCCAACCAGAAGAAGGGCGGCCTGCGGGGTGACTGGCAGCTCTCCCCGAACGCCCGCCTGATGGTCAAGGGCTCCAACACCCGGACGTTCCGGCCGTTCGGCGCAGGCTCGACCAGCGTTCACCCGGCGAGCACGTCCCGATACCAGGACTTCAACAACGAGTTCTACACCAAGTACACGCACGTGTTGAGCAACCGGGCCGTCAACGAGCTAGAGGGCGGGCGGGCCGTGTACGGCCTCGACGAGGGCGCGCTGACGTCCTGGTCGAACCACTGGCTGCGCGATATCGACGGCACCAATACCGGCTCGCCGCGCATCCGGTTCCGGACCTTCCAGATCGCCCCGAACCGGAACCTGCCGCGCTACCAGACCCAGTGGTACTGGAGCATCAAGGACAACTTCACGTTTTCCTACGAGGCGAAGGGCCGCCACGACCTGCGGCTCGGCGGGGAGTACCTCTACCGCCACCAGATCCAGTACAACCGGCTGAACGCCATGGGCGAGATCGATGCCCGCGGCGGGCCCACGCCCGCCAATCTCGAAGCGCTCTTCCCCGTGTGGAACAACGTGGACACCTGGAACCTCGCGGCTCTCTCGCCGATCACGCGCAGTTACCTGATCGGCGTCGGCAACTTCGCGAACCACGTCTACTCGGGCAAGGTCGCCGCCTGGGCCCAGGACGACTGGCGGATCACCGACCGGCTGACGTTGAACCTCGGCGTCCGCTGGGACGCCGAGCTTGACGCGATCGGCGATGGGGAGTTCCTGCCGTGGGCGCCCTACGTCCCCGGGCAGTACGACGACTGGAACAACTTCCAGCCCCGGCTGGGCTTCGCCTACAGCGTGAACGATCGGACGGTGATTCGCGGCGGCGTCGGGCTGTACATCGCTGGCGCCACTTCCGGCGACGAGACGCGGGCGCACAGCAACACGATCCAGAACATCATCCGGTTCACGAACGACGGCCGGGCGGACTTCGCCGTCAACCCGGCGAACGGCCCGCTGCCGACCTACGAGCAGTCGAAGGCCTTCTTCTGCCACAACAACAACAACGCGCCAGGCTGCCTCCTGCTCGACGCCATCGAGGTGGTCGTGGCGCCCAAGTACGAACAGTTGGGTCACAACTGGCAGACCTCCATCGGGTTCCAGCGTCAGGTCGCGGCGGACTTTGGCTTCGAGGTCGACTACATCTACGCCCACAGCAACAACGAGAAGGGGATCGTCGACAACGCCAACCTGACCTTCGACCCGGCGACCGGCGCCAACTACCCGTTCAGCAACCGGGCCACGCGGTTCCTGCCCAATTGGGGCGCGGTGTCGTTGAGCGTGCACACCGGCGCCTCGAGAACGCACGAGCTGCGGTCGAGCTTCACGAAGCGCTTCAGCCATCACTGGCAGGCCACCGGCACCTACTCCATGCGGTGGTTCAAGGACATGGAGCCGCGTCCGTTCTCCGGCTTCGACGAAGTGTCGTTCCCGACCGTGCCCGACCTGGGCGGGGAATGGGCCTACGGCGAAGGCGACCAGCGCCATCGGGCAGTGTTCACCGGCATCTGGGAAGTCGGCAAGGGCTTCCAGGTGAGCGGGCTGATGTATGTCGGATCCGGCATCCGGCTCGACACCCGCTACGGGGACGACCTGCGCGACGTACAGGGCGAAGGCGGAACCGAGCGCCTGCGCCCGGATGGGACGATCGTGCCCCGCAACTCGGTCGTCTCGCCAGCGCAGAATCGCACCGACCTGCGCCTGCAGCAGAAGCTCCCGCTGGGCGGCCGCCTGTCGGTCGATCTCATCGCGGAGGTCTTCAACCTGTTCAACCAGCCGAACTGGTCGATTGGGTCCACGGAGAACCGGGCGGACTACTTGGAGCACACGTCCGGCCAGTACCGCACGGCGCAGATGGGTTTCCGCGTCAGATGGTAGGCTGTTGACTCGTGCGGCGCGGGAGTCGTCCGGGCTCCCGCGCCCCGGCGCCGTCGTCTCTTCCCGACCATCACCTCCCCGCACACCTTCCGGCCGAATTGTCGCGTGGTTCTCCAACCGCGTGGCCCCCGCCACTGCGCCTGCAGGCGGCACTGCAGAATCTCTTGCAGGCCACGAACGTCTTGACATGGTCGGGCCATATGATGGTAGAGTCACCTTGCCAAACCCTGCCGTCGCGAGGGCGCGCCGGCCCTCACGCGGCCCCACGCCCAGTCTCCAAGGCCTGGCGGGAGGGAGTGCAATCATGGCGCGAATCAGATCAGACTCGGACCGGAGGGCGATGGGCGTGTCTCGCCGGCGGATGCTGCAGGCAGCCGCAGCGGCGGGCGCTGGCCTGCCGCTGGCGCAGGAACTCGGTGGGGGCGGACCGCTCTTTGCGCAGAGCCGGCCGGCGCAGCTTCCGTTCTACACGCCGCGCCCGGAGTTCTCGCTGGAGGAACGCAACCGCCGGTGGGCGGCGGTGCGCGCCAACATGGCGAAGCCGCAGTGGAACCTGGATGCCATCGTCACAGTGGGAAGCGACGGCCTCGGGAACAACGCCCGCTACCTGACACAGATCTTCATCTCGAAGTACTCGCAGGCCGCGCCGGAGGTGCTCTTCCCGCGGGATCCGGCCAAGCCGGTTGTCGCTCACATCAGCGGCGCCCGGCACGTCACGGAGTGGACCCGGCGGCTGGCGCCCAACGGCTGGCTGTCGGACGGCAAGCTGGAGCTCCGGGCCGCGTCGGGACCGAAGGCCTTGGCCGATCTCCTGAGAGCCAGCGGCTTTTGCGCGCCCTGCTCGCGCATCGGGGTGGCGAAGCTCAAGGGCAGCCGGTTCGATCCTGACGGGCTCGTCTCGCACACGTGGTTCGAGGCGCTGAGAGCTGAGCTGCCCGGCGCCGTCTTCGTGCCCATCGACCAGTTCACGCCCCAAGTCGGCAACGACGTCGGTCCGATCGAAGACGCGTCGATGGCCAAGAGCGAAGAGGAGCGCGCCGCACTGCGTCGCGCGGTGGCCGCCAACGAGCGTGGCATCGCGGCAGCGATTGCCGCGGCGAGAAACGGGGCGACTCTTCAGTCGGAGCTCTGGTGGGCCTGCTTCCAGGAAATGTGGGCCGGCACGGGCGACGACATCGTTCGCTGCTCGATCGGTTTCGACGGCGGCGGCAACTCCACGCTGGGTGACCCGACCGACATGCCCGTACGCATGGGACAGATCTGCAACCAGGAGATCAGCTCGTCCTGCCAGGGCTACGGCGTCCAGATCAACCACGCGTTCTTCATCGGGACCCCGTCGATGCCCGGGTACGGGTACTATCGCGCTGCAATCGAGGTACTCGTGAAGGTCCACGAGCGCGCCCTGGCGTTCATCCAGCCGGGCAGGACGACCTACGGGGACCTCCAGGCGCACAACGAAGGCGTGTTCAGGGAACTGGGACATCGCGGCAGCGGCACGAACACCCACGGAGGCGGCATCGGGTTCCTGTCGCGGCCGCGCCAGTCGCCCGATGACAACCGCGTCGTCATGTGGCCGGGTCACTGCTTCGACTTCAAACCGGCTGTTGTCCTCGATCGCCGGAAGATCAGGGACGTGCACGAGGAGAACCGGTCGGTGCAGCTCGGCGAGGCGTTTCTCGTCACGGAAACAGGCGCGGTCAGACTCGGCACGCGCCCGCTTGTGCCGATCGCCACGCACGCGTAGGCGGGGCGCCATGCTTTGACAGGCGCGGGGCGCCGGGTGGAAGATCGCCCCCACCTCGGGCCGACCACTGGGAGGGACACACGAAACTCCGTCGACGACTGCGCCGCCAGCCGTCGGCGCAGGGCCGCCGCTGGGGCGGGCCGGATCCGGGGCCGCCAGTGCTGATCGCCGCCGGCAGCCGCGCCACCGCAAGATGGACCGCGATCGACCGAATGCCCTGCCGCCGGCACCAGCCTCCGCGCGCCGGCGGCGTGAGGCTTCGAAGGGAGGGCAGCCGAAGTGGACCAGCACTACATCGACCTGTACGACCAGTACGCCCACGGGGCCACCAGCCGCCGGGACTTTCTCGACAGGCTGGCGAAAGCGGCGGGGGGCACCGCCGCGGCGATGGCACTGTTGCCCTTGCTCGAAAACGACTACGCCCTCGCGCAGACGGTTGCCGAGACGGATCCGCGCGTCACGACCTCGAAGGTGGAGTACGACGCGGCCGGCGGCAAGATGACCGGCTACTTCGCGCAGCCGAAGGACGGCGCCAAGCACCCGGCGGTCATCGTCATCCACGAGAACCGCGGTCTGAATCCCCACATCCGGGACGTCGCCCGGCGCTTCGCGGTGGCGGGCTTCGTGGCCCTCGCACCCGACGCGTTGTCTCCGCTGGGCGGCACGCCGTCAGACGAGCCGACGGCCACCCAGCTCATCGGCAAGCTCGACGCCGCCGAGACGGTCGCGCGCCTGGCGGCCGCGATACCATTCCTGGCGAAGCACGCGGCCACGACCGGCAAGGTCGGCGTCGTCGGCTTCTGCTGGGGCGGCGGGATGGTGAACCGCGTGGCGGTCGCGGCCGGGGCGGGGCTGGGTGCGGCCGTGTCGTACTACGGGCCGCAGGTGCCCGCCTCCGACGTGCCGAAAATCCAGGCGCCGTTGCTGCTCCACTACGCGTCGTTGGATCAGCGGATCAACGCCGGGATTGCGGACTACGAGGCCGCGCTCAAAGCCAACAACAAGACGTACGAGTTGTGCATGTACGAAGGCGCGAACCACGCCTTCAACAACGATACGAACGCGGCGCGCTACCACCGCGACGCCGCCGGGCTCGCGTGGAGCCGTACCGTCACCTTCTTTGAGAAGTACCTGAAGTAGGGCTCGACACCGAGCCCGCCGCCCGGAGCCCGGGGCCGCGCGGCGGCGCGGCCCCGCCCCTGCCTCCGCACCCCTCGCACTGCCGGGATTGACGTCGCCGCGTGCGGCGGGCCGCACGTCCCCTCGGAAGGGGGCAACCGTTGTCCGTTCACCGGATCGTCACCCCCCGCGCGACAGTCAGAAGGAACCTGCGCCCCTCGAATGTCCCAACCACGTCCTTTTGAAGGAGCCACGATGTCACACGGTCATGTTTCGCTGAGAGCAGGTCGCGGGAACCTCCCGATCCTCTGGGCGGTCACGGCCGCGCTTCTGACGATATCCTGGGCGGCAGGATGCGCCAGCCAGCCGGCACCGCCACCTGGAGTCTCGCCCACGGGATCGCTCGGGGGTCTTGAAGCCAAGTTCATTGATGTCAACGGCGTCGAGACCCGCTACTACGAGGCGGGCGACGGCGAGCCCATGGTCCTAGTGCACGGCGAAGGCTGGTCCGGTCACTCGAGCGCCAACACCTGGGTGAAGAACATCCCCGGGCTCGCGAAGCGCTTCCACGTCTTCGCTCCGGACAAGCTGGCCTCGGGGATGACCGGCAATCCGCTCGACGACAAGGACTTCAACATCCAGGGCGAAGTCGAGCACATGTATCAGTTCATCCAGACGCTCAAGCTCGGGCGCGTTCATCTCATCGGACAGTCGCGCGGCGGTGGGCTCGCGTTCTTCCTATCGGTCGCGCACCCGGAAGTCGTCAAGACGCTGGTCATCGTCGATTCGGGAACCGCGTCGCCGCGGGTCGGCGAGACCGACCGGCAGAAGGTGCTCGCCTCGTGTCCGAGCGAACCGGATTGCGAGGAATGGCAGTGCCGCCTGCGCGCAATCTCCTTCAAGCCCGACGAGGCCTTCGACGACCTCTTCTTCCAGACCGGTTGCTACATGGCCGGCCTGCCGAAGGCGCAGGAGACCCTGAAGAAGGTGGCCGGCGGCGCCGGCGAGCCGCTCCGGTCGCAGTTCAACGACTGGAAGACGCAAGTGCACGAGCGCGTCATGGAAGAAGGGACGCTGCAGATGCCGGTGCTGCTCTACTGGGGCAAGAACGATCCGTCGGCCATGCTGAAGAACGGTCTCGCCCTGTACGATGTCATCGCCGCGAGGAATCCGAATCTGCGGCTGTTCGTTTCGAACCACGCTGGACACTTCCACTACCGGGAGTACCCGGAGGAGTGGAACCAGAACGTCATCAACTTCATCGACCACTGGAACCAGCAGCCGTCCGCGCCGGCGCCTGCTACGGCGAACGCGCCGGCCGGCGGCCAGGCCATTTCGAAGACCGGCTCGGTCGGCGGGTTCGAGGCCAAGTTCGTGAACGTCAAGGGCGTGCGGACGAGATACTACGAGGCCGGCGATGGCGAGCCGATGGTGCTGGTCCATGGGGAGGGATTCTCCGGCCACTCGAGCGCCAACACGTGGGTCAAGAACCTCCCCGGGCTCGCCAAGCGATTCCGGGTGTTCGCGGTGGACAAACTGGCGGCGGGCATGACGGGCAACCCGCCGAGTGACAAGGACCTCAACACGCAGGGCGAGGCCGAGCACATCTATCAGTTCATCCAGACGATGAACCTGGGCCAGGTGCATCTCGTCGGGCAGTCGCGCGGCGGGGCGGGCGTCTTCGTCCTGGCCGTCACGCACCCCGAGGTCGTGAAGACGCTCATCATCGTGAATTCGGGCCCGGCCGCCCCGGTGGTGGGCGAAACGAACCGGCAGAAGGTCCTCGCGACGTGCCCGAAGGAACCGGACTGTGTCGAGTGGGAGTGCCGCCTGAAGGTGCTGTCGTACAAGCCGGATGTTGCGTTCGACGACCTCTACTTCAAGACCGGATGTTACATGGCCGGCTTGCCGAAGGCACAGGCGACGCTGAGGAAGATGGCCGCCGGAGGCGGCGAGCCGCTGCGATCGCAGTTCAACGAGTGGAAGAAGCAGGCCCACGAGCGCGTGAAGGCGGAGGGCATCCTCCAGATGCCCGTGCTGCTGTACTGGGGCGGCAACGATCCCAATTCCCCGCCTGGATACCCGCGCGCAAACGAAGGGCTGGCGCTGATGGACGTGATCGGCGAGAAGAACCCGAAGGTGCGCATGATCATCGCGAATCACGCCGGCCACTTCCACTACCGCGAGTATCCCGAGGAGTGGAATCGGAACGTCATCAACTTCCTTGATTACTGGAACCCACGCCCGGTCGCCGCGGGCGTGACGCCGCCCAGGTAGGTCGATCGATACGATTCGGAACGGACGCCGGGGGGCCGCGCCTGCGCGCGGCCCTCCGCTCACGCTCCGCAGCACTTCTTGTACTTCCGGCCGCTTCCGCACGGACACGGGTCGTTGCGGGTCGCGCCGGACGCCTTGCCTTGTCCGGCCGCCGCCAGCTCCGGCATCAGGTCCTCACGCGGCCGGCCCAGCCGTTCGAGCTCGGCAAGCCTGATCGCGTGCGGGAGGACGTGGCGAAAGAACCGCAGGAATCCCGCGCACAGGTAGTTCAAGCCGTCTTCGCCATCGGCCGTCCGGATGAAGCGGTCCTTCGGGCACCCTCCGTGGCACATGGCCCGGACCTCGCACACGCGGCACTGGCGCGGCAGCGCCTCCAACTTCGCGTTCCCGAAGTTCCGCTGGGCCGGGTGCTCGAGCAATTCGCGAAGCGGTGTGCCCCGGATGTTTCCGAGCCGGTGGGCCGCGTCCACATAGTGGTCGCAGCAGTAGAAGTCGCCGTTGTGCTCGACGACGGGGATGTCGCCGCAGGTCTCCCGGAAGACGCAGAGCGAATGGTCCATCCCTCGTGCGGGTCTGAAGGCCTCCTCGAAGTTCTGGATGTCGATCCGCCCGATGTCGCGGCGGACCCATTCGTCGAACACCGTGCACAGGAACTCGCCATAGGCTCGGGCCGGCACGCTCTCCGGCAGGACTTCCCCGTCGCCACGGACCACAAGAGGAAGGAAGCTCACGTAGCGGGCGCCCAGATCCTTGAAGAACCGGTACGTCCGCAGCGGCTCGCGGACATTGCGATCGTGCACCACGCACAACAGGTCGCAGGGAACCCTGAAGCGCCGGAGCATGCGGAACGCTCGCACCGCAGCCGCGTGGGAGGGCTTCTGCCCTTTCGTCACGCGGTAGCAGTCGTGCACGTCGGCGGGGCCATCCACGCTGAGCCCGACACTGAAGCACTCGGCGGCAAAGAAGCGGCACCACTCCTCGTCGATCAGGACGCCGTTCGTCTGCACCCCGTTGGTGATGCGCCACCCGGGCCGCACGTGTTTCTGCTGCAGCGAGACGATGCGCCGGAAGTAGTCGACGCCGAGCACGGTCGGCTCGCCGCCGTGCCACGAGAAGCTGACCGTCCTGACCGGAGAAGCTTCGAGGTGCTGGACGATGTACTCCTCCAGCAGGTCGTCGGCCATGCGAGGCGGACCGGCGGTCGGATGGAGATCCAGCTTCTCGAGGTAGTAGCAGTACCGGCAGTCGAGGTTGCAGAGCGCACCCGTTGGTTTGACGAAGACCTGGAATTCCCGGGCGACCTGGCGTGGCGCCGATGCGGCAAGGTCAGGCGTAGGTCGGCGGTGAATCATGGGGACGGCGCCAGTATATCGAAGGGCGCGCCGGCCACGTCGTGACTCGCCTGTGGTCCTGCCGAACACCCCCGTTCTAGAGCGGGTCTCATCCCGGAGTCCTCCCGGAGTCATCCCGGAGTCCCCTGTCTCCTCCGGCCGCAGGCCGCGGCGGGGCTCGTCTGTGATCCCGCCGAACACCCCCGTTCAAGAGCGGGTCTCATCCCGGAGTCCTCCCGGAGTCCTCCCGGAGTCATCCCGGAGTCCCCTGTCTCCTCCGGCCGCAGGCCGCGGCGGGGCTTGTCAGGGCTTGCCCGGTCTGGCCACTGGGTGGTAGAGTGGCCCAACCACTACCCGCACCAGATTCTTGTCATGCACCACGACCACTCGGCAACCCTCGCACACTGAAAGGAAGACACACATGAAGTACCGGAGAACCCGTGCGGTGCTTGTCATCGGTGCCGCGTGCCTCCTCGGTGCCTCGCTTACGGCCGTCGCCCCGGCGGAGCCGGCTCCGCAGATCAGGGGCATCGGGAATGCGCCCGCCGCCGAGACGCCCGTCCACGGCTACGTCATCACGAAGAGCGTGCCGGGCTCGACCATCCCGGCTGACTACACCTTCGTGATCACGCGCGACGAAGTGTTCGTCGCCATCTCCGTCCGCAAGCCAGCCGGCAACGGTTTGTTCCCGGCGGTCCTCGTCAGTTCGGGCAACGGCGCCGGCGGCATGCGGACGGTGGAGCGGCAGACCGAACGCCTTGCCTCCATGTTCGACCAGATGATCGCCCGAGGGTACGTCGTCGCCTACATCGAGCCGAGGAATGAGATCCCGTTCCTCTACGGCAAGCAGACCCGGGCCGAGAACATGCCCGACAGCGTGAGCGGCGGCCAGCGCACGCTGAAGTCGAACCCGACGCTGGACTCCGACGATTTCATCTCTGCGATCCAGTACCTGCAGTCGCTGCCCTACGTCGACAAGGACGCGGTGGGCGCCATGGGCGTGAGCCACAGCGGCGAGCTCATCCTGAAGGCCGCCAGCGAGATCACCTTCGCGTGCGGCGTGCCCATCGAGGGCGCGGCCAACGAGTACCTGGAGGTCGACATCGGTCCGGACGCACCGCGCAAGGACAACGAGATTCAGTTCCAGGACATCGACGTGGTCAAGCGGCGCGCGAACAAGGCCGTCGCTATGGAGCGCATCAAGCGGATCAGGACGCCGCTCCTGGTCATCGGCCGCGACCAGGACCACCAGCAGGGCATGTTCAAGCTGACCTACGAGTGGCTGAAGGAGGCGGGCAAGGACGTGCAGTGGGCAAGCTTCGATCATCCGGTCCACGGCTACCCCTTCATGTACCGCCAGGCGGATGGATCGTACAAGCCCGACGCCGTCCAGCAGAAGGCGTTCGATCTCTACATGGCGTACTTCGACAAGCACCTGAAGCGCCCGAGGCGCTAGCGACGCTCCGCCGCAGACCGCCGAGCCTGTGCGGGTGCGGCCATGCTTCGCTAGGTCACAGCGTTGGCTTTCAAGACGTCCAGGGCAAAGACGGGGACCGGTGGCGGAGGTCAGCCCGGCGATGACGCGCCGGGCCGGCCGGCTACTGCCGAACGAGAACGGAGGATGGGCTGATGACAATCTCCCGTGGATCGGTCAGGACGACCCGCGCCGGCCGTGGCCGGCTTCGGATCACGCGCGCACTCGCCTTCGCCATCGTCCTGCTGTGGCCGATTGGCGTGACGCCCCAGGCGCCCGACCCGCCCAGCGTCCAGCCGGACGCCGCGGTCGATGGCCTCACGCCGAAGTTCGTCAGCGTCAACGGCGTGCGCACCCGGTACTACGAGTACGGCGAGGGCGAGCCGATCGTGCTCGTCCACGGAGGCGGACGCGGCACGACGTCATCCGCGAACAACTGGTCGCGCAACATCCGCGGCCTGGCCGAGCGATTCCACGTCTTCGCGGTCGACAAGAGCGCGGCTGGCATGACGGGCAACCCGAGGGACGACCGGGACCTCAATCGGCAGGGCGAGGTCAAGCACATGTACGAGTTCATCCAGACGATGAAGCTCGGTCAGGTCCATCTGGTTGGCCATTCCTCTGGCGGCGCGCTCGCGTTCTTCCTGGCCGTCGAGCACCCGGACGTCGTCAAGACCCTGATTGTCGTGTCGCACGGGCCCGGCATGCCGTCCGCGGGCGAGGGGCAGACGAAGCTGGACGTCGCGCAGGAGGCCTGCGCGCCTCAGACGACGTATGAAGGCAGGCAGTGCCGGCTGATGGCGCTCGCGCACACCTCCACGACCTTCGACAAGGCATTCGTGGACGCCGACGCCTGGATGGCCAACCAGCCCAAATCGAAGCAGGCGCGGGCGAAGTACGCCGCCCGCAGCTCCGAGCAGCAGTCCCGGCAGAACAGCGAGTACCGGCAGCGGATGTGGGACCGCGCCCGGAGCGAGGGTGCGCTGCCCATGCCCATCCTGATCTACGCGGGGAAGCAGGACACGCTCTCATGGATTGAGGGTGAGCCATCGGCGGCCATGCGCGGCGAACTCGGGTTCTTCGACATCGTCGGCGCCAAGAACCCGCGAGTGTCGATGATCGTCATCAATGAGGCCGGGCACTTCCCGTACCGGGAGCATCCGGCGCAGTTCAACGCGGATCTCATCGGCTTCATCGAGTACTGGAGCAACCGCCGGTAGCGCGGGGAGGCACTCATGACACATCTGTGGACCAACATGACCAGGCAGCGCCTGGGGCGGCGCGCGGGTGGAAGCGCGTTCGCCGGTGTCGCCCTGATCGTCGCGGCCGCCTGCGGCGGAGGCGACGCCGTCCCATCCGACGCACAGCGGAGCTTCATCGACGGCCTCGAGGCGAAGTTCGTCGACGCCGGCGGCGTGATGACCCGCTACTACGACTACGGCCAGGGCGAGGTCATCCTCCTCGTGCACGGCGGGGGCATGGGCGGTTCTTCGACCGCGAACAACTGGTCCCGTAACATCCCCGGCCTCGCCAAGGGGTTCCGCGTCATCGCCGTCGATCGCCTGGCCCAGGGCATGACCGGCAACCCGCTACGAGACGACGAGTTCACCAATCAGGGGACGGTGGCGCACATTCACCGATTCCTGCAGACGCTCCAGATCAACCGCGTGCACCTCGTTGGCCATTCGTCGGGCGGGGCGGTCGCGTTCTACTTCGCCATCGAGCACCCCGAGATGGTCGAGACCCTGACTGTGATCTCGCACGGTCCCGGGATGCCGCCGGCGGGCGATGGCCCCACCAGGTTCGCGGTCATCCTGGAGAAGTGCCCGCCCGATACGAACAGCTACGAGCACCGGAAGTGCCGGCTGCTGGCGCTGGCGCACTCGGAGTCGACCTTTCCGCCCGCCTACGCAGAGGCCGACGACTACATGGGCAACCTCCCGAAGTCCGTCGAGGGTCGCGAGCGCATGGCGGCGAAGCGCAAATCGACACCGGGCTGGCCCGACGAGCAGAACACGGCCTACCGGGCGCGGGCATGGGAGCAGGCGCGTAACGGCCGCCTGCAGATGCCGATCCTGCTGTTCACCGGCAAGCAGGACACGCTGTCGTGGGACGCCGACGAGCCGTACGCGATGCACCGCGGCGAGCTCGGTTTCTTCGACATCGTGGGCGCGAAGAACTCTAGGGTGAAGCTGGTGATCGTCAACGAGGCCGGCCACTTCCCCTACCGGGAGCACCCGGACCAGTTCAATGCCGCGCTGACCCAGTTCATCGATTTCTGGAACAGCCACCCGTCCGGAAGCTGAACCGTATGATGACTCGACCACCCACGGGCGCTCTGGGTTGGATCGTAGGCCCGTGGCACCCATTCACACCGGATTCGCTCGTTGAGGAGCGGGCAGCGCCGCCACGCCCCGCATCGGTGCAGCGGCGGCGGAAGCGCTGCCGGAGTCCGCATCGTCGCGCCTCAGCCAGGGACGCGACGCCTGCAACCCGCATGGAGGTCACATGGCCGTAAAACCAGACCCGTTCGATCGCCCCCGAGAGACCAGGGAAGGGCCGCATCCGCTGAGTCGCCGGGCCGTACTCAGAGGAGCGTTGGCCGCCGCTGGCGCCGGCGTGGCCGGGGCCATTTCGGTCGCCGGACAGGTCACCGGGGTGAGACCCGGCGGCGGCACAGTCCCCTACCGCCTGCCGAAAGGTGCGCTCACGTACCTGGATCGCAACGAGTACATCCACAACATGGAGATCATCTCGTTCACGCCTGGCGTGACGATCGCCGGCGGCGAGCCTCTGATGAACATGTGGGCCAGGGGCCGCCAGCGGATGCTGCCCGCCGGCGCCGAGGGCTGGCTCGACATCACCGAACCGAAGAAGCCGGTCCTGGTCAAGAGCCCGGCCAGGGGCCAGGGATGCGTGGCGTACAACACCAGACTGAAGAAGTGGATCATGATGGGATCGGCCGGCCAGCCCATCACGAGTTCCCGGCCCGACTTCCCCGACGGGCAGTACCACGAGGAAGAGCGCAAGCGGTCCGACGGCTACACCGGGCTGCGCGGCATCCGCACGTACGACATCACGGATCCCGCCAAGGCGATCCTGCTGCAGGAGTTCAGCACCGGGAAGACGGGCTGGGGCACGCACATGAACTTCTACGACGGCGGGCGCTACGCCTACCTCGCCGCCTCCTGGGACGACCAGTTCTTCTTCGAGAATACCCAGCGAACCCAAGGGTCCGGCATGATGGTCGTCGACTTGACGGACCCGGCCAACGTCAAGGAGGTGTCGAAGTTCTGGATCCCGGGCCAGCGCAAGGGCGAAGAAGCCGAGTACTACAAGTACTGGTTCGCCGGCGATGGCGCGGCCTGGAACGGCACCCACTGCGCCCCGTCCGTTCCGAGGCGCATCGAGGACGGCGGGCGCTACGGCTACGGCGCCCACGGCGCGTACGGCTTCGTCGTCTACGACTTCGCGGACATCACGAAGCCCAGAGCGGCCGCGCAGTACCTGTGGGACCAGGAAACGCCGGGCGGCATCCCGTACCACACGGTGCTCCCGCTGATTGGCACGCCGCAGTTCCCGAAGCATGGCAACTACGTCATCGGCGTCGCCGAGACGATCCAGGCCGACTGCCGCGAGCCGGTCCGCTTCCCTCGGGTGATCGACATCAGCGACCCGACCAAGCCCCGGATCATCGGCTTCTTCCCCCGCCCGATGCCGCCCAAGAACGCGCCGTATGCCGACTTCTGCTTTGCCCGCGGCCGTTTCGGCACGCACAACTGCCAGTCCTGGATCGCCCCAGGCACCGCACGCCCCGAGCTCTTCACGTGTGCGTGGGACGTGGCCGGCGCGCGTGTGCACGACCTGTCGGATCCGACCGACATCAAGGAAGTGGCCTGGTACGTGCCGGCGCGTGACGGCAACATCGAGGAGTACAGCACCTGGTGGCGCGGCACCTCTGAATCCACGTTCGTCGAGTGGGATCGCAAGCTCATCTGGCTGGCCACACATGCCGGCACGTTCTGTCTGTCGACGCCGGTGTTCGGCAAGCCGGTCATCGAGCCGATGAAGATCGCCAACTGGACGGCCCCCCACCTGAACGCGGGCTGGGATGATGCGACACCCAGCGCGTTCTACTTCGGACGCGGGCTGCACGAACTCGTATAGGCAACGACCCACGCGAACGTCCTGAAACCCGCTGGAGGTGACGCATGGAACCGAGACCGGACCCCCGCCATGACGGGCGGGCCCCACAGGACAGACCCAGATCGGTGACGCGCCGGGCGCTCCTCAGAGGTGCGCTCGCGGCTGCCGGCGCCGGCGTGGCGAGCGTGGTCGGCCTGCACGCCCAGAAGAACCCCCTCGGCGTGAAGGGCTGCAGGGTGCCGTTCATCACGCCGCTCGGCGCCCTCGACTACATCGATCGGGGCCAGTACATCCACAACTTCGAGATCCACTCCTTCCTCGAAGGCGTGCGCTTCTCCGCCGGCGAGCCGCTGATGACCATGTGGGCCAGGGGCGTGCGGCGGATGCTCCCGGGCGGTGGCGGGTGGATCGACATCACGGACCCGAAGAAGCCGGCGCTGGTGAAGACCAGCCAGCGCGTGGGCGGGTGCATCGCCTACAACACGAGGCTCAAGAAGTGGCTCGGGATGAGTTCCGCAGGCCAGCCGAATACGTCGGCCAATCCGGAGCACCCGTACGGACGCTGGGACCCGGAGTACCTGAAGCAGCAGACGGCGTATGCAGGGCTCCGCGGCATCCGCACGTGGGATCTCACGGACCCGCTCAATCCGAAGCTGCTCTGCGAGTTCAGTACGGGCAGGACGGGCAGCGGCACGCACCACAACTTCTACGACGGCGGCAGGTACGCGTACCTCGACGCCGGCTTTTCCGACGAGCTCAGGATGGAGAACGCCCAGCGCGCCAACAGCAACGCCTTGATGATCGTCGACCTGACGGATCCGGCCAGCGTCAAGGAAGTCTCGCGCTGGTGGCACCCGGGCCAGCTGAAGTCGGAGGAGGAGGAATACAAGAAGTTCCTCTTCGCCGGGGATGAATCCTCCTGGCCGTGCTCGCACGGCGCCCCGACCGTCCCCAAGCGCGTCGAGGACGGGGGCAACGTCGGCTATGGCGGGTTCGGCCACTTCGGCATGATGATCTTCGACTTCACGGACATCACGAAGCCCAAGCTCTTCAGCAAGGTGCGCTGGGATTTCGAGACGATGGGCAGCATCCCGTACCACACCTGCTACCCCGTGATCTCGGACAGCAACGCCCGCCTCCGGGGACTCGTCATCGGCGTCCCCGAAACGGTCCTGCCCGACTGCCGCGAGCCGTTCAAGCCCGCACAGATCATCGACGTGAAGGACCCGCGCAACCCGCGCATCATCGGCCTGTTCCCGCGCCCGGTGGCGCCGAAGGACGCGCCCTACACCGACTTCTGCTTCGCACGCGGCCGCTTCGGCACGCACAACATCATGAACTGGGTGGCGCCCGGCACGTCGCGCCCCGAGTTCGTGTCGATGACGTACTTCAACGCAGGACTGCGGGTCTTCGACATCTCCGACCCGACCCAGCCGCAGGAGACGGCCTGGTTCGTCGGCGAGCGCAGGTCTTCCCTCGAGAGCTGGGACGACTACTTCCGCGACGGCGCCGAGACGACCCTGGTCGAGTGGGACCGCAACCTGATCTGGGTGGGGACCCACACCGGGACCTACTGCCTGTCGACCCCCGCGCTCGGCAAGCCGGTGCTCGAGCCCCGGAAGATCGAGAAGTGGACGCTCGCGCACTGCAACGCCGGCTGGGACGATGCGACGCCGACGGCGTTCTACTTCGGCCGAGGGCTGCACGAACTCGTGTAGCTCCCCAAGTCCCCCGGGGGATTCCGGGACAAGGGGCCGCGCCCCTTGTCCCGGCTCAGCTCGTGCTTCTCCGTTCCGCCATCCCGATCACCATTCGTCCCCTGGCCTGCGACGACACCCGCACAGTCGTCCGGCGTCCGGCTCGGGACGAATCGTCTCAGAACCGGAACAGACGAGTGATCTTGACGACGAAGGAGCGTGTCTCGAGGGCTGGGAGCCGGGTGGGCTGCGTCATGTCCCGGCCCTCGGAATACACGACGAACAGCTCCGATCCAGGCGAGAACTCCCAGCGGTACCTGAGGTTGGCTGACGCCACGCCGTCCTTCGTGTTCACTTGGATGAGCCCGGCAAACACCATCCTCGGCGAGAAGGCGTAGGTCGCTCGCATCGTCGCGAGCGTCGAGTGGAACGCGCCCGTCCCCGCCTTGATCCGGGCCAGCGTGATCCCTGGCTCGAGCGTCAGGCTGCGCACGAGGTCGACCCGGCCCCGGAATCCCACCTGGCGCTTGGTCCCGTCGTAGAACGAGCCGGCCACGACCGACACCGTCCCGTTCACCGGGCGCTGGGGACCGAGCAGGTAACTTACCTCGGCGTCCTGGAAGTGATAGCCGCCAGGTGGCACGATCGCCTCGTCGGTCACGTCGAACGGCTCGGCCAGCAGCTCGTAGTAATTGGAGTACTCGACGGTGAAGATGTCGCCGGAGAGATACTGCACCCTGAACAGGCCCTCGGCCTCCTGCGATTCGAGCACGCCCCTGTTGTCGGTGAACTGCTCCAGGCTCGCCTCGAAGTTGAGCCGGCGGACCGCTTTCCACCACTCGGGGCGGGGGCTGAAGCGCGCCTTGCCGAAGTTGCGCCGGAAGTCCTCGCGGCGCAGGAAGCCGACCTCAGGGCGGAAGTTCGGCTGGACGGTCACGTGGTCGACCTCGAAGCCGTACTTGTCGCCCTCGTAGCGCGCCTGGCCGCGGTAGCTCTGGTCCTTCCCCCTTGTGCCGCCCGTCCGCGTCGCGGCCCAATACATGTTGAACGACAGGTTGTCGTAGAAGGCCAGGCTGGCGTCGACGCCGAACGCCGAGGCGGGCCCCGAGCCGTCCTCGGCCTCCGATCGGTACGTCGCCATGACGCCGACCGCGCTCCGCCGGAGGATGTCACGCTTCAGCCGGGCGACGGCGAAGTTCGTCGACCTCGCGCCGGCCGCGGGCACCTCGCCGCTGTGAATGTCGAGCAGCCCGATCGTGTACTTGCCGACCTTCCCCGTCAGCCGGGCGCCGGCCGTGATCGGTACGGTCGTCTCCTCGTCGTGCAGACCGATTCGGCGGCTGAAGAACAGGACGGGGGTGTTGCCCACCGCCGCCCACCCGCCGGCGCTCGTGGGCGGCCGGGCGCCCGCACCCGCAAACGCGAAGATGCCCTGGCCCTCGAGGAAGAAGTCTCGGCGCTCCGGGAAGAAGACACTGAAGCGGGTCAGGTTCACCTGCTGTTCGTCTTCCTCGACCTGCGCGAAATCCGTCCGGTAGGTGAAGTCCGCCACGAGGCCCTTGCCGAGGCCCGCCTTCACGTCGAATCCGGCGTTGCCGCCCGGGTCGTTGCGGTAGGCATCGTCAGCCGCCAGGTCGGTCGCGACGCTGGCCAGGGCGTACGGCTTCACCTCGATGGCCGCCCGGGCCGCCGGTGCGACGAGCCCCACCAACGTGGCCGCGCTGGAGAGCTTCTGCATGGCCCGCATACCGTAGGCCGCCGACATCCGGGTCAGGTAGGTGATCTCGTTCTTGCTCCGGATGACCCGCCGGAAGTTCACGCCCCACACCTGCTGCCCGGCCCGCGCGTAGCGCAGCGACTGGAACGGAATGGCCATCTCGAGTGTCCAGCCCTCACCGGACCGCCGCGTGCGGACCTCCCAGAGCGTGTTCCACTCGCGGTTCGAGTTGGTCTCGTCGGTAACGGCGATGTCGGCAAACCCGCCGAGGGGATTCGTGTAGAAGAAGAACCCGTTCCGCCTGTCATGGAAGGTGTCGAAGATCACGCCGAAGTTGTCGTTCTGGCCCAGCACCGAGCTGTCGCGGCGCATGTCGGTGGCGATCATGCGCTCGGGGTGCGTGTCCCAGCACCGCGCGGCGACGTAGATCTGGCGGTCATCGAAGAGCAGCCAGACCTCGGTCCGCTCGGTCGACGGGTCCCCTTCGCGGGGCTCCTGCTGAATGAAGTCGCCGAAAGACTCGGACTGCGAATAGATCTCGTCGTTCAGGTGGCCGTCGATCACGGGTGCCTGGCTGACACGCACCGCGCGCACCGTCACCCGGCCGGACTCGTCGCGGGCAATCGTGGCGGGCGCGACCGGCATGGGCGTGATGTCGGACGGCGAGGCGGCGTCGAGGCCGGGCGGGGGCTGCGCCCAGCCCGGTACCGGCGAGCCGCACACCACGAGCGCGACGGCCAGTACGACCGGCCCGAGAGGGGGCAGTCTGGTGCGGCTCGGGGGCCTGGCGATGATAGGAAACCCTCCGTTTCCGTGGCGAATCCGCGTGTCTTGCCCGCAACCCGCGGCCAACACCGCGCCGAATCCTTACCCCTCACTTCACGACGGGCTTGTCCTTCCAGTACTCGATGAACCGGGTGATGTCGTAATTGAACCGATCCGGGTACTTCTTGTACGGGAAATGGCCACCCTCGTCGTAGACGACCAGCAGCGTCCGGTCGTTGAACGACCCGAAGAAGCTGTACAGCCCCAGGACACGCTGCATCCCGGAGATCTGGTCCACGGGCATGTGGTCGTGGGTGTCGTTCGCCGCGGCGACATAGAGAATCGGCATCTGCCACGCGCTCGGCCCCGCCTTCTCCTTCAAGATCCGCCACGTCATCCCGCGCTCGGTCTGCCGCTGAGCCGCGCCTGCGCCCGACGCTAGGTGAGATTGGATCGTCCGTTGCCGCGGCTGGTTGTACATGGACCACGAGGTGTCGAAGTACTCGTCGGTCCACACGGTCGGGTCCTGGCTCATCACGTTGCACCAGCAGCGGAACGCCAGCATCTCGTCGACCTTGGCCAGGCTCGTGCACGCCCACTCCCTGATGTACGAGATGCTCTGGATGCCGACGAGGGGCAGCGGCGTGTCCGCCCCGCCGCCGACAGAGACGATGATGAGGGTCTTGACCACCTCGGGATGGCGCAACGCCAGCGTGATGGCAATGCCGCCGCCAGCGGAATGGCCGGCAATGTGGACCGGCGGCAGGCCCAGGGCCTTGATGAACTGGTAGACGTGCTCGGCATCGCCTTCACGCGACAACTGGGTATCGTCCCCGGGAATGTCGGTCAGCCCGGCCCCGATGCGATCGGGCGCGAGGACCCGGAACGTCTTGGCGAGACCGGGGATGTTCGCGGTCCACACGTTGGCGCTGTTGCGCGGTCGCGTGAACGTGCCGATGCTGCCGCCATGCAGCAGGACCAGGGGGTCGCCCTGTCCGTAGTCGTAGTAGCGGGTGCGGACGCCGTTGACGTCGATGAACTTCGATGTCAGGCCGTCCATGTCGCCGTTGGAGCGAACGGTCTTCCCTGCCGCCTGGGGCTCGTCGGCCGCCCATGCCTCCCCGGCGGTCGCGACGAGCGCCAACGCGAGAGCGACTGCCCAGGCTTTCCGAGTGATGTGCATACGCTCCTCCTTGTGGGAGCCCCGAGCGCGCTCAGCGAGTGGGGGCCACCAGCTCCTTGGCGCCGGGGCCGTTCCAGTATTCGATGAAGCTCGCCACGGTGTGGGCGAACTCCTCGGGGTGTTCGCGGTAGTGGAAGTGCCCGCCGCGATTGGTGTAGAGCAGCCGCGCGTGCGGGTTCGTCTCGGCAATGATGTTGAACAGAGCCTCGGCCTGGATGGGCAGCACCGACGGATCGTTCTTGCCCCAGTAGAGCAGCACCGGCATCTGCAGCACGCCCTCGACATCGATGCGCCGGTAGGCGTCGTGGTTCATCTGGGCGCCGAGCAGCGCGCCCTTGCGGCTCACCTCTCGGGTCATCCGCCGCTCGGTCTCCTGCGCCTTGGGCTGGCTGCCCATGTAGACGCCGGCCGCGACGAACTCGGGAGTCACCTGGGCCCGGTTGTACGACTGCGCGGCCTGGCGACAGGGCCACTGCGCCGTCCACGGCTCTTCCGGGCAGTGCTCGAACAGATTCCTCCGCCGGTTCGCGCGGTCGTCGCCGGCGCCCGGCGCGGCCGTGGCGCTGTCAACGATCACCAGGGTCTTGACCAGCTCGGGATGGTTGACGGCCAGGAGGAAGACCAGGCCGCCGCCGCGTGACTGCCCGACCAAATGGACCTTCCCCAGGTTCTTGGTCTTGATGAAGCTGACGATGTGCTCCATCTCGCCGCGGATGTTGAGGTCATCGTCGCTCTTCGGGTTGTCCGTCATGCCGGAGGCCAGCTTGTCGATGGCGAAGACGTGCAACCGCTTGGCCAGGTGGCCGATCACCGGCACCCACGTGTTCGCGCTGGCGGTCCCGTGGAACCCGCTGCCATGCACCAGGATGATCGGCTCGCCGGCGCCCTCCTCGTAGTAGCGCGTGCGCACGCCGTTGACGTCGGCGAACCTGGCGACAAGCCCGCCGTACTCGCCGTTGGGACCGACGCCTGGTGGCGGCTGCTGGGCAGCCAGCACTTGATACGTCAGGCCGGCCGCGAATGCGGCGGCCGTCAACGCCTTCCCCCGTGAACGCATCGTCTGTCCTCCCTCTCCCTACGCGTGCGTGCGGCTGCGGGCGATGGCCAGGAACTCCTCGTCCGACAGAAGCCCTTTCTTGGCGATTGCGGCGTCCTTGACATCGGCCAGGATGGCGTCTGCCTGAACGTCGGTCGCCGGGATGCCGGCCTGGTCCAGCTTGATACGGATCGAGGCCTTGCCGCTCTTCTTGCCCACCACGATTTCGTGGTGCCTGCCCAGCACCGATGGCGCGATCGGCAGGATTGCGAGGGGGGTCCGCTCGAGCACGTCCATGAACAACCCGATCTCACGGCGGAAGCAGCCCGCGCCGACCAGCGGCTTGTTGGCCGGCAGCGGCACGCCAGAGCACCGCTCCGCGAGGAGCGACAACTCGTACAGCCTGTCCATCTTGATGCCCAGGTCCACGCCGTAGAGCACCTGGAGGGAGGCGGCGACTTCATCGAGCGCCGCGTTGCCGGTGCGTTCGCCCAGGCCGTTGACGCAGACGTGCAGCATGTTCGCGCCGCCCTCGGCGCCGGCGAGCGTCGTCGCCACGCCAAGGCCGAAATCGTCGTGGGTGTGCACTTCGACGGGCACGCTGACCATGTCGCGCACCTGCTCGACCAGGTACTTGACGGCGGCGGGCCGCGCCGACCCGGTCGTGTCCACGACGGTGACCGAGTGCGGGGGCGACTGGCGCATGACCTCGCCCAGCAGCCGCCTCAGGAAGGACAGCTTGGCCCGCGTGGTGTCGTGGGGGAAGAAGATGAGCTCGAGCCCCTTCTCCCGGCCGTAGGCCAGCGCCTCCACGCTCTTGCCAATGACCTGGTCTTCGCTCCACTTGAACTGGTACTCCAGCTTCGGGTAGCCCGCCGGCACCTCGATGATGACGCCGTCGGCGCCGCAGTCCACGGCGCGATCGATATCAGTCGCGGCGGCCCGGCAGAACACGATGATCTTCGCCCGCAACCCGAGTTTGGCAATGGCCGTGATGGCTTCCGCATCCTCGGCGGAGACCGCCGGCATCCCGGCCTCGATCCTCGCCACGCCGACCTCGTCCAGCATCCGGGCGATCTCGACCTTCTCGTCCTTGCGCAAGACGACGCCCGGCGTCTGCTCACCGTCACGCAGCGTGCAGTCGTGCAGCCCGATCGTCGGGGCCAGGTTGACTCCAGCGCGCGTCTCGTCGATGAAGTTGTACTCGCTCACCCACCATCCGTCGGTCCAGTACGGTGCTTGTGTCATCGCATGTACTCCTCGACCAGATCCCTGGCCCTACAATCGTGCGGCGATCTCGTGCGTCAGCTCTTTGAGCGAGCTGGCCACGTGGACGCCGGCGTGGCGCAGGGCGGCCATCTTCGCTTGGGCCGTGCCCGTGCCCTGCCGGACGATCGCGCCGGCGTGTCCCATGCGCTTCTCGGGAGGCGCCAGCCGTCCGGCGACGTACGCCAGGACCGGCTTGGGGTACTTCCGCGCCGAGAGGTAGGCCGCAGCCTGTTCCTCGTCGCCGCCGCCAATCTCGCCCAGGATGACCACGAGTGCGGTGTCCGGATCGGAGGCGAACAGGTCAAGCGCGTCGACGAATCCGATGCCGTGGATCGGGTCGCCGCCGATGCCGACGCAGGTGGAATTGCCGAAGCCCCGATCCCGGAGCAAACTCGCCGTCTCGTGGGTGAGCGTGCCGGAGCGGGAAACGATGCCCACGCTGCCCTGGCCGTAGAGCATCCCCGGCATGATGCCGACCTTCGTCTTGCCCGGGCTGATCGCGCCGATGCCGTTGGGGCCGATCAGCCGGACGCCATGGCGCGCGGCGTGCGCCCGGATCCGCAGCATGTCGTGGATCGGGACGTGCTCGGTGATGATCGTGATGAGCGGCAGCCGGGCGGTGATGGCCTCGAAGGCCGCATCGCGCGTAGTCATGGCCGGCACGAAGATGATCGACACGTTCGGTCGTGTCCGCTCGCACGCCTCGGCGACCGTGTCGAACACCGGGACGTCGCACACTCGTTGTCCGCCGCGTCCGGGGGTCACGCCCGCGACGATGTTGGTGCCGTACTCGAGCATCAAGCGCGTGTGCAGCGTTCCCTGCTGCCCCGTGATGCCCTGCACCAGCAGGCGGGTCTGTTCGTCAACGAGAATCGACATGGTCCCTACACGCTCCGCGATCGGCGCACGCCCGCACTATCTCCCGGGATTGCGGTGACGGCTGCCCGCCCGGGTTGGCGACGCGTCGGATCCGGCGTTCACGCGCTGGCTCGCCGCTCTACCAGATCGAGAATCCGCATCACGGCGTCGTCGGTCGTCCCCTGCTTGACAATGGGCACGCCGTGCGATTCGAGGATGGCCCACCCCTCCTCCTGGAAATGACCGCGCATCTTCACCACGATCGGCACCGCCGGATGGTCCTTCTCGCACACGTCGGCGATGCCGCGCGCCATGACCTCGCAGTTGTTGATGCCGCCGTAGACGTTGATGACCACCCCTCGGACCTCTGTGCGGGCCAGCAGCATCCGCAGGGCCCGTGCGATCACGCCCGACGCCCCACCCCCGCCGATGTCCAGGAAGTCCGCAGGCCGGCCGCCGTATTCGAAGACCGTGTCCATCGTGGCCAGCGCCAAACCCGCTCCGCCGGCGATGATGCCGATGTCGCCGTCGATCGGCACATAGGCGATCTGCGCGCCCTCGGCGTTCGCCCGTTCGGCGAGGGCATCAACCGCCGCCGGAATGGCCTCCGCCAGCGCGCGGTGCTGGCGCGGCAGCGCGCTGTCGTCCACTTCGATCTTGGCGTCGCCGGCGACGACGCGGCCGTCGGGCAGCAGGAACAGCGGGTTGACCTCGACCAGCAGGCACTCGAAGACCGCAGCGCCGCGGACCAGACGCACCAGGGCATCGGCCACCGACACGAGCGCGCGCCCGGATAGGCCGGCCCGGCGCGCGAGGTTCCTGGCTTCGTAGGCCTGAAACTCGGCGAGCGGGTCGAGCACCACGCGCGCGACCGCGTCGGCCGACCTGGCCGACGCCGCCTCGACGTCGATGCCGCCCGACGCCGACAGGAGCGCGAGCATCTGGCCGGTCGTCCAATCGACCGTGACGCCCGCGTAGCACTCCTGCGTGAAGGGCACCAGTTCCTCGACGAGGACGCTCTCGACGCGATGCTCGCCGATCTGCATCCCGATGAGGGCGCGCGCGGCCTCCTCCGCCTCGGCGGGCGTGGCCGCCTTCCGGATCCCGCCGGCCTTGCCGCGGCCACCCTCCGGGACCTGGCCCTTGACCACGACAGGCGCGCCCATCTGCGCCGCCGCCGCGCCCGCGCCGGCAGGCGTCGTAGCGACGGACCCGCGAGGCGCGGACATGCCCAGGTGCCCGAGCAGCTGTTTCCCTTCGTGTTCGAGGAGGCGCATCGGATCACTGGGTTCCGGCATCGACGGATTCGTCGGCCGATCCGGCGGCGAGGGGGTGCGCGAGGCACGTGCGCAGCTTTTCGTGGTCCAAATCCCGTTCCCACCGGCTGACGACGATCGTCGCGACGCCGTTGCCCACCACGTTGGTGACGGCGCGGCACTCGCTCATGAACTTGTCGATGCCGACGAGAAGCGCCAGGGCCTGGACCGGAATGACGGGCACGGCCGACAGGATCGCCGCGAGCGTCACGAAGCCGGTGCCGGTGACGCCGGAGGCGCCCTTGGACGCCACCATCGCGAAGAGCACCAGCCCGGTGGTCTGGCTGAGCGTCAAGTGGGTATCCGTGGCCTGAGCCAGGAAGATCGCGGACAGCGTGAGGTAGATGTTCGTGCCGTCCGTATTGAAGCTGTACCCGGTCGGGAACACGAGGCCTACGATCGATCTGGGCGCGCCGAGCCGTTCCAGTTTCCGCATCATGTCGGGAAGCACGGTCTCCGACGAGCTCGTGCCCAGCACGATCAACAGCTCTTCCTTGATGAACACGATGAACCGCAGGATCGAGAATCCGGCCATGTAGGCGATCGCGCCGAGGATCACCACGGCGAACACAATCGCGGTGACGTAGAAGGTGAGGATCAGCTGCGCCAGGTTCGCCAGCGAGGCGACGCCGTAGTTGCCCACGGTGAACGCAATACCGCCGAGGGCTCCGAGGGGCGCGGCCTTCACGATGATTCTGACAATGCCGAAGATGACCTTCGTGATCGCGGCAATGACCGTGGTGACCCTTGCGCCCAGATCTCCGAGGCGCGAGATCGCGAAGCCCGTCAGCACGGCGATCAAGAGGACCGAGAGGACACTCTCGCCCGTCAAAGCGCCGACAAACGTGCGCGGGATGATCCCCAGCAGGAAGTTGCCAAGGCCGCCGTCGCCCGCCTGCGCGCCGCTGCCGACGAAGCGCGACACCAGGCTCGGATCGAGGGCTGTCGGATCGATGTGGAGGCCGTCGCCAGGCCGGATGATCTGGCCGACGATGACGCCGGTGATCAGCGCCAGCGTCGACACGATCTCGAAGTAGATCAATGTCTTCACGCCCACGCGCCCGAATTCCTTCATGTCGCTCATCGACGAAATGCCGTGCACGACGATGCAGAAGATCACGGGCGCGATCATCATGCGGATGAGCGCGACGAACCCGTCTCCCAGCGGCTTGAGCGCCGTGCCGGCCTTCGGGAAGAAGTGTCCGACGATCACGCCAAGCACAATCGCGATCAGGACCTGCACGAACAGGCTCGGACGGTACCACGGCCGGGGTGCTGACTTGGACGTCTTCTCACCCTTCACGAGAGCCTCCTTCGCCGTCGGTGCGGCCTTCAGCCCGGACTGTCTCTTCCCTGGCGCGCCCGTCAGATCACCCGGTGCTTCGGCGCCGCACCGGCAATCAGGACCGACTCGACGTTCTGCCAGGCGGCGCGCATCAGGAACGCGGCCGACTGGCGCGTGACACCCGCGATGTGAGGGGTGAACAGCACGCGGCGCGCGGCGTCGCCCTCGAGCGCCAGCAGTGGGTGCACCGCCGGGGGAGGCTCCGTCGAGTAGACATCGACCGCGGCGCCGCCCAGGTGGCCGGACCTCAGGTGCGCGGCCAGCGCGGCTTCATCGACGACTCCGCCGCGCGAGGCCTGGATCAGCACGGCCCCGCGTTTCATCAGCCCAAGCTCGCGATCGCCGATGAGCCCGCGGGTCGCCGGCACGAGCGGCACGTGCAGCGTGACGACGTCGGCCGCCACCAGCAGATCGTCGAGCGGCAGCCGCTGCGCCCCCAGCGCCGAGGCGGCTTCGGGATCGCCCGGGGCCGGATCGTGATAGCAGAGCCGGCAGCCCGCCTGGCGAAACGCCCGGGCCACGGCAAGCCCGACGATCCCGAGTCCTACGACGCCGACCAGGAGTCCGTCGAGCCCGGCCAGATTGGCCGCGATGAGACGCGCCCGGAACGCCGCATAGCGACCAGCGCGGATCTCCGCGTCGCCCCAGGCCAGCCATCGAAGGAGCACCGACGCCGTCGTGACGGCGTACTCGGCCAGGGCGCTGTTGCTGCCGCCGGGGATGTTGGCCAGGGCAATGCCCAGGCGCTGCAAGACCGGCAGGTCGAGCCGATCCACGCCCGCGCCGGTGACCTGCACGAGTCTGACCGACGCCCCCTCGAACAACGCCGCCGGAAGCGGGGGGCCCACGGCGGGGACCACGAGCGCGGCCGACCGCTTCATCAGGTCGGCGACGTCCACGTCCCCGGGACCGCGATAGGTCACAGTCAGCGACTCGGGCGGGAGGGCATCGACCCTCTCGAAATCGGCTCTCGGGCGCAGGCACAGGACATCTGCGCTCATGGCGCACTCCCTCTCGGCGGGGTCTGGGCATCCGGCTCGATCGTGTCCAGACCCATGTCCGCAATCGGGAGAAAGCACAACAGCACCAGCGGCGTCGTGCCGGTGTTGCGGGTGGCGTGCTTCTCGCCGGGCGGGATGAAGATCGTGTCTCCCGGAGTCAGCGGATACTCACCGCTGTCGGCGTAGGTCGTGCCCGTGCCGGACAGCACGAAGGTGCATTCTTCGCAGTGCTCGTGGTGGTGCGCCCGGCGGGGAGACGGTGCCAGGCCCTGAGGCGGTATCTCCACCAAACGCAGCGTCATGCTGCGGGCGCCGACACGCGCGGAGACGATCTCGAGGGCCGTGCGCCCGGGCAGATCCAGCCGGATGGCTTCGGCCTGGGTGATGACGCGCGCCATCATCCCGCCCGCTGTGGAACGTCACCGGCCCGGCCGCCCTGGACCGCGTCGAGCTGCCTGAAGATCTCCGTGGCTTCCTTGGCGATCGCCTCCGCGATGGCCTCCACCATCTGGCGGCCTCGCTTCTCGGTGGCCGCCTGCGGCGCGCCGTACCAGCCGGTGGGCGCGATCGAGCGGATGTCGGTCAGCACGGGTTGGAAGCTCCGCGTGCGCCGCAGCTTGTCCATCGTGTGCCCGAGCCCATGGTCGGACGAATCCGAGACGCGGTCCAGGCGCACGAGGTCGGGCCTGAACGCCAGCGCCGCCATGGCCTCGATCTCGCCTCCGTGGGTCAGCCCGCCGCACGTGGGCCCGAACAGCTCGGCCGCCACGTAGCAGGCCTGCGCCGTCACCACAATCATGCCGTGCTGCCGGTGCAGCGCTTCCGCCGCGATGGCGAGCGAGCTGATGTTGCCTTCGTGCCAGTTGAGAATGAGGAGGTACTTCGCGCCGTGCTGGGCCGTCGTGGCGCACGTCTCGATCACGAGGCGCATGTAGGTGTCGGGCGTGAGCGAAATCGTGCCTTCGAACGGCATGTGCATGGGCGTGACGCCCATGGGAGCGCCGGGCAGCACAAGGGCGTCCATGCGCTCGGCCACCGCATGGGCGATCACCTGGGCCGCGAATGTGTCGGTGCCGGTGGGCAGGTGCGGCCCGTGCTGTTCGACGCTGCCCGTCGGCAGGATCACCAGAGGGTGTCGCGCCAGGCTGGCGGCAATCTCGGGCTGTGTCAACTCGATGAAGTAGCGGCTGGGCGCCATCCCTCCTCCTATGCGATGCGCGCGCGCGCGTCGGCAATGACGTCGGCGACGCGCACGTACTGCCCCTGCTGGTCGATCGAGCGCAGCGCCGCGTACACCATGGCCACCGCCACACACCCGTTGTCTCCGTCGAGCTCGTTCGGCCGGCCGGTCCGGCAGCTCTCGGCGAACATGTCGAGTTCGGCCACGAACATGTCGCTCGGCCGCGGCGCCAGTATCTCGCGGCTGGCGTAGCCGCCCTTGCCCCGCTGGATGTACAGCGTCGACGTCTCGTGCAACGTGTTGGGCTTGTCCCACGCGCCAAAGTCGATCTCGTAGTCCATCAGCCCCTTGGATCCGAACACCCGCACGGCGAAGACGCCGGGCGAGGTCCAGCACGACCCGACGAACCCGACCTTGCCGTCGGCGAACCGGATGAGCGTCAGCGACTGGTCGTCCACTTCGGCCCCGACCGGCGACAGCTTCGACGCCATCGAACTCACCTCTTGCACTTCGCCGCCCAGGTAGTGGAGGACGTCGAAGTGATGGATCGCGAGCTGGGAGAGTGGGCCACCCGGGGCACGGTGCTTGTACCAGCGCCAGGTCTTCGGGGTCAGTTCGAGGGCCCGCTCGTTCGAGAAGTTCGCCTCCATGTACGCCACGCGCCCGAGTTCGCCGGCGTCGATCGCCTCGCGCATCTGGCGAATGCCCGCCATCAGGCGGGCGCTGTGACCGACGGTCACCGTCACGCCATGCTTCTCGGCGAGCGCGGCCAGTTGGAGCCCTTCCTCGAGGGTGGCGGCGATGGGCTTCTCGGTGTAGACGTGCTTGCCGGCTTCGGCGACCTTCGTCGCCACGGCCAGGTGCTGCTCGTTCGGCACCGTGATGATCACGCCCTGGAGGCCGGGAGTCGCGAGCAGCGCCTCGAGGGTCGGCGTCACCGGCACGCCCATCTCGCGCTCGAACGCGGCGCGCGATTCGTCGATCACGTCATAGGCGCCGACGATGGTCAGTGTGTCCGTTCTGCGGGAGGCCGGCGTCAGAACCCTGGCCCAGCGGCCAAGGCCGGCGATGCCGACGATGAGGGGTCGCGTGTGCATGCAGGCACCTCGTGGTGGGGGACGAGGGAGTTGGGCTTCGCACGCCGGACGGCAGTAGTAGTCATACCGTATGATGGTATGACCACTCAAGTCAAGCTATGGCCTGCTCCCAGGTACCTCGCCGCAGTTGCGGATCAACGCACTGAGGCTTCCCAGGGGTCGCCGCAGCCGGTGGCGAAGGCGCCAGCCCCGGGCCTGGCGTCACCGACATGGCGATCGCGCCGACACGTCCGGCTCGGCCTCGCGGCCTCGCTCCGCCATCCCGGCGCCGGCCTCGGCGAGCAGGTCCGAGATGCGGACCGACTGCCCTCCCCGCTCGATGGACCGCAGCGCGGCGTGGACAATCGCCACGCAGATGTTGGCGTTGCGCGCGTTGAGCTCTCCCGCCCGGCCAGTGACGCAGGCGTCGGCGAACATCTCGAGCTCAGCCTGGAACATGTCGCTCTCGCGCAAGGGCAGCGTTTCGCGGCTGGCGTACCCGGACTTGCCCCGCTGGATGTAGAGCGTCGAGGTCTCGTGCAGCCGGTCGGGCGTGTCCCACGTGCCGAAGTCGATCTCGTAGTGCATCAGCCCCTTCGACCCGAACACGCGCAGCGCGAAGATCCCCGGCGAGGTCCAGCACGACCCGACGTAGCCGATCTTGCCGTCGGCGAAGCGCAGGAGCGTCATCGACTGGTCGTCGACCTCGGCGCCGACCGGCGAGAGCTTCGACGCCATCGAACTCGCTTCGACGATCTCGCCGCCGAGGTAGTGGAGGACGTCGAACTGGTGGATGGCCAACTGCGAGAGCGGGCCGCCCCGCGCGCGGTCCTTGTACCAGCGCCAGGTCTGCGGCGTCAGCTCCAGCGCACGCTCGTTCGAGAAGTTGGCCTCGATGAACGCCACGCGCCCGAGCTCGCCCGCATCGATGGCATCGTGGATCTGGCGGATGCCGCCCATCAACCGGGCGCTGTGACCCACAGTCACGGTGATGCCATGCCGCGCTTCGAGGGCCGCGATGGCGAGGCCATCCTCCAGCGTGCTGGCGATGGGCTTCTCGGTGTAGACGTGGCGCCCCGCGGCGGCAACGCGGGCAGCGACGGGCAAGTGTTGTTCGTTGGGAACGGTCAGGATCGCGCCGCGGATGCGGGGATTGGCCAGCATCTCATCGAGCGACGCAACCTCCGGGATCCCCGTGTCGCGTGTGAAGGCCTCGCGCGTCTCGGCGGACCGGCTGTGGGCGGCGACAATCGCGAGTTCGTCCGACTTGCGAGCGGCGCGGGCCAGGACCCGGGCCCAACGGCCGAGCCCGATGATCCCGACCTCCACCGGTGTGGAGCTCATGGGCGTGGTCCGTGGCTGTGCGGCATGGGGAGGGCGCTCGAGCAGCTATGTACACGTCTCATGGAATCTCGGGGCTTGCGTGTTCGACCGTAATGTCATACCATACTACGGTATGATGAAAGGGTCAAGCCGCCGACCCGTCGCCGGCACCCTCTCCCCCATCCCCAGATCCGCCGCCCCGCTGCGGCGCCAGGTGCTCGACGAACTGCGCCGGTCCATCATCGACGGCCGTCTCCAACCGGGCGCCCGGCTCATCGAGCGCGAACTCATCGACTCGCTCGGCGTCTCTCGCACCGTCGTCCGCGAGACCCTCCGCCAGCTCGAGTCCGAAGGCCTGGTCGCCCTCATCCCCAACAAAGGGCCGGTCGTTCGCGAACTCACCTTCGACGAGGCCAGGGATCTCTACGCCATCCGCGCGGTGCTCGAGGGTCTCGCCGCGCACCGCTTCGTCGAGCACGCCTCGGACGGCAGCGTGAAACGTCTCGAGCAGGCGCTCGACCGGATCGACCGCGCGTACGCCCAAGGCAGCCCCGAGGTGATTCTCGAGGCCAAGAACACCTTCTACGACATCTTGTACGAGGGCGCCCGCAGCGAGACGCTGTCGTCGATGCTCGGCGCGCTGCACGGCCGCATCCGGCGGTGGCGCGCGCTGGGCCTGGGCCACCCTCAGCGTTCGCCTGCCCGGTCGGGTGAGAGTCTCGGCAACCTGCGGGCGATGGTGGCGGCCGTCAAGGCCGGGCAGGCGGATCTCGCCGAGCGGATCATCCGGACGGACGTGACGCGGGCGGCGGCCGAGGTGATGCGCCTGCTGTCCGAGGCCGTTCCACCCGGCGCCCAGCTCCCCGGTCCACCGCGCGCGATGGAGACACCACGATTGGAGAAGACGTTGCCATGACCACCCATTTCATCGTCCACGACGCGGCCGACAACGTCGGTGTCGTGGTCGTCGAGGACGTGCAGCCCGGGACGCCAGTGACGGGCTGGATCATGGAGACCGACGAGACCGTGTCGATCCCGGCCCTCGACGCGGTCCCGCTCGGACACAAGATTGCCCTGCGCGACCTCCACGCCGGGGAGACGATCCTGAAGTATGGCCACGACGTCGGGCGAACGGTTGCCGACATCGGCCGGGGTCGCCACGTGCACACGCACAACCTGAAGACGAAGAGGTGGTGAGATGGGCCGTTACCAGTTCCAGGGCTACCGTCGCGAGAACGGCCGCGTCGGAATCCGCAACCACGTGATCGTCCTGCCACTCGACGATCTGTCCAACGCCGCGGCGGAAGCCGTCGCCCACCATGTGAAGGGTACGCTGGCACTCCCGCACGCCTACGGGCGTCTGCAGTTCGGCGAGGACCTCGAGCTCTTCTTCAGGACGCTCATCGGCACCGGTGCCAACCCCAACGTCGCCGCCTGCATCGTCATTGGCATCGAGCCCGGCTGGACCGGCCGCATCGTCGATGGGGTCGCCCGCACCGGCAAGCCCGTCGCGGGGTTCGCCATCGAGGGACACGGGGACATCGCGACCGTCGCCGCCGCATCGCGCAAGGCGCAGGAGTTCCTGCAGTGGGCCTCGGAGAGGGCGCGCGAGACGTGCGGCATCGAGGACCTGTGGATCTCGGTGAAGTGCGGCGAGAGCGACACGACCTCCGGTCTGGCGTCGAATCCGACGGTGGGCAACCTCATCGACAAGCTCGATCCGCTCGGGGTCACGAGCTGCTTCGGCGAGACCTCCGAGTTGACGGGCGCCGAGACGGTGTGCGCCGGCCGTGCCGCCAGCCGGGAGGTGGGCGAGAAGTTCATGGACGCCTTCAACGCCTACCAGGCGGTGATCGATCGACACAAGACCGACGACCTGTCGGAGTCGCAGCCCACGAAGGGCAACATCGCCGGTGGTCTCACGACGATCGAGGAGAAGGCCTTCGGCAACCTGCAGAAGATCGGCCGCAAGACCTCGTATATCGACGTGCTGAAGCCCGCCGAGGCACCCGGGCGCGGCCCCGGCCTCTACTACATGGACACGTCGTCGGCCGCCGCCGAGTGCGTCACGCTCCAGGCGGCTGCCGGCTTCGTCGTTCACCTGTTCCCGACGGGACAGGGCAACATCATCGGGAACCCCATCGAACCGGTGATCAAGCTGACCGCCAATCCCCGGACCGCGCGAACGATGAGCGAGCACGTGGATCTCGACGTGTCGGGCATCCTGCGGCGCGAGCTGACGCTCGATCAGGCGGGCGATCAGCTGATCGAGATCATGCTCCGCACGTGCAACGGCCGCCTGACCTGCGCCGAGGCGCTGGGTCACCGCGAGTTCGTGCTGACGAAGCTGTACCAGAGCGCGTAAGTCCCCGACCCGGGCCGGCGGATGCGCCGGCTGCTCTGTCCCCCCTCCCTGCACCCGGTCGACGGTGATGATCGCCGGGTGCAGGCCGATTTCACGATTCGTCAGGGCGCGGAGTCGTCTGCGAATGGCGCCGACGAGAACTCCGGTCACACTGTCGCGGAAAGGAGTGGGAGATGTCCACCTTCGGTCGCGGTTCGAATTCACCTGAGCGCACCGGCCATGCCGGCGAGCGACACATCAGCCGCAGGGCCATGCTCCGGGTCGCCGGCGGTACCGCTCTGGCCGGCATCGCGGGCGCCGTCGCCGCGCGGGCCCAGATCACGGGGCTGATGCCTGGAGGCGGCAGGTTGCCGTTCCGCCTGCCCCTCGGGGCCATGACCTATCTGGATCGCAATCAGTACATCTCCAACATGGAGATCATCTCCCACATTCCCGAATACCGGACCGCCGGCGGCGAACCGCTCATGAGCATGTGGGCGAAGGGGGCGCAGCGACTGCTGCCGTGCGGCCGCGGCTGGGTCGATGTCACCGACCCGAAGAAACCCACCTTCGTCGGCACCGGCGATACTCGCACCGGTGGGTGCGTCGCGTACAACACCCGGCTGAGGAAGTGGTTGATGGTGGTCACGGTCGCGGAACCACATGCCGGGCGCACGCCAAAGTGGCCTTACGGGCAGTTCCAGCCGGAGGTCCGCGAGCGGCTCCTGGCCTACAAGGGGCTCCGGGGCATCCGGGTGTACGACATCACCAATCCCGTCAGGCCCAATCTCCTCTCGGAGTTCAGCACGGGCGAGGCTGGCGAAGGCCCGCACATGAACTTCTACGATGGGGGACGCTACGCGTATCTCGATGCCGGGTTCTCGCCAAACCTGCGCTGGGAGGACATCGGGCGGACGGCCGGCTCCGGACTCATGATCGTCGACATGACGGACCCGACCAGCGTGAAGGAGGTGTCGCGCTACTGGGTCCCCGGACAGATGATCGGTGAGGAAGAGGAGTACAAGAAGTACTGGTTCGCCGACAGCCTGTCCGCCTGGGTCGGTTCGCACGGGGCGCCAAGCGTGCCGGTGCGCGTCGAGGACGGCGGTACGGTGGGCTACGGCGGCTTCGGCCACTTCGGCATGATCTGCTTCGACCTTCGCGACATCAAGAATCCGAAGCCGTACGGCATCGCGAAGTGGGACCATGAGACGCTGGGCGGTGTGCCGTACCATACGGTCTACCCGGTGATCGCCGACAGCCGGCACCCGCGGCTCCAGAACCTCGTCATCGGCGTGCCCGAGACGCTCCAGGCCGACTGCCGCGAGCCGTACAAGGCCATCCAGGTGATCGACGTGGCCGACCCGCGCGATCCCCGGGTTATCGGCATCTTCCCGCGGCCGAAGGCGCCAAGAGACGCGCCCTACACGGACTTCTGTCTCGCGCGCGGGCGCTTTGGCTCGCACAACATTCAGTGCTGGGTCGCGCCCGGCACCTCGCGCCCGGAAATCGTCGTGCTGTCGTTCTTCAACGCCGGCATCCGGGTGTTCGATATCTCAGACCCCACCCTGCCCAGGGAAGTGGCCTGGTTCGTCCCGCCGCGCGGCGGCGAGATCGAGGACTTCACCACCTGGTTCAGGGGAGAGGGCGAGAGCGTCTTCGTCGAGTGGGATCGCAATCTGATCTGGTTCGGTTGCGGGAACTCGGGGTCCTACTGCCTGTCATGCCCTGCCCTCGGCAAGCCGGTACTGGAGCCGCGGCCCATCCCGCACTGGACGAAGCCCCACCTCAATGCCGGGTGGGACGCGTAGGCGCGGAGTTCCGGGGTCAGCATGTCGCCCTGCCGCCGGGTGGCGCGCGCCTGTCGATGGCGCGCCTGCGGCCGGCAAGAGGAGGGAACAATGCCACGAATGTCCATCCGTCTCCGCGCACTCGTCGTGGCCGGCGCCTGTGCGTGCGCCGGCCTGCTGGTATCCTGCGGCAGCGATGCGCCGCCCCCAGCGCCGGCCGCTGCACCTGGCGCGGTCCCCGAATCCCGTGGGGGCCAGCAGCCTGTGTTCGACACCTCCACCGGGTCCTGGCGGACAGGCGCCGGCAACGTGGCGGCGCAGCGGCCGCAATCGGAGGCGCCGCACCTGATTGTGGCCCGCACCATGCCCACGTCCGGCACGCCGTACGAGCTGCACCTGGTTCAGACGCGCGACGAGATCTACGTACCCCTGGGCGTGCGGAAGCCTGACGGGGACGGTCCGTTTCCCGCGATTCTCGTCGGTTCGGGCAACGGCAACGGTGGGTTCTCCAAGATCGAGCAGGCGATGTACCGGCTGGAAGGCATGATGGACGAGATGCTCAAGCGGGGGTACGTCGTGGCGTACGGCAACTACCGCAACGAGATTCCCGGCGCCTACAACAGCCAAGATCGGGCGCACAACGTGGCCGATACCACGAGCGGCGGCGCCCGCGCGCTGAAGTCGGCGTGCTCGCTCGATTCCGACGACTACATCAGCCTGATCGAGCATTTGCAGAACCTGCCGTACGTGAAGCGTGACGGCGTCGGCACCGTCGGCGTCAGCCACAGCGGCGAGCTGATGTTCAAGGTCGCCACCGAGATCACGTGGGGCGCGGCCGCCGCCATCGAGCCGGCCGTGCACGAGTTCCTGGCGATGGACCGCACGAACGTGCCGCGCATCGACAACGTCATCCAGATGCAGGAGGTGGCGGTGGCCCGCGGCGCCGCCAACCTGGCCATCGCCAAGGAGCGCGTCAGCCGCATGTCGCAGACCCCGTTTCTGGTGATGGGCCGCGATGGCGATCACAACCAGGGCCTGTTCCGCCTCGGTTACGAGGTTCAGGCGGAAGCCGGTCGCGACGTCACGTGGGCATCGGCCAACCACCCCGTACACGGCTACGGCCTGCTCTACCGCAAAGACGACGGGACGTACGCGCCGGACGAGATGCAGCGGGAGTTCTTCGACGACTGGATGAAGTTCTTCGATGAGCGGCTGAAGAAGTGAGCGGCGCTACGCCAGACGGAACGTCAGCTCGCCGAGGCCCCCCACGCCGCACGTCACGGTGTCGCCAGCCCTCAGCCACACCTGCTTGTCGGGCGGGTAGCCGGCGATGACGCCCTCGGGCGTGCCGGTGAAGATCACATCTCCGGGCTTCAGGGTGAGCGCCCGGGAGATGTGGCTGATGATCTGGCCGGACGTGAAGATCATGTCGCTCGTGGTCGATCGCTGGCGCGTTTCACCGTTGACGCGGCACTCGACGGCCAGATTGTCGGGATCCACCTGATCGGCCGTGACCAGGTACGGCCCGATGGGCGCGAACCCGTCGGGGGTCTTGCCGAGCAGCCACTGCCCGTCCGGCAGGTCCTGGAGATCCCTCGCCGAGAAGTCGTTGCCCGTGCAGTAACCGGCGACGTACGAGAGTGCGTCGGCTTCGCTGACGTTCCTCGCCGTCCTGCCCATGACGATGACGAGCTCGACCTCGTAGTCGAACTTCGTCCCGCTCTCCACGGGCAGTCTGATCGTGCCGGTGTGACCGTTCAGGGCATTACAGAACTTGGCGAAGAGCACGGGCTTCGGGGGGATGGCTTTACCGATTTCCGCGGCGTGCCGCCGGTAGTTCAATCCCACGCCGATGATCTTCTCGGGCCTGGTGACGACGGGACCGTACTCGATCGCCGCCTCGTCCAGGAAGACCGCCCCGGAGTCCTGGGAGCGCCACGCGGCATCGACCAGGGCGTTCAGGCTCGGACCGTCTTCGTCGTGCAGGAGATCGTCCATGGTCGCAGGCGCGTGCATGCCCAGCGCCGCGGCGGTCGCAGGCACATCGAGGATGCCTCGGCCGGTCTTCACACCCAGACGCCAGCCGCTTCCGCTGCGCAGGGTCAGCAGGGTGAGGCCACGGGCCATGCCGCGGGAGGGCGTCTTGGCAGGATGCGCGTCGTTCACAGTTCGGCTCCTGAATCCGTCCGGCGACAACGGGCGGCTGCGGCGGCTGCGGCCGGCGGGTGCGGGGCGGCCAGCCGGCGCGCCGCCGGTCAGCGCCGCGCCTGCAGCGCGGCCTTCACCCGGGCCGGCGTGAAGGGCAACTCCCTGACGCGCGCGCCCGTGGCGTCGAAGATGGCATTGCCGATCGCGGCGGCGACGACGGTGATGGAGGTCTCGCCGGCGCCGGTCGCCGGCTCGTCGGGCCGGTTGATGAGTACCGTTTCGATGGCCGGCACGTCCGATCCGAGCGTCCACGTGCGGTACGTGCGCCAGTCGATCGAGGTCACCTTCTCGTGGTCCCAGGTGACCTGCTCCATCAGAGCCCGGCAGGCCCCCTGGAGCGCGCCCCCTTCCATCTGGTTCCGGATCCCGTCCGGGTTCGAGATCGGGCCGCAGTCGGCGCCGACGACAAGCCGCAGGACTCGCACCGCACCGGTCGACTGGTTCACCTCCACCTCCGCCGCGACCGACCCGTAGCCGTTGTGGCCTTCGTAGGCCACGCACGCGATACCGCGGCCGCGCACGACGCCCGTCGCGGCGTTGCCGGGCTTGGGCGAGGGCCTGGCGTCCCATCCCGCCTTCTGCGCCGCGGCCGTCAGCACGTCCTTCAACCGGGGATCGCTCAGGTGCTGCAGCCGGAACGCGACCGGGTCGGCCTTGACGTGCGCGGCGGCCTCGTCCATGAACGACTCGTGGGCGTACGTGTTCTGCAGCCGCCAGGGCGATCGCAGCGGCCCCGTATAGAACGGCGATGCGACCGCGTGCGCGAGCACGCGCTCGCTTCTCACGACGCCCGCCCCGCCGCAGGTGCCGCCGATACACCCGGCCACGTAGGACGGTACGGCGTTGCTGTTGTTGTTGAGCGCTCCCGTGGGCGGCGGCGCCGGCGAGAGGGGCCGCAGGGCCGGCGTCTCGAATCCGACGAGCGCGCCAACGAGGATGTTGCCCGGCGAATCGTAGCCCGGCCGCCCTCCGCGCGTCGCGTACCAGGCCTCGTAGTCCCAGGCCGTGATGCGCCCCGACGCATCGAGTCCGATGCGCTGATCGATCACATAGGCGAAGCCGTAGTTCTCGGAGATCGCCTCGTCCCTGCGCGAGAGCTGCACCCGGACGGGCTTCCCTACCGCCTGCGACAGGAGCGCGGCGTCGAACGACACGGCGTCGGCGCCGTTGATGCCGTAGCAGCCCGAGCCGGTCTTGAAGATGACGCGTACCTGCTCCGGCTTGAGCCCGAGGATCGCCGCCACCGTGTTCTTCAGCGGGTGGGACGCCTGAGTCGCCGACCAGATGGTCGCCCGGTCAGTCTGGACGTCGGCAACCGCGCACGACGTGCCGTGCGATCCGTGCATCTGGTGCGCGTGCAGGTAGGTGGCCTTGAGCACGCTGGCCGAAGCCGCCAGCACGGTGTTGACGTCGCCGGAATCGACGAGGCGCACGTCGCGCGTCGGCTTCTGGCGGCGGACGTAGTCGTCGTAGGTCGCCTGGGCCGGCAACCCCGTTCCCGCCGTCCACGACGCCTTGAGCGCCCGCGCGGCCTGCACGGCCTGCCACTCCTTCTCGGCCACGACGCCGACGAAGTCCTTCTTCACGACGACCGTGATCACACCCGGCATCCCGCGCACCGACGCCTCGTCCACGCCGACCAGCGTCGCTCCGACGGCCGGGGGCCGCACGACACGGCCGTGCACCATGCCCGGGAGGCGGACGTTGTGCACGAACTCGAAGGTACCGGTCACCATGGCCGGAATGTCGAGGCGCGGCACCGATGTCCCCATCACCGTCCAGTCGCGCGCGGGGCGCCGCCTGGCGCCTCCATCGACGGGCATCATGAACTTCCCGCTGCCGATGAGCTCGCCGTACGACACGCGGCGCGCCGGCTCTGAGGCAACATGGACGCGACCATCGCTCACCGCGAGCCTCTCGGCCAGCACGCCCAGACGCTCGGCGCCCAGGCGGACGAGCGCCTCCCTGGCGGTGGCGGCCGCCTGGCCCAGATTGCGTCGATTGAAGTTCTCCGGGTGCGACTGGCTCCCCGCCGTCGTGCCCTGATCGGGCGTGATGCTGGTGTCGCACTGGACGAGCGTGACGCGGGACACAGGCACGACGAGCTCTTCGGCCACGAGCTGCGTCTGCGCCGTGTAGAGGCCCTGCCCGAGTTCGCACTTCCCCGTATAGGCCGTCACGCGCCCGTCGCTCCCGATGGCAATCCACGAATCGACCTGCGCGTTCGCGGTCTGAGACCCGCCGCGCCCGCCCCGTTGCGCGAGCGCGCCCTTCGCGTCGGCGAGGCTAAAGGTGACGATGAGCGCGCCGGTTCCCTTGAGGAAGTCCCTGCGTGAGAACCCCGCCAGGTCGAGTGCCTCGCTCGCGTCAGGAGTCAGCGGCGGCTGATTGAAGTCGTCGGGATCGGGGTGCCTCATGATCGCACCTCCCGGGCGTACCGCCTGATGGCGCGCAGCATGCGGTCGTGGACGAAGCAGCGGCAGATCACGCCCGAGAGAGCCCGGCTGATCTCTTCGTCGGTCGCCTTCGGGTTCCGGTCGAGCAGCACCTTCGCGTTGAGGATCACCCCGTTGACGCAGAACCCGCACTGGGCGGCCTGCTCGTCGATGAATGCCTGCTGCAAGGGGTGCGGATGCTCAGGCGTACCCAGTCCCTCGAGGGTCGTGATCTCGGCGCCCGCCACCTTTCCGACGGGAGTCACGCAGGAACGCACGGCCCGGCCGTCGATGATCACGGTGCAGGCTCCGCACTGGGCGAGACCGCACCCGAACTTCGGCCCCTTCAGCTGGAGGTCGTCGGTCAGAACGTAGAACAGGGGCGTGGCCGGGTCGACGTCGACCGACCGCGACCGGCCGTTCACCTTCAACGTGATGTTCGCCATGGTCCTCCACAAACGGGGGGCTGTACAGCGAAATGCCGGCTGGACGAGGCCGACGCGCACCGCTCGGGCCGCGTGTCCGGCCGGCCGGCCGGCCTCAGGGTTCGACGCCGTTCGGTCCATTCGGTGGTGGCGGACTCGCCGCCGTGTCGTCCCGCACCTGGATCATGTGCGCCTGCATGGCGAGGCGCGCCGCGTCGGGGTCGCGATCCTCGATCGCCCTCAGGATGCGCGCGTGGTGGAGCTGCCCGTGCTCGGGGCCGCCCGCCGACACGTACGTGCGAAGACGCTGCTCGCGCAGCAGCCCCACGATCGAGTCGATGAGCGCGAGGATCACGGGGTTCATCGTGGCGTCGGCCAGGGCGAGATGGAAGTCGAGGTCCGCCTCGATGTAGGCCTCCGGGTTGTCGGGAGCCGCTTCGTCCATCACCCGGAACGCGTCGCGCAGGGCGGCGATGTGCTTCTCCTCGGCCCGCGAGGCGGCCCTGAAGGCGATCTCGGGCTCGAGGATCTCACGCACCTCGGCCAGCGCGGCGCCGCGCCGCTGGCCGAAGCTCATCAGCAGATCGATCGACTGGCGGACGGCGTGGGACGTGCCGTCCACGATGAACGTGCCGCGGCCTGGGTAGGCCCGCACGAGGCCCTTTTCACCGAGCGCCTTGACCGCTTCCCGCACAGCCGTGCGGCTCACGCCGAAGTCGCGGGCCAGATCGCGCTCGGCCGGTAGCTGGTCTCCGGGCCGGAGGCTTCCACTGCGGATCGACTCTTCGATCTGGTCGACGATCTGCTCGTAGAGCCGGGAAGGCTGGACTGTCTTGTACATTGTGGGACCACCCATGGAGCGATAACTGGTCCGATCACTATACCTATGCTAACTATGACCCTTGCGGGTCGCAAGAGTCAACCCGCCCCCGGCCGCCGCAGCCACAAGGTCTTGTGGTCAGTGCCCCGGACCACGACCTGCCAAGCCCTCCCCGGAATCCAACGCGCCCCGCCACGACCGCCTACCGATGGACCGAGTAGGTCATCTTCGCCACGAGCGACCGGTTCGATCGGTCCGCCAGCGGACCACTCGTGTACCGCGTCTCATTGTAGACGAGATAGAAGTTGTCGATCGTCCGGAAGATGTAGTTCAGCCGGAACTGCAACGCCGCCAGGCTGCCGGTGTTGTTGTACTGCACGTAGGCCGACGCGAGCAGCGAGTTGGTGAACGACACGTTCGACTTCACACCCAACAGGTGCGTCTGGAACGAGCCTTCGCGCAGATCGACGTCGTTGAATTCGTAGGCCGCCTCGACCGAGAAGTGCCGGCCCGGCCGGTATCCGAGGCCGAATTCGTACGACCCCTGCCTCCCAGTGTAGAAGTGCCCGATGTTGGCCTCGGCACTTCCGCTCACCTTCCGGCCGTCAAAGGTCTGGAAGCTCACCTCTCCGGACGTCCACTTGTAGCGGCCTGGCGCGAGGACGACGCCGCGGTTGATGTCGAAGGGGTCGGTCAGGAATTCGGACTGCGTGTCGAACTTCGCGAACAGCCGGTCGCCGCTCTCGAGAAGCGTCGCGAACGACACGCCGAACTCGCTCGACTGGGGAATGCCCGCGTGATCGTGATACGCGAAGGCGCTCGGCGTGACCTCGAACTGCCGCACGTAGCGCCAGCCGGGCCTGGGTCTCAAGGCCACGCGGGCGCCGGCCATGCGGTCGTGGCGCCGCACGTAGCCGACGGCTGGCGTGAATCCGTCGGCAATGCTCACGTAGTTCGCCTCCGCGACGATGAGATCCGACTGCCACGTCGCGCCGAGCTGCCCGGCCCAGCGGGCGCCGTCCACCTTGCTGTCCGATGACGAGGCCAGCAGGCCCATGATCGTCAGGTGCTCCTTGAGCACGAAGCGCGCATCCGCGCCGACGACGCGGTTCGACCCTCGTTTGTCGCGCCGGTCGGTCACGACGGCGCCGAATGTCGAGCGCTGCAGCACCTCCTTGCGCACGCGGGCCACGAACACGTGATCGGCGGGCGTGTCCCCCGACTCGCGCGCGTTCACCTGCAGCAGCCCGAGGTCGAAGCCGCCCGCCTTGCCCGTGAGCTTGGAGCCAACGAGGATGGGGATCGGCGTGCCCTGCGGTGACAGCCCGATGCTCCGGGTATAGACGACCTCCATCAGGCGCGCGCCGAAGCCCAGTGTGTCGACGCCCATCTTGAGGGAGTCGGCGCCCTCGATGAAGAACTGGCGCCGTTCGGGGTAGAACAAACTGAAGCGCGTCAGGTTCACGCGCTGCGCGTCGACCTCGGTCTGGGCGAAGTCGGGGTTGACCGCCGCATCCACCGTCAGGTTCGGCGTGACGGCAAACTTCACATCGTCGATGCCCACCCCGCCGAGGCCGGTCGACGGCGCCGGCGGCGTCGCCGCGTCGTAGCGTTCGACCCCCGCCGTCACGTACGGCCGGATGCGCAGCCGCTCGGCCTGCGTGATGCCGGCCAGGTCCGTCAGCCGGCCGGCCTGGGACACGTGGGCGAATACGTAGTCGCGCGACCATCCCGCCCAGTACGTCAGCTCGTTCTTCCGCTTGATGATCCGCTCGAAGTTGATGCCCCATTCCTGCTCGGACACCTCGCGGAACCGGAGGATCTTGAACGGGATGGCCAGCTCGACCGCCCAGCCGTGGTCGCCGAGGGCGGCCGCCGCCTGCCAGTCCTCGTCCCAGGTGGCGTCGACGATCCGTGATTCGTTCCGGATCAGGCCGTCGAACCGGGTCCCCCGCGGGTTCACGCGGAAGAGGAACGCGTTGCGGTGGTCGAGGTACGTGTCGAGCAGGACGGCGAAGCTGTCGTCGCTGTCCAGCGAGTTGTCGCGTCTCAGCTCGGACGCGCGAACGAGGGCCGGCTCCCGGTCGTCGAGCTCGGCCGCGATGTAGAGGTGCGTGCGATCGTAGACGATCCGAACGCGCGTCGGCTCAGTCGCGGCCTCCCCTTCGCGTGGATCGCGCTGCCGGAAGTCCTCGACGACCGGGGCCCCGGCCCACGCTGCGTCGTTCACCCTGCCGTCGATGACCGGGGCCTCGCTGACCGCCTTCGCCGAGGCAAGCCGGGGTCCGTCCGACGCCGAAGCCCTGGCCGGCGCGGCCGCGCCGGCCAGGACCATCCCCAGAACCGGCATGGCCCGCAGCGGGCCGGCTGCACCCACGCGGAGGAGACGCAACATCTCAGGGCTGGCGCCGGTAGATGACGAACCACCGGGGATCGGCCGGGCCGAACAGCCCGTCGACCACGGTGTCGGGCACGAAGCCGGCCGCCGCCATCCACGCGTCGAGCTGCTCGCGGGTCACCTGCAGCGCCGGATTCGACCGGTGCGGCCCCCGCGGGCCGTCGTACTCGACGATGGCGAGCCGCCCGCCGGGCTTGAGATAGCCGGCCAGCGTCTTCAAGTAGCCGGCCGGGTTCTCGATGTGGTGCAGGACGTCGTGCATGAAGCCCAGGTCCACGTCCCGCGCCGGCAGTTGCGGGTCCGCGTAGGTACCGAGCACGGCCCGGACGTTCGCCGCGCCTGCGCCGGCCGCCTTCTGCTCGATGCGCGTAACGAAGGCCGGGTCGACGTCCTCGGCGTACACCGTGCCGCCCACGCCGACGGCTTGCGCCAGCGCCAGGCTGAACGCGCCCGCGCCGGCACCAACGTCCGCCACCGTCAGGCCGGGCCGCAAGTCGAGCGCATCGACGATGTGATCGACCTTCAACGAGACGATGCGCTCCGGCCGCTCCATGAGCGCGATCCAGTCGCCGGCGGGCCGCGATCCGAGTTGGCCGGGGGAAGCGGCGGCGAGGCCGGCGCCCAGCATGAGCAAGACGACGAGAGCAGGCGAGCGAGTGCGCAGGTACGCGATCATGGGGACTCCTTCGTCGGATGAGCGTCGTTCGTTCGTCAACCGCGGGTGCCGGCCGCCCGGACGCGCCGGACTACTCGAGCCGGATCTGATGGACCTCCATGTGAAACAAGTCCACTGACAGGATCCGCTGTCGCAAGGGCTCGCCGATGCCCAGCAATACCTTGCAGATCTCGGCCACCTGCAGACTCCCGACAATCGCCGGGGTGAACGACGGGTTGCCCAGGTCGGATTCGATGCCCCGGCCGCCGGTTCCGTCCGGATAGAGCCGGTCCAGGGTCGAATCGCCCGGCCACACGGTCGTCACGTTGCCATACCAGCCGCCGATGGCCCCGTGCACGAAGGGCAGATCCAGGACCCGGCAGGCTGCCGCCAGGTCCAGCCGCGCCGCCGCGCTATCGAGTGCGTCGGCTACCACTGTCGCGCCCGTGAGCACGTCGCGGGCGTTGTACTCGGTGAGCGTGGCGCGCACGCCGCGTACCGTGACCGCCGGATTGATGCCCGCTACGCGGGCCACCGCCTGGTCAACCTTGGAGATCCCGAGTGACGATGGCGCCGACAGCAGCTGCCGGTTGAGATTGTGCTCCACGAAGACATCCGGGTCGATGGCCACGAGGCTTCCGACACCGAGTCTGGCCAGCTCTTCGATGATGTAGCCGCCCAGCCCTCCGAGGCCGGCCACCGCCACCACGCTGTCGAAGAGCTGCCGCTGCTGCCCCGTCGTCAGCATCGCCTGGTTGCGCTGGTAGCGGGCCGGCAGCAGTGCCGCATCGAGGATGGCACGTTCCGCCTCGGCGCAGCTCAGGCCGAAGGCGTCCATCGCCGCCACCTGATCCGTCCAGGCCACGCGGCCGTCGATTGCGCGCTCCGCCAGAAAGGCCCGCAGGTCGCTCACCTCAGCCCCCTCCAACCACCGGGAATAGCGCGACAGTGTCGCCGTCCGACAACGGCGTGTCCCGCTCGCCCTGGCGCCCGTTGACCATGATCAACCCGACGCTGTCGCCGGGGATGGCCAGACGCTGGATGAGGTGATCGACCGTTGCCGGATCCAGCAGATCCACGTCCGCGGTGGTGAACCTGCCGACCCGAAACGCCAGATAGAGTTTGACCGTCGCCTGCATGAGTGCTGGGAGCCCCACTGTCAGTTCGTCATTCCCGCCCGCTGTCAGCCGGCTATTCCCGCCCGCCGTCCGTCGGCCATTCCCGCCGCTGCCGGTTCGTCATTCCCGTGAAGGCGGGAAGACAATTATGCCAGAATACACGCTTGACGTGGTATGGCCATAGGGAGGTATGATGGCCGGACCACGCGGAGAGCGCCCTGGAACCCGATCCCTTCCTTATGAGCCGTTCCCGGTCTCGGGAGTCGCCAGGCCGGTCTCCTCACTTGACCCATCCAACAGCATCCGTACGCTCGTGCCCTCGCCGGCCGGGACGCTGCAACGCCGTCGGCATTCCGTGTCGGGCCGGGAGTGGACGGAGTCGTCGCGCGGCAAACGCGGGGGACCATCGTGGAGGCGAACATGTCGATGAACGATGAGCGGGCCGAAGATCACGGTCGAGGGTCGGACCATCCGAGGAAGATCAGTCGCCGGACGGTGCTGGCCGGTGCGCTCGCGGCCGCGGGTGCCGGAGTGGCCGGCGCGATATCCGTGGCCGGGCAGGTCACGGGCGTGAGGCCGGGCGGCGGCACGATTCCCTACCGCCTGCCGAAAGGCGCGTTGACCTACCTCGATCGCAACGAGTACATCCACAACATGGAGATCATCTCCTTCACGCCCGGGGTGTCGGTCAGCGTCGGCGAGCCGCTGATGAACATGTGGGCGCGGGGCAAGCAGCGGCTGCTCCCGGGCGGCGGCGGATGGCTCGACATCAGCGAGCCCAAGAAGCCGGTCGCCATCTCGCTGGGCGGCGGCGGGGGCCGGGGTGGAGGACGCGGCGCAGAAGGGGGCGTGCGGACGCCGCGTCCGGGCGGCTGCATCGCCTACAACACGCGGCTCAAGAAGTGGCTCGCCATGAGCTCGGCCGGCCAGCCCATCACGAGTTCGCGCCCGGACTTCCCCGACGGGCAGTACCACGAAGAAGAGCGCAAGCGCTCCGACAGCTACGCCGGGCTGCGCGGCATCCGGACGTGGGACATCACCGACCCGACCAAGCCCATCCTGCTGCAGGAGTTCAGCACCGGCAAGACGGGCTGGGGCACCCACATGAACTTCTACGACGGCGGGCGATATGCCTACCTCGCCGCCTCCTGGGACGACCAGTTCTTCTTCGAGAACACGCAGCGGACCCAGGGCTCCGGCATGATGGTGGTCGACCTGACGGATCCGGCCAACGTGAAGGAGGTCTCGAAATTCTGGATTCCTGGCCAGCGCAAGGGCGAAGAAGCCGAGTACTACAAGTACTGGTTTGCCGGCGATGGAGCCGCCTGGAACGGCACCCACTGCGCCCCGGCGGTTCCCAAGCGCATCGAGGACGGCGGGCGCTACGGCTACGGTGCTCACGGCCACTACGGCCTCGTCATCTATGACTTCGCGGACATCACGAAGCCCAAGGCCGCCGCGCAGCATCTCTGGGACCAGGAAACGCCGGGCGGCATCCCGTACCACACGGTGCTCCCGCTGATTGGCACGCCGCAGTTCCCGAAGCACGGCAACTACGTCATCGGCGTCGCGGAGACGATCCAGGCCGACTGCCGCGAGCCGGTCCGCTTTCCTCGCATACTCGACGTCAGCGACCCGACCAAGCCCCGGATCATCGGCTTCTTCCCCCGCCCGATGCCGCCCAAGAACGCGCCGTACGCCGACTTCTGCTTTGCCCGCGGCCGTTTCGGCACGCACAACTGCCAGTCCTGGATCGCGCCCGGCACGGCGCGTCCCGAGATCTTCTCGTGCGCGTGGGACGTGGCCGGCGCGCGCGTGCACGATCTGTCGGATCCGACCGACGTCAAGGAACTCGCCTGGTACGTGCCGGCGCGTGACGGCAACATCGAGGAGTACAGCACCTGGTGGCGCGGCACGTCCGAGGGCACGTTCGTGGAGTGGGATCGCAAGCTGATCTGGCTGTCGACGCACGCCGGCACGTTCTGTCTCTCGACGCCGGCGCTCGGCAAGCCGGTGCTCGAGCCGATGAAGATCGCCAACTGGACGGCCCCGCATCTGAACGCGGGGTGGGACGACGCCACGCCGGCGGCGTTCTACTTCGGGCGCGGCCTGCACGAGCTCGTGTAGGGACGGCCAGGCCGGCGCAACTGAGGATGTGCCAGTGAAACCATGGATGCGGATGGTCGGTTCGTCGGTGATGGTGCTGCTGCTCCTAGGCGGGTGCGCGATGGTCGCGTACGCGCGCTGGACGGTGCCGATCGCCGACGGAGACGAGGCGGCCCTCGCCGGGAACGCGCCGCTGGCCTTCGCGGCGTACGCCTATGCGGAGAAGCGCTTCGACGCGGCGCCGCCGCTCAAGCGGCTCTTTGCGTCCGAGTACGAACGCATCGTGGCCAACCAGCTCCGGCTGCTGTACGGCTTCGAGAGCTATGACGAGATCATCGAGAAGGCGGCGCGATCCCCCGAGGGCGCGAACCCCCACTTCTGGGCCGGCGCGGCCTGCTTCCAGAAAGCGGCCCTCGAGCCGGATCCGTCGGTGCGGCTGGCATGGTTCACCCGCGCGACGGAGGAGTTGCGCCGGGCCCTCGAAGCCGAGCCCGACGACTGGGACACGAAGTACAACCTGGAGATGCTCCTGCGCGTCGTCTGGGAGCTGCGGCGCCGCCCGCAGACGCCGCCAGGCGAGCTGATGCAGCTGCTCAGGCCGGATCCCGCGTCAGGGTCGGCGCCCACGAAGAAGCGGGGCTGATCGGACGCGCGATGAGGTTCCTCCGTCCGGACATGCTCGAGTGGCTGCTGGTCCTGCCGGCGCTCGTGGCCTGCTGGCTGATCCAGAACCACTACCTGGGCCGGGTGAGCCGCCAGTCCCCGGTGGCGACACGGTTTCTTGGGCTGTCGCGCCGCTCGCGCCGGCGCACCCGCGTCGCCGTGCTCGCCGCGGCCCTGGCCTGCGCCGGGGCCATGGTCTTCGCACTGGCCCGGCCGCAGGTGGTCGTGGCCGCGCGTGTGCCCGAGTTCGAGCGCCAGGATCTCGTCGTCATCCTGGATCGGTCGGCGTCCATGTGGGCCCGCGATATCGAGCCGTCGCGGCTCACACGCGCCACGGCCGAGATCCGCCACTTCCTCCGGAACCGGCCCGCCGCGATCGACCGGGTGGCGCTCGTGGGCTTCGCCGATTCCGCGCTCGTGCTCTCGTATCCCACGGCGGACGCCGGCAGTCTGTTCTTCTACCTCGACTGGATCGACGGCGAAACGACCCCGCTCTACGGGACGAACATGGGCCGGGCGCTCATCAAGGCTCTCGACGTGGTGCGCCTGGACAGGCGGAAGACGCGCAAGCTCTTCCTGCTCATCTCGGATGGCGAAGACCTCGGCGCCGAGCTCGGCACAGCCCTGGCGCGGTTCCGCGCCTCGCGTCATCAGGTGCACTGCATCGGCGTCGGGTCGGCCGGAGTCCCACCGATTCCGCTGCCCGGCGTGGACGGGCGCGAGTCGTGGCTCCTCGACGACGATGACCGCCCGATGCGGACGCGGTTCACGGAGGCGACGCTCAGAAGGATCGCGGACGGGACCGGCGGCCGGTACCTGCGCTCGTCGAGCGGGACCGAGATGGCCCGGGCGATCAACGCCGTCGTCCGCGGCGAACAGAGGGTCGTCGGGTGGAAGAGCACGACGGACTACCGGGACGTGTACGGCGCCGGCCTGATTGCGGCTCTCGTGGCGGGCGCGGTGTTGTGGCTCTTGTGGTAGGCAGGCGGCAACGTGCATAGACAAACCCAGCATCCGATCCAGGCGGCAGCGATGACCTCGGAGCGCGCCTTCGAGCTCATCGCGGCCCTCGAACGCGAAATCGGCAAGGTGATCGTCGGCCAGCACGTACTCATCAGGCGGCTGCTGACCGCGCTGTTCGCGGCCATCCCGGTTGCGACCCAGCGCGGCGGCGGGGGCACCGGCAGCGGGCACGTGTTGCTCGAGGGCGTGCCCGGCGTGGCCAAGACGCTCGTCGCGACGACCATCGCCCAGGCCATCGCGGCCGACTTCCAGCGCATCCAGCTGACGCCCGACCTGCTGCCGGCCGACATCGTCGGGACGCGCGTCTACGAAGCCGCCACCGCGAGTTTCCGGATCGAGAAGGGCCCCGTCTTCACCAACATCCTCCTCGCCGACGAGATCAACCGCTGCACGCCCAAGACGCAGAGCGCGCTGCTCGAAGCGATGCAGGAACGGCAGGTCACCCTGGCCGACCGGACCTTCCCGCTGGAAGACCCGTTCTGGGTGCTGGCCACAGAGAACCCCGTCGAGCAGGAGGGCGTCTACGTGCTGCCCGAGGCGCAGCTCGACCGCTTCTCGATGCTGCTGCGGGTCGGCTACCCGTCGGCGGAGGAGGAAGTCCAGATGCTGCGCCGCCGGCTGGCGAGCGCTGCCGTCGAGCCCCAGATCTCTCCCGAGGACGTCGTGACGTTGCGCGCGTTCATCCGCGACAGCGTCCACGTCGACGATCGCGTCGACGAGTACATCGTCAGGCTCGGCCGGGCGACCCGGACGCCCGACCAAGCCGGCTGCCCCCATCTGAAGGAGCTGATCCTGCTCGGCACGTCTCCGCGCTCGTACCAGCACATCCTGGCGCTGGTGCGGGTGGCGGCGTTTCTCAACGGCCGCGCGTACGTGCTGCCCGACGATGTCAAGGAGATCCTGTGCGACGCCGCACGGCACCGCATCGTCCGGACCGTCCGCGCGCAGGCGGAGAACGTGGACGTCGACGAGATCCTGCACGAACTTGCCAGAATGGTGCCCATCCCATGACAGGTCATGACGCTTTCAGGGCCACCCGGCGCCCCTTCGTGGCCCTCGCGCTCGCCGCTTTCGCGCTCGCCGTCGGGTGCACGCCGGATCCGATTGTCGCCGCCCAGGCCCTGCCAACCGCCCGGCCGCAGCAACTGGAGGCGGCCAGGCTCCGGAACTCCGTGGAGGTGCGGTCGTCGGTGGACCGGACGGCCATCTGGATTGGCGACCGCTTCGCGTTCACCGTCGACATCCGGTGCAGCAACGGCACGGACATCCTGACCGACGATCTGTCTCGCGACCGGCTCAAGATCGACGAACTCGAACTGCTGGGCGTCGAACAGTCGCGCGAGGACCGCGGGGAGGGTGTGACGACGTACCGCTTCACCTATCGCCTGACGACCTACAGCCTGGAGCCGCCAACGAAGCGGATCGGCGAGTTCCCCGTGCGTTTCTACGTGCGGCGGCCGGGCCAGCGCCCCGAAGACATCGCGCCGGCTGGCGACGTCTTCGTGCCTGGCGCGACGGTAGTGGTGCGCAGCCTCCTGCCCGACGACAGGGACATGGCGAGCTTCCGCAGCGAGCGGGCGCCCTCGCCGCGCGCCGCGATCTTCGGTCTGCTGCAGGCGTTGGGCACCGGCCTCGTGGTCGTGTCGATCGTGCCCGCCGTGCTCTGGCTGCTGGCCCTCGTGCGGCGGGTGCGCCAGCGCCGCCCGCGCGAGTCGCCGAGACATCTGCGCCACGGCGAGCGCACCCTGCTGGACGAGGTGCGCGCCTTGGACGTCGAGACTGAAGCGGGCCGCCGGAAGGTTTTCGACCACCTGAGCGCGCTTGTGCGCCGGCACGTCTCCGGCGCCTGGGGCCTGAGCGCCGACGGCCTCACGCCCGCCGAGATCACCGCGGCCCTCTCGGCGCGCGGCAAGGGCGAGGTTTCGTCGCTCGCCATCTCGCTCCTCGACGCCTGCGAGAAGGCCAGGTACGGCAGGAGCGAAGACCTGCCGCCGCCGAGCGCCTGCCGGGCGGCCATCGACCAGGCCGAGCAGCTGGTCGGCCTGGGACGTGCCTGATGCGCTTCCTGCGGCCGGATGTCGCGTGGTGGCTGCTGGGCGCGCTGGCCCTTGTGGTGGTCATCCGGTGGAAGGCGCGGCGGCGATACGCGGCGTCGACCACCGTGGGCTTCGTCGGCCCCGACAACCGTGCCTCGCTGCTGCGCCGGGCCCCCTTCGTCCCGCTCTTCGCCGCGTTCGTCTTCGCCTCGGTGGGCCTCATGGAGCCGGCGCTGCCCTTTGCCCAGACCCACGTGACGTCGCGAGGGCTGGATCTGGTGCTGGTGCTCGACCTGTCGACCAGCATGCTGGAGCCCATCGGCATCCGGGCCCTCCAGCAGAAGATGGGCCCCATCGTCGAGGGCGCGACCCCGAAGGGGTTCCGCCTGCCCACCAAGACCCGCCTCGAGGCCACGAAAGACGCCATCAAGGACTTCGTGACGCGGCGCCGAGAGGACCGCCTCGGCCTCGTCGTCTTCTCGAACAACGCCTACGTCGTCAGCCCGCTGTCGGCCGATCACGAGTACCTGCGCGAGTACATCGACATGATTGGCGGCGACGTTCTCAGCGGGGAAGGGATGACGGCCATCGGCGAGGGGCTGGCCCTCGCCAACCACCTGCTGGCGCGCCAGGCCGGCGGCGACATGCGCGGGCGCGTCGTGGTGCTGTTGACCGACGGCGAGAGCAACAAGGGGCGGGATCCGGTGGAGGTGCTCGCGCAGTCCGACGCAGCCGGCGTCCGCGTCCACATCGTCGGGGTGGACATCGAGACCCGCACCCGGCAGAAGGAAGAGGTCGAGCGTCTGGTTGCCGCCGTCCGCGGCTACGGCGGCCGGTACTTCGATGCCGCGACAGTCGCAGATCTCGAGGCCGCCTCGCGCGAGATCGACGGGCTCGAGAAGGGCACGCTCACGAGCAAGGTGTTCGAGCGCGACGTGCCGGTGTTCCACTGGTTCGTGATCCCGGCGCTGGTGTGTCTGGCGCTCTCGCTGGCGCTCGGCGCCATTCCCCACTTCGCGAACCTGACGTGATTGCGGGCGCCGACTCATGATTCCCGACCACGTCATGCGCGAACTGCGGTATCTCGAGCTGTATTCCGCCAAGAAGATCCGCAGCCTGCGGGTGGGCGCCCACAAGAGCCCGCTTCGCGGCACCGGGTTCGACTTCCAGGAGCTGCGGCTCTACCAGCCCGGGGACGACGTGCGGGCGATCGATTGGAACGTGACCGCCCGCTTGGGTGTGCCTTACGTGCGCCACACGCACGCCGAGCGCGAGCTCGACATCATGATCGCTCTCGACGTCTCGCGTTCCATGGAGCTGGGTACGTCGCACGCCTCCAAGAAGGAGGTCCTAGCGGTGATCACGGCGTCGCTGCTGTTCTCGGCTCTGTCGGACCAGATCAATACCGGCTTCCTCGCCTTCTCCGATCGCGTCGTCGACATCAGCCCGCCTCGGCGCGCCCGCGCCGACGCCTGGGCCATTCTCGAGCGGTTCTGGGCGCTCGGGCCCCAGCCGGGCCGGACCGCGATCGTGCCCGCCGTCCGCGCCCTCGTGTCGAGGCTCAAGCGCCTGACCGTCGTCTTTCTCGTCTCGGACTTCATGGCCGACGACGACGCCTTCGCGAGCGGCGATCTCTCCGTGCTGGCCGCGCGCCACGACGTCATCGCCGTCGTGCCCGAGGATCCGGCCGAGGTCTCGCTGCCGGCCGGCCTCGGCTACCTTCGCGTGCGCGACCTGGAATCGGGCCGCGCGGCGACGGTCGGGCTGGGCCGCCGATCCCGCGAGGCGTACCGCGCCCGGGCCCGCGAGCGGCGGGAGGCGCTGACCCGCGCCTTCTACGGGGTGCCGATGGATCACGTCTTCGTTAGGACGGACCACAGCCCCGTCGAGCCGATGCTGTCGCTGTTTGCGACGAGAGTCAGGGCCTGACCCGCGATGCCGGCGCTTGGAATCCCCCACGACGATCCCGTGTTCGTCGCTGTCGTCGTCGCCGTGCTGGGGTTCCTGATCGGTGCCACCAAGGGAGGCTTCAACTCGCTGGGCACGCTGCTCACGCCCGTGCTCAGCCTGGTGATGAGCGTGCCGCAGGCCGTCGGCGTGCTGCTGCCGATGCTCCTCGTGGGCGATGCCTTCGCGCTCCACGCATACTGGCGCGAGTGGGACACGAAGCTGGTCCTTCGGATGCTGGGGCCGGCCGCCGCCGGCGCGCTGGTTGGCACGATCCTGTTGGCTGGCCTCCCACCGTCCGTCCTTCGCGTCATCTTGGCCGTGTTCGTCCTGATTCTTGCGGCCTACGCCGTGCTCCACGGCCGGATCGAGCGGATCGCCTACCGCCCGGCGTGGTGGCATGCTCCCCTTGTGGGGGGCGTGACCGGGGTCGCGTCGGGAGTGTTCAACAACGGCGGCCCCACGTTCAACTCGTACCTGCTCGTGCTGCGAGTGTCCCCGCGGACGTTCATCGGCACGGCGGCGCTGTTCTTCGCCGTGGTCAACGTCCTGAAGGTCCCCGCGTTCCTCGTCGCGGGCGTCATCGACATTCCGTTGCTCGTCTCGCTGTGGTGGGTCGTGCTCTTCATTCCGCCCGGCATCTGGGCCGCCCGCCTCGTCGCGACGGGCATCAACCCGCGCGTGTTCGAGTGGATCGTCATTGCCATGCTGCTCGTGTCGAGCATACTGCTCCTCACACAGAGGTGAGGGCTGTCGCGGCGCCCGGCCCGTGATCGTGCATCGCTTGACGCCGCCGCGAGGGACGCTCTCACGGGTCCCGCCCGGGAAGGCAGGGCGGCGTTCGGGAGGAGGACCGATGGACGTGCTCGTCGACATGGCGTACGGTTCGTTTCCGGCCGGCAGGGCCGGGCTGGCTCTTCTGGCCTTTCGCGCATTCGTCGGTGGTGCCTTCATCCTCCACGGACTGGGCCGGATCCATGACCTCCGCGGGTTTGCGGCCGACCACCACATCTCCTGGGGAATGGGCCTGGCGGCGAAGCTCACACAGCTCGCCGGGGGCGCGATGCTCGTGCTCGGGCTGCTGACCCCGCTGGCTGCCATCGGAATCTCGACGACGATGGTCGTCGCGGCGGGAATTCTCGTGCGAAAGGGCGAGAGATTCATCAACCCTGGCGGCCACAGTTGGGAAGGATGCGCATTCTATGCGCTTGCCGGAATCGTGATCGCGTTGCTCGGGCCCGGACGCTACTCCATTGACGCTCTGCTGTTGGACAGACTGGCCTCGTGAGCGGGCCGCGCCAGGCGCGGTCTTGCCCGACGAGGCAGATGGGAGACAAGGCCATGTTGAGACGATGTGCGGTTCTCGTGTTGGGTGGCATGCTGGCCGGAGGCGCGGTGGTCGGGGCGCAGAAGACCTGGGCGCCGCCGAGAGTCACCGAGCCAGCGGAAGCACTGGTGTTCACCGAAGGTGTTCCTGGCTCGGACTACCCGGTGGACGTCACGTTGCTTGAGACGGTGGACGGACTGTTCACGCCGATCGGCATTCGGCGGCCGAAGGGCAACGGCCCGTTCCCGGCGGTTCTGTTCTTCAGCGGCAACGGCGGCGCCGGGCTCCAGCAGGTCCGCGACTACGTGTACAACGTGGCCGGCTACACGATGGAGCGATTCCTCGCGGAAGGGTACGTGGTCGCCTGGCTGCAGTATCGCGCCGAGGCGTGGTTCGCCTGGCCCGGGTCGACGCCGCTCCGGGTCGGCAAGCAGCAGGCGAACCAGTTGATGAGCCGGCCGCCCCTCGAGATCGACGACCTGATGACGATCGTCGACTACGTGAAGCGGCTTCCCTATGTCGATCCCTCACGGGTGGGCGTGTGCGGAAACAGCCACGGCGGCGGCATGATTCTCAGGGCGCTGGTCGATGGGCTGAACGTCAGGGCTGCCGTCGTGTCGGAACCGGATGCGAGCGAGTTCCTGCAGATGCGGGAGCCGGCATTTGCCGTCGAGAATCCCATCTACCGGACGCCGGAATCCATTGCGCCCGTCCTCGACAAGCCGGTCGCCATGGACCGCATCCGCCGGATTCCCCAGGATTTTCCCATCCTGCTGGTGAACCGGGACCAGGACGAGCTGCAGGGGGCGTTCGAGACGGTCTATCTGTGGATGAAGGAAGCCGGCCGCAGGGTGGAGCGGGTTTCGTACGACCACCCCGTCCATGGCTATATCGTCCGCGTGAAGAAGGACGAGAAGGGCCTTTACCGGCCCGACGAGATCCAGTTGAAGGTGATTCGGCAGGCCATCGAGTTCTTCAACTCGCACATGCCCCGGTAGCGTTGGCGGGGCCGCGCAAGCCCGCTTCTCGCTACGCCGGCCCCGAGGCGGATGCCTGCCTCGCCGCGAACCAGAGGATCGCGCCGCCGGCAACGATGGCCCCGGCCGCGGTCAGGGCAGCCTGCGGGTTGGCCTTGAACCGAATGATCACGAGTGCGTAGCCGCCAAGACTCACGTACGCCTTGAACACGTCCGCGAGTTGTGGGGCGTAGTCGGGAAACCGGTCGGCCGGACGTCTGGGGTCTCCCCTATCGGTTCCTGTCACCGACGTCAACGTCGTCCACCGGGGGATGCCGATGCCACGCCGGTAGGCGAAGGCCATGCGCTCGGGCCCGGGCCACAGGCCGAGCGCGATGGCGAAGGCCGCCAGCGCCGCCGCCGGGCCGGTCTGGCCGCTGGAGTACTGGGCGTACGCCGCGAACGCGAACGCCCCACCGCACACGACGTTCACCCACGCATCGAACGGGCGTTGCATCGGCACCTCCACGCAACGGGCGTATTGTACGCCCCAATCCCGCGACGGGATCGCGCCAGTGGTGGCTCTGGGGTTCGACACGGCGAAACCGGGGAGGCCTGGCGGGGTTTTGACGTGACGGCGAGAGGGCGACACTGGGCCTATCCGCCCATTGAACTCGACAAACTGGACAAGGAAGGTCTGATCTACTGGCCCTCGAAGGAGGGCGGATGGCCCAGACTCAAGAAGTACTTGGACGACACGAGAGGTGTGCCGCTGCAGGATGTATGGACGGACGTCTTCCCGATCAATTCGCAGGCTCAGGAGCGGCTCGGCTACCCTACGCAGAAGCCGGAGGCGTTGCTTGAGCGGATCATCAGTGCCAGCAGCAACGAAGGCGATACGGTACTCGACCCCTTCTGCGGGTGCGGTACAACTGTCGCCGCGGCGCAGAAGCTCGGCCGACACTGGATGGGCATTGACATCACCCACCTTGCCATCACACTGGTTCGCAGCCGATTGACAGACTCGTTCGGTGGCAGGGTGGAGTATGAAGTTGTGGGCGAGCCGGTCTCGGTTCCTGATGCCGCTCAGCTCGCTCGGGATGATCCGTATCAGTTTCAGTGGTGGGCGCTCGGCCTTGTCGGCGCACGTCCCGTCGAAGGCAGGAAAGGCGCGGACAAGGGCATCGACGGGCGGATCTACTTCCATGAGGGCGATACCGCGAAGACGAACCAGATCGTCCTGTCGGTGAAGGCGGGACACATCACGGTCTCCCATCTGCGGGACCTTCGTGGTGTGCTCGAACGCGAGAAGGCCGAGATTGGGGTCTTGCTGTGTATGGAGGAGCCGACGACACCCATGCGCAAGGAATGCGCCAGCGCAGGGTTCTATGCATCGCCGTGGGGCAAGCATCCCAAGTTGCAGATCCTCACCGTGGAAGGCCTGCTGACCGGCAGGACCATCGACCGCCCGCCGGCCCAGACGAGCGTCACCTTCAAGCGGGCACCGAAGCTACAAGCCCAAGTGAGGGAGACACGTCCCATGCCATTCGGCGGGCCCAAGGATTCAGACTGACCCACCGCGGCAGCCGCCGGGCGCACGGCGAGTTGGACCTTCAGCGCGTGCGGAAGATCAGGGCCCTCAAGACGCCTATCGGCCCGCGGACGCGGCAACGACCTCTGGATTCCAGAGGATCGGCGGGCGGACGGGAGCGGGCGTGGCGCCGGCGACGCGCGTGCTCGTGGCCACATACAGCCGCGGCACGGCGAAGTACAGCACCGGCAGGTGGTTCGAGAAGATCTCCTGCACCGCCCGGAACGCCTGCTGCCGTCTCGGGAGGTCCGTTTCCGCCGCCATCTGCCGCATCAGGGCGTCGATCTCGGCCTCCCACTCGGTGGCGGGCCGCTCCTGCGCCATGTTCCAGACGTGCGCCCCGCCCGAACTGAGCCAGAAGTCCATTGCCATCGCCGGGTCGGTGTCCGTCGTGAGGAGGCGGAAGTACAAGGCGTCGTAGTCCGCCTTCAGCATCCGGTCGACGAGGGCACCCACCTCGAGCGGCACGAGGTCCACCGCGATGCCGATCTTCTGCAGGTCGTCGCGCACCGCGGCCGCCCCCTTCTCGAGCGTCGTGTTCCCCTTCTGGGTGATGATCGAGAAGCGCACGGGCCTGCCGGCCTTGTCCTCGAGCATGCCATCGTTGTTCGTATCGCGCAGGCCGATACCGGCCAGGATGACGCGTGCCTGGCCCGGGTCGTGCGCCGGGCGAGCGACGACACCCGCCGAATCCGGCGCGTACCATGCGGTGTTCGACGGCGAGACCGGCCCCCACACGGGTTCGGCCGCGCCAAGGAAGACCGAATCCACAAACGCCTTCCGATTGACGGCCAGCGACACCGCGCGCCGGAGCTCGACCGATTGCAGCCACGCGCGGCGAGGGTCCCTCGCCTTGGCGCCGGTCTTCAGATTGAACCAGAACGCGTCCGAATCGAACGCCAGACCCGCGTCGATCAGCTTCAGCTTGCCGGCATCCGCCTCGCGCTTGAGCACCGCGTAGTCCTCGGCGCGGATCTCGCTCTGCGTGAGGTCCGCCTGGCCCGACTGCAGGCGCAGCAACTCCGTGTTCTGCTCGGGCGTTACTTCGATCGTCAGCCGATCCAGATACGGCAGCTGCGCGCCGGCGCCGTCAGTTTTCCAGTACCGCGGATTGCGCGCGTAGACCAGCCGTTCGCCGGCTTTGTACTCCTGCAACACGAACGGGCCCAAGCCCGTCATCTCGGCCGGGCTCGTCGTCGGGCTCCACGCGTCGCGAAGCGTGCCGGCATCGAGCGCCGATTCGAGCTTGTGCTTCGGGAGGATCGGAATCGAGTCGAGGAAGCGCAGGCCCGGGCCGTAGGGCGCGGGCAGCGAGAGGACGATTGTGTGGGGGTCGGGAGCGGCGACGGAGACGGGCTTGCCGCCAATCATCAGGCTGCCGGCGATCGAGCTCCCCGTCTTCCCGTCGAGCACCGCCCGGAACGTGAACAGCACGTCCGCCGACGTGAAGGGCGTGCCGTCCGAGAAGGTCACGCCCTGGCGCAGAATCAACGTGCAGGTCAGGCCGCCGGCCGTGCAGCTATAGCGCTCGGCGAGGGCTGGCTCGAGCTGCTGCGTAGCGCGGTTGATGCGCAGCAGCCGGGCGTGCATCAGCGTGCCCGCGAGATGGGTCGCGAAGTCTCGGCCCGCAATCGGGTTGAACGTCCGCGGCTCGCTGCGCGAGGTGGCCACGAGGGCTCCGCCGCGCCGGGGACCGGCTGGGGCCGCCGGCTCGCGGGCGCCCCCGCACGAAGTCGCCAGCGTCGCCGGAACGCTCATCACCGCCACGGCGGCCATCGACGCCACCGTCACCCACGCGCGATTCAGCCAGGTCATCGGGATAGCACCTCGTATTCGGGGTATCGGCCCGAGGAAGGCCGTACGGTAGGGCGGGCTCAGTGGGCCGCGCCGCAGCCGCCCTGTCTGCCATCTACTGTCTTCTGTCTTCTGTCTTCTGTCTTCTGTCTTCTGCCTCCTGCCTCCTGCCTCCTGACTCCTGACTCCTGTCTTCTGTCTTCTGACT
>JBFMFH010000116.1:0-2581 GCA_040752275.1 Acidobacteriota bacterium
TTGCCAGCCGGGCGCCGCGCTCCGGGACTTCTGCAAGGCATCACGGTTCCAGGGCACTAGCGAGGCGGAGCCTCGCTAGGCGTCGACCGGATCCTCGTCATCGTCGGCTCGCGCGGTGCTGCCCTGGAACCGGGTCGCCACATCGGAGTCCAGCCGGTCGGCTACCCGCGCGAAACGCCGGCAGACGTCGACGAATTGCCGCTCGTCGAGTGTTGCCGCTGGCAGCTCCCAGGCCGCCACAACGGTGTCCTTCGCCTTGAAGACGCGGATGCCCGTCTCCGTCGCATTGATCTGGTTGAGGGCCTCCAGCAGGCCCGCGCGCTTGCGGACGTGTCTCACCAGCACCGCCCACAACCGGAGGATGGGGAAGGCGTCGTCGATCAGCCTGAGACGGATCTCTGCGGAGCCGTGCGCGAAGGAGTACTCCCCGTCGGTATCGGGCTCGATCCTGGCCATGTCCAGCATGGACGCCAGGTGCTTCTCGATGAACGGACGCAGAACGTCGACTCTCGACATGCACCCCCCCGCCGGGGGTAGTCTACCCCGTTTCCACGCCGCCCGATGTTCCGCCTTGTGCTATCGTGACGCCTTCGCCGCGGCCGGCAGCCGTGGCAGGCGGAGTCGCGATGCAGTTCCAGTTGGTTGACTGGGTGGTCGTCGTCTTGTCGGTGCTCGTGTGTTTCGTGCCCGCCCTTTTCTTCGGGAAGCGGGCCGGCCGAAGCACCTCCGAGTTCTTCGCCTCCGGCCGCGCGGTGCCCTGGTGGCTCGCCGGCCTCTCGATGGTCGCCACCACCTTCAGTAGCGACACCCCGAATCTGGTGACCGACATCGTCCGCCGAAACGGGGTCGCCGGCAACTGGGTCTGGTGGGCATTCACGCTGACCGGCGTCGCGACCGTCTTCTTCTACGCGAGGCTCTGGCGGCGGTCGGGCGTCCTCACGGATCTCGAGTTCTACGAGATTCGCTATTCCGGCAGGGCGGCGAGCGTCGTGCGCGGCTTCCGCTCGGTGTATCTGGGCCTGCTGTTCAACTCGATGATCATGGCCACGGTGAATCTCGCCGCGTGCAAGATCGCGGGGGTGATGTTCGGCCTGCCGCGGTGGCAGACACTCGTGGTCGTCGGTCTCCTGAACGTGGTGTTTGCCGCCCACGCCGGACTCTGGGGCGTGCTCGTCATCGACATGGTGCAGTTCTTCATCATGATGACGGCGGTCGTGGCGGCGGCCTACTTCGCGGTCAACGCGCCCCAGGTCGGCGGTCTGACGGCCCTCGTCGACAAGGTCGCGGCCCTCAACGGCCCTGGCGGCCTGCGCTACCTGGACATCCTGCCGGACTTCTCCAGCAACTGGGATCTGGCGGTGGCGATCTTCATCATGCCGCTGGCGGTGCAGTGGTGGTCCGTCTGGTACCCGGGCGCCGAACCTGGCGGCGGCAGCTACATCGCCCAGCGTATGCTCGCATCGAAGTCGGAGCGTGACTCGCTCGGCGCCGTGCTCTTCTTCAATGTCGCGCACTACGTCCTGCGCCCCTGGCCCTGGATTCTGGTCGCGCTGGCCTCGCTCATCGTCTACCCGGAACTCTCGGACATCCAGCGGGCGTTCCCCCATCTGGATCCGCGTCTCGTCGGCCACGACACGGCGTATCCGGCCATGCTCGCGCTGCTCCCCGCGGGGTTCGTCGGTCTGATTGTCGGGGGGCTGCTCGCCGCCAACTCGTCGACCATCCTGACGCACCTCAACTGGGGCGCGTCCTATCTGGTCCACGACTTCTACAGGCGGTTCATCCGCACGGACGCGAGCGAGCGGCACTACGTGCGAGCGGGCCGGGTCGTCACCGTCGGGCTCTTCGTCTTCTCTTCCGCGCTGGTCTTCCTGCTCGACACGGCCAAGGACGCCTTCGACGTGATCCTGCAGGTCGGGGCGGGAACCGGCCTGCTCTACCTCGCCCGCTGGTTCTGGTGGCGCGTCAACGCCTGGTGCGAAGTGGTCGCCATGGCGAGTTCGTTCGCCATCTCGGTCGCCCTCCTCATCCTCGCGAAGGCCGGCCACCCGCTCAGTACGCACGCGGCGCTCGTGACCACCGTCGCATTCACGACGGCGTGCTGGATGCTGACGGCCTACCTGGCGCCGGCGACGGATCGTCGGGTGCTCGTGGACTTCTACACGAGGGTGAAGCCCTTTGGGCCGGGATGGGAGCGCGTGCGCAGGGACGCCGGACTTCCGCCGGGCATCGCCCTGTCGGCCGGCGACAATGTGCCGCTGGCCCTGCTGGGCTGGGCGGTCGGCACCGTGACGATCTGGTCGTCGCTCTTCGCCGTCGGCAACGTCCTGTACGGCAGGGTCGACTATGCCGTCGGCCTGTCCGTCGTGTTCGTGGCGAGCGGCCTGGTGCTGCTGCGCGTGGTGCAGACGCTCTGGACCGACGGCCGGCGAGAAGTGTCCGGCTAGACGTCTTGAAGGCCACGATCCGTACGCCTCGGCGGTCTGAGGCGGAGCCTCGCTAGTGCCCTGGAACCGTGATGCCTTGCAGAAGTCCCGGAGCGCGGCGCCCGGCTGGCAAGGCGCGACGACTGAGCATACTC
>JBFMFH010000117.1:0-38124 GCA_040752275.1 Acidobacteriota bacterium
CGGGCCTCCTGGACGAGGCCATCAAGGTCCCGTGGTGGAAGAACCGGACGTTACGTTTCGTTCACTAATCGCCGCCGACCAGCGGCGCCGTGTTAACCGATCGGTGTCCCGTGGAAATCCAGGCTAGGAGGCCCGCGGTCTCGGGGATGCTCAGGACGACGGGCAGGTGCGGTCCACGTTTGGCTCTCGGTGTGAGCGAGAGCCCCTCCGGGTCGAGCCCCAGCACTTCGCGGCACAGGAACAGGATGGCGCACATCGCCTGGTTCTGCGTGCTCGCCGAAACGCGCCGGTGCACCGCCAGGTGCGTCAGGTAGTTGCGAACCGCTCCGGCGTCAACCTGCGGCTGAGGGCCACCCTTCTGGCCGACGAGGTAGTCGAAGAACCGGTGCGACCAATCTACATAATCGAAGACTCGGTTTCCCGCATGGCGCCTCCTTGCTCTGGCTAGCCCAGACACGCCGCTTCAGGACGACGTGACGGTCGTGGTAGTCGATGTTACGGTGTAACCGTGCCCGAGCCGCCGAACAACGCGATGGAGCCGACGGCGCCGGGCTGACGCAAGAGGCGCCGCGGCTCATCGCCGACGTTATGCGTCGTTCTCTTGCTTCACCTGAGTAACGCTGGTCTTCAGATCCCACGAGGTAGTGACTTGGATTCTCGACAGAGTATGACGAGAAGGCTCCGTTCTTGGGCTTGCTCTCGACTGCCCGATCGCTCCAAGCGGTTCTCTGAGCTGCAGATGCTCGTGATCCTTGTGTTCATTCTGTTTGGGGATTCATTCAAGTTCGGGAACTTGGTCGGACTCACAGCTTACAACTGGATACAGGGCCATTTCGCTGATATCGGCTTACCTGCACAGTTTACGACGGCGATGTACTACGTTGGTGGGCACACGCGTATCGGTCCCTTGGTCGCGTTGGTGTTCCCACCGCTCGCGTTCACGCTGTTCGAGTTCAGTCAGTATCCACACTCTGATCCGGTTGATATCCTATGCTACTTCTCTGGCTCTGTGGCCGCGATACTGGCTCTTGTCTCTCACCGCAGATGGACTTCACGCGGAATGCTACATCGCGACACCCAGTCGTGAAGCACTCCTCCAGGCCTTGGTGCCGGAAGCCTCTGATCGCCACGGAGCGATTGGCAACTGCTCAAGCCGCATAACCACGCGTTGCACCCGACGCCGGCTGGCGCCGTCATGAGCCGGCGCGGGTGAACGCGAACGTTAGCGAGACAACCAACAACAGCGCCCCCGAATCCGATCAAGACCCCCTGGACACGCACAGGACCAGGCGTGTATAGTCAATGTATAGCCGTGGAGGGCGTGTGCAGACGAAGATCCAAAAGTGGGGCAACAGCCTGGGACTGAGGATTCCGAGGTCGTTCGCCCAGGAGGCCGGCGTCGCAGCGGGATCCGAGGTAGCTCTCTCGGTCGAAGGCGGCGATCTTGTGGTCAGGCCGGCGAGGCGTCGGACGTACCAGTTGGAGGATCTGCTCCGACGGGTCACGGCCAAGAACGTCCACGGCGAAGTGGACACCGGCCGGCCGGTCGGCAGGGAGATCTGGTAGTGCGCACGAAGCACGCTCCCGAGCGGGGGGATCTGGTCTGGCTTGAGTTCAACCCTCAGGCGGGAAGCGAGCAGGCCGGACGCCGACCGGCGCTGGTCATCTCGCCCAGGCCGTACAACCGCAAGGTCGGCCTGGCACTGGTCTGTCCGATCACGTCCCGCGTGAAGGGCTATCCCTTCGAAGTCACCCTGCCGGCTGGCGTCGAAGCCCAGGGCGCCATTCTGTGCGATCAGGTCAAGAGCCTCGACTGGCGCGCACGGAGCGCGAGGTACTGTGGCTCCGTTTCCGACGCACTGATGGAAGAGGTCACGGCCCGGATACTCGCATTGGTCGACCCGGAGGAATGAGGCTCGCTAACCACGCGCTGCACCCGACGCGGCTGCACCGCTCGCGCGCTGCGGCCGGCGCGGGTGAGCGCGCCCGTTTGGCACCGAGATTGAACGAACGGACTTATACTGTGCCGGTGAAAGGAGCATGCCCATGGCTCCGCCAATCGGCGTTGTACACAGCGACCCAGACATTCTCGGAGGCACACCCGTCTTCGTCGGGACTCGGGTCCCCGTCAGGTCCCTCTTCGACTACCTGGAAGGCGGTGACACGCTTGATGAATTCCTCACGCAGTTCCCCTCTGTAAAGCGCGAACAAGCAGTCGCGGCCCTGGAACTGGCACGCGACACGGTGTTGGCTCGTGCGCGTACTGCTTGACGAAAATCTCCCGCATGCCTTGGCACCCCTGCTCGCGGGACACGATGTCCTGACGGTGCAAGGGTGCGGTTGGGCGGGGTTCAAGAACGGGGTATTGCTGCGGGAAGCACAGGGCCGGATCGACGCGTTCCTGACGATGGATGCGAACCTGGAGTACCAGCAGCGTCTGAGCGGAATGCCTTTCGGCGTGGTGGTTCTCCATGCGCCGTCGAATCGCCTGGCCGACTTGCGCCCGACCGTGCCATTGATACTCGCGGCGCTCGAGGACCTGGTTCCCGGAGACGTGCGCCACATCGGTGCCTAACCGGGCCTGCACCCGACCTGCGCCTTGGCCGCGGTGAGCGCAGGCGGGTGAGGCCTGACGTTAGCACGACACGAAAGGCGGCAGACGATGGTAGAGGAACAGGATCAGGATCAAGACCATCGTTCTTGGACTGCGAACACCCGGCGGGTGTTCCGACGCTTCAGAGAAAGGGCCCGGCCATGGGCCAGCACTGCCATAGTGCCGGCCGCCTGCCTCCTCATCGCGGTGTGGATCATCTCGTGGTTCAAGCCAACTGCTCAGCCGACCGGGCATTCTGAACGTGAGAGCGTCGTGCTGTACCTTTTCCGCGGCCTGCGAGAGAACCTCCCCCTTACATTGCCCGTTTTGAGCACCTTCCTGTCCGTAATGCTCAGTGTCCGCGAGATCATGAAACCGCACGGGTGGTTGAAGCTGTCCTTGCCGGCCTCATTGGGTTTGGTCAGCTTCTCTATCTGGTACGTAGTTGCAACGGAGAGCACAACAGAGCAGTTCATCCGGATCGGCCAACAGAAGGTGCTGGATCGCGAATACGCAGTACTACTGCTGGTTATTGCCTTCATCTGGGCCGGCTTCGCCGCAATCGGAAGGGTGCTCGGCGAGATCCACCCCGAGACAGAGAGAGGATGGCGATGGTATGGGGGTCAAGCCCTACTGCTGGTAGTCTCGCTTGTCGGCCTTTCTGTGCCATTCTATCTTTTCGAGTCGAAGACGACGGTAGAGACGCGACTCCAGAGATCCCTTGATGAGTCGGACTTCACTGTGAGTATCGCGTACCGCGACGCATCACTCGATCAGCACCTAGGTCGCATCGCCGATCCGGTCACCCAGTGTCAAGTCTTTCGGGTTCGTGCGAAGACCAACGATGAAGCTGTAGCCCGGGCGAAGGATCTGTTCAAGCGGGCGGATCGAGCGGGCCAGCAGTACGGCAGGACCAAAGAGAGCGACCCCGCCCGTCCGGTGGAAGTCCTCGAATCGTGGATTGTCGCCCAACGACAGCTCGGCCAAAGGTGATGGGCGTTCAACCAGCGGTTGCACCAGACGGGCGCCGGAGCTGACGCACCGCGGCTGCGGGTGAACCGCAGCCGTCAGACGCCTGGAACGATGGCGATGACGAAACAGGAACTACTCAGCCAGCTCAAGAACGCGAAGAACAACTACATACTCGGGCTCGCCGCGCTGTCTCTCTTCGCGGAAGAGCCTTCGCTTGGGCACCTCCAGAGAAGCGAGGCGCGCTTCGGTTCCTATACCGTTTCATTTGCTCAGGTGGCCACGCTCCTGAGAGACCGCGCGGACCGCGACATCGCCGTCGACGAGTTCTTGAAGATGCTCCTCAGAGCGCTGATCAAGGAGTCGTTTGAGCTTGTGAAGACGTACACTGCGGAGACGTCTCAGGACGCGTCGTTTCGGGGCGAGCCCTGGTACCAATTCGCTCGGTTGATTCGGAATTGCCTGTCCCACAGTTTCACTTTCGAGTTCGGGACTCATGACTGCAAGATACTCCCCATATCGTGGCGTGGGCGATGTGTCAGCATCGACATGAACGGAGGTCCACGTGCAGGGCGGAGCGATGGCGGAAGCGGTCGAGCCCACGCTCCATGCTGGCGGAGCTCCTGCCGCCGAGAGCATGGCCGCCGAAGTTGGGAAGGCTCGCAACATCGGACGCGTGACTGCCGCGCAGCCGGCGATGGCCTGGTCAACGCTGATCGCGCACGTCCTGATCCTCACCGGCCTCATCAATCTCGGAAAGATGTTTCCGGCGTTCTGCTCTAGGAAAGAGGCACACTGGCGGGAGCGACTGGCGATTGCAATTGGCATGTGGCCCCGCGGAGAGGTGGGCGCGGGGGTTCTGGTGATCTCGTTGAGTTACGGAATCGGCGGGCCCATCGTGACGGTTGCGATGCTGAGTTTGGCGCTCAACCTGCTGCTGACCGGAGCGTTCATTTACATCGTAAAGCGGCTCACTCGACCACTCCCTGCATATGCGGATCTTGACACATGAGCGCGCGGCCCAACAGCAGCATGCAGCGGACGGCGCTGCGCGCCGCCGCTGATGCTGAGCGTTCGGCAGACCAGACAGAAGACGATCACGACGAAGGCACCAACCCAATGGCGAAGGCTGACAGGGTTGGCGAATCGAGACTACTTTCCGATCTCGGGAACGCCGAGGCCGCGACAGATCTTGCGAACGAGGTTGTTGCTGACCTCAGTGTGTCGGGGTACGGCCTCAGTGGCGCCAGTGGACGGATTCGTCCACAACGAGTGCGCGGCCCCCTCACGTTTGAGTACACACCCATGCCGCCGCAGGTGCAGCAGCAGTGTGCTGAGCTTCACGTGAGGACCACCGTCTCCTGTTCTGCGCTGGCGGGTACGGCACGCAAGCCCTCTTCTCGGCGATCCTCCAGGATCAGCGCGATGGCTTGGCGGAGGCTTTCGCGTGCTTCGTCTTTGGTGCGGCCTTGCCCGTTGGCACCCGGAATCTCGGGGCAGTAGGCAATGACCCAATCCTCATCCCGCTCGAACACGGCGGTAAACTCGTTGCGCATGGTGCCGCTCCACCTCTACGATAACGCCGCATGCCATACATTGTCGAATCGGGGTTGTCGGGAATCGAGTCGCGACTGCGCATGGCGGCAGTCTGAAGAGGCTGTGGGTAGGGACGCGCGACGACGATAGGCGGCCGAACAACGCGCTCCACCCGACTGGCGCGGGCGTATCATGGGCGCGCGCGGGTGAGCGCGCACGTTCGGCGGACAAAATGGGGACCACGGAAGTGGGCAAGGACGCTGGCGACACAGTCATACAGGTCAACGGCATCGACATGTACGTCGAGCGGCGCAGTGAAGGGGCGCCGTTGTTGCTGCTTCACGGTGGTGGCGGTGCCGGCCTCAACTGGCGACTCATCTTCGATTCGCCTCCCGACGGCTTCGAATTGATCGTCCCGGACCTGCGTGGTCACGGGCGCTCGACGAATCCAGGGTCCCGCGTCACCTTCCGTCAGCTTGCATTGGATGTTCTCGGGTTACTGGACTTCATCGGTATTGGAACGGTCAATGCGATCGGGATGAGCATGGGGGCCAAGACGTTACTTCACCTCGCGACGCAACGACCCGAACGAGTGGAAGCGATGGTCCTCGTGAGCGCGGCACCGTACTTTCCTGAGGCCACGCGGGCTATCATGCGTGCGGCTGCCGCCGCGACCCACAGCGCCAAGGAATGGGAGTTGATGCGCGGGTGGCATGTTCATGGAGACGAGCAGATTAGGGCGCTCTGGGACATGCCGAAGCAATTCGCGGACAATTACGAGGATATGAGCTTCACACCGCTGCGGCTGGGCGGAATTCGAGCCCGGACGCTGATTGTGCATGGTGGCGAGGATCCGCTGTACCCCGTGGCGTTGGCGACGGAGATGCACGCGGCTATTCCTGGCTCGCGTCTCTGGGTCATCCCGGATGGGGGGCATGGCCCAATCTTCGGCGACATGGCGCAACCGTTCAGGCAGCGCGCACTGACCTTCTTGAACGGCCTCTGGAACGAGCCGTAGCAGGCGTGGCGCCCGGACTCGCCGCCGAACAGCGCGCATGCACCCGACGGCCGCCGGAATTGACGCAGTGCGGCCGCGGGTGATGCGCGATCGTTCGGCAGACCCAAAGGAGACTACAGATCCTCAGGCCGCAAACCGGTGCTTCTGGCGATGCGGGACAACATCTTGGGCCCGATTTCTTCATCGTGGTGGAAAGCAGTCCGGCCGTCGCATCTTCGGCGAGAATAGGAGAGCACCCGTGTGTGGAGGAAGCCGTCATCCTGGCTGGGTTCTTCGACGCGACCGTTCTCGCGGCGCAGGGCATTCCGGTTGCCGGCTGCGTCATCGGATTCCTGTTCTACGTGGTGCAGTACAAAGGACGGTCCCGTATGAAACAGACACTGGTGCTGCTTCTCCTCATCCCGACAGTGCTCGGTGCCGCTCAGGGCCCGAGGCCAGATGTCTGGGCCCCGGTCAGGTTTCTGGACGGCGTGTGGGAGGGACAGGGCGACGGGATGAGCGGGGTATCTTCCGTTGCCCAGACCTACGAGTTCGTGCTCGACGCGAACTTCCTCCGCATGACGACGAAGGCGGTCTTCAAACCGCAGGAGAAGAACCCGAAGGGCGAAACCCACGAGGACGTTGGCTACATCAGCTACGATCGCGCGAGAAAAGCCTTCATCATGCGGGGATTCTACGCGGAGGGTTTCGTCAACCAGTACGTCGGCACGGTGTCTGATGACGGAAAGACCCTGACCTTCGACACGGAAGACGTGGAAAACGCTCCGGCCGGCACCAAGGCCAGGCTCGTCTTCGTCAGGACCGGCGATCGTGACCTGGAACAGAGCTTCCACGTCGCCTGGCCCGGGAAGGAGTACACCTGCTACTCGACGAACCGGCTGACCAGGCGGTGACTCACGTCAGAACGATCGGAGCGTGTCGACGCGTGTGGGGGGGCCGGGAGACCACCGGGCGCCGCATGAGCGACGTTTCGAGAGACGGCGGGGCGGGCCGAATGGCGCGGGCAGGCACACGACCCCGTGAGACAGTCTGGGGTTGAACGCGAGTGGGTCTGCTCGACGACCGTCGCGCGGTGGGATCATGGGGGCCTCGCACGGGGCAGGATCGCGACGACGAGCCGTCCGACCTGGCAGCGTGGACAGCGGTCGATGTCTGGAATGACCCCGGGATGCCGAGCGCCTGCAGAAGGCATGAAGGTCGAACAACAACCTGCACCCAACCGGCGCAGGTGGGCATGGATGCGCCGGCGGGTGAGGCCTGACGTTCGGGTGCTGCTCGGAATCGAGGTGCTCAATTGAACGAACGGGACCCAAAGCTGACCGCGCTGATGTTCAACCAGTGCATCAATGCGCGCGACATTGATGGCCTCACTGCGCTAATGACCGACGATCACACTTTCATCGATCGTGATAACGGTCGGCATCAGGGCAAGGACCGCATGAGCCAAGGTTGGAGGGATTTCTTCGAACAGTTTCCAAAGTACCGCAACACATTCATTCGTGTCCAGTCTGCCGGGGCTCTTGTTGTCGTGCTTGGTTACGCTGAATGGACCTTGGAGGGCGAACCGGACCACGTGATCTGGACCGCCATGATTCGAGATGATCTCGTCGCCGAGTGGCGCGTTCTCAAAGACACAGAGGGCAATCGGGAGTCTCTTGGCCTCATATAAGGGCTGTAGGCGAAGCTCGGCCCGAAAAGGAAGCCAACTGGCGCCCGCCGGAACAGGCGGGCCTCACTTGCGCTCGAGCGCCGCCTTCCGGCCGCTGAAGGCGACGAGCGCGTCGGAGTGCAGGTAGGCCCGGGCGGACTTGTCGTCCTTGAGGTAGACGTCGAGAAAGGCCAATGTGGAAGCCGTTGTCACGCCGGTGATCATGGTCAGTTCATCGTCGCTCGGCCGGCTGGGGTCGAGAGCAAGGGCCCGGTCTCTGCCCTGATACGAAGAGTGCGTCGCGCCCTCGATGAACACCAGGTACTTGTCGCCCGGCTTCGCGCGTTCGAAGGGCTCTCGCCGGCTTGCTGGCGTCTCGTTGCCGATCGTGGCGACGTCCCTCGAACCGGTGATGACGAGCATAGGCTTGTCGAGCTCGGCCCACGAGCCGGCCGTCAGCATCCGATTCGTCGTGCCCTGGCCGGAGATCAGAATCGCGGCGTCGATCCGCGGATCTCCGACGCTCTGCGGTTGAAGACCGAGTCCGGCTCCAAGTCCCCGCACCTTCACGCCGAAGGCCATCTGCGTCGTCAGGGCCCCGGCCGAGTGGCCGGCCATGCCGATCCGGTCGCGGTCCATCCGGCCCTGGCCGGCGCCAGACTTCAACCCTGGAATCCGCTCCTCAATCGTGCCAAGCGAATCCAGCAGGAACGTCACGTCCGCGAGCCTGTCCATCGGCCTCACGTCGCGACGAAGCCCGTCGAGATCGCGTCGCAGCCGCGACAGGTCCTCGCCCTGACGCCGGCGCAGCTCGATGGAATCCGCGTGCGTGGGCAGGATCACAATGTAGCCGTGCGTGGCCCAGTGGCTGGTGAGTGCCGTGAACGCCGAGCGCGACCCGCCGGCACCATGCGAGAAGATGACGATGGGGAAACGCGCCGGATCCGACGGAGCGACCTGCGGGTAGCGGACGGTAATTTCGAGGCCCCTTCTCCGGGCCTCGTCGTGCAGGACGACGTTCTCGGACGCCGCCCTGAATGGTCCCGGGTCGACCTTGTAGCCACCCGGTCCGCCCGGCGTGGCCAGGACCGGTGCTCGGGGAAGCCCGGCGAGCACAGCCAGTGCCAGGGATGCCCCCAGCCACACAGGTCGCGTCATGGTCGTTGCTCCTCTTGTGGATTTGACCGGAGCGAAGGGATTCCGGTTACCCGCTTGTGCCGGGCCTCAAGGACCGAAGTGCCTCCCACGCTGCTGCGCCGCGCGATGCGGCGACCTGCCGCCGGCCCGCGCCGGCCCCGACAGGCCCCCGACAGTGCGACTTGTCGGGCTCGGCGCCTCTGTGGTGGAATGCAGCGATTCCGGAGGTCCGAGCATGATCCGTCGCTTTCTCTTCGTCTACACCGTTCTCGCCGCTGCTGGAGCTGCCGCTGGCATGGCGTGGTCGACCGCGTCGGCCGAGCAGCCGCCGCGCAAGCTGAAGGTGCACATCTCGGTCGACATGGAGGGCATTGTCGGGATCGTGACGAGCGACCAGCTCGGGCCGACCGGCTTCGAGTACGGCCGCTTTCGCGAGTTCATGACGAAAGAGGCCCTCGAGGCTGTGCAGGCGGCGAAGGTGGCAGGCGCCACGGAGATTGTGGTGGCCGACTCGCACGGCAACGGCGAGAACCTGCTCATCGAGCAGTTCCCACCCGACGTGCGCATCGTCCGGTCGTGGCCGCGCAAGCTCGGAATGATGGCCGGCATCGACGAGACGTTCGATGCGGCGATGTTCATCGGCTATCACGCCTCGACGAACAATCCGGCTGGCGTGCGCGCGCATACCTTCTCCAGCGCCACACTCACGCGCGTGGCACTGAACGGCACAGAGGTCACGGAGGGCGCGTGGAATGCGGCGATCGCCGGCCACTTCGGGGTGCCGGTCATCCTGGTGTCAGGAGACGATGTGGCCGTGGCGGAGGTGAAGAAGCTCGTGGGGGACATCGAAGGCGCTGTCACGAAACAGGCGCTCGGGTACCACGCGGCTCTGACGCTGACCCCACAGGCGTCGTACGACGAGATTCGCCGGAAGGCGCGTGCGGCATTCGCGCGGCGGGAGAGTATGAAGCCCTACACGATCAAGGCGCCGGTGACGCTCGACATCAGCTTCAAGCACTACACGGCGGCCGAACTGCTGGCATACCTGCCCGGGGTGGAGCGCGTGGACTCGCACTCCGTGCGCTACGTGGCGAAGGACATGGTGCAGGCATCGACCTTCATGCAGTTCGTGACGCACTATCGGCCCGATATCACACCGTAGCACTCGCCGTAGCACTTCCGCTCTCCCCCGAGACCAGCGCGAGAGTAGTCCGGGGCGACTCCGGGATCACTCCGGCACGAGACCGGGATGAGACCGGGATGAGACCCGCTCTTGAGCGGGGGTGTTCCGCTGTTCATCGGTTACCGTCGGACGAGCTCGACGCGGCGGTTCCTCTGGCGGCCTTCGTCGGTCGCGTTGTCGCCCACGGGCGAGTCGGCGCCGTAGCCCTTTGCCGTCAAACGGCGAGCGGCGATTCCCTTCGCCGTCAGAGCGGCCACAACGGCTTCAGCCCGCTGCTGCGATAGCTGCCGGTTGTGCTCGGCCGACCCCGTGGAATCGGTGTGGCCCTGGACCTCGAGTTCGAGCACCGCCTCCATCTGGAGGAGCTTCACGACCTCGTCCAGCACGGCCCAGCTCTCGGGCCTGAGCGTGGCCTTGTCGACGTCGAAGAGGATGCCGTACACCGCCACCCGGCCCTCGGCGGCGATGGCCTTCCGCATCTCCTCCGCCCCAAACGTCAGGCTCGTCTGCAGCGGCTGTTCGTCGACGATGTCGAGAATGTAGTTGCCGGCAGAGGCCCAGAGGCTGGCGTACGTGGTGCCGCCCCCCTCCCGGGGCACCGCGAAGTACAGCCGGTTCGACGTCTTGGCGTGGATCACGCCCCCAACCCGGAGGGTCTCCGATTCGTAGTTGCGGACAATCTCGGCCGCAGAGATGCTGCGGTCTCTCTTGCCGTCGGCGCCGGGTATGTCATACGTCACGTGCCAGTGCGGGCCGCCAACCGGCCTGAGCACCGTGCGCGCGCCTTCCTTGAACCGGAACTGCAGCTCGCCGAATCTCTCGATACGGGGCCGGCCGGCCACGACGGAATTCGGCATCGGCTTGATCACGGGATGTTCAATCGCCGGTTGGGCGCTGGCGCCTGAGGTGGGCGCCAGCAGCGCCAGCGCAGTCAACACGGCGAGAGGAATGAGGCGTCGGATCATGGGCATCTCCGTCTCTGGATGTGAAGGGGCGCCGCACCGCGCGGGCTACGGCCTGGGCGGCACGACCTTCAGCGTGAGACTGGTCTGATACACGCCGGCAACGGACGTGGCGGTGGCCTTGCCCTCGCCCTTGTACTGCGTGTTCGTGGCTTCGTCCAGGGCCCTGGCCATGACGCGGACGTTGGCATTCGGGCCTGACGTTGGCGGGTGCCCACTGGGCGTGCAGGTGACGTCGATGGTGACGGTCGCCGTGCCACCGCGTCCGACCTCGGCGGTAGCGCCGCCCGAGCAGTTCCCGCCGTCTCCGCCGACGGTGACGAAGATCTTCATCCCGACCGGCAGACCCTTGCCGATGGTGACATTGAAGGTCTCGGCCGATGCCGTCGAGACCGAGGCCGCCATCAGGATGACAAGCGACACGAACAGGGGGACCATTCTCCGCATGATACGCTCCTTGTCGAGTGTTGGGGTTGTGACCCTTCTCCCTTGAGTGGCAGCCGGCACGGATCCATTTCCGGCCCTCCGCTACCACGCCCATTCGGGATTCCAGGCGACCCTGACGAGGCCCTGAGCACCCGAATGGCGGGTGCCCGCGACATGGTCGCTGAGACGCTGCCAGCGCCCTTCGACCCAGATCGACAGGTTCCAGCGACTCGTCCAGAGCTGCCTTGACCATGCTCCAGACACCCAACGCCTGCTCACATGCCGCCCGGTCCGTTCCTCAGCGTCACCCGCCAGGGTGAACGCGATGCGGGAAGCGATGGGAGGCAGCGCAAACGCAGACTCCAGAAAGACGTTGCTGGTCTCGAGTTCGAACGGGCCGGTCCGCCGGTCGAACCCTCCACCACCCGAGAGCGTGAGGCCTCGAAAGGGGCCGGCGCGCCCGGCGGCTTTCAGGAAGGTCCAGGTCGAGCGTCCGGTGCTCGAGTCCCGCGTCGTGGATCGCGCGGCGTGCACGTCGGCCCGAAGCTGTCGCCACCCCGCGCCGATTCTGACCATCCCGCGCGCCTCGTCCCGATCGCCGGACGGCCGCTCGAGCATCTGCCGATCGAAATCGGCTCCAAGCGTCAGAGTCGGGCGTGGTGTTGCCGACACCGACAGCGCGAGATGCCGCTGGTGGGTTCGCTCAACGGTGCCGTCCAGCCCGTCGTGGGCGATGGCAAACCGTGCCGAGTAGGTGAAGCGCTTGTGCTGCCTGGCCACCACCACCTCTCCATCCTGCCGATCGCTCTGGAGTCCCGGGTCCGCGTGATTCCGATACGTCGCGCCGACCCGTGACGTTCGGACCACGATTCGCTGCCCGGCCAGCTTGCCCGTGACTTCGCCGCGAACAGCGAAGTCAGAAGGTTCACTCCGAGAACCGCGCGCACTGTCACGACTGAACATCGACTCTCCAACGGCCGTCCATCCGGCTCCGAGGCGGAGCCGCACGTGTGCCCCGAGCAGCGTGCCCTGTTCCGCCTCGAGGCCGAATGCGTCGGCATCCGCTGCGTCCGTGCGGCCGCGCGCGTGCTGAGCGAGCAGCGTAATGGCGCCGGCCGGGCCAGGCAGCCGGAGCTTCCAGCTCAGGTTCTGGATCCAGTACGGCCGCTCGGCCGTCCCGTCCGACGAAGGCAGCCCGTCAGCGAAGTTGGTGTGAGCGGCAAGAACGCCAGCCCGGCCCGTGTCGTACGCAGCGCTCGCCACCTGGCGGAAAGTCCGGCTCCCGACAAAGTGCGTGTCGGCCTGAAGGTCGGCATCGGTGAGCCCGCCCGACAGGCGGAGCCGCCCGGCTGAATGTTCCGCGAACATGAGCGGCGATTCGAAAACCATGCCCCCATCCAGAAGGACCGTCTGGTTCCACGTGGCGTCGAAGGTCGTGGCCGTTCCGGTTGACTGGAGCGTTCCGTCCGCGTGGGGCGCGAGCGTGATGACATCGGCGACGGCGCTGCCCGCTTCGAGCCCCGAGGCGTCGCTCAGCCGCGCGTCAATCGCGACGTGGCGGCGCGGCGGTGTCGTCGTGAACTCCACGCGCGCGAGGGCACGCACACCATCGGCCTCGAGTCGCCTGAGTTCCGCCGCGTGAGGGCCCTCTTGTAGCGGCACGGGCGACGTCACACGCAGGGTGTCGCCCTGCCATTCCACGAACTCGGTCACATCGTCACTGTCGATCGCCACGCGGAGGCGATCGCGCGCGGCCTGCATGGCGCGCGGCACCTCGAAGACGACAGTGGGACGCCACCATGGGATCTCGGCACCGGCCTCCGGGGACCGGACGATGGGCTGCTGTGCCCCCGCGCCAGCCGCCTCGGTGAGGAATGCGATGGCGAGTGCCGTCGCCGCGCGGGCAGCAATGCTGGTGCTAGCGGTGGATCTCATGAACCGTGCTCGCGGCCACGACCTCTCCGAGATCGTTGAGCCCCTCGACGCGAACCCGCAGCGGGAAGGTGCCAGCCGCAAGGGAGGCGAGTTCGACGCTCGCCGCCGCCGTCTTCTTCGTAATCTTCCGCACGATGGTGCCGCCGGCAGCATCGAGCAGGACGATGGCGAAGAGCCCCGTGCCCTCAGGGCCGCGCCAGACGAGCTCGGCATCCGTCACGGAGAGGTCCAGCGGCGCCCGTGCATCCAGCAGCGTGAAGCGTGACCGCACAATTGCCAGCACGAACGGATCATCGAGCTGCCCCGGACTCGCGCTCCGCGACGATACGGCTCGCACTTCGATCTCATGGACACCCGCCGCGAGCACCATCCGCACCCCGTCGGGGAGCGCCCACTCGCGGGCGGTCACCCGGTCGATGACGTTTCCGTCGATGGCGATCTCGAACGCCGCCGCGGCAGGCCTCGGCGTCCAGAACCACAGCGGTGAGCCGCTTGTGCGGAGATAGGTCCGGAATCCCGGCTCCGAGAGCAGCCTGAAGTCGTGGCTGGTTCCCGGCGCGATCAGGTACCGGACCGGAGGGGAGCGCGTGCCCGGCGGCTCGAGAATCTCGAGGACGAGCTCGTGGCGTCCGGCCGACATCGCCGGCAGATTCTGCAACGTCACGATGCGAACGGGTCGGCCTCCCCACATGTCTGCGGTGAACCGCTCGACGACGACGCCGTCGACGAGCCAGACGCCGGTCACCAGGCCGTTGCCCGACCCGTAGATGTACCCTTCGGCGCGGACTCGCGTGTCTTCTGAGAACACCGTCCCTGCCGCCGGAGCGCTCACGCTGACTCCAGTGACGCGCAGGTCGCCTCCGAGCGAACCGACAGGCTTGCCACGTGATGGGAGCGGCGGCGGCGACACGGGTGGAGGCGGCACGCTGCGTCCCATCCCGGTGGCGGGTACCGCCACTCGCGGCGCGGCCGGATCGTTGCACTCGATGGTGACGACCGCCGAGAAGAGACCCGGTGAGCCGGGCGTGAAACTGACCGTGATCGACCAGAACGTTCCCGGTGGGAACGTGTAGGGCCCGGCTGAAGACACTGCAAATGCCTCGCCAACCACGCTGACGCGCTGAACCGTCAGGGGAAGGCCGCCGAGGTTGTGCACCTGCAGCTCGCGCCGGGAGGTGTCGCCCACCTCGACCGTGCCCATGTCGAGCACGGAAGGGCGCACGTCGATACGTGGCGGTTGCGCGCCGGCCGGCTGCGGGCACGCGAGCGCCACGCCCCACCAGCAGAGATACACGACCACGACGCGTACCCGCAGCGACACAGACGGACTCGGGTTCCCGATCTGAAGTGGCACATCCGGGAGAAGCGTTTCGTCAGGACCCGGGATATGGGGCCCGGATCCGGGATCCAAGTGCCGCACGGCGGGCCGGGCGCGCCATTCAGCGGCGCGTGACGACGAACGCGCAGTGGGCGATCGTACCGTGGCTCGGCGGGAGGCCCGGCGTGATCATCGCAATCTCGTGAGGCCCCTCGATCAGGCCGTCGGCACGCAGGGTGATGTGCGCCTGTCTGAGGGGAGGGGTCCCCGTCACGGGCACGGCACGCACGCGGGTGACTTCATCGCCTGCCGGCCCGACGACGAGGACGTCCACCGTATCGGCATCGGTCTCGACGTCGATCGTGATTCGCAGTTCCGCTGACCGCGAATGGAGCCGCACCCGCGCCACGTGGCCAGTCGACCGGGTGACCTGTGCCGGGATGGCGACAAAGACCACGTCACGGAATGTGGCCGCGGATGCCAACAGACTCCCGACGGCCAGAACCAGGGCCGCGGCCACGGGCAGCCAGGTGCGCGCCGCCGACCGATTGACGGCCGGCCTCGCCCGGCGAACCGCCTGCCGGGCCGCGCGGGCCAGCTCGACGCGCGCACGGATTCCCGCATGCGCGGCCAGCATCCGCTCGAGGCGCCATCTGGATCCTGGATTGAGCGGGTCGTGGATGTACTCGTCGATGAGCGCCTCTTCGGCAGCCAGGATGTCGTCGAAGCGGTCGGGATCGGCGAACATCTCCTGTTCCAGACGGACACGATCATCCTCGGAGAGGGTGCCCAGCAGAAATGACCTGGCTCGATCGTTCGGGAGGTTGGCGTTCATGCCTCTACCCTCATGTGGCCGGATCAGTCCAGGTGTTTCCGCCGGTCCGTCGCGTCGGTGGCTCGCGACAGGCACTCGGCCAGGCGTTCTCTCAGCCGATGAGCCCTGATGCGCAGCGCGTTGAGGGGAAGGCCCATCTCAACGGCCAGCCGCTGGCGCGCGCGGATCCGATCCTGTCCGTCGTGTTCGTAGTAGCGCAGAATGAACGTCCGCTGGTCCGTGTCGAGCGCGGCCAGGCAGCGGGCGAGCCGCCGGTCCCGCAGTTCAGCATCGGCGGCATCAGACGTCAGTCCCGCGGGCGGCTCGGCGTCCCGCGCGGCGCGCCGCTTCTGCTGCAGCTTGAGCGCCTCGAGGCAGACGAGACGGGCGACGCCATATATGTACGGCCCGGGCTGCTCGGCTTTCACCTCCACTCCTTCGGCCAGACGCCGCGCGACTCTGTCGAAGACCTCGTCCGCCAGGGCATCGCTCATCTCGCACCCGCGCCACTCGAGGTAGCGCACCACGCGCTCCCGTTGACGAACGTAGGCCTCGCCCGCCCGCGCGCGATCCGGATCCAGCCAGGCCAGCAGTGACTCGAAGGCTTCGACCGTGAGCCGAGGCTTGCCCTCAGACCGCTCGCCTGACATCGCTCGTCCGCATTGAGTCCGGGCTACCGCCATTCTCCAGACAGCTCGAACGCGGCCCAGTAGTAGGGCCCCGACCACTGGTCGCGCCGCGCGAGGGCGAGCTGGGCATCCCGCAGGGCCCGGGCCGGACGCCGATGATCGCGCAGCAGGCCGTGATAGAGCCGGGACATCAGCGCGGACGTGGCCGTGTCATCGACCTTCCAGAAACTCGAAATGACCCGCGACGCCCCCGCATGGAGGAACCCGCGTGTCAGGCCGACCACTCCTTCTCCGCGGACACGCTGCCCCAGCGCGGTCTCGCATCCGCTCAGCACGACCAGGTCAGATGTCACCGGGAGGTTGTAGATGTCGACCAGCCTGAGGTGTCCGTCGCGTGGATTCCCATCGCCATCCACCGTCGAGAAGACCAGGCCCGAGAGCTCAGGTCGATCGGTGTCGAGCGTCCCATGCGTCGCGAGATGCAGGATGTCGTAGCCGGCGAAACGACCCTCAACGATGCGCTCGCGGGCGGCCTCGAAATCCAGCGCGAGCGCCGACTGACCCGGAGCCGCCAGGCCGGCGATGGCAACGGCCTCCGTCCTGGAGAAGCGCAGGCGGGGGAGTTCGGGAATGTGGGAATCGAGCGGTCGGTGCACGACACGGACGCGCGAATCCCCGGCGCTGAAGACGGGATCGGCCACAACCGCGACCGTGCGATACGGCGTGGCACCCTCGCGACGCTGCCTGAGCGCCGCGAGCACGGATGCGGAAGGCAGCCTCACAATCTCGTGCGCGTTCAGCAGGGGCATGCCACTCTGGCTGGTCGGGTCCGGCAGGGCGCTGAACGGCAGGTAATCGATGGCGCCATCGCCAACGATGATGATGCGGGCCCGCCCGAGCAGCGGCGCGATTGGTGCCAGCAGCACCCGGCTCAGCAGGCGCGACAGCGACGCCCACTCGCGGTCCGCAGCGGCGATCCGAGCCGCGCGCGAGCCTTGTCCATCTGTCGCCTGCCTCGTACCGCGTGCTGTGAGCAAGGCGTACGCACGTCTGATCAGTCCTTCGACCTCCAGACGACCGGGCAGCTCGGCGACCATCCACTCGTCGGCCGACACCGCCCACACGAAACTCCGTGAGCGGCCCAGCGAGAACTGTACCAGGACGGACTCCGGGTCCAGGAGGGTGCGCTGGACATCGTCGAGTCCGATGGGATCGGGGTGGACCAGCGCTGCGTAGGCCGGATGCTCCTCGCGGATGCGCGCCCGGTTCTGGTGAAACGCGGCGACAAGCGCATCGACGTCGCGCCGCAGCGCCGCCACGTCGGTCGGGGACGCTGCACGCGACAGCAACCGAGACAGGCGTTCGGCCTTGGCGCCGATCTCCTGACGCAGACGCAGGTCCAGGCGTGTCAACTCGGGACTGGCACCGCCGGTGACCGAACCGCGGGCATCGGCAAGGGTTTCCAGCAGAGTCCGCGCCCTGGCTCGTTCCACGGTAGCGTAGGCCCGCACGGCATATCCGCCCTTGGGTTGTGCCGCGTGGAGCACCATCAGGATGTCGACGTGACGGCGGAGATGGTCGTCGTGCGCCGCAGACATCGCGACGCGTACGTCATCGCGCCGGGCGCCGCCGCGGGCATCGTCGAGGGCCGAGAGCACCGCCTCGCTGTGCGCCAGCGCGGTCGGCCAATCTCCCTGGGCCGACGCGAGATCGGCGAGCCCCGCCAGGGCCTGCACCTGGAGCCTGGCCGACTCGAGCGCACGCCCGATCGCCAGCGCTTCGGTGAGCTGTGCGCCAGCCTCGCGGTCGCGTCGCTGAGCGACCAGGGCCCGCCCCAGTTCGGCGAGCGTGCCCGCTTCGCCGAGCCGGTTCCCGACCGCACGCGCGGCATCCAATGCGGCCACCAGCGTGCGCTCGGCCCGATCGGGCGCCCCGCTGGCCAGGTGCAGGGCGCCGAGCCTGGCCAGGACGCCCGCTTCGATCCAGCGGCTGGTCAACGTTCGGCTGGCGTCGAGCGCCAGTTCGTAGTGGCGCGATGCCTCGTGGGCGTTTCCCAACAGTCCGTACGCCGACGCGATGTGTTCCAGCGTGTGGGCCACGCCGCTCTGCGGCCCATGCCGGCGATGCAGATCGAGGGCAAGACGACCGTACTCGAGCGCGCGTCCGCCATCGCCGAGCCGCAGGTAGACTTCTGCGAGATTGTGCAGCACCGTGGCTGCGGAGGACTCGTGTCCCACCGATCGAAACAGTTGCCAGGCCTGCTCGTTCCGTTCCAGCGCCCCTTCATCGTCGCCAATCGATGCGAAAAGGAGGCCGAGGTTGGACAGGGTCTGAGCCTCACCCGCGCGGTCGCCCGTCGAACGGCGGAGCGCCAGGGCCTGCTCGAGATCGGCCCGCGAGGCCTGCGGACTGGCGAGTGTCAGATTCACCGTGCCGCGCAGGTCGAGCGCGGTCGCTTCGGCACGGCGATCGCCCAGGAGGCGATAGCGATCGATGGCGTGGGACAGGGCACGCCGGGCTGCCGGGAGGTCGGCCAGATCGAGGTGGGCGCGGCCGACTTCGAGAAGCGCATCGGCCTCGCTCGTGATGTCTCCAGCAGCGCGGGCCGATTCAATCGACGTTCGGAGTTCGGCCAGTCTGGCCAGTCGTTCCCGAGCGGGAAGCGACGTGGTCCCACCGCCTGTCCAGCCTCCAGGCCTGGCGTGCGACGGACCCAGGCTCAACCAGAAGACGGAGACGAGACCAAGCACGGCCGCGCGTCGGGCCCGGGGGGCAACTCGGGTCACAGTGAAGGCACTCCGATGTCGGGACGGGTGCCTGTATGGTATCGCATCGAGACCCGCTCTTGAGCGGGAGTAATCCGGTGCCTTGAGCGGGAGTAATCCGGTGCAACCCCTGGGCAACTCCGAGATGACTCCGGGGTCACTCCGGGACCACTCCGGGATCAGACCCGCTCTTGCGCGGACTCCGGGATCAGACCCGCTCTTGCGCGGGGATGGCCGACATCGCTCCTGCGCGGGGATGGCCGACATCGGACGGTGGCTGCTGGCCCGCCACGGCCCGCAGCTCGACCAGTACCGCACGGCATGGCAGCTCGAACGGACGATGGCGCCGCTGTGGAGAAACCACATACGCTTGCGCGACTCGTTGTCTGCTCTCGTGTATGATGATTGCGGGCGTCGAGTGACGGAGCCAACGCCACAGCGATCGGAGAGTCCAGATCGCTGTTTAGTGGGCGCCCGGGCCGCTCTCGACGCGCGGACGCTCACCGATCCACTGCGCACTCCGATGATCGACGTGAAGAACGCCGGCCATCCCGCCGAGGACGATGCCAAGGAGCGAGCCCAGATCGCCTCGGCTGCCCTGATCCTCCAGGCCATCGTCAAAGCGGCACGCGGATTCGCCCTCTACCTGCCCAACAACCCCCAGCACGAGAAGTACTTCGAGGAGCTCAGGGAGCGGGTCGACGACCATCTCGAGCAGTTCGAGGAACTGCGACTCGACATCGAGCACGACAGCATTCGCTGCTTCGGCGAGACGGTCTACACAAGCCCGGAACAGCGGGAGAACCTGGCCTTCCGGATGTACGCGGACGGCATCCGCGCGCTCGTGCTGGAGCAGGGCCTCGAGCCGCAGGAACTGCGAGTGTTGGTGACCACGGTCGGCCAGGCCCGGCAGGAGGAGGACGACGACGACATCGTGACGCGGCTGTGGGCGGCGGATCTGATGCACATCACGTACCACCTGGCAGAGGTGCCCGTCTCCGTGGACCATGCGGCCCTCGGGCTCGGGGCGTCTGGTGTAGCCGAGGGCACGCCGGCGACGGCGCAGGCCGCGCAGCAACATGGGGTCCAGCAGTACGTGAGGCAGCTCGGGGGCTGGGGACCGCTTCCTCCGGAACCTCAGGACGAGCACGTTGCCCACGCGGTCTTCACGCTGACCACGGAGGAGCTTGCTTCGCTTCAGGAGCGAGTCCGCGAAGACGAGTGCCGTGCTCCGATCGAGGATGTCGTCGCGATCCTGGAGGCGATTCTGAGCGTCGAGGTGGACGCTGAGGTCTTCGGCGAATTCGCTGAGACCATCGGCCGGCTCACGACAGACCTGCTGGTCGACGGACGTATCGACCACGCCCTCCTCCTCGTGAGGCTGCTCGACCGCGTGTCTCGGCCGCCCGACATCGCTCCGGCGTGCGTTGAGAAGCTGAACGCGGTTCGCGAGGAGATCCTCACCGCTGGTGCGCTCAGCACGCTTCGCAGTCTGTTGTCGCGCGAAGGCGGAATGGACCGCGAGGCTCTTCGTGTCCTCGTCACCGGGCTCGGGTCCGCGACGGTCGTTCCGTTCTGCCAGATCCTCGGGGACGAACAGGACCAGAAGACGCGAAAGGTCCTCATTGAGGCGCTCGCCGAGACGAGCCGGGACAAGCCGGAATTGCTCTTTCCCTTTCTCCTGGACGCGCGCTGGTACCTGGTGCGGAACACGATCCACATCCTGCGCCGGATTGGCACGCCCCTGGCGACGGGAGCCGTGAGGCGATGCACCACCCATGATGATCCCCGCGTGCGCAAGGAGGCCCTCCGCTATTTCGACGAAGTTCAGGATCCGTCGAGTGAGGCGGCGACGCTCACGTTCCTCGACGACGCGGTTCAGTCCCTGCGGGTGAGCGCGGTGCTCAGCCTCGCGCGCCGCAGGTCACGCGAGGGCTGCGAACGTCTGTTCGCCATCGCAGCGACGCCAGGCTTCGAAGCGCGGGACCTGGAAGAGCGGATCGCGATCTGGGCGGCGCTCGGCGAGCTTTCGCCCACTCGCCTGCTCCCCGTCTTTCGCGACATGCTGTTCAAACGCCGTTTCTTCTCCACAGCCAAAAAGCTCGACGACATCGCGTGCGCGGCCGCGGGCCTGCAGCGGATCGGCACTCCCGAGGCGCTCGCCCTGCTGAAGCAGGCCGCCGGCGCGAGTCGTGGCAAGCCGCAATCGGTACTCAAGGACGCCATCCGGGCCGTGGAGCGCGGCGGCGCCGCTGTTGCGGCGCGGGAAGGCGAGGACGAAGTCCGTGCGTGATCGCGTCGACGAACAGCTTCTACGGCTCGGCTGGCGCCTGGTCCGGGGGTTCTTCGTGCTCCGCAAGACCGCGAGCAACTACGCCGTCGGCCACCCGGCGCTGGCCGCGCCGCTCGAGGACTTCCTTGCCGTCGTGGCTGAGTGCGGGCGCCGGCATGAGGAGGCGGCGCTCTCGTTCCTGGACGATCAGCTGTTTGTCGCGGAGATGCGGCTCAAGCCGGACGCCGCGGGCTTCGACGCCTTCTTCACCACCATGCGTGTCCTGCGTGACCACGGCATCGGCACCGTCTGCTTCACGGAGCAGGCCACCGCTGCCGAGATCGAGGCCTGGTTCGGCCTCTTGCGCGAGAACGAGGCTGAGATGCCGGCCGATCCGTTTGCCGCGCTGGCGGACCGGATGGGCGAGCTGGGTCTGACCGGGATCGAAATCGCGCGCCCTCCAGAGAAGCAGAAGGCCGCGTCGGCCGAGAGCGGCGACGCGCGCGAGCGGTCGAAGGCCATCTACGCCAGGACCATCGGCGTCATCGCCGAGGTCATGGAGCACGCCAAACTCGGCAAGGCTCTTCGGCTCAAGAACGCCAGGCGGGTCGTCCAGGATACGATTGACCTGTTGCTCACCGCCGAGACGAATCTCCTCGGCCTCACGAACATCCGCTGCCACGACGAGTACACCTACAACCACTCGGTAAATGTCGGCATCCTCTCGATGGCTATCGCCCAGCGGGTCGGCATGTCGAAGAGAGCCCTGGTGGACGTCGGCATGGCGGCCATGTTTCATGACATCGGCAAGTCCTGCATTCCGCTCGAGGTACTCAACAAGTCGGGTCCCTTCGACGATCAGGAGTGGGCGATCATGCGCCGCCACCCGGTGTTCGGTGTCAAGGAACTGCTCAAGCTGAAGGGCGTCGACGCTCTGACCGCCCGGATCATGCTCGGGGCGTTCGAGCATCACCTCGACATCGACCGGTCCGGGTACCCCAAGGTGCCGTACCCGCGCGACGTGAGCCTCATCGGCCGCATCATCAGCATCGCCGACTGCTACGATGCCCTGACCTCCGCCCGCGTCTACCGCCGGACCGCGTGGACTCCTGACGAGACCCTGCGCTACATCCTGGAGAGGAGCCACACACAGTTCGACCCGGCACTCGTGAAGCTGTTCGCGAACGCCATCGGCGTCTATCCGATCGGCTCCCTGGTGCTGCTGTCGACACGCGAGATGGCGGTCGTCCTGCAGAACAGCTCGGATCCCGAGAAGTGGCAGGTTCCCCGTGTGAAGATCATCTCCACATCGGCCGGGGAACTCATCGATGGGGAAGAGGTCGATCTCGCCGATTTCCAGAAGCCGCGAGAAATCCGGAAGACGGTCGACGCACGCGCGCAAGGGATCGACGTCACCCGCTACTTCGTCTGAGACGCGCGGACCCGCTGGGGCGGCCTGGCGCCCGGTCTCGACCCGCCGCACTGAGCGGACGCGAATCGCCCGCGATCAGGACGGCCAGGGCCGACGACGCGGCATCACGGTCCCCGCCGCCACGGCCTGGCGGAACTGGAAGACCGTACTGTACGGGAGCGTGCGGATCAACTCCTCCAGATTGGTCCGGCCGGCGACCAGGCGTGCCCAGACGTCCTGGACCATGGAGACAGTACTGCGTTGCGCGCTCGCCCGGATCTCCTCCGGAGGTGCCCCCTTGCTCACCAGGATCACGTCTTCCTGGTCCGGCGTCCAGAGCTCCGCGACGGCAAGACGCCCGCGGTACCCGCTCTGGCTGCACTTGTCGCATCCCGCTCCGCGGTAGAACGGCATGTCGTCCGGTGGGGAGGGAAAGAACTCCTGCATCAGCTCCGGCGAGGGGCGATACGGTTCTCGGCAGTCGGAGCAGACCGCCCGGACCAGGCGCTGCGACAGGACGCCCAGCAGGGACGAAGCGAGAAGGTTGGCGTCGACGTTCATGTCGCGCAGGCGCGTCACGGTCGAGAGCGCGTCGTTGGTATGAAGCGTGCTGAGCAGCAGGTGACCGGTCTGCGCCGCGCGGAAGGCCATCTCCGCCGTCTCTTGATCGCGGATTTCCCCGATCATGATGACTTCAGGATCGTGACGCAGGAAGGCCCGCAGATACCGCGCAAAGGTGTTGCCGATTCGCTCGTTGACCTCCGACTGACTGAACTGCTCGTACACGTATTCGATCGGATCTTCGGCGGTCAGGATCCGGATCTCCGGCCTGTAGACCGACTGCAGCGCCGCGTACATCGTGGTGCTCTTGCCGGATCCCGTCGGGCCGGTAATCAGCAGCATGCCCGCGGGACGCCTCACCAACTGGAGCAGCTTGGCGGTGACGGCGGGCGAGAAGCCGACTTCTTCTATCGACTTCGGGACCCGGATCTTGTCGAGTATCCTGAGCACGACACTCTCGCCGTAGTACCCGGGCACGATTGAAATGCGGACATCGACCTTCTGCATCTGGCCGTTCCGCTCCACCCGGGTCCGAAAAGCCCCATCTTGCGGCCGCCGCCGCTCGGCGATGTCCAGTTTCCCCAGGATCTTGATGCGCGACACGATCTCCAGCGGGTGCTCTTCGCACATCTGCTGGACGGGACCCAGCGGCAGTTCCTGCAGCATGCCGTCCAGGCGAAAGCGGATCTGAAGGCGTCCGGCCAGCTGCTCGATGTGGATGTCGCTGGAGCCCCGCTCGATCGCCAGCGCCACGATGTGCCGAACCGCCGCGCCGGCCCGTCTGCGCTGGGTCGGGCTGCCGCCCTGGTCGCCATCGACGTCGTCGACGTGATCGGAGGGGTCGGCGGCTTCCACCGGTGGCGCGGTGTCGATGGTGTCGCCGTACATCTTCTGGAACGCCCGCTTGATCGAATCCTGAGACGATGTGACCAGGTTGACCATGAACCCGGTCGACCGCGACAGATCGTCCACGATTCCACGGTTCGTGGGGTCATTGATCGAGACTGTGAGAACAGCACCCACGAAACTGACCGGGACGAGCAGGTGCCGCCGGGCGTAGTTGCGGTTGATGAGCCGCGCCAGGCCACGGTCGATGTCGATCCGGTCGAGATCCAGGTACGGGATGTTCAGCTGGATGCCAAGCGCCTGGCGCATCTCCTCGTCGGTGATGAAGCCGAGCGTGACGAGGAGCTCCCCGAGGGGCCGGTGCCGGATGCGCTGCTGCTTCAGGGCTTCGTCGAGCCGCTCCTGCGTCAGCGACCCGTTCCGTACGAGCAGCTCACCCAGCCGCGGTCGCTTGTCGTTGCGTTCGAGGACCAGCGTCAGCTGCTTCTGGGTGACGAGGCCGCGTTCGATAAGGATCCGGCCGAGCGGAACATAGCCCTTTCGCGAGCGCTGCTCCTTCAGGGCGGCGTCGAGATCGCCCCCGGCAAGCAGTCCTTCCTTGACCAGCAGTTCGCCGACTCGCGATTCGCTTCCAGCATCCATCGGCATCGCGCGCTTAGTCCTTCGATGCGCAAGTATGGCAACGCACTTGCGTTCTCAGGAGCCCACGTCTAGCCCCACGGTGACCACCGCGCGGAATCCTCCCTCCGACCCCGCCAAGCGTCGCGACGGTTCGGCTGAACGAAGGCGGATGACACGTAATGCTTATCGGATCGAGACCGCGCCTGGACCACTGTCGCGCCCTGGCGGCGCGCTTCCCAGTCCTTTCGAGGCGACGGCGCGGGATCCGTCAGGTCTGCCGGCGTGGAGCGGCCCGCAATCCGGCTGAACGAGCGGGGTCGACAGAATCGTCCGCCCGGCGGGCCACGTGGTTCGCCTGGCCCAGCCAAACCGCACGGCTGAGCGACCGTAGCATACCCGCCACTTCCACGACGGGGCGGGTGCTTCGCGCGGCACGCCGGCGGTGAGCGGGCCGCCTCGCCCTCGAAATCGACGTCGCATGATCCCGGAACTGCCGGGCCAGGACGCCGAACACAGAATCCTGAAGCCTGGCAGGAGGCGCCGCCGCTACCGTGTAAAGAACTCGCGCTGGAGGCGGAGCAGCAGTGGAATCGAGAACAGCACGCCGATGAGGTTGGGAATCGCCATCAGACCATTCAACGTATCGGCAACGTCCCACACGAGGTGCAGCGATCCGGTCGCGCCCAGGTACACGAAGACGAGCCACACCAGGCGGTAGGGAAGCGCCGCCTTCGCGCCCAGCAGGTACACGATGCCGGTCTCACCGTAGTAGCTCCACCCGATCAGGGTCGAGAACGCGAACAGCAGCAATCCGCCCGTCACGACAATGTCGCCGAAGGTACCCGGGAGGCCCGTCTCGAAGGCCTTGGCGGAGAGCGCCGCGCCGGTGGCACCGGACGACCAGACGTCGGTCACGAGAATCACGAGCGCCGTCGTCGTGCAGATGAGGATCGTGTCGACGAACACCTCGAAGATGCCGTAGAGGGCCTGGCGCACCGGGTGGTCGGTGTCGGCGGCCGCGTGCACGATTGGGGCGCTGCCGAGGCCGGCCTCGTTCGAGAAGAGTCCGCGGGCGACGCCGTAGCGCAACGCCATCATGATCGTGCTGCCGGCAAACCCTCCGGCGGCCGCCGTGCCGGAAAAAGCGCCGTCGAAAATCACGCCCATGGCGTGTGGCAATCGGCCGGCGTACATCACGAGGATGACCAGCCCGCCGCCCAGGTAGAGAATCGCCATGAACGGGACGAGGAACTGCGTGACGTTCGCAATCGACTTGATGCCACCGAGGATGACCACAGCCGTGAGCATGACCAACACCACGGCCGTGAGGGTCGTCGAGATGCCGAAGGTTGCCTTCAACGCGTCGGCCACCGAGTTGGCCTGCACCATGTTGCCGATGCCGAAGGCGGCGAGCGCGGTCAGGAGCGCAAACACGCCGCCCAGCCAGGGCAGGCCGAGACCCTTCTTCAGCACGTACATCGCGCCGCCACGCATCGTGCCAGATTCATCCGGCTCGCGGTAGTGCAGCGCGACAACGATCTCCGCATACTTCGTGCACATACCGAAGAGTCCCGACACCCAGAGCCAGAAGACCGCGCCGGGCCCGCCGATGGCGATCGCGGTGGCAACGCCGGCGATATTGCCCACGCCGACGGTTGAGGCCAGGGCGGTGGCGACGGCCTGGAAGGGACGCACGCTGCCCTTGCCGCCGCCGTGCTCGAAGACCTTGCCGAGCACTTCGCGAAGGGCAAACGCGAGCTTCCGGAACTGTACGGCGCCGGTCAGGACGGTCAGAAGCAGGCCGGTGCCCATGAGGAGCAGAATCATGGGCGCGCCCCACACGTAGGCGTTGAGCGTCGAGTTGAGCCGCTGGAGGGTTTCAATCATGGGAAGCCGCACTGTATCGCAGGGAGGGCGGGCGCCTCAACTGTCACGTCGGCCGGGGCATCCCGCCGCAAACCGTTCGACACGCCGGCACCCGCAACCTCCGGTCGCAGACCGGTCGAGACGCCTTGCCCAAGCCTGAGACGGACACGTCTGCAGCGCGCAGGTTCTAGAATCCGAAACGCACGCCCACCTGCAGCTTGCGCGGCTGCATCGCCGCGACCGGCTGACCGAAGAAGGGTGACGTCATCACGAAGCTGTACCCGGTGTAGTTCACGCGGTTGAGCAGGTTCTGCCCCGAGACGTAGAACTCCAGGCGGAATCGCTTGTCCTCGGCCCCGCCGCCGAAGCCGGGCGCGAGGCCGCCGCCCCCGCCACCGACCGACACCACGACACGGGCTCCGCCCGCGCCTCCGGCGCCCTGTCGAGGCTGGCCGAAGCCCACGGCATACGAGACGCGACCCCCGAGATCGACCTGCATCCCGCCGCGCGCCGCATTGCGCGGCGTGCCCTCCGGCCGATCGTTGAACACCCCATCACCGTTCTCGTCGCGGCCGGTCGTGATGTTGTACGGCATCCCCGACTGTGCGCGGACGTTGAGGCCGACGCTGACGTTCTTGAACGGCGCCAGGTTGAACGACCCGCCGAACCGGTGACGGGTGTCTCCGCCGGACGGTCCCCACTCCGTCTCGAGGTCGTCGCCGTTGGCTGGCAGCGAGAACGCCCCTGTCGTATTGGTGGTGCTCTTCGACCAGGTGTAGTTCACCATGAAGAACAGGCGCCGCGCGGTCATGCGCACGAAGTTGTAGGTCACACCGACCATGTCCGACCGCGACTCGGCATCCCCGACAAGTTCGACGACGTTGGCCAGCGCACGATCCGGACGCACGCCGCGGATCGGCGCATTCAGGTTGCGCCCGCGCAGCAGATTGCGGCCCCAGCCGCGAGTGTAGGTCAGGCTCACCCGGCTCTCCTGACTGAGCGCCCGTTCGATCCCGAGGTTCATCCGATTGGCGGTCGGAAGCACGAGCTCGTCGGACCACAGGTACTTGTTCGTTGGCGGTGTCAGGCCATCCTCGCCCGGATCCGGGTACGAAGGGTTCCGGACGTTCAATTCGCGCTGGCGCTCGCCGTCGAAGAGCAGGGTCTGCTTGTACAGCCCGCTGTCAATCCAGTCGTAGAAGTACCCGTAGCCGCCACGAATCGTCACCGACCCGTTGCGAAGCGGCGACCAAGCCGCCGTGATGCGGGGCGAGAGATTCCAGCCCACGCCCACGTGACTCTGGCCGCCGTACCGGACGCCGGCCGCCAGGAGCAGGCTGCGCGAGACGCGCCAGTCGTCCTGCACGTAGCCGGCCGCCTCCCACGCCGAATACCGGAGGTTCGGATCGCCGATGCGGCGGGTGTAGCTCGATGGCCTCCTGGCCTCGTAGTCGTCGAGGCTGGCGAACGTGTAGGTCCCAAGGTAGTTGGAGATGTCGTCAGATCGGTAGCTCCCGCCCTGGGCGAGCACACCGGTCCGCCACGAGTGCGCGCCGCGGACGTAGTCGAGGTCCGAGGCGAACTCGAATGTGAAGCTGCGCTGCCCTCCACGCTGCTGCGCGCCGCCGGTCGTGAAGGCGTCGAGGACGCGAATGGTGGGAGATTCGACGGCCGACTCGCTCCGGGAGTCGTTCCACCGGAGCTGGAGCCGCGACTCGGTGAACATGCGCCGGCCCAGAGGACCGTTCTCCGACAGGCGCACCATCGCGGTGGACGTGCTGTTCGTGTACGCGCTCGCGAGCAGGTTGTAGCCGCCAACCCCGAGATTGCGGCCCTCCGAGGTGTCGACGTCCACGCTCACCCTCGCGACGTGGTCCTTGCTGATGGCATGATCGAGCCGGCCTGAGATGTTGAACGACTCCCGGGGCTGGCGGACTGACGTCCCGCTGATCACCTCCCCGTCGGGAGACGCAGCGAGGATGATCGGTGACGTGTACTGGTACCCGCCCCCGCCGTTGATGGAGAACGAGGTCTTCTCGGCCCTGATCGTGCCGAACAGGCTGAACCCGAAGCGCCTGAGCTGCTCGTCCGGCTTCTCGTCCGCGAACACGTTCCTCGCCGCGAAGGCATCGTCGAGAAAGTTGAAGTCGACGCTGCCGCGCAGGGGGCCGCTGCCGGGCTGGGTCATGATGTCGATGAACATCATGCCGCCCATGCCGCCATGGTTCTGCGCCGCGAACATGTCCATGCGCGGCAGGCGGATGGACCGGATCTGCGACTTCGACGGCAGCCGCCCGCCCGTGAACCCGTCGACCCGGATCGTCGATCCGGGCGGAGCCATGGCCTTGAGTGCGGCCTCGAGCTCCTCCGGGTCGTCGGGCAACGCCTCGATCTGCTCGCGGGTGAGGACCGTCGAGAAGGCACTGCCAGCCGGGTCGAGCGCCGAGGACTGCCGATCGCGGCCGACGGTCATCGTTTCATCGATCTTGGCAATCCGCAGCGTGATGCGCCGGCGCACGTCCGCGCCGCGCACGCGCACGTCGCGGACGACGGCGGCCTCGAAGCCGGCGAACTCGACACGGACGGTGTAGCGGCCCTCGGCCAGCCCTCCGACGATGGCGATGCCGTTGTTGCCCGTCATGACGAGAACGGGCGGCGCAGAGCCCTCGGGCGACTCCTGCCGGCTGACGCTCACGGCCGCGTTCTGGATGATCAAACCGGTCTGATCGACGACCGTGACGATCAATCGGCCGCTGCGCGACTGGGCACGGCCCGCTCCCGGAGCGACCGCCACGAGCGCCACGGCCACCAGCACTCCCAGACGAGATGATCGTGTGAGGATCACGCGCGACACTCCTGCCTGCTACTTGTTGATGGGCTCGAACGTCCTGGCGTCGATCTTCGGGTTCACCTTGAACGACTCGAAGATCATCTCCTCGGTTGGCTTCCCTTCGACCGATCGCTGGATGCGGTGCGGAAGCATCACGCCACCGACCTCCTGGTAATCCGAGTAGAAGATCCGGAACTCGACCGTGCGCCGGTTCGCCTCCGCTTCTTTCAGGCGCGCCTCCAGTTCTGCCCGCACCTTGTCACGCTCTTCCTGGGTCGCGTTGGGATTGCCCCCGCCCTGGACGACGCGGGTCTGCCCGCCACCGGCCACCGTCACAGTCCCGCGGCCGGTTCCCGCCGGCCCTCCAACCTGCATGACGAGAGGCTCTCGGTCCATCCAACTGAGCATGAGCGGCAGGTGTGTCTGGGCGTCGATGAACAGCCGCGCCTCGAACCCCTCGCCCTTGAGGTCGAGGGCGTCGGCCTTGCCGTCGGCCGACTCGGCCTCGCCGGCGTACGTGATCTCCAGCGGGAAGAATGGCGGGGCGGCCGCGAACATGCCGAGGGCCAGACGGGTGCACTCCCTCCGATTGGCCAGCAGCCGTGTCTTCTCGAACTCCGCCCGCTGCTCCGGCGTCATCTTCTCGGGGTCCACGGACGTGCCGCCCGGCCCGGCCATGCGGAACATGACCAAGCCGCCTCCGGTGCTCAGGTTCGGCGGACGGTCGATTTCGTCGATGGCCCGATCGCCGTTGAACCCGGTGTTGCGGTAGATGCTCATGCTACCCATCGCCGCCATGACGCTGCGAAGCAGGTACTTGTCGGGCAACTGCAACGAGAGTTCGAACTCGTTCTCCCGTGTTGCGCCATCCGGCCCGGTCCGCAGCACGCGCCCGTTGGCCGTGAGGCTCTTGAGACTCGTGAGCTTCCCACCGCCCATGGCCGCCTGTGCATCCGCCAGCACCTGGCTGGCGTCACGTCCTTGTTCTGCGGCGAGCTGCGCCACACAGACCGCCACCGCCGCTATGCATGCCATCGTGTGTCTCATCACTCTGCCTCCGCGTCCTGTCCGGACTGCGTGACCGGGGTTCGGCTCCGAAACCCGACTCTCGACCCCGTGGTCGTCGAACGGGGACTGGGAACATCCATAACCGGTCCCCGATCCCTGGTCCCCGGTCCCCGTCTTCCGAATCCCGAATCCCGGGTCCTATCACCCTTTGACGATCCCATCATGCCTTGCGGTCGGGCGAGGGTGGTTAAGGACCGGCAAAGAGATCGTTAAGCACGTTAAATCGGGCCAGAATGACCGCGGACCGGCCCGATCCGGCCAATTCGCCATGGTACACTCGCGCGTATGAGGGTGCGCCGCGTCCCCTTGGGCGTCGTGCTGCCGGGCCTCCTCGTCGGCTTGGTGGCCGTCCTGGCCACGCTCCAATACCGCTGGCTCGGACAGGTCTCGGAGGCCGAACGCGAGCAGTTGCGCCGCTCCTTCAGTCAGCGCGCTCGTGAGTTTGCCGACGAGTTCGATCTGGAAATCGCCCGCGCCTACGGCATGTTCCAGCTCTCCCAGCCTGCGCTCTCCGCCAGGGACTGGACCTCGTTCGCGGCGGCGGTCGACCGATGGCACGCGACAGCAAGGTTCCCTCAGATGGTGCGCCGGATCCACCTGGCCGAGGCCGCGGGCGGACAACTCGGGCTCCGAGCCTACGATCGCGGGGCACGCGCGTTCGCCGACGAGACTGACATTCGCTGGCCGGCACGACTCGAGCCCGTCAGGGTCCAGCTTGCAATTGCCAAGGAGCTCAACAGCCCGGTTGGGCCGGCTCGCGATGTCGTGCGCCTGGAGACATCGCGCGAGCCACCCAGCCGGCTGTTCACCATTGCCATGGCGATGCTGAACGCCGAGGTTCCGGCGCTGATCATTCCGGTGATGGCCGCCCAAGTGGAGCGGCCCGGGGCGTCTGGCCCGGCCGGCACGGGCAGCGCGCAGGAAGCGCACACCGGCGCCGGCCGGCGCGGCACGTTTGTGTGGCTCCAACAGAGGGACGCTCACCTCATCATCGAACTGGACGATGCCTACCTGGGCCAGACCGTCCTGCCAGCCCTTGCCGAGGCCCACTTTCCAGAACCCGGCGCAGCCACCTATCGCATCGCCGTCCTTGCGCACGATGGATCGACCCTTCTGGCCCGAGGGCTTGGCGAGGGCGCGACGATCGATCCGGCTGCGGCCGACCTCGTCGTACCGCTGATGACATTCCGCCTCGACCTGGCATGGGGATTCATGCCCGGGCCCGGGAGCAGCGTGATGGCCCGGCGCACGGCGGCACCGGAGGGAGATGTGCCGCCCGGCGGATCCGCCTCGACCTTCGAGACCCGGACGTCTGTCATCGGCGTGACCGGCAGTGTGTCGGACGGACGTTCGACGCTGGTCGCGGCAAGCGGCGCGCAGCTTCGCGTAGCACGGCCCGCGTGGCGTCTGGTGCTCCAGCATGGAGCCGGCTCGCTCGACGCGGCGGTGACGCGGGCCAGGCATCGGAACCTGCTGCTGAGTTTCGGCATCCTGGCGGTCCTGTCCGCCGGCATGGTCCTCGTCGTCTTGAACGCGAGGCGTTTGGAGCAGCTCGCAGCGCGGCAGATGGAGTTTGTCGCCACCGTGTCTCACGAGTTGCGAACGCCGCTCACGGTGATCCGATCGGCCGCCCAGAACCTGTCGGCGGGCGTCGTGGCGGATCAGGCACACACGCGGCAATATGGCGAGTTGATCGACAAAGAGGGCCGGCGCCTGACCGACATGGTGGAGCAGGTCCTCGACTATGCCGGACTCACGGGCAACGGGAGCCTCAGGCTCACGCAATTGACCGATGCCGGCGCGCTGGTCGATGACGTGATGGCATCCTGCCAGAGCGTTGTCGCGCAGGCGGGCTGCCGTGCCGACGTCTCGGTCGAGGACGAGCTGTATGTGATGGCCGATCAGGGTGCACTCAGGCGGGCCGTGCAGAACCTGGTGGGCAACGCCCTGAAACACGGCGCAGACGGGCAGTGGGTCGGCGTGACGGCGAAGTCCGACCCCGAGACGAAGGGGGCGGACATCGTGATCGCCATCAGCGATCGCGGCCGGGGAATCCCGGCGGCCGAGTTGCCACACATCTTCGAGCCGTTCTACCGCGGCCGCCATGCCATCGACCGGCAGGTCCACGGCAACGGCCTCGGCCTCAGCCTGGTCAAGCGCATCGTCGACGCGCACGGCGGCCGGCTGACGGTCCGATCCGCGGCAGGGGAAGGCACCACCTTCACGATGATCCTGCCCGCCGCTGGGGAAGCCGCCACCGCAACTGCGGCAGGCGCCGGGCTGCCCGGATGATGGCGGGGTCCTTGCCGGCCAGGCGCATTCTCCTCGTCGAGGACGAGCCCGGTCTCATCCTGACGCTGACCGATCGGCTGAGAGTCGAGGGCTACGACGTCCAGTCGGCCACCGACGGCCCATCCGGCCTGGAACGCGCCACGCGTGAGGCCTGGGATGTCATCCTGCTGGACGTGATGCTGCCCGGCGCGAACGGCTTCGACGTGTGCCGCGACATGCGCCAGCGCGGGATCGCCACGCCGATCATCATGCTGACGGCGCGCGGGCAGGTGGTGGACAAGGTCCTTGGGCTGAAGCTCGGGGCCGACGACTACCTGACGAAGCCCTTCGACATGCTGGAGCTGCTGGCGCGCATCGAGGTCCAGGTCCGGCGTGCGGTGGCGACAATGACGGGCGTGCCGCAGTACCACTTCGGCGACATCGTCCTGGACCCGCGAACGACGGAAGTCACCCGCGCCGGCGTGCCGCTCGATCTCTCGGCGCGTGAGTTCCTCCTGCTCAAGTTCTTCACGGAGCACCGGGGCACGACGCTCAGCCGCGAGCAGCTGCTCAATGAGGTCTGGGGCTACCGGTCGATGCCCGCCACGCGCACCGTGGACGTGCACGTGGCCTGGCTCCGCCAGAAGATCGAACCCAATCCCAAGCACCCTCAGTACATCCTGACGGTGCACGGGTTGGGGTACAAGTTCGTGGGGTAGGACGGAAGACGGAAGACGGAAGACGGAAGACAGAAGACAGGGGACAGGGGACAGAAGACAGGAGACGGTAGACCGTAGACGGTAGAGAGAAGCGGTGGCGCGAGCATGGCGCTGCTGCCGTCGGGCGACGGGCGTCGCGGGAAGGCGGGTCGCACATGCGACGCGACTTCAATCGAGGCGGCCGACCAGCGCCTCGACTTCCGCGAGAATCTCGCCCGACTTCACGAGCGCTTTCATTGCATTGTGGTCGTTGTAGAGCGGCCGATCCACGTCGAGGTGCGTCACGTGCCGCCTGATCACCTCGCGCGCCTTCTGAGTGCCGCGTCCCGACGTGAAGGTCCGGAAGTCCAGGGCCTGCGCCGCAGCCATGAACTCGATGCCGAGAATGCCGTACGCGTTGTCCAGGATCTGGCCGTTCTTGATGGCCGTATTCATGCCCATCGAGACGAAGTCCTCCTGGTCGGCGGCGGCCGGAATCGACTGAATGGACGCGGGCATCGACAGAATGCGCTGCTCGACGATCAGATGATCCGCGGTGTACTGGCTGAGCATCATCCCTGAGTAGAAGCCTGGATCGTGGGCAAGGAAGTCCGGCAGGCCCTGTGAGAGCACCGGGTTGGTCAGCCTGTTCATGCGTCGCTCCGAGAGCACCGATACCATCGTGATTGCCGCACCGGCCAGATCCATCGGCAGGGAGACCGGCGTGCCCTGGAAGTTCGCGCCGGTGAGCGTGAGATTGAGCTCCGGGACGAAGATCGGGTTGTCGGCGACGCCGTTGAGCTCGGTTTCGACCTGCGTGCGGGCCCAAGCCACCGCGTCGCGGGCGGCGCCAATGACCTGTGGCGTCGAGCGCATCGAGTACGCGTCCTGCACCTTGGTCTTCATCCTGCCCGCCATCAGGTCCGAACCGTCGATCACCTTCATGATGTTGCGGGCGGACGCGATGGCGCCTGGGAAGCCACGCAACTCGTGGAGTGTCGCATGGTACGGCCGGAGGTTGCCGAGCAACGCCTCGATCGACATGGCCGCCGCGATCTCCGCCTGCTTCAGCCAGCGCTCCATGTCGAACACGTGCAGCGCGGACATCGCCGTCAGCACGTTGGAGCCGTTGATGGCCGCCAGTCCATCGCGCGCCTGCAACCCCGGGACCGGAATGCCGGCGCGCCGCATGGCTTCCGCTCCCGGCAGCCGCTCGCCCCGGTAGAACGCCTCGCCTTCACCCATGAGGAGGAGCGCGGCCTGCGCCATCGGAGCCAGATCGCCGGACGCTCCGACGGAGCCCTTCTGACACACGACGGGTGTGACGCCCTTGTTCAGCATCTCGACATAAGTGAGCGGGATGATCGAACGGCAGCCGGAATTGCCGTGGGCGTGGACATTCGCCCGGCTGGCAAGAGCCGCTCGGACGTGCTCCACTGGCGCCGGATCGCCGATTCCCGCCGCGTGGTTGTAGACGAGGTAGCGTTGGAACTCCTTGACCTGGTCGTCGCTGAGAATGACTTCGGAGAACTCACCGATGCCCGTGTTCGTGCCGTACATCGTCTCGCGGGCGGCGAGCTTCTGCTCGAGCATCTCGCGGCACCGGTCGATCCGCCCCACGGCTGCCGAATCGAGTTCGACGTGCTCTCCTTCCCGGGCGATCTTCACCAGCTTCTCGATCGTCAGACCGGATCCGTCAAGAATGATGGCCATCGCTGTCTCCTGCAAGACTCACGCGCACTCCAAGGACACCACATTGTACCCGGGAGGACCGGCACCCAACCTGGAGCGGACCAACCTCATTGTCATCCCCGCGAGGGCGGGGATCTTGACGGATCATCGACGTCCCGAACGGCCGCGGCTCGCATCCTCGTTCGGTGCGGCCGCGATGTCTCACCGACTGCGACCACGCCGATCGGCGTGGCGGCCCCGGAACGGTGGCCGAGGAGGGTAGAATCACGCTGATGGGACAGCGGCGCGAGTGGAGTCTCGGTGAAGAAGTGGCCCATGCCCTGACACACGGCGTGGGATTGGTGGCCAGCCTCGTTGGCCTGGTGGCGCTTGTGGTGGCGGCGGCCGAGACTCGTGACCCGTGGCGTATCGTCGGATGCGCCATCTATGGGACGACGCTGGTCCTCATGTACACAGCCTCGACCCTCTACCACTCCCTGTCCCGGACGCGCGCCCGCCGCGTGTTCCGGGTGCTCGACCACTCCGCCATCTTCCTGCTCATTGCTGGCACCTACACACCGTTCACGCTCGTGAACCTGAGAGGGCCCTGGGGGTGGACCCTGCTTGGCGTCGTGTGGGGCGTCGCGGTGCTCGGGGTGACATCAAAGTCGGTGTTCGGCACGCGGTGGCCTATCCTCTCGACAACCCTCTACGTCGTGATGGGCTGGAGCGTGCTGGTGGCGGTGAGACCGGTCCTCACGCAGATTCCGCCTGCTGGCATCGCCTGGCTCGGAGCTGGCGGCGTGGCGTACACCGCCGGCGTGGCCTTCTTCGCGTGGGAACGACTGCGCTACAGCCACGCCATCTGGCACGTGTTCGTGCTGGCGGGCAGCGTGTTTCACTTCGTGGCGGTCTTCCTGTATGCGGTCGGCGTTGGCGCCCCAGCCTGATCGAGCCCCGGCGCTCGGGCGAACATCCTGGCAGCCGTTCACCGCCCGGCTGGCCGTCGCGCCCCGGGGCCTGTCGGGCGCACTCGGAGCGGTTCGTATCGCGCGACTACGGCTGGAGTCGTTCACGCCTCCAACCGGTGCTCGTGCGCGTGAAGGCGAGGCGGTCGTGCATGCGGAACGCATGCTCCTGCCAGAACTCGACACGGTCGGGAACGAGCCGGAAGCCACCCCAGAAGTGCGGGCGCGGCACAATCTGGCCCTGAAAGCGTGATTCGACAGCCACGAAGTTCGCCTCCAGGCGCTCGCGAGACTCAATCGGCCAGCTCTGCTGCGACGCCCAGGCCCCGAGCTGGCTCCCGCGCGGACGCGAAGCAAAGTACTCATCGGCCTCGGCGTCGCCAACCCGTTCGACCATGCCTTCGACCCGAACCTGGAGCTTGAGCCAGGGCCAGAAGAAGCACAAAGCCCCGTGTGGGTTCGCGTCCAATTCACGGCCCTTGCGGCTGGCGAAGTTGGTGTAGAAGACGAACCCGTTCTGGTCGGCGCCCTTCAGCAGCACCATCCGCACCGATGGCCGGCCGCGCACGTCGGCGCTGGCCAATGCGACCGTGGTCGGGTCGACGCCGTCTGGTGCCGCCGCGCGAGCGCTCTCCCAGACAGTCAGGAACGCATCAACAGGGTTCTGGTGACCTTCAGCCAGCATCATTCCCTCGTTCGAAACCGGGCGAGGGCCCGCCGGCCTTGAATCTACCAAGCCTGGCAGCGAACTGGAACAGGGAATCGCCCGCAGAGTCCCGGGACGCGGGTCCCGAGGACTCTGCGGTGAGGCGTCGCGTCTATTGGATGCCCACGAGGCTGATGTTCAGGGCTGTCGTCTCGCCAGGCTTGATCTCAAACTGGGCGACGAACGGCTCGTAGCCGTCCTTTCGCACCTCGAGCTTGTGGATGCCGACCGGCAAGTGGACGACCAGTCGATCCACGCCCCGCGGGCTCTGCCAGGCCTCGCCGTCGATCAAAACCTGTGCGCCCTCTGGCTGGACGCGGAGAGCCACCTGTCCGAACCGTGACTCGGCCTCGACCCGCGGCGCCGGCGGCGGCACGGGCTCTTCCCCTGGTCGCGGTTCGCGGGGCGCGACAGGCCATCTCCCGCGCGGCCCCGGCGCGGGTTGCGGCTCTGGGGCGGGCTGCGGCTCCGGGTCGGGCCGCGGCTCGGGTGGCGGCTCGGCCATCTCTCCCGGTCCGAGCGGCTCCATCAGGTACTTCAGCTTGAAGGTCTCCCCAGGCTGCAGGTAGAGGTTCTGCGTGACCGTCCGGTATCCAGCCTTGTAGAGGGTGATGTCGTGCCCGCCCGCCTCGACGGTCAGACGCTGGAAGAAGCCGTCAAACTGATCGACGAGGCCCGCCCGGTGACCGTCGACAAAGACCTCGGCGTCCTTCGGCTGGACCTCGATCTTGAGCGAACTGCCGTTGTAGCCGTGGTAGCGATAGTAGCCAAACGGCCCGAACGGCCCGAACTGCCCGTAGGGCCCGTAGGAGCCGTAGGGATACCAGCCGTACAGCTCGTACGGGTACCACGGGTACCAACCCCAGGGCGAGTAGAAATAGGCGGGGCGGTAATAGCCGCGGGCGAACCCGATGCCGACGTGGACGACCGGTCGAGGCTGAGGCGATCTGACCACAACCGGACGCGTAGCGGGCCTGCCCCGCCCGCGCGGCTGAGCGTCGGTGGAAGCGGATCCGACGGTGAGCAACCCGCCACAGGCAAAGACGGTGACGAGAAGAGCTGTTCTGACGCGCATGAGGAGTCTCCTGGAGACGCCGGCAATCAACTGCAGGCTGCAAGAACAGTGCCTCTGGCCGGACCCCGGAAACATTGACATGCCAGGCGGGACTGTCCACCATCGAGGCCAGTGGCCGAGTGAAGCTCGTCCTCCCCGGCGGAACCGCGGCCCGACCACCCCCTCTCCGCTTCCGCTGTGCCCGACCACCCCCGCGCTTGTCCCGCTCTAAAGAGAAACCACCCGCCGCAGCCAGCCGCGAGGCTACGCGGCCTTGACCTCGACGTTGACGCCCAGGTCGCGGAGGCGTCGCAGGAGGCGCTTGGTCATCTCCTGCTTCTCTCGCCC
>JBFMFH010000118.1:0-26446 GCA_040752275.1 Acidobacteriota bacterium
AGCGCGGCGCCCGGCTGGCAAGGCGCGACGACTGAGCATACTCCCGGTATGTGAGGGAGGAGCAACGCCGCCAGGCGGGATGCCCCGCCCGGGAATTGTGTGAGGCATCACGGTTCCAGGGCACTAGGATCGCCGGCACTCAACCCGGAGCCGCCCGCCTACGAGACCCTTTGTAGGTGTTCGCGGCTGTCCGGCGCGGTAGTCTCGATGGCCTCCGGTCAGGCGCGTCTCACGGCGAGGATGGTGACGTCGTCCGGTTGCGCCGTGCCGAGACTGAAGCGCCGAGACGACTCCGCCAGCGACCGCGCCATCGCTGCAGGATCGGATGCGGCCAGCGCCGAGCACAGCTCCTCGATGCGCTCGACGCCGAACTCTCCGCCGTCCGCATTCTCCGCTTCGGAGAGTCCGTCCGTGAAGAAGACCAGCGTGTCACCGGAGCGCAGCGTCGCGCGGTTCGTGACGTAGCTCGTCGTGCAGAACATACCGATGGGCAGGCTGTTCGACTCGAGGCGCGTCACACCTTCCGGCCGCACCAGAAGCACCGGGAGATGGCCCGCATTGCAGATCTCCACGTCGCCGGCCGACGTCGCGCGAGTGCACGCCAGCGTCGCATAGTGGCTCGGCAGCTTGCTGTCGCAGAAGATCGCGCTCACCCGTTCGACCAGATCGCTCAGCGCCAGGCCGATTGGAATGAGCGAGCGGAACATCGCGTGCAGCTGCGTCATCTGCATCGAGGCCGCCACGCCTTTTCCGGCGATGTCGCCCAGCAGGAAGTAGGCGTCGCCGGAGGAGCATGGCAGCACGTCGCAGTAGTCTCCACTGACGATGCCAGCCGGGTGATATTCGTACGCGAAGCTCCATCCCGGCACCTGCAGCGACGAGGCCGGCAGCAGGCCCCGCTGCACGCGGGCCGCCAGCTCCAGGTCCCGCTGCAAGGCCTCCTGCTGGGCCGTCGTCAGGTGATCCAGACAGAAGCGTAGGACCGGATCCGCCAGCAGTCGGTCTCCCTCTATGGCGTCTCCACACGACTCGCACAACCCGTACACGCCATGGCTCATGCGGTCGAGTGCCGCATCGACTTCGCCGAGCAGCCCCCGCAGCTCCGCGGGCGCCTGCGGCCGCTCGAGAGCCACCTGCAGCTGGAGCCGGCGGGAGGTCAACTGCTCATGCAGGACGTCGTGCAGGACATCGGCCATTGCGACTGTCTCTCCAGGAAGGCCCCATCATCGGGCAGCCCTGACGGCCCGTCAAGCCCGGCGGTCGCGGCAAGTCGCACCGCCGCGGGGCCGACGGGATGCCGCAGGCGTCGGAACTCGGCTGCGTCAGGCGGGGAGGGAATGGCGGCGCCGTAGGGCCGCGTTCACCCCCTACTCTGCCCTGAGCGCGCGCACGGGCGACAGCCGCGCGGCGCGCCGCGCGGGCACGTAGCATGCCGCAAGCGCGGAAAGCGCCAGCAGCGCAGGCGCAATCGAGAATACCCACGGATCGAACGGGCTCACGTCGTAGAGGGCGCTCGCCAGCGCGAGGCCGGTGCCCAGCGACAGCATGAGACCGATCCCCAGGCCCATGGCCACGAGCCGGGCCCCCTCGCGCACCACGAGCCACAGGATACCCGGAGCGGTCGCCCCCAGCGCAATGCGGATCCCGATCTCGCGCGTGCGGCGCGACACGAGATACGCGCGCACGCCGTAGATCCCGATCACCGCGAGCACGACGGCCAGACCGCCGAACACGGCAAACAAGTTCGCCCCGGCCCGCACGAGGCCTGACGACAAGCTCCGATCCCGGAACTCCCCCATCGTCGACATGGTGAGGATCGGCACGCGGCCGTCAGCGGCGCGAATCTCCCGGCGCACGGCGCGCAGCACGGCCGCCTGCCCCTCGAGCGTGGCGGACTCGACGCGCAGGTGCAGGTGCATGGCCGACCGGTAGCGCTGGCCCGATGGCACGAACACGTGCGGCACGGGCGATTTGTCGAACAGGCTGTGCCGCGTGCCGCCGGCGATGCCAACCACCTCCAGGACGTCGGCGTCCGCGGCCTCGCGGCCCGGGAAGTAGATGTGCTGGCCGATCGCGTCACCCTCCGGGAACAACCGTGTCGCCAGTGGCTCGTCGATGATGGCCACTCGCGGGCCATCGGACGACGCTTCCTCGGCCTGGCTGAATCCGCGCCCGCGCCGGATCGGGATCCCGAGTGTCTCGAAATAGCCGCTGCCGACGATGTAATGGGCGGCGCCGATGCCATCGCGGGCGTCGGCCGGCCCGCTGCTCGATCCCCACGAGACCGACGAGCCGTCGCCCTGCGCGGCGCTCTCGTCACCCGCCGGCCGATCCCCCACCTTGCGCACGCTGCGGCCCTCGGTGAAGTCGCCGAAGGGCGCGACCGACGCGAGGCTGGCTGCCGGCACGCCCGGTAGGGCCCGCACGCGCTCGAGCACGCGCGCGTAGAAGGCGCGCCCGCGCTCTTCGTCGATACCCGCCAGACCCGGGTCAACCGTCACGATGAGGCTGCGGTCCAGCGAGAAACCCGGGTCCGCGTGCGACGCGTTGATGGCGCCCCGCACGAACAGGCCGGCCGCCGTCAGCAGCGTCATCGACAGCGCGATCTGGCCCACCACCAGGGCGTGGCGGAAGTTGAACCACCGGCGAGGCCCCTGGGGACCTGAGCGCTCGCCTTCCTTGATCTCGGTGACCATGTCGGTGCGCGCCAGCGACAGCGCCGGGCCGAGGCTGAAGGCGAGGGTGCTGAGGAGGGCCAGTCCCAGGGTGGTAGCCAGCACGCGCGCGTCGGGCCGCGCGTCGATCATGACCATCAGCGGGAGCATCGGGGCGATCGTGGCCGTGAACGCCTGGATGGCCCAGGAGGTGAGCAGGAGCCCGGCCGCGCTTCCCGCAAGCGACAGGACGAGGCCCTCGACGAACAACTGCCGGAAGACCCGGCTGCCGCTCGCCCCGATAGCCAGGCGGATGGCGAATTCGCGGCGGCGGGCCGAGGCGCGGGCCAGCAGCATGTTCGCGAGGTTCATGCAAGCAATCACGAGCACGAGGACGGAGGTGCCGAGCAACAGCGCCGACAGGCCGAAGAAGTCGTCGCTCTGCGGGCTGCTGCCGATGCTGGCGCGCGAGAGCGGGCGCACCCGGATGCCGAGGTGCCGGTGCTCACCGGGATACGCCTCTTCGAGCCGGGCGGCCAGCGGCTTCAACGACGACTCGGCCGCCGGTATCGACATGCCGGGCCTCAGGCGCGCGAAAAGCAGGAGCGTGGCATTCGCGCGATCGTCGAGGCGGGAGTGGGCGCCCTGGCGGAAGACGTCGCCGGTCACGCTTTCGTACACGCCCAGCGGCAGGTAGACAGCCGGTGCGATGACTGCGCTCGGACCGCCGAAGCCGCGCGGCGCGACGCCCACCACCGTGTACTCGCGCGTGTTCACCCGCAGCGTCGTGCCCAGCACGTCGGGATCCGCCCCGGTCTTGCGCCAGTACTCGTCGCTCAGGATGACGACCTGGCGCTGGGCGCCCGGCGCTTCTTCCTCCGGCAGGAAGGCCCGGCCCAACGCGGGCCGCACGCCGAAGGTCGAGAAGTAGTTCGCGCCGACTTGGAAGGCGAACACGCGGCGCGTCAGCTCGGCCTCACCGAGGCCCACGAGCCCCGCGCCGACGGCCGTGACGTCGAGAAACGCCTGGTTCTGTTCGCGGATGTCGCGGTAGGCCGGGTACGAGAACTCGCGGTACTGATCGGGCCGCGAGGTGTCGTAGTTGTACAGGCCCACCACCTCGCCCGGCTGGTCGCTGCCCGGCCGCGGCCGTAGCACGAGCGAGTTCACCAGCGTGAAGACGGCCGTGTTGAGGCCGATGCCGAGGGCGAGGATCAGCACGGCGACGGCGGTGAATCCCGGGGTCTTCGCGAGCAGGCGGATGGCGTGGCGCAGATCGGACACAATGGCGGCCATGAGCGCTCCAGGGTGTTCTCTGTGATCAACGAATTCGCGGGCAGGAAGGTTCCTTTCCGGGCCCGCGCGGCGCCGACCGGCGGCCCAGACTCGCGCACATCGAAGGCCTCATCTCTTCCTCAGGGCGTCGGGCTCGAGGTGCCACTCCAGGTTGTTGGGAGGCGTGACCGACAGCTCCTCGGGCCGGGGCAGGGCCCGCAGTTGCGGGGTGAAGTCGTAAGGAACAGGCGACGGCCGGGTGGTCCCGCCTCGATTGACGAATTCCCAGACGATGTCGCCGTCGGGCTTCACCTGGAAGAGCCGACCGGTGTTATCCTCGGCGATGAAGGTGTTGCCGTTGGGCAGCCGCTTCTGCGATCCCATCGTCTTGCTGAAGAATTTCATGTTCGAGTAGCCTTCCGTCTCGTACTTCCACACCACCTCCTTCGTCACCGGGTTGAGTTCGATGATGAAGGTCTGTCCGGTGTGCTCCCGGTTTCTGGTGAAGAGGCCGTTGTCGAACAGGATGATGTGGCCCTCGCCGGGGAGCCCCTTCTCGATCATCTCGGGCTCGTGGCAGTGAGCCATCCCGCCCTTGTACGTGTGGGTGGCTTCCCAGACCACCTTCCCGGTCTCCTTGTCCACGATGTATACCGTGTCGATGTTTCTGGCATTGACCAGGATGTTGCCGGGCTTGAACCTGGCGTCGCCGCCGTCGTACCACTTGTTCTCCGGCAGCGGGGCGATGGAGTTCACGTGGAGCCAGTCGCCGGGGGGCGTGGCGGGTGAGAACCGGTTGAGATCGAGGTGCTGGTAGGCGTGCCATTCCCACACCACCTTGCCGGCCGGACTCACCTCGTAGATGTCGGCGCTCAGCTGCGCTTCCTCGCTGCCCCTCTTGCGAAGCGGCCACCAGGGGGCGATCTCCACGTCCTGGACCTGCCGTTGGTACTTTTCGGGGATCGGCTCGTGTGCAATGAGCAGCCGGTTGTCGTTGGGCAGCCAGCGGAGGTCGTTGATGGACCCGATGCCCTGGTGCTTCCACACGACGCGCCCATCCCAGTCGTACTCGAAGATGGTCTTGTCGGGCCCGGCGTAGAGCAGGTGGCCATCCGACCGCAGCCGGCTCCGCTTGTTGAAGTTCGGGGCCACCTTCCAGGTGTGCACAACCCGACCGTTCATGTTGATGAGCCGGATGTCGTCAGGGAACTCGCTCTTGGCCCTGACCTTGGGGTCGGGGTGGTTCCCGGTCGTGGAGTGGTCCGAGATGAGGATGTAGGAGCCGTAGGCCTCACCTGGCTTGTAGATGGTGGTCCCGGTCGGATAGATGGTCGGATAGGCGGCGAGGTATGCGACAGCCAGCATTGCGACAATCGCCGCGGTCACAAGGGTGGTAACAGGTCTTCGGGTCATGGCTCACTCCTCGCTGGTTCCCGGCCTCCTTCATGAGCGCCTGCCGGCAGCGGCTGAATTCCCCGGCCGAGTAGCCGGTCCGCTGCGTGCGCGCGACATCCTGCAGCGCGACGCCTGTCAAACACCAGCAGTTCCTCTCGATCGTCTCAGATACGTGGCATAACGGCTGGCGCTCAGCCGCGAGCCGGGCGTCGTCGTCTTCTCGCCCTGGCCCCACGCCGGGCGCGGCTCGTCGGCTGCAGCGCCTTGATAGCCTGCCGTCTGACAGTGGGAGGGAGTTCATCTCCGGCCGTCGGCGGCACGTCTGGTACGCGCGCCAACACCCTGTCGAACAACGCAGCGTCCCCACGACGGCCCCGCTCCTCAAGTCTCGAACGTTATGTGTCACGATTGTCTCACAGGCTGCTGCTATACTCCCAGTGCACCGCCCCCGCGTGGAGAGTTCGAGATGCGATTCCCGATCCCCGTGTTCGGTGTCCTCGGTCTGCTGTTCGCTGCGCCGGCGGTCGTCCCCGTGTCCGCGGCTCCGGACCCCGGCGCCGTGATTGCGTCCGCCGGCAGCCAGATTCCGCACATTCTGACGTTGCGGGAACAGAACGCCTTTTTCAACGCGTCGCTCAAGGTCCGGCTCGAGCAGATCGTCCCCGAAATCATGCGAGAGGAAGGCATCGACTTCTGGCTGATCATCTGCCGCGAGAACAACGAGGATCCTGTCTACTTCTCGCTCGTCCCGTTCACGGCGCTCTACGCGAGCCGGCTGCAGATCCTCGTCTTCCACGACCGCGGGACCGCAGGCGTCGAGCGCTTTTCGGTGAACTTCCGCCAAATGGGAGACTGGTGGAAGAGCGCGTGGGATCCCTCGAAGATGGACCAGTGGGCGCGTTTGGCCGAGATCATCCGCGAGCGCGACCCGAAGGTCATCGCCGTCAACGAATCGGAGACCGACAAGTACGGCGACGGCCTGACCTCGTCGCTCAAGACCAGGCTCGTCGCCGCCATCGGCCCCGAGTACGCGAGGCGGCTGACATCGGCCAGCCGGCTCGCCGTGCGCGTCCTCGAGCGGCGGACGGCCGAAGAACTCGCGGTCTACCCGCAGATCGCGGCCATCGCCCACGCGATCATCGGCGAGGCGTTCTCGAACCGGGTGATCACGCCGGGCGTGACGACGACCGAGGACGTCGTGTGGTGGACGCGCGAACGCTCACGCCAGCTCGGGTTCGCCAACTGGTTCCAGACGTCGGTCTCGATTCAGCGGCCAAAGGACAGCCCCTTCAAGAACAGCCCCGTGATCCAGCGCGGCGACCTGCTTCACATCGACTTCGGCATCGCCTACCTGAACCTGTGCACCGACACGCAGCAGCAGGCGTACGTGCTCAAGGAAGGCGAGACGGATGCGCCTGCCGGCCTGAAAAAGGCCCTCGCGCTGGCCAACCGGCTGCAGGACATCCACATCGAAGAGATGAAGCCCGGCCGCACCGGGAATGAGGTGCTGGCCTCGGCCCTGAAGCGGGCGAGAGCCGAGGGCCTGCGGCCGAGCATCTACTCGCATCCACTCGGCGTGCACGGCCACGCGGCGGGCTCGCCGGTCGGCATGGTCGACAAGCAGGACGGGGTGCCGGGCGAGGGCGACTACCGGCTGGCTGCCGGCACGGTCCACTCGATCGAACTGAACAACCGGGCGGACGTGACGGAGTGGGGCAACCAGGAGGTGCGGATCGCCCTCGAGCAGGACGCGGTGTTGACGAGAATCGGCATGTACTTTCTCGACCGGCGCCAGACGGCGTTCCACCTGATCCGGTAGTCGGCAGGTTCGCCTCCTTCCGGGCGGGCACGGCGTGCGGCTTGACATCCCGGCGTCCGCCGCGCACAGTGCCTGGGTGCTTCGACTCGCAAGTACGGCCACGAATCGGTCCCGCCGAACGTGGTCGGATCTGCTCTCCACTCAGTCCTGAGGGGGCAGGTACGCTGCCATCCTTGCGCATCGAAGGACCAGGTCGCCCCCGAGTATGACGGAGGTGCCACCTATGTCTCTCCCGTTCGGTCGGTCCGGAGTGTTCGCGCTGTTCACGAGCTGCTGGGTGCCGGCCATGGTCGCCGGACTGTCGGGCGGGCCGGCGCCTCAGTCCCAGGTCGTCCGCCCGACCGTTCCTCCCCAGCGGATGGTCGCTCCCCCCTTCGAACTCCCCGCGCAGGAGTCTCTCGTCCGCGTGGGACGCTACCAGGCGATCCCGAGGCCCATCCACGTCGCGGCGGCGCGGGCGGAGCGCCCTGTCGTTCGTCCGCTGCGGAACATGTACCAGCTCGACCAGCGTTTCGGGAACCTCTTCTCCGCTGACGGCAGCAGCAACATCTGCGGCGCGGCATCGACCGCGAACGTCTTGCTCTACCTGCGCCACACCCGCCAGCCGTCTTTCCCTGGGATCATGACGAAGTCGGTGCCCGCGGGCTCGACCAACGAGGATGCGGTCCGGGCCGCATTCAAGGCGTGCGGCGTGATCCCGAACGAAGGCACCACGAGTTTCAGGATCGTCGCGTGCGCGAAGCGGTTCGTGCAGGAAGGCGGCTACCCGGTCGACTGGATCTGGCGGGTCGGCATCCACGCGACCGATACCCGCGAGAAGCGGGCACCGCAACCCACGGAGCTGCGCGACTGGATCGACAAGGACCGTGCGGTCGTGTTGCTGTTCGGCTGGTACCAGGTCGGATGGGACGGCAACAGCAAGACGTGGCAGTACACGCGCCATCACGGACACTTCGTCGCGCTGGCGGGCTACGACGCCGGTGAACTCACCCGGTTCTACGTGTCGAACCCGCTTGTGGACTACAACGCTCCGGGCTTCGGTGATGCCCGCGAGTCCGCAATCCGGCTGTCGCTCATTCCCTTGGACGCGGCGATCGCCACGCCCCAGGGGATTCGCAGCCTCTGGCAGACGCGCGATCTGGTGGGAGGTGCGCTGGGAGTGCTCGAAGAGGCCGTCGTGATCGGCACGCGCTGATCGACGGAGGCGCCCCCCGCCCTGGTTGCGCGCGAGATGGGCCGGCTCGACGTGAGCGGCATCGACACTCCCCGGTCAAGGGATCGCTCGGGCGGCCTTCACTGTCCCCCGGCGTCGTAGTAGACCAGCAGGTCGGTCTCGGGACACACCGCACCCACCTGGCGGAGCATCGTTCCCACCTGGCCGCGATGGTGCGCCGAGTGGTTCAGCACGTGGTGGATCTGCTGCCAGAGCGGATAGCGCCAGGTTTCGCCCCTGAGGTTCCGGTACTCCACGACCTCGCGCAGCCCGTCTTCGGTCAGGCCCTCGAGGAAGGCGGACCGTTCCGCCTCGACCGCAATGTGGCGCTCGTGCAGCGTGTGAACGTCGGGGAAGTCGGCCGGTGAGAAGACCAGGGCCGGCGACATCCCCTTCCAGCGCTGCAGCCAGATCCACTCGGCCCAGACGATGTGGACGAGCGTGTCGCGAATCGATGCGTGGCTGCTCTTGAGGTTCCGCACGAAGTCGGCCAGAGCGAGGTGCGACGCGGCGGCGAGCATCCGTTCGTTGGCCCACGCATCGTGGCGAAACAGGGCGGCGGTGGTCGCTAGGTCCATGTTCGGATCCCCCAGGGCGTTTGTCGCCCGGCGCCGCTCTCCCTCGCGGCGGATGCGCGTCAGGACGCCGCTCCATCGTAGCAGGATCGGACCCGGTGCCATGCACTCCGCCGACCCCGCCGGTCCCAATCCTGAAACAGGGCACGCTCTTGCCGACGTCCGAGCCACCCGCTTGGCTACCACCAAGCGCGCCGCGACGGCGTGATCCGTCTCGCGCACCGGCCGTGCGTCGCGGCAGGCAGGCACTCGCAATCACGCCCGATCAGGCGGACCATCCTGTCGAAGACGGCACCGAGACCGACGTCGTGTCCGGTGGCGCTGGATGGTGGCGGGGCGAGGCCCCGTGGGAATGGGCCTGAAGAGACTGTGCAATCCGGGGAGGTTCGTGTGCAAGTAGGCGGTATGATGTGTCGCAGTGTCGTATGCCTGTCCCAACGCCCCTGACCCTGTGCCAGGTCCCATGCCGGCTCCCTCGCGCCGCCCCCTACGCCGGCGGGTAGCCGCCGTCCTTGGGGTGATCGTCGCGGCGATCATCGGCGGCGGTGCTGTGTACCTCTGGAGCGAGGCTGCGGCGGAGCGGTACGAAGCCGAGGCAGCGGTGCTCGCAGTCGGTCGGCTCAAGGCGGAGGGTATTGCCGCCTGGCGAGCCGAGCGCACGGCCGACACGGCCGCCATCGCGGAGGACCCGTTGCTGGCCGCCGAGGTAGGGCGGTTTCTGGCCGATCCGCACCAGGGACTAAGTTCCGCGCTCCGTGCCAGGCTCGAATCGGTCAGAAAGCGCAACGTCTGGCGCGACATCATGGTCGTGGACGCCGGGGGACATGTCCTCTTCAGTTTCACCGGCCACAGCGAAGGGGGCGCCGAGTTCGAGGCCGGGCTTCGTGCCGCACTGGGCTCCCAGGCGCCGGCTGTCGTTGACCTTCATGTGTGTGGCTTGCTCGACGCCCCGCACCTCACCTGGATTGCGCCCATCCGCGCCGCCGGCGCCTCGGGTCACGCCGGCGCCATCGCGTTCCTGTCCGATGCGAATGAGTTCCTCTATCCCTACCTCGAGGCCTGGCCTGCGCCGAGTGCTTCCGCCGAGACGCTCCTCGCGCGCCGTGCTGGCGGCGAGGTTCTCTTCCTCAACGAGCTGCGTCACCGGAAGGGCACCGCCCTCGCGTTGCGCTTTCCCATCGCGTCGCCGTTGCCGGCCGCGCTCGCCATCCGGGGTCGCACGGGCAACGTGGCCGGACCGGACTACCGCGGCGTCGAGGTGTTGGCCGCCGTCTTCCCGGTGGCAGGCACGCCGTGGTTCGTGATCTCCAAGATCGACGAGGCGGAGATCCTCTCTGCCTGGCGCCAGCGTGCCGGGCTCGTCATTGCGCTCATGGTGGGCCTGGTGGGACTGACGATCGCGAGCGGGCTGGCCATCTGGCGGCACCGGGAGCGGGACCACCTGGAGTCCCTGCTCGAGTTGGAAGCGGCCCGGCGCGCGGCCCTCGAGCGGCACGGCGTGACCTTGCAGTCGATCGGCGACGGCGTGATTACGACCGATGCGGGCGGTTGTGTGGAGCTGCTCAATCCGGTCGCCGAATCGTTGACCGGGTGGACTCAGGCGGAGGCGGCGGGCCGGCCGCTGGCCGACGTCTTTCGGATCGTCGGCGAGACGACCCGCGAGCCGGCTGAAGATCCGGTCGGTCGAGTCCTGCGCAGTGGATTCGTCGTGGGCCTGGCCAACCACACGCTCCTCATTGCCCGGGACGGCACCGAGCGGCCCATCGCCGATTCGGCTGCACCGATTCGCGGTGAGACTGGCGGCATCATCGGCGTCGTCCTGGTCTTTCGCGATCAGAGTGACGAACGGCGACGGCAGCGCCTGCTCCACGCGCGGCTGACCCTGCTGGAGTACGCCACCACGCATACGCTGGACGAGCTGCTCACCAAGGCGCTGGACGAGATCGGCACGCTCGTGCTCAGTCCCATCGGGTTCTATCACTTCGTCGGGCCCGACGAGCGGACGATTTCGCTGCAGCAGTGGTCCGCGCGGACGCGGCTGGAGTTCCGTCAGGCCGAGGGCCAGGGCCAGCACGACGATCTCGACTGGCCGGGCGTCTGGGCCGACTGCCTGCGCGAGAGGCGGCCGATCATCCACAACACCCAAGCGTCGCTGCCCGACGGTAAGGGACTGGCCAACGGGCACGCCGCCCTCGTGCGCGAGCTGGTCGTGCCGGTGATGCGCCGCGGCAGGGTTGTCGCGATCGTGGGTGCCGGCAACAAGGCCACGGACTACACGGAGCGGGACCTTGACACCGTGGCCTCGCTTGCGGACACGACCTGGGAGATCGTGGACCGCGCCCGGGTGGAACAGGCGCTGAGCGAATCCGAGGCCCGCTACCGCGGGCTTGTCGAGCACGCGGTCGCCGGGATCTTCCAGAGCACGCCCGACGGCCGCCTGCTGATGGTCAACCCGGCGCTGGCGCACATGTTCGGCTACGCAAGCCCGGAGGAGCTGATCGACTCGGTGCAGGACGTCGGGCGCGAATTCTATGCCGATCCGGCCCGGCGCGACGAGTTCGTACGACTGATGGAAGCCGGTGCTCTACAGAACGTGGAGTTCCAGCTCGTCCGCCGAGACGGGCAGCCGTTCTGGGTGGCGGAGAGCGCTCGCGCGATCCGCGATGCGAGCGGCCAGGTCGTGTGCTATGAGGGCGTCATGACCGACATCACGGCCCGCAAGCAGGTCGAGGCCGACCTGCGGGCGGAGCGGGATCGGTCGCAGCTGTACCTGGACGTGGTTGACGTCATCCTGGTGGTGTTGAACGACCGCGGCGAGATCACGCTGCTCAACCGTACTGGGAGGAGGGTTCTTGGATTCGACGAGGTCGACCCGGTCGGCCAGGACTGGTTTGAGACGTGCGTCCCCGCCGGGGTTCGCCAGGACCTTCGTGTCAGTTTCGTGAGGTGGCTCGCCGGACGCGAGGACTCGCTCGTCCGGCACGAGAATCCAGTCGTGACACGTGACGGCCACGAACGGCTCGTCTCGTGGCACAACGTCCGTTTGACCGACGAGACCGGCGCCGTCATCGGGGCGTTGAGCGCCGGGGAGGACGTGACGGAGCGCCGGAAGCTCGAAGAACAGTTTCGTGAGGCGCAGAAGATGGAGTCGGTGGGGCGTCTGGCAGGTGGCGTGGCCCACGACTACAACAACATGCTCAGCGTGATTCTCGGTCACGCCGAACTCGCCCTGAACGCCGTCCCCGCGTGCGACCCGGCGCACGAGAACCTGCAGGCCGTCCTCGAGGCCGCCACGCGCTCCGTGCGGGTGACGCAGCAGTTGCTTGCCTTCGCCCGCCGGCAGCCGGTCACGCCCAGGACGATCGACCTGAACGACGCGGTCGAAGCCGTCCTGAAGATGCTGCGCCGTCTCATCGGCGAGGACATCGACCTGCGATGGCTGCCGGCCGGTCATCTGTGGCCGGTGATGCTCGACCCGGCGCAGCTCGATCAGATCCTGGCCAATCTCTGTGTGAATGCCCGGGACGCCGTCACCGACGTGGGCATCATCACTATCGAGACGGACAACGTCGTGTTCGACGAGGCGGATTGTATCGGCCGGGTCGGGTTCGTCCCAGGCGCGTATGTTCGCCTCAAGGTCAGCGACACCGGCTCGGGCATGGACAGAGACACGCTGAGCCGCATCTTCGAGCCGTTCTTCACCACCAAGGAACCCGGCAGGGGCACGGGTCTGGGCCTCGCGACCGTCTACGGCATCGTCAAGCAGAACAACGGCTTCATCAACGTGTACAGCGAGCCGGGCAAGGGCTCCACGTTCACCGTCTATCTGCCACGGGCCGCCGGCCCGATTGACGAGCGCGTCGAGGAGCCCGCCGCTGCGCCCCCCGCCGGACGAGGTGAAACCGTGCTCGTCGTCGAAGACGAGGCTGCCATCCTGCGTTTGACCGCCATCATGCTGGAGCGGCTCGGATACCGCGTCCTCACGGCCGCATCCCCAGCCGAGGCACTCCAGTTTGCCTCGACGTCCGGCGAGCGCATTCACCTCCTAGTCTCGGATGTCGTCATGCCGGGAATGAACGGGCGGGACCTCGCGGACCAGTTGGCGGCGAACCGCCCCGATCTCAAGCGTCTGTTCATTTCGGGCTACACCGCCGACATCATCGCGCACCGCGGCGTGCTCGACGAGGACACGCACTTTCTCCAGAAGCCTTTCACGCTCACGGGCCTGAGCGCGGCGGTCCGGGCAGCGCTCGGGGATTAGCGCCCTGCGCACGTGTGCGGTATTGACACACGCTGGGCGGGCCCGCCCAGCCAGACGGGACGCCGGTCACACGGATCTCCCGGCCAGACGAGGGTGCGCCGGACCCCGGGGTCCGGCGCGTTTCGTGCATCAACCCAGTCTCGCTGCGGCTCAGGCCCACTGGAACCGCCGCCGGGGGACTCACATGACCATCGCCCAGGTCAGGCGCGCGCTTCGCAGGCGCCGGTCGCAGTACCGGGCCCTCCGCCTGAGCCTCCGGGACGCCTACATCCGGACGGACCTGGAGGGCCGCATTACCGACTCGAACCTGTCCTTCCGCGAGCTCACCGGCTACACCCGCCGAGAACTTCGGGCACTGTCCAGCGCCAAGCTCACGCCGGAGGCGTGGCGCTCTCTCGAATCCGCCATCGTCAAGGACCAGGTCCTCCCATTGGGCGTCTCCGAACCCTACGAGAAGGAGCTGCACCGCAAGGACGGCAGCCTCGTCCGTGTCGAGGTGAGGACCATCCTGGTGACCGAGGGCGGCCAGCCGGTCGGCCTGTGTTCCGTGATGTGTGACATCACCGAGCGGCGGCGGGCGGCCGCGACCTTGAAGCGCGGCGAGGAGAGCCTGCGCGCGGCGCAGCGGCTCGAGGCGGTCGGCCGGTTGGCTGCTGGCGTCGCGCACGACTACAACAACCTCCTCACGGCCATACTCGGGTACGCCGATCTCATCACCGACCGACTGCCGGCCGGCAGCCGCGCCCGCTCGGATATGGAGGAGCTCCGCAAGGCGGCCGACCGCGCGACGGCCCTGACCAAGCAACTGCTGGCATTCAGCCGGCAGCAGATCCTCCAGCCCGTGGCGTTGGATCTGTCGTCGTGCATTACCGGTCTGGACAAGCTGCTGCGCCGGCTCGTCCGGGAGAACGTGGAGTTGGTCACGAGACTGGCCCCGAGCCTTCCGAGGGTCATAGCCGATCCTGCCCAGATCACACAGGTCGTCGCCAATCTGGTCGTCAACGCCGTCGACGCCATGCCGCACGGAGGACGGATCACGATCGCAACGGCCGAGGTGGACCTCTACGGACACGCCCTCCGGAGCCAGCTCTCCGGTTCGCCTGACCGGGCCATTACCCTGACGGTGAGCGACACGGGGACCGGCATTGCCCCGGACCTCCTGCCCCACATCTTCGAGCCGTTCTTCAGCACCAAGGGTGTCGGCGGCGGCACGGGTCTCGGACTGGCGGCGGTCTACGGCATCGTCAAGCAGAGCGGCGGCCACATCGCCGTCGAGGGCGAGCCTGGCTGCGGGGCGACCTTCACCGTGTACCTGCCGCCGCTGCTGGCGGGCTCGCCAGACGCTGCCAAGGCCGGGCCTGCGGCCCTCGCGGATGTCGGGGTGGGCAAGGCGACGGTTCTGGTTGTTGAGGACGACGCCGACGTGCGTACCATGGTGCGCCGGACGCTCGAGCGAGACGGCTATTCGGTGCTCGAAGCGGCAGGCGGCCGCGATGCGATCGCGGCGGCGCGGAATGCCGGCCGTCGGGTCGACGCCCTCGTTACGGACATCGTGATGCCGGACATGAGCGGCATGCAGACCGCGGAGGCACTCCGCCGGACGAACCCCGACCTGGTGGTCCTGTTGATGTCCGGCTATGCGGATCCGGACATCTTCGCCTCAATCCCCAGGGCCGATCTCGCGAACTTCGTCCCGAAGCCCTTCGAACCCGAGGTCCTGCGGCGCCGGCTCAGGCAGGCCATGCCCCCCACGTCCGTGGCCTGACGGGCGTCAGCCGATGAGGGCCGGCCCACTCGGGCCCTCCTCAGGTGTGTTCGCGTCAGCGTTGGCGTCGCCAACGTCTCCCGCTCCCCTCTGGCCATTACGGTTCCAGTGCAAGCCGACGACCTTGAGCAGGGCACCGACCACGTCAGGGTCGAACTGAGAGTCGCGGCACCGCTGGACCTCGAAGAGCGCTTCGGACAAGGGCCGGGCCTCGCGATGGACCCGCGGGTGGGTCATGGTGTCGAAGGTGTCGGCAACGGCAATGATGCGGGCACCGAGGGGAATCTCGCCTCCCTGAAGGCCCCACGGGTAGCCTTGCCCGTCGAACCGCTCGTGCACCGACCGGACGATGTCCGCTGCGTCGGCCAGGAACGGGCAGCGCCTGAGGGCATCCGCCACGAGCGCGGGACGCCGCTTCACGATCTCTCGCTCTTCGATGGAGAGCGTGGCCCGTTTCGACAGGATGTCCTCGGGCGTCGCGAGTCTGCCGAGATCGTGCAAACGGGCGGCATGCCGAATGGCGCCCAGCTCGGGCTCTCGCACGTGGAGCGTCAGGGCGATGTTCGTGGCGAGCGACGCGACGCGCTGGCCGTGTTCGTAGGCCGGCCGGTCATCACCGGTCAGCGACACCAACAGATCCTCGAGTTCGACCTCCGAGGTGACGCCAGTCTCGGCGATGCGCCGCGTAAGCTCCGCCACGCGCTCCCGCAGCTGCTTGTCCAACTCCGTCAGGCGCTGCCGCGATCGCACCGCTTGGCGGTGCGCCTCGATGCCGCGCCGGAGGCTTTCCCGAAGATGCTCGCGGGAGAACGGCTTCACGAGGTAGTCTACGACCCCCTGGTGGAGGCTGAAGAGCGCGGCATCGATATCGGTCGCGCCGGTGGCCATCACGACCGCGGTGTCGGGGTGGGCGGCGCGGAGGCGCTCGACGAGCCAGAGCCCGTCGTGCCCAGGCATGCTGATGTCGCAGATGACCAGGCCGGCCGCGTCCTCCGCCATCGCCGCCAGCGCCTCCTCGGCGGTGGCGGCCTCGCGCACGACGTATCCGAGCGACTCGGCCCAGCGCCTCATCACGGCGCGGATTCCGGGTTCATCATCAACCAGGAGCACGGAACTCATACGTCCCCCTCAGTGTGCGCCTCTGCGCGCACACTGACATCGGCCTGCAAGACGCGCGCCGCACTCGCGGAACCCAAAGGCCGGCCTACCGGCTCGACGTGACGGTGGCGGCGATGTCGTCGCCACCCGGCACGATCGCGTTCCCGTTGAAGGCGGTCTCCACCAACCCGTTCGGGCCTGCAGACAGCACGAGGATGTTGCCCGACCCGCCCACATTGATCGCGTAGCGGCGCCCCCACGGATCCGGCCCGATGCCCGCCTGGACGTACGGCCCATGCCATCCGCGACGCGGGTTCACTTGACGCCACGGACCAACGCCGTAGCCGGCCGTATTCGTCACCAACTGCGTGTCGAGCGAACCGACACCGGCCTCATCGGAGGCGAGCCAGGCGCCGTCTCCGCCGCTGCCGAGTGCTGGAACGGTGCCGCCGCCCGCGAGGAGCTGGTAGGTGGCCCATCCCCCGTCCCTCGCGGACTGTTCGACCACGTCACCCGTGAAGCGGGCGAAGGCGGATGCGATGACGCTTGTGTCCTGTCGGGCCTTGTTGTAGCGCGCCTCGGCGATGTAGTCGCCGATGGCCGGCGCCGCGACGCTGGCAAGGACGCCGCCCACCGAGAGGACGACGCTCACCTCGGCGAGGCTCATCCCCACGTACGATCGAAGACGCGATGTCCAGTTCATGTCAGTCTCCTCCATGGCTGTTCGGTCGGTCAGACCCTGTATCAGTGCCCGGCAATGACGGCAATGATGTCGTCGCCGCCGGGCGCCGTGCCCATGCTCGAGAAGGCCGTTTCGACGACGCCGTTCGGGCCGGCCGAGAGCACGATGGTGTCGAAGCCGCTCTTGGTGGCGAGGTGGCGCACGTTGATGGCGTAACGGTGTCCCCACGGGTCGGACCCGATGCCGGCACTGACGTAAGGGCCAGCCCACCCTCGCGATGTGAATCCCGCCGACCGCAGGGGCCTGCGGTCGTAGCCAGGTGCGTTGAGGACGAGGTGCGCATCGAGGAGCGCCGTGCCATCGGTGCCGGCGTCTGCCAGCCAGGGGTCGACGGCCGGCCCGCGGCCGGAGGGCGTGGTGCCTTCTCCGACAAGCAGCTGGCACGCGCTCCACGAATCCGCGAGCGAGGGTGCGGCGCCGACGTCGTAGGCGAAGCGCGCGAGGACGACGGCGAGGGTCTGGACGTCGCCCCGGGCCTTCGTGATCCGCGCATCGGCCACGAAGTTGCCCACGACGGGCGACAGGACGGACGTGAGCACGGACAGCACCCCGAGCATGATGGTGACCTCCATCAGTGACAGCCCTCTTTCGTCTGCGCGGTGTCGGCGAGTCATGGTCATCAACCTCTCCTGGTCCGCCCCAAGAGGGGCAAGGGAGGTGCCAGATCACCATGTTCCGCAACCTACTGAGAGAGAATGACTTGCAATCGTCCGACAGGCTGGGTGTGACGGCCGGGCACGGGCGGTCTGCACACTGCACATGCGCGCGTTCCGATGCGGATTGCGGAGTGCGGACGGTCCGCAATCGAAGCGCTAGCCGCACGCGGCGACGGTGAAGGTGGGCTGGTCGTCCTGAGGCGGGGCGGTCTTCCGGGCGGGCACGTGGAGCTGGTGGCGCTCCAGGTACCGATACAGCTTGCGGCGGTCGATCCCGAGCAGTCTCGCGGCTGCCTTCTTGTTGCCGCCTGTGCGATCGAGCATCCGCACGATGTGTTCGCGTTCGATGCTCGACAGATGAGACTCGCGCCCGGGAGTGGGCGGGCGGCAGGGTACGGCGTGCTCGGGCCTCGTCTGGCTCGCCACGGTCGCTGCGGCGACCCATCCGGACGAGCCGAGGCACGCGAGGTCGCCTTCAGTGATGAGATCGCCTTCGGCGAGGATGCAGGCGCGTTCGATGACGTTCTTCAGCTCGCGCACGTTTCCTTCCCAGTGTGCGTTGACGAGCAGCCGCTCTGCGCCAGCCGTGACGCCGGCCAGGGTCTTGCCGAACCGCGCGTTGCACTCCCGAATGAAGGCCGCCATCAGATAGGGCACGTCCTCGCGGTGTTCGCGCAACGGCGGCAGGTCGAGTTGAATGGCGTTGAGGCGGTACAAGAGGTCCATGCGGAACCGCCCGGCCCCGACCTCCGACCGCAGGTTCCGGTTGGTCGCGGCGAGAACATGCACGTCGACCTGTCTCGTCTCGGCCGATCCCACGCGTTGAATCTCGCCGGACTCGAGCACGCGAAGGAGCTTGGCCTGGGCCGTGAGGGGCAGCTCGCCGATCTCGTCCAGGAAGAGCGTCGCGCCGTCGGCCCGCTCGAACAGTCCGGCTTTCGACTCGACGGCGCCGGTGAAGGCCCCGCGGACGTGGCCGAACAGTTCGCTCTCGAACAGGGTATCGACGACGGCCGAGCAGTTGACGGTGATGAAGCGGCGATCCCGGCGCGGGCCCAGGGCATGGAGTGCGCGGGCGGCCAGCTCCTTGCCGGTCCCCGTCTCTCCGCAGATGAGGACTTGCCTGACGTGCGGAGCAAGCCGCCGGATCAGCGCAAAGGTCTGCTGCATCGCCGGGCTGCGCCCGACCATGCCGCAGAACTCAAGCCGGCGGGCGAGCTCGCCCTCGGCTTCGAGGACGCTTCGGCGCCTGGCCGCCTCTTCGAGGACGCTGGCCAGCAGCGCGCGGAGCCGGTCGAAGTCCAGCGGCTTGGCCAGATAGTCGCGTGCCCCCAGCTTGATCGCCTCAACCGCGGCATCGATGGTGCCGTCCCCGCTCATCAGGACCATCTCGCAGGAAGGAACGCGGGCGCGCACGGACCGCAGCACCTCGATCCCGTCCACGTCGGGCATGCAGAGGTCCACGAGCGCAAACACCGGCTGCCGATGCAGCTGCTGGAGCGCCGCGCGGCCGTCGGCGCAGGACAGCACGTCGAACCCGGACTCGACGGCCAGCCGGCCGACCACTTCGCGCACGTGCGGGTCGTCATCGACGAGGAGCAGGAGAGGACGTGCAAGGGTCATCGTTGGCATTCCGTGAGGAGGCGGCCCGCCGCCCGTTCGCTTGCCTTCGGGGCCAGGCGGTTGGCCCGCACGAGCCTGACCAACTGGTCGAACAGGGTGGTCTCGTGCAGGCCACGTTCCACTTCATGGCCGAGACAGGCCAGGGCTCCCTCTGGCGTCATCGCCGGCTTGTAGGGTCTCGGGGTGGTCAACGCATCGTAGACGTCGAGGAGGCCCACGATCTGCGCGAACAGCGGGATGGCATCGCCGGACAGACCGTCGGGATAGCCGCTGCCGTCGCGGCGCTCGTGGTGCGATCGCACGATTGGCCTGACGCACCGGAGCACGCGAAGCTCGCCGCAGAGATCGTCGCCCACCAGCGTGTGGCGCTTCATGACCTGGAACTCCTCGGCCGACAACGGGCCGGGCTTGAGGAGCACGCTGTCGGGAACCGCAATCTTGCCCACGTCGTGGAGGTATCCCGCACGGTACAGCACCCCTTGGTCGGCCTCGCTCAAGCCGAGCGCCATCCCCAGGTTCGTCGCGTAGCTGGCCAGCCGCTCGCAGTGGCCCTCGGTGTACGGATCCCGCGCCTCGACCGTTCGGGCCAGGCTCAGGATGACCGCCTCCGCCGAGTCGAGATCGTCCGTATACCGCTTCAGGCGGAGCAAGGCGCCCACTCGGGCCCGGAGCTCTTCGCGGTCGACGGGCTTCGACAGGAAGTCGTCCGCCCCGGCTTCGAGTCCCTTGATGCGGTCCGTCCGGCCGTCGAGCGTCGTCACCATCACGACGGGGGTCAGGCGGGTGGCCGAGTCGGCCTTCAAGCGCCGGCAGACCTCGTAGCCGTCGACGCCGGGCATCACAACGTCGAGGAGAACGAGGTCCGTCGGCCAACTGCGGACCAGGTCGAGACCGGCCATGCCGTCAGGGGCCACCTGGACGCGGTGGCCCTCCTCCACCAGCAGCCGCCTGAGCGCCTCGGCACTCACGTCGGTGTCGTCGACAACGACGACGTTTGCGGCTGGCGGCTGGCACTCGCGCATGTGAGGTTCTGTTTCGATCGTGGCGCGCACGCACTGCGCGTCACCAAGGGGGGCAGCAAGAAGCGGACCATCGAGGCAGCCAGGCATGACGGCCCCAAGGACGCCTGCCGCCGCCGTCTTCTCCCGAGTTCGCCACCGGCGACGAGCCGTACCTCCGACGGGGCGTCCACATGTGCACACTGGTGGGTGTGCGCCCGCGCACGGGTGTGCGTTGGTCGACCATGACGGACTACACCGCTGGACCGATTCGGCCGACAAATAAGGAGTACTCGACGACTGGCCGGCCGGCGGCCGCGCCTCCCGTGTGGAGGCCCGGCCCTCGAGTGCGGACGTTCGCATCTCGGGTTGCGGATTGCGGATTCCGGATTGCGGATTGCGGATTCCGGATTGCGGATTGACTGACCACCAACCCACCCTCTTGCTCGTCGACGACGACGTCTCGGTCCGCGGTCTGGTCGGGCGGCTCTGCCAGAAGGCCGGATTCAACGTCGTCAGTTGTGCGGATGGCGCCGAGGCCATCGCCCGGATGAGGACCGTCTCGATCGACGTGGCCATGGTCGACCTCCGAATGCCTCACGTCGGTGGCCTCGAGGTCCTCCGGGCCATCCGGGAAGCCGTGCCCGGCTGTCAGGTCATTCTGATGACCGGCCATGCCACGATCGACACCGCCGTGGAGGCCATCCGGCTCGGTGCGCTGGACTACCTGACGAAGCCCTTCGACCTGGCGCGGCTGCGGTCGCTGCTGGCGGAGGTCCGCGAGGGGAGCGAGCGGCGCCGGCGCTTGATGGCGCGGGCGGGCGAACTGGCAGAGGAGTTCGAGTTCTGCGGGATGATCGGCGTCAGCCCGGTCATGCAGGAGGTCTTCAGCCTCATCCGCCGGATTGCGCCGCATGCGCAGTGCGTGCTCATCACGGGCGAGACCGGCACGGGGAAGGAGCTCGTGGCCCGCGCGCTGCACCAGCTCGGGCCGAGGCGTTACCGGCCGCTCGTGACGGTGAACTGCTCGGCCGTCGTCGATACCCTGTTCGAGAGCGAGTTGTTCGGTCACGTTCGCGGGGCCTTCACCGGGGCCATCGACGCGAAGGCCGGGTTGTTCGAGCGGGCCGATGGCGGGACGCTTCTGCTTGACGAGATTGGAGAGCTGCCCTCCGCCGTGCAGGCCAAGCTGCTCAGAGTCCTGGAGTCGGGTGAGATCCAGCGCGTAGGCGCATCCGATGCCCGGAAGGTCGACGTGCACGTCTTTGCGGCGACCAATCGCGACATCCGAGACGAGGTGGCCGCCGGGCGCTTCAGGGCGGACCTGTACTACCGGCTGAACGTCGTCGAGATCCACCTGCCGGCGCTCGCCGAGCGGCGCGAGGATATTCCGTATCTGACCGCCGCGTTCGTCCGCCAGAGTGCGCGGCGCGTCGGCAAGCACATCCTGGGCATCACCGCCGGCGCCGAGCGCGAGTTGATGGTGCGGCCCTGGAGCGGCAACGTTCGAGAACTGCGCAACACCATCGAGCGAGCCTGCATGCTCGCCGGTTCGGAGCTCCTCACCGAGCGCGAACTGGCCGGCTCGGCACGCCCCCCTCAGGATGCACACGCGGGTGGCCCCGTGAGCCCGCCATCTCCAGCCGGTGGTCCGCCGAGCGGGCCCTCGCCCGCTGCCGCGCCTCCGGCCTCGCTGGCCGACCTGGAGGCGACTCAGATCCAGAAGGTCCTGGCCCAGGCGCAGGGCAACAAGAAGCTGGCAGCCCGGATGCTGGGCATCAGCCGCCGGGCGCTCTACAGGAAGCTCGAGCGTCACGGGCTGATGGGATCCGCGGAAGCCAGGGCGGATGGCGGGTCCCGGGACGGCTGATTCCCAGCCTCCGTGGGAATTACCCTGTCAGTGGTTTCGGTCCAGCGAGGCCCTGACCTTGGCGGCCATGTCCCTGAGCCTGAAGGGCTTCTGCAAGTAGGACACACCCGGATCCAGCACGCCGTGGCGGGCGATGACATCGGCCGTGTAGCCGGACATGAACAGGACCTTGACGCCCGGCCGGAGGGCGCGGACCCGTTCCGCCAGGTCTCGGCCATTCATGCCAGGCATGATCACGTCGGTGATCAGCAGGTGAATGTCGCCCGTGTGTGCGTGCGCCAGGCGGATCGCCTCCTGCGGCGTGGAGGCGCTCAGCAGCGTATAGCCCAGCCTGGCCAGGATCGTCTGTCCGAGCCTTAGGATGGGTTCCTCGTCCTCCACCAGCAGCACGGTCTCGCCCCGGCTCGCCCACGCTTGCGCGCCGCCTTCCGGCTCGACCGCATCGGCATCACCGGCGTGACGCGGCAGGTAGATCCTGAAGGTCGTCCCGACGTCCGGCTCGCTGTATACGTTGATGAAGCCGCCATTCTGCTTGACGATGCCGTAGACCGTGGACAGCCCGAGGCCGGTGCCCTTCCCGGCGGGCTTCGTGGTGAAGAACGGCTCGAACAGGTGAGACACCGTCTCCTTGTCCATGCCGCGCCCGTTGTCGCTGACCGACAAGACGACGAACTCGCCGGGCACGGAGCCTGGATGATGGGCAGCGTAGGTCTCGTCAATGGTCAGGCAGTCGGTCTCGATGGTGATTTTGCCCACTCCGGCGATGGCATCCCGGGCATTGACGCACAGATTGGCCATGATCTGATCGACCTGGGCGGGATCGATCAGCACGGGCGGGAGGGCGGCCGCCGGCCGCAGGACGAGATCGATGTCCTCACCGATGAGGCGGTCGAGGATCTTGAGCATGCGCTCGACGGCATCGTTGAGGTCGAGCACCACCGGCTCGATGGCCTGCTTGCGGGCAAATGCCAACAACTGGCGGGTGATGTCGGCGGATCGTCTGGCCGCATTCAGGATTTCCAGGAGATCGTCGTGCAGCGGGCTGGACGGTTCCGCCTTGTCCAGCAGGAGTTCCGTGTAGCCCAGGATCACGCTGAGCATGTTGTTGTAATCGTGGGCGACGCCGCCGGCCAGTCGTCCGACCGCCTCCATCTTCTGCGCCTGCTGGAACTGGGCCGCCAGATCCAGATGCTCCGTGATATCCCGTTTGACCGCGACGTAGTTGATGATCCGGCCCGCCTTGTCGGAAACGGGGGAAATCGTCGCGTCTTCCGTGTAGAGCGTGCCGTCCTTCCGTTTGTTGATGATGCGGCCTTCCCAGGTGCGTCCGCTGCTGATGGTCTCCCATAGGTTCTGGTAGAAGGACGGATCGTGCTGGCCGCTCTTGAGGATGCGCGGAGTCCTGCCGATCGCCTCGTCGCGGGCATAGCCACTGGTGGCCACGAAGGCCGGATTGACGTACTGGACCGTTCCTGCGGCGTCGGTGATCAGGATGGTCTCGCCAGCCTGCTCGATGGCCGCCAGCAGCCGTTCGCGTTCCTCCTCCGCCCGTTTGCGCTCCGTGACATCGTGGACGATCGAGTGCAGGAGGTCCCTTCCCCAGGTCTTGACCGTGCTGCTGAACACTTCGACCTCACGGACCGAGTGATCGGCCCGGCGGTGGCGGAACTGGAAGAACGCGCCGTGTCCCAACCGGGCCGTCTCCATGGCCGCCCTGAGGTCTTCCGGAGGCAGTGTGTTGATCTCGTGGATTCTCATCCGCCTGAGTTGCTCTCGAGGCCATCCGTAGAAGTCCGCTGCGGCTTTGTTTGCGTCGACGATCTGCCCGGTGTCCGGATCGATGATCAGCTTGACCGCCACATGGTCCTCGAACACGCTCCGGAACAGCGCCTCGCTCTCTCGCAGCGACTGCTGGGCGGCGCCGCGTTCCCGAACCAGGCGCTCGCGATCGAGCGCGGCCATGATTGCCGGCCCCAACCGCTTGATGTGCTCCTTGATGACGTAGTCCCAGGCCCCGGCCTTCATGCACGCGACGGCCGTGTCCTCGTCCATGGAACCGGTGATGATGATGAAGGGGATCGCGGGGGCATGCTCTTGTGCCAGTCTCAACGCGGTCAGGCCGTCGAAGTTCGGCAGCTTGAAATCAGACAATACGACGTCCGGACGGAACGACTCGAGGGCGGCGAGGAAGGCCTCCTCCGTTTCGACACGCAAGAACGTGGCACCAGCCAGCACGGCCCGCACCTCTCGTTCGGCCAGCTCCGCGTCTGTCTGAAGGTCCTCCACGATCAGTACGCGAGTCGCGTCAGCCATGTCATCCCTCCCCGCTCCCTGGTGGCTGCTCCCGAGCGTCCTCACCGCGGCGGCATGTTCACGAGCAGCCAGTACAGACCAAGCTTGCTCATGGCGTCAACGAAAGCGTCGGCTCCCACCGGCTTCACGACATAGCTGTTCGCACCGAGTGCGTACGCGTCTTTGATGTCCGGGTCCTCCCGCGACGAAGTCACGACGACGACCGGGATGGTCCGCGTCCGCTCGTCGGACTTGATCGCCTTCAACACCTCGAGGCCGGAGACCTTGGGCAGCTTGAGGTCGAGCAGGATCGCCCGCGGCGGCATGGCAATGTCCCGGTGAGCGTAGGCACCCGTGCAGAAGACGAAATCCAGCGCATCCGCCCCGTCCCTCACGACGAAGATCGGGTTCGCGATGTTCTGCTTCCTGATCGCCCTGGTGATCAACTCCGCGTCCGCTGGGCTGTCCTCCACCAGCAGGATGTCCACGACGGTCGGATCATCCATGACTCACTCCCCCTTCATCGAGAAACAGAACGTCGCGCCCTCGCCGATGTCGCCGTCAGCCCACACCCTGCCGCCGTGTCGGAGCACAATGCGCTGGACGATGGCGAGGCCGACGCCGGAGCCTTCGAACTCCGTCGTGCTGTGCAGTCGCTGGAACACCCCGAAGAGCTTCTTCACGTACCGCTTGTCGAAGCCGGCGCCGTTGTCCTGGACGGCGTAGACGATCTCGCCGTCCTGATTCCACGCACGAATCGTGATGACGGCCCGGTCCCGTTTCGACGAGAACTTGGCGGCGTTTCCAATCAGGTTGGTCCAGACCTGGCGCATCAAACTGGGGTCGCCGACGGCCGGCGGCAGCGGGTTGACGGTGAAGTCGATTCGCTCGCGCATCTCGGGTGTCGTGACTTCGAAGAAGATGGACCTCGCCATGGCCGTCATGTCGATGGTGGAAGGCGCCATGGCCGCCCGGCCGACACGCGAGAAGGACAGCAGGTCGTCGATCAGCCTGCCCATGTCCCGAGCACTGCTGCTGATGACCGAACAGATGCGCCTGCCCGCCGCGTCCAGATGGGTCCCGTAGTCCTCGAGGAGCACGCGCGTGAACCCGTCGATGGCTCGCAGCGGCGCGCGCAGATCGTGCGAGACCGAGTAGGAGAAGGCCTCCAGTTCCCTGTTTGCGGCTTCGAGCTGGGCCGTGCGCTCGGCGACGCGCTGCTCCAACTCAGCATACAACCCGCGGAGCTCCTCCTGTGCCGCCTCGAGCTGGTGCGAGCGCGTGGCCTCCCGCCGCCACGATCGATGAAGGACCTCGCTCACGAGACTGATCAGCAGGCCATTCGCGATCAGGATGCCCCACTGGACGAGGTCGTGAGTCAGGGCGATGGCAAAGCGGCCGTCCGGTGGCATGAACCGGGCTGAGGCGCCGGCGGTGAGCACGGTGGCAAAGAGCCCGGGGCCAAACCCGCCCAGGGTCGCCGCGATGATGATCGGCATCACCATCATGATCAGGAGAGGCCTGTTCGCGAAGGACACCGCAATCTGCTGGCGCACGACAATCGTAACGATGGCCAGGACGAACGCGGTCGCGTACAGTGTCCACCGTGGCCACGCTACGAGACCAGATCGTCTGCCGGCTTCCGCCGCCGGCGAGGGGCGAGGGGCATGAGACCCGCGATGCAGGAGCCAGTAGAGGAACAGGGACGTGACACCAACGAAGAAGTAGCCCTTGAGGTTGGAGAGGGCCACCAGCCAATCGTGGTCGCTCACGACGATGGCCAGCAGCCAGTCGGACGTGAGGATCCACAAGCTGGCGAGACTGGCGTAGGCGAAGACGATGACGAGGATGTCGCCGGTCCCGGCCGGGTTCCTGCCGCCTCGGCCCTTCGCAGGCGTCGAACCGGACGATTTCATGCACTCCCCTTCGTCAGGTGCGTGCGGCCGCTACGAGAACTCCGGGGCTGAGCGCGTCGACTCGCGAGTACGGCCACGATTCGTTCCCGCCGAACGTGGCCGGCTCCGCTCGCTCAGCACTCAGTTCTGAGGGCGCAAGCAGGTTGCCATCCGTGCGCATCGAAGGACTAGCGAGGCTCCGCCTCAGACCACCGAGGCGTGTCGGGGCGGCTCCGCCTCGCTAGTTCACAGTGTTGGCTTTGCCCCGCCTGCGGCGGGGCGAAGACGTCTTGAAGGCAGGGGACGGAAACTTGA
>JBFMFH010000119.1:0-6977 GCA_040752275.1 Acidobacteriota bacterium
GTGGTGCAGCTCGTCCCTCCCTTTCTCCGATGAGCCGAGCTGATCGAGCCATCGCTTGACGGCCTCACGGCTGCCCAGCCCGATGGCCAGGGCGGCCGCGAACGTCACCCCGCCCAGCAGGATCAGCAGGACGGCCGGCACGGTGCCTCCCCCGATTCCCAGGTGCTCCATGGCGAGGGCAATCGCCAGGACGGCGATGGCTCCCCGGGCCAGAGTCCCGATGGCTCGGGCCGGCGACAGGCCCATGTTGACCGCCGCAACGCGGATGCTGCGCTCGACGAAGCGGCTCAGCAGCACGCCGACCGCCACGATGATGAGCGCGACGGCCACATGAGGCAGGTACAGGAAGAAGCGCCGGACCAGATCGGATGCCAGCACGGTGTCGAGCGAGTAGAGGGCGAGCATCGCCGACATCAGGACGAGGAGCGCCTGGATCAGACGCGCCAGAGCCGCCGCCGCGCTGAAGATCCCGAAGCGCTCCAGCCATGTGGCCAGGCCCAGCCGGTCCGAATGGAGGTCGAGCCGCGACCGGCGCAGCGTCCACCGCGAGATGCGGCCGACGATGGCCGCGAAGAAGAGCCCGATCGCGAGGAAGAGGAGGCCGGCCAGCACGTTCGGCAGCACTGCGAGGCTCTGCTGCGTGAACTGCTGCCACGCCCGCACGAACACCTGCCGCACGACGTCCCACATGGTTCTGTCTCCTTCGGCGGAACCCTCAGCTCACGAACCGTGAGGGCGTTCCCTTCAGGCTCGCGGGCCGAAGCCCGCCGGCCCCGTACGCGTCGGCTATCGCCAAGGCGGCACCCGAATCAGACCGGCCGGCTGCCGCCGCCGGGCCGGGCCGCCGGACGCCCGGGTCTCTTCGCCCACAGCCGGACGAGTTCGTCCTTCTGCCCTTCGAACCTGACGCACAACTCCTCGAGCCGGCCCTCGACCTGGTCGGCCGAGGCCTCCAGCAGTTCGTTGACGAACGAGGCGACACGCCCCATGTAGAGCGGGAGGGCCGCGCGCAGCAGCACCTCCCGATCCATGACGCGATGATGATAGGCGGAGGCCACCCCGTAGACCAGCGACACCCACAGGTCGTCGTCCATGCGGAACGCGCGGCCTACCTGTGTTGACAGCCGAACGAGCCGGCTCATGCTGCCGGCATCGAAGATGTCCGACCAGATGTCGCCGAGCTCCCGGACGCCGCGGGAGAAGTGCTCGACGAGGCGGTTCAGGTTGACCGACACGGGCTCGAGGCCGACCGCGAACGGGAACCCCAGCGTGGGCACGGGCTGCGATGCCTTCACCGTGGCCCAGACCGCCTCGTGCGTCTCCATCATCCGGAACAGCGTGCCGAGGACCTGCACGAACATCCCGCTCAGGTCGGCCGACGGGTCCTTGGCGTCGTGGATCTTGGCGCCCAGAAAGGCCTGACACACGCGATAGTCGCCGCACAACGCGGTGGTCGTCATCCAGATGTCGATCCCGTAGCGGGCGACATCGGTGTCCCACACGGGCTCGGTCAGGTAGTGTGACACCAGGCGCGCGGACATGCCGAACTCGCCGCCGATGGGCTGGCGGACCCGGCGGCCGTACAGGGCTCGTGTCAGCGGATAGACGATGCTGTTCGTGATTGTGCCGTCGAACTTGTGCCGCAAGTAGTACGGGGCCACGTAATCGAACTCACGCTCCAGCACCGGGGCTACGAGCAACTGGATCCATTCGGGTGTGATGCTCCGCAAGTCCGAGTCCACCACGGCGCAGGCCCTGGCTCCCAGCACTTCGGCGGATCGGAAGATGCACCGGAACGCGCTGCCCTTGCCGGGAATCCCGTGGTAGGGCACGCTGAAGCGGGCCGCCGGCGTCACCGGGTGCGACAGCAGCAGGAGTCCAGCATCGCTGGCGGCCAGATCGCGGACGACACCGGGCGTCCCGTCCTTCGACCCCCCGTCCGAGTTGAGGATGACCGCGCGCCGCTGCGGGAAGTATTTCGCGAGCCCGGCCTGTGCGGCACCGACCACATGGCCGATCGTCCCGGCGTTCTGGTAGCTGGGAACGCCGATGACGATGTCGGCGCTTCCGAGTTCGTTGAGCCGCTGGATGGCTTCACGCGGAAGCACCTCTTCGCGCGTCATCTCGTCGTCTCCTGCCCGGATGGTCCGGGCGCGCAATCCCCGCCCGGGCCGGGCCAGCTCGCGTCCGGATCGACGGTCCTGATCATCGACGGCAGCGCACCGTCGATGACCTCAGCGACACCCTTCGGGCCCACGTGCGGCGTCACGAGGGCGCCAGGCAGACGGTTCTGCAGTTCGGCGGTCACCTCCGGATCGTGGCCGCGCACGATCACGGCGACGTCGGTGGCGGCCAGCATGGCCTCATCGTTCAGCCCGTCACCGAATCCGACGAGCAGCGGCCGGCTGCTGCCTGCAGCCAGTACGTCGCGCAAGAGACGGACGGCCGCGCCCTTGTCGTGCGGGCCGCTCGCATGATGGTACCGCCCACCCCGCGTCAGCGTGAGCCCCTGATCCCTGCAGGAGCGCGCGAGTCTGTCTGCCGCATCGGCGCCGGCGTCCAGCATCAGGAATGGCTCGCCGAAGTCGCGGCACTTCGCCAGCCGGGCCCGCGGTACGGAGAGCCCGCTGTCGGCCGCCACATCCTCCGCGGTCATGTCGGTGAACCCGCGGATGCGAACGTGCGCCGCCCCGGCTGCTGAGCGCAGCCGCGCGACGACCTGCGCGTGTGGAAGCCCCATGCCGATCAGATCGTACCCCCCAAGCCGCCGGAAAGGCCAGCAGCCCGCCGGAACAGACCCGGCCGCGAAGAACACCCCGCCGCCATTCTCGGTGATGAATGGGCCTGTCAGCCCCAGGTCCCGCTGGACGGCTTCGATCTCCGCCCGGGTCTTGCTCGAGCACAGGACGATCACCGCGCCGGCGCGGCGAAGTCGGTCGAGCGCGGGCCTGACGGCCACGGCCGAGTAGGTGTCGTGATCGAGCAGGGTGCCATCGAGGTCGCTGACGACCACGAGGCTACGGCGGCCCATTGGCGTTCGCTACCCGTCCCGCGACGTTCCCCCGACCAGGCCGGCGTCGCTGGTGACGGCCTGCAGCAGATCGTCCAGGAACGTCGGCAGCGCCGAGGTGATCCGGCTCCAGTTCGGGATGAGCGGGGCGCCCAACGGATCCTCGATGTACCGCTGGCACGCGAGCTTCAGCGCCTCGGCGAACGCGGCCACGATGACTTCTTCCTCGTGGCGATCGAAGGGCAGACTGTTGATGGCCGCGTCGGCGTGATACCGGGTGATGGTGTCCTGCGCGGTTCGGATGTACTGGACGAGCAGCGTCTTGAACACGCCGTCGGTGAACACGAACCCCTCGGCCGCAAGCGTCCGGATGAGATTCTGCGCGATATCCACGCACATCTTGGTCAACCCCGCCGTCGGATCTCCGGCCGACAGCACCTGATGCTTGTGGTCGTAGTTCTCGCATAGTTCGGTCTGGCAGATCCGCTTGAGGGCGCAGTTGCGGTAGATCTCGCCCAGCACGCCCACCTCGAGGCCCCAGTCCGACGGAATCCGGTTCGACCGGGCCAGGTCCGCGCGCATGGCGAACTCGCCCGCCAGCGCATACCTGAAGCTGTCGAGGTACACGAGGAACGGCGCACGCCCCACGATCGTCTGCAGCGAGCGGACGAGGGGCGTGAAGAACAGCCGCGTGACGCGCCCGTTCAGGCGGTCGCTCACCCGCGAGTAGTAGCCCTTGGCGAACTCGAAGTCGACATTCGGGTCCACGATCGGGTAGCACAGCCGGGCCAGCATCTCCCGCGAGTAGGTCACGATGTCGCAGTCGTGGACGGCAATCACGCTGCACGTCGCCTCCGCAAGCACATAGCCGTAGCCGATCCAGCAAGCCAGGCCCTTGCCTGTTCTCGACGGCAGGAGGTCGGCGTCCGCCAGTTGGTCGTACAGCGCCTGCACGCGCGGGCCCTCGAGCCAGATGATCCGCACCTTCTGCGGCAGCCGCGAGAAGAACGACATGGCCCGCTCATAGTCGGCCGCGGAGGCGCGACCCAGGCTCACCACGATGGTGTCGAGATAGCGCACCCGGGTCAGCTCATCAACGATGTGCGCGAGGGCCGGCCGGTCGAGCTCGTCGATCAAGCATGGCAGGACCAAGGCGATCCGCCGTCGCCGGGCGTGCCGCTCGAGTTGAGCCGTGAGGGCATCCAGGTTGCCGGTCTGAAGCCGGTGCAGCGTTGCTACAACGCCCGTCTGGTAGAAATCGGCCACGACACCCCCTATTCACCCGATATCAGCCTAGTCCGTCACCCGAGTTGACCATCATCATGTGACCTAGGCCGCGGGACTACCTCGTCTGGGCGAAGTCGAAGGCCCTGGCCTGAGCGGAGTCGAAGGCCATTCTACCAGGACCTTCACGGGATCGGTCGACGACAAGCCGGGATACACTGTCGTCGTGACGCACACGGCCCCGGAGCCCTCCGACGCCGGCTCGGTTGCTCTGCCGACCGGGTCTCCCGGCCGCCATCCCATCGCCATGCGGGCGATGGTGGGTGCCGGGTTCCTCCTCGTCCTGCTGCTCTGGCTGGCGTCGGGGATCGACTTGCTCGTCCGCTACGAGCAGTATCAGACTCGCGCCGCGCAGGCCTGGGAGGGTTTCAACCGAAGCGAGCAGGCGCTGGCGAACGTCCGCGTCAACATGCTCATCGGCGCCATAAATGTGCGCGATGCTCTGCTCGATACCGACCCCGGCAATGTCGAAGGCTACAGGGTGTCGCTCCGCGAGAACCGCGCAGCCACCATCGAAGCCCTGGACGAGCTCGCCCAGGCCGTCCCTTCGGCTCAGCAGGACTCGCTGGCAGGGCTGAGAGCCGCAGTCGAGGACTACTGGGAGCTGACCGTGCCGCTACTCGAGGCGGATCTGCCGCAGCAGCCGGGCGAAATCAGGCGCCTGCTGAACACCGCGGTCCTGCCTCGCCGCCAGCTCGGCGTCAACATCAGCGACCAGATCCGCGTCGTCAACCGCGCAGCCTTCGAGACGCGCCAGCAAGAGGTCCTCGCAATGGCCGAAGAGTCGCAGCGCCGTGCCTGGTTGACTGGCACGATCGCCCTCGTGCTGAGTCTGCTCGTGGTGGTGGTCGTGGCGGTGTATGTGGGCCGCCTCGAGTCGCAGGTGCGTGTGCAACTGGCCAAGGACGTGGAGAACACGCGGAACCTCCAGGCGCTGTCGGCCAGGCTCGTCCGCGCTCAGGAGGAGGAGCGCCGCCTCATCGCCCGGGAGCTGCACGACGAGGTCGGGCAGGCACTGACGGCGGTCAAGCTCGAGCTGGCCGCGGCCCAGCGTGGCAAGGATCCCCTCAGGCTCGCGCAGGCGCTGACCGAGGTCAAGTCCATCGCCGACGATGCGCTCCAGACCGTCAGGAACCTCTCCCAGCTCTTGCGCCCGCCGATGCTCGACGAACTCGGGCTGCCCGAGACGCTCACCTGGTACCTCAAGGGCTTCTCGACCCGCACGGGTATCCGGACGGAGCTTCGCCAGGTCAACAAGCTGGCGCGGGCGAGCCCCGAGATCGAAACCTGCATCTACCGGGTGGTGCAGGAGGCTACCACGAACGTGGCGCGCCACGCCCGCGCATCCACCTGCCGAATCACAGTCCAGCAGCTCTCCGCATCGATCCTGGTGACAGTCGAGGACGATGGCTGCGGATTCGATACCGGGGCACTCGCTGACCGGCCCGCGAAGGGGATGGGTCTGCTCGGGATGACCGAGCGCGTGACCGGCTTCGGCGGGCAGATGCACATCGAGAGCCAGGAGGACAGGGGAACCCGGGTCACCGTCGAACTGCCGATACTCGTCGCGGCCGACACGGACGCGGCTCCAGCGCCGGCGGCGGAACCCTCGGTCCCGTCGCTGGAGAAGGGAGAGCTCAGTGCTTCGAATTATGCTCGCTGACGACCACACGATCGTGCGCCAGGGCCTGCGCCGCATCATCGAGGAGCACCCGGACTGGCAGGTGATCGCCGAAGCGTCCGACGGTCGCGAGGCCGTGCGCCTGGCCAACGAGCTGGAGCCGGACGTCGTGATTCTCGACATCACGATGCCGCTCTTGACGGGCATCGAGGCGACGGCGCAGATCGTGCGGCGCTCGCCGAGTGTCCGGGTGCTGATCCTCAGCATGCACGCCGACGAGGCCTTCATCACCCGTTCGGTCCAGGCGGGCGCCCGCGGCTACCTGCTGAAAGACTCGGCCGATACCGACATCGTCTCGGCGATTGACGCCATCATGCAGGGGAAGTCGTTCTTCAGCCCGGCGGCTGCCAGCGCCATGCTCGACGACTACCGGCGGACCCTCGCCGGCCGCGGCATCACCGATCGCTACGATTCGCTGTCGGAGCGCGAGCGGGAGATCTTCCAGCTGATCGCCGAAGGCCACAGCAACAAGTCGATCGCCGAGGTTCTCAATATCAGCCCGAGTACGGTCGAGACCCACCGCGGCCACATCATGGAGAAGCTAGATTTGCACAGCGTCGCCGAGATCGTGCTCTACGCGGTCAGGCGGGGCGTGATCGCCTGAGGCCGTGGGTCGGCGGGCCCCGGCGTGTGCAGGAGTGTGCAGAAGTGTCGAAAACGCACACGGGTGTCCCGAAGCGCCTCGCCATGGTGGGACACGGCCCGGCCCGAGTAACGGAACTCGACCAGAAACGGGCCGGATCCGTGTCAGCGATGCTTGGCCCCTCTCTTGCAGCCGCCCAGGTGCGGCCGGACCGCGGCCGCGTTCTGCAACACGGTTGCTTCAGGAGGCTTGCCTAGCGACCTACCAGACCCGACGCACACCTCCCCACGGGGCCGCCCGGCAACGGGCGGCCCGCCTCACGTACGGCGCACCCCGGACTATCTCGCTTTGACCCGGGATATCCCGCTCCACCCACTCCAACCCCGCTCTGATCCAGCTCTAATCCGGGATAGACCCCG
>JBFMFH010000120.1:0-16467 GCA_040752275.1 Acidobacteriota bacterium
TGGGCGAACGCCTGGCTTCCCACTCGAACCCCTGCCATGAACCGATGTTTCGGCGGTGATCATCCCGAATCCCGAATCCCGAATCCCGAATCCCGACCCTATCGTAAGTTCCGCCCCCACAATCGCCTTCAGTCCGGCGGCACGGGCGGCTTTGTGAAACTGCGGGATGCCGTGGACCCCGTCGCGGTCGAGCAGCGCCAGCGCCGGGTAGCCCAGCGCCGCGGCACGCTCGACGAGCGTCTCGGGCAGCGAGGCCGCTTCGAGGAAGCTGAACGCGGAGGAGGCGTGCAGTTCGATGTACATCGATGCTTAATCCACGATCCCTTCCACAAACCACCGTCCGCTCTCGCGGTCTTCGAACACGCGGTAGATCCCGCCGTCGCCGAGCACGACCTCCCACTCGTCGCGATCCCAGCCGGCCCGGCCGCGCAGCCGATCCAACTCGGACGTCCCGCCAGCCGACCCCACCTGCCACCACTCGCCCGATGTCCGCCAAGGGCCGCCCCACGCCAGCACGCGTCCTCCCTGCAACCCTTGTCGCTCGGTCCGGACACTGATGGGACGCCCACTATCGATGAGCACGCGCGCGGGGATGGGCAGGCGGAAGCGGCGGAGGGCCACGACAGAGATCGGAGACCGGGGATCGGGGATCCGGGTGCCGCCCGGCACAAACGCCCGGGAGTCGTCACGCCTAGACAGATCAACCGATGCCCGTACACGGACTCCGGTTTCCCCAACTGGCGCCACCGTCCGTGCGTCCTCCACCACGCGGAACGGCGCCATGGCGAAGGCGCCGGGGCGGTGCGAGTTCACGGGCCGCGGCGATCCGCATCGCCGATCGCCCATGAGCGCGCCCAGCCTCGCCAGCAGCGTCGACACCTGCTCTGGTGCCGGCAAGGCCCGCTCGAGCAGCGACTCCTGAATGATGTGGCCCGGTGTGGGCTCGATGGCCACGGTGATGGCATCGATGCCAGCCGGCACCGGGTGCGACTCGAGATCCAGCAGCAGCAGCGTGCGCAGCACCTTCGGCTCGCGCAGGGGCGCCGGCAGCTCCAACGACCGCGTGTAGGTCTCCCGCGTGACGAGTCGAAGATGCAGCGACAGCACGGCCGCCGCACGGTCGCGCCGTTCGAGACGCTGGCACAACGGCTCGAGCAGGCGGCCCAGCACGAACGAGAGCGGCTCGAGACTCTCGACCGGCCATTCGAGCTCGTGCGTGGCCTCGAACGGCTTCTCGTCGACAACCGGCACCAGCGGGCAGGCATCCTCGCCCCTCGCCAGACGCTGCCAGAGCAACCCAGCCTGCCCGACACGCGCCGACAGATCGGCGGCCGGCAACGCGGCCAGCTGCCCAAGGGTGCGCAGGCCCCAGCGAGCGAACACCGCGAGTGCCTGTGCCGAACCATCCGGCGCGAACACCAACAACGTCCGCAGCGGCAACGCCGCCAGCGTCTCTGTCGCAGCATCCGCCGGCACGATTGTGACGCCCGGCCGCGCAACAGCCAGGAGCATCGCCGCCGCCCGTGTGCCCGCGACCGCGACATGCACCGGCGCGAACCCCGCGTCACGTGCGGCCTGGCAGACGCGTGCCCCCAGCGCCTCCAGATCTCCGAACATCCGCTCCAGCCCCTCGAGCTCCAGGATCACGAGATTGGCTGCGCGTGCTTCGACACGCGGCGAACACCGCCGGGCGACGTCGATGAGCCGGCTCGCGTCGCCCGCGCGCACGCCGGCAGTGGAGGATGGCGGCACGAAGAGACAGGCAACCATCGGGACGCTTCCCGATCCTCAGGCCACTTGCGCGGCTGCTGTGAGGCGAACGGAGCGATCGGCAACGCCCGGCATGAGATGCGCGCGCTGGATCTGGAGACGACTTTCGAGCCCCCCAAACATCGGCGTCGGGCCGCCCTGTCCGTTCCAGACCCCGGCACGCCCGGCGTCCGGCTCCAGCACGAGGCTGACGCCGCCGGCACTCCGGCTCATCGGCGCATTGCCGATGACCAGGCCGGCGCATTCCCGTCCTTCCAGCACGCGCTGCAGACGCGCCCACGTGGTGAAGGGCACACGCCGCAGCGCTCGCGCAGGCGCATCGGCCAGATCGAGCACGACCAGGCCAAACCCTCCAGCCTGGAGAATCAGATTCGTGGCTTTCAGCGCGCGCTCGATGGCCCGCTCGGTCCCGGTCTGGCGGCTCGCCAGCAGCGGGAACGCCGGGGTGCACGTTTCGCCCCGCACCCACAGGCATCGTGTCAGATCCACGCCGGCAGCAACGGCTGTTTCAACCGCAAACACGTCGAAGCTGTCGACCAGAGCCACCAGCTCGCCCCGGCCCGTCATCGTGGCCATCATGGCCACCATCAGGCTGGTGCGTCCGGATGAGCGCGGCCCCACGACTTCGGACAGATGGCCGAGCGGCAACCCGCCTCCCAGCGCCTGATCGAGCGCCGGCAAGCCTGTCGGTGCCGTTCCGGGCACGTTCCGGCCCTGGGCCGCCCGGTCGGCCGAAACCAGCGTACGATCGAGTTTCCGGGCACGGAGCAAGGCTTCGAGATTAGTACGGCACGCAGCAGGCATGGGGAGCTCCCAAAGAACTTTCGCCTTTTATTCTCTCCATGTATGATACACAGCCTCAGGGGCGAACACAAGGCGAAATATCGGGATTCTGGATTCGGGCAGAACCCCCATCCGGCGTAAGATTCCAAGGTGGGACTCGGCCTGATCGCGCGGCGCCTGGGAGCCGCCCTCACCTACCGCGACTACCGGGTCCTCTGGATCGGGGCCCTCGTCTCCAGCATCGGCACCTGGATGCAAAAGGTCGCCCAGAGCTGGCTCGTCCTCACGCTCACCAACTCACCCTTCTTCCTGGGGCTCGACGCATTCCTGGGTGAAGCGCCACTGCTCATGTTCACGCTGCTCGGCGGCGTGGCCGCCGACCGCTACGAGCGCCGCCGCGTGCTCCTGGCTTCCCAGGTCGTGCAGATGGCCTCGGCCTTCACCCTCGCCGTCCTGGTGTTCGTCGGTGTGGTCCGCATCTGGCACATCCTGGCGCTCTCCTTCATCACCGGCACGGCCCAGGCCTTCGGCGGGCCCGCGTACCAGTCTCTGCTGCCGACACTGGTCCGGACGGAGCACGTGCCGAACTCGGTCGCGCTCAACTCGATTCAGTTCCATTTGGCCCGCATCATCGGCCCGCTCGCCGCGGGCGTCGCCATGGCCACCTCCGGCGCCTCCGTCTGCTTCTCGTTGAACGGCCTCTCCTTCCTTGTCGTCATCGGCTCGCTGCTGTCCTTGCGCCCGATGCCGCCCGCCGCATCGGTCACGCGGTCGGTTGCGACCGAACTGGGCCAGGGCCTCCGGTTCATCCGATCTCGACCCGATATCAGGGCCCTGATGTTTCTCGCCTTCTGCACCGCCCTGCTCGGGGCTCCGGTGCTCACGCTGCTCCCGGTCATGGTGAAGGACGTCTTCCACCAGGACGTCGGCGGCTACAGCCGGCTGATGGCGTTCTCGGCGGCAGGCGGCGTGCTCGGTGCCATGGCGGTGGCGTGGCTCGGCCGCTTCGCGCACATGGAGCGCACCGCCATGGCTCTGCAGACGGGTCTCGGGACCATGCTGATCGCCTTTGCGCTGTCGCGCAGCCTCCCCGTCAGCTACGGCGTGCTCTTCATCGGCAGTTTCGCACTCCTGATGTCCTTCGCCCTGCTGAATTCGTGCGTGCAGCTGGCGGTTCCGAACGATATGCGCGGCCGGGCACTCAGCGTCTACATGATGGCGTTCCGCGGAGGCATGCCGCTCGGCAGCCTCGGCGCGGGCTATGTGGCGCAGCAAAGCTCGGCGCCGGCGGCGCTCGTCTCTACCGGCGTCTTGCTGGTCGTGGTCGTCGGGGTGTTTGCCTGGCGAGGTCCGCAGATCTGGATGGCATTGGGGTCCGCTCCTCAGGGAGCAGATCCGCACACCCAGTGAACAGAAGCGGCTCGACGGCGAGTTCGAGGGCAGTCATCGGCTGATTCGCGATTCCCGTCGACGCCACGACAAGGAACAGAGTCTACAGGTCGTTCCCTGAGTACGACAGGTTGAACGATTTGTTGCACAGCGGGAAGTCGGGCACGATGTTGCCGACCATCGCACGGGACAGCGCGGGCCAGGCCAGGAAGGACGGATCGACCACCTTGACCCGGTGGAGGCGGCCGGCCCTGTCGGCCATCATCCAGTGCACGATGGCACCGCGCCATCCCTCGACAATCCCGAATCCCGCCTCAAACGCCGGCAGCGCGCCGACCTGAACGGACAACGGGCCTGACGGCAGGACTTGCACGGCCTGGCGGATCAATCCGGCCGACTGCTTCGCCTCCGCGAGGCGGATCAGGAGTCGCGCCCGCACGTCGCCTGACGTCATGACGGGCACGTCGAAGCTGAGCCCCTCGTACTGCCCTCGCCCATAGTCGCGACGGGCGTCGACATTCACCCCGGACGCACGGGCGACATGGCCGCGCACGCCGAGGTCCAGCGCCGTACGGGTATCGAGTACGCCGGTGCGGTCGAGACGGTCGGTGACGAGTGAATTCTCGAGGCAGATGTCCGACACCTCGACGAAGTCCTGTAGCGCGGCACTCACCTCGCCGGCGAGGCCCAGACCGTCGGTGATGTCGCACGCGACGCCCCCGAGCACCACACCGCCCTTCAGCAGCCGGCTGCCTGTGACGCGCGCGTTCAACCTGAGGAATCGCTCGCGAATGCGCAAGCAATGCGCTTGGGCGACGGCAAAGCCCGTGTCGCCGATGATGGCGCCGAAATCGCCGACATGGTTGTAGAGCCGTTCGAGTTCGAGCAGGACGATCCGCGTCAACTGGGCCCGTCGAGGCACGTCGGCCCCGGCGAGGGCCTCGGCAGCCTCGCAGAACGCCAGCGCATGGCCGACGGCGGAATCGCCGGAGATGCGTTCAGCCAGTTCCACACCGGCGGCGGGAACCCGTCCCTCGAACAGCTTCTCGGTCCCTTTGTGCGTGTAGTACAGCCGCTGCTTCACGTCGATGACGGTCTCGCCGAGGGCACTGAATCGGAAGTGCCCGGGCTCGATCACGCCCGCATGCACGGGCCCCACCGGAATCTCGTAGACGCCCACCCCTTCGACCTCACCGAAGGGGAACGGCTGGCCTTCGTCGCGAAACGTGGGGGCCCGCGCGTCCTTGCGCAGCGGGTAGTAACCGTCCGGCCAGAACCCGTGGCGCGCGAGCGGGCGGGGATCGGGATGCCCCTGCGGTGTGATCCCCATGAGGTCGCGCATTTCGCGCTCGAATCGCGATGCCGGGTAGCAGCTCATCGCCGACGACGGCAGAACGGGGTCTGAGCCCGGGACAATCGCGGTGACGTGGACGAACCAGCCCTGCCGGTGGTGACCGAAGAGCGCGTGCACGCAGAACTCCCCCGTCACCGCCCGCCGGTCCTCGGCCGTCATCAGCAGCAACTGACACTCGAGTTCCCCGCAGAGGACGCCGGTCAGGCGAGGGAGCATCTGGCGGTCCACCGAGACGTGCAGCTCGCGCTCGCGGACGCGACGCATGTCCGACAGGCCGCCGGACATCAGGCGCTCGAGCGCCCCGGGGATGTCGATCGTCATGCTCATAGCACGTTCGCCTCGGCTGCGCGGCTGATCAGGCCGGAAACGGCGTCGGGCAACACAAGCCCCAGCGCGACCAGACCGAGCAGGCAGACGACCATCACGGCCAGCCCCCGACGTTCTGTCTCGCCAGGCGGAACGTCTTCCGGCACGGCTCCGTACAGCATGCGGACCAGATGCCCCGCCAGCGCGACAAAGCCGATCCCGACCAACAGCAGCGCGACGAGCGTCAGCCGGACGTGTCCGGACGAGAACCCAGCCCGGAACAGCAGGAATTCGGAGATGAAGATGCCAAACGGCGGGAACCCCATCAGCGCCAACAGGCCCGCCGCGAACAGCGGTCCCGTTCCCGGCATCGCCCGGAGCAGACCGCGGACCCGTTCGATATCAGGCGATCCGTAGCGTCGCAGGATCCGCCCAGCCAGCAGGAAGCTTGCCGACTTGGCCAGGGCGTGGTTCAGGATGTGCAGCAGCGACGCGAACACCCCCGCCGGGCCGAAGGTGAGGCCCAGGCAGACGAGGCCGCTGTGCTCCACGCTCGAATACGCCAGCAACCGCTTGTAGTTCTTCTGCAGGACCAAACTCAGCGCCCCGATGCCAATCGAGAGCATCGCAAACACCACGAGGACCTGATCGGTGAACGCGCCGCCTGAGGCCAGGTCGACGACAGCCTTCCACCGGAGGATCGCGTACTGGGCCACGGCCAGCAGGACCCCGGACATCATGGCCGACAGCGGAGCTGGAGACTCCGAGTGCGCATCGGGAAGCCAGGTGTGCATCGGCGCCCAGCCGGCCTTGGTGCCATACCCCACGACCAGGAACACGAACGCCAGATGGAGCAGGTCCGGCTGGAGCCCGGGCGCGACAGACATCAGCAGCGTCCAGTCGAGCGCGTGCTCCTGCCGGCCCATCCGGCCGGCAAAGCCGACGTAGGCCAGCACCGTCCCCGCGAACGCCAGCGCGATGCCCACCGATCCGATCAGGATGTACTTCCAGGAGGCCTCGACCGAGGCCTTCGTCCGGCGAAGCGGGATCAGGATGGCCGACATGATCGTGGTGGCCTCGATGGCGGTCCACATCAGCGCCACGTTGCCGACAGTCACGGCCGCGAGCATGGCGAGCACGAACAGGCTTCCGTAGGTCGCGACACGGCGCGCGGCACGCTCGTCGTCGGTCGCGGGCACAGCAGTGGCCGACGCCCGGGTCCGGGCAGAACGTGTGAGGGCCTCCGACACCATCGTGCCGGCACCAACGATCGAGACACAGCAAGCCATGAAGGCCGACAGCGGGTCGATCCGGAACCAGTCCGGCCACCCCCCGCTCACGGGGCCCGTCTTGAGTACGGTCCAGGTCAGGGTCAGCGCGGCACCGACGGACACGAGCGGCAGCGCTCCCTGTGCGGAGGTGACCAGGCCCACCGGTCGCCGGAAGGGAGCCACCAGCGCCAGGACGATCCACGGACCGAGGAGAGCGAGGATCACCATCCCGGCCTCAGTGCTTCAGGCGGTTCAGCACGTCGACGTCGATCGTGCTGAACGTGTCGTGGATGTCGTAGACGAAGATCTGCATCACCAGGAACCCCATCAGCGCGTCCAGAAACACCCCCAGTTCGACGATCAGGGGCACCCCATACGTACCGAGCACGGCCAGCAGCGCAATCCCGTTCTCGAGCATGAGGAACCCGATCACCTGAGTGATGGCCTTTCTGCGCGACACGATGACGAACAGGCTGACGAAAATCAGGCCGAGTGCCAGCGGCACGCCCCCGCGGGTTGGCGACGTGGCCAGTGCCTGGATGGGCCGCGCCGCTGCGTATGCGAGCAGGACGAGCACTCCGCTGATGACGAGCGACGAAGCCGTATTGACGTAGGGCCTGACCTCGCTGTCGGCCATGAAGCGGCGCACCATGCGCTCGAGCAGCCGGGGCATGACCAGGCCCTTCAGCGCCAGGATCATCGCCGCGACCCAGTAGAGGTTGCGATCCTCACCGAAGTACGCCACCCCCGCGGTCAGTCCGGCCAGGGTGATCGACTGCCATCGGAACGCGGTGATGTACGACGGGAGGCTGCGCCGCCACAGGAGAATGATGCCGCAGAGCAGCACGCCGCTCGATCCGAGCACCGCGACGTGCGAGAACACGTGGTCCACGTGGCTACCTCAAGGCAAACGACGAGGCTGCTGCCAGCAGCCCCAGGACGAAGGACACGGCGAGCAACTCGGGCACGCGAAACAACCGGAGCTTCGCCACCCGCGTCTCCAGGACTGCCACCGCAGCCGCCAGCACCACCAGCTTGATCAGCGTGGTCGCCAGGGCCACAGCCAGCGCGCCAGGCTCGAGCGACGTGGAGAGTCCCCACGGCACGAACAGGTTGCTAGCGAGCACGCAGAACACGAAGAACTTCAGCCACGACGCCCACTCCAGCAGCGCCAGGTAGGGCCCCGAGTATTCCAGGACCATGGCCTCGTGGATCATGGTCAACTCCAGATGCGTCGACGGGTTGTCGACCGGCAGGCGCCCGGTCTCGGCCAGCATGACGATGAAGAGGGACACGAACGCGAGGGCGTATCCGGGACTGAGGGCGGCGGCGGGGTCGGCAACCGTCCGAGCCGCGATCTCGCCAAGGTTCGTTGATCCCGACACCATGGCCAGCGACAGGATCGCCAGCGCCACGGCCGGCTCGCTCAGCGCCGCAATCGTCATCTCCCGGCTCGAGCCCATCCCGCCGAATGCCGACCCGGGATCGAGGCCCCCGAGCGCGAGGAAGACCGTCGCCAGCATCAGGAGGTACACGAGCGTGAAGAGGTCCGCCACGTCGTTGAACGGCAACGGCGTCACCGCAATCGGGACGAGGAGTGACACCACGAGGGTGGCGCCGAAGACGACGAAGGGCGCGACGTGAAACACCCACGAGGCATGCGGAGACACCACCACCTGCTTGCGGAACAGCCTGCGCAGCTGCGCGTACGGCATCCAGACGGGCGCCCCCTGCCGGCTCTGCAGCCGGGCCTTGATCCAGCGGACCAGGCCGACGAGCGCCGGCGCCAGCATCAACGCCAGCAGAGATTGCGCAATCTCGATGGCCACGCCGGGTCCCCGAAACATCACGACGCTCTGCCCTTTCAGAATCCGATCGTCAGCCCGAGCAGCACGACCAGGACCGCGACGATGTAGGCCAGGTACAGGTTGACCGACCCCGACTGGAGCGTCCTGGTTCGAGTGGCCGCCCAGACGACCGCCTGCACGACCGGCCCGTACAGGAACCGCATGAACCAGCGCGGGAGCCGCGACCGATACTCGATGCCTTGGATGAAGTACCGCGAGTCGGGATGCACATCCACGATGAGGTCGTCAGCGGGACGGTACAGCTCGTCGAACACGCGGCGGAGCGGCTCGGCGAATGCCGTCGCGGTGTACTGCATCCGGGGCGTCTGCACGATCCGGCCGCACCCCCAGGTCTCCCCGGTGCGTCGCCGGCGGCTGGCGAGCAGGCGGACGGCCAGCCAGACACCCGCCAGCACACCGACGAGCACGACCAGAATGGCCACCGGCGACATGCGGGCATCGACACCCGGCGCCTGGACGGTGAAGCCGGCGTTCGGCGGCGGCCACGCGCCCGGCACCGCCATCAGCTCGCCCAGAACCGATGTCACGGTGCGCAGCAGCGGGATGGTGAACACGGCCAGCGCCGGGCAGGCCAGGGCGAGAGCGACCATACCGGCCCGCATCGACCCCGGCGCGTCGTGAGCGGCCTCGGCGCGAGACGACCTCGGGATCGCCAGGCACGAGATGCCGAACGCCTTGACGCAGGTCGCAGCCGCCAGTCCACCGGCCAGGGCCAGGGTCCCAACCCCGAGCGTTAGGAGCACTGCGATGGACGCACGGGAACTGGCAACGCCCGGCAGGAACGACTGGAACAGCAGCCACTCGCTGACGAATCCGTTCAGAGGCGGAAGCGCCGCCAGACCCAGCGCTCCCACGAGGAACACCGGCGTCGTCCAGGGCATCCGGCGTGCCAGTCCCCCGAGCCGGTTCATGTCGCGGGTGCCCGTTGCGTGGACGATCGAGCCCACAGCCAGGAACAGCGTGCCCTTGAAGGCCGCGTGATTGATGACGTGCAGGAGGGCCGCTGTGAACGCCAGCGCCGAGGCCTCCAGATCGCCCAGGCTGCGGAACACCATGCCGGCTCCGATGCCGAGGCACACGAGACCGACGTTTTCAACGGTCGAGTACGCCAGCAGGCGCTTCAAGTCATCGTCGACGAGCGCGTAGAGTACCCCGACAAGCGCCGAGGCGGCACCGAGGCCGATGACGACCGTGCCCCACCACAGGGGGCCGACACCCAGCAGGTCAAGGCCAACGCGAAGGATGCCGTAGAGACCGAGCTTGACCATCGCGCCCGACATCAGGGCCGACACGTGGCTGGGCGCGGCCGGATGGGCCCGCGGCAGCCAGATGTGCAGCGGAACCAGCCCTGCCTTCGACCCGAACCCTGCGAGAGCCAGCAGGAAGACCGCGTTGCGCACGACGGGCGACAGGCTCGGGCTCGCACTCCGCAACTCGCCGAAGCTCCAGCCCGTGGAACCGCTGGCGGCGCCCAGCAGGAAGAACGCCGCGAGGATGGCCAGCAGGCCGGCGTGGGTCATCGCCGCGTACCAGACCCCGGCGCGGGTCACGGCCGGATCGTCGTGCTCGGTGACGACGAGGAAGTACGACGCGAGCGCCATCAGCTCCCAGGCGAGAACGAGCGTGATGACGTTGGCCGCGCAGACCACCAGGCTCATCGCCAGCAGGAATCCTCCGGTGTTGAACGCCATCCAGCCCAGCGAGTAGCGGCCGCCGTAGCCGGCGGTGTAGCCGAGGCCGAAGACCGACGCCGGAATCGCGACGCCGGAGAGGACAGCCAGGAACAGGGCGCCCAGACGATCGAGAGACAGAAGCAGACCGCCTGCCGGCGTCAGGATTCCGGGAGCCTGGGCCACGAAGGGCGTGCCCGTCACGAGCACGGCGGCAGCCAGCGCCAATCCGGCAGACGCGCCGATGGTCGACCCCGCCGCGCCCACCCACCGCGACAGTCGAGGCGATTGCGGAACAACCAGCGCCGCGGCTGTCGCGGCGTATCCGCCGACCATCGCCAGGAAGAGTGTCTGCGGAAGCAAGGTCTCACCCATGGGGGACCTTGCCGAGGGCAGCCAGGATCCCCCGGAGGATGTCGGTCGGCGTCGGAGGGCAGCCACGGACGACGGCGTCGACGGGCACGACATCCGCGACGCGTCCGGCCACGGCGTAACTTCCGGCGAAAACCCCGCAGGACTCAGCACACTCTCCAACGGCCACGACCAGCTTCGGGTCCGGGGTGGCTTCCCAGGTCTTGCGGAGCGGGACCTCCATGTTCCGGGTCACGGGTCCGGTCACGAGCAGCAGGTCGGCGTGCCGCGGCGAGGCGACAACGTGAAGGCCGAAGCGTTCCAGGTCGTACACCGGGCCGGAGAGGGCACCGATTTCCAGTTCGCAGCCGTTGCACGAGCCCGCATCGACCTGGCGGATGGCCACCGAACGGCCGATCACCTTCCTGGAGCGTTCATCAATGGCCCGCACGAGCTCGACCGGGTCGGGATCGCCGGCGCGCCCGTGGGTTGGGCCAAGCGGCTCGGTCGCGAGGCCGACTTGGCGGATCTTGGCGAAGAGCTTCATCGCGTGCGCCGGGATTCGCGGGCGAGTTCCTTCAGCATGTCCTGGGTGTCGGTCAGGCGCCGGTTGAAGATCGTCCGGGCGGTGGCGAGCAAGTCGTGGATGAGCACGTCGCGCACGTCATAGACGACGGCGTTGCCGCTCTTCGATGCGACCACGAGCTGCCTGGCCCGCAGAACGGCGAGGTGCTGCGACACGGACGGCTGATCCAGATCGAGCGCCTGCTGCAGCTGCTGGACCGTCTGGGGACCCGCCCTCAGGACCTCCAGGATCCGGATTCGGACCGGGTGCGCCAGCGCCCGGAAGAACTCGGCCTTGAAGGTCTGCAGCTCTGACAGGGTTGTTGGCATATTGCAATATTAATATATGCCACGAAGCTGGCTGCTTGTCAAGAGGCGGCGGGGGCCCGCTCGTCGGGTCCGGAAGCGTGGGCGGCCCGCGTTGGTGGTCTGGGCGACGCCGCAGGCAGCCGCGCCGCTGGTAGCGAACGGTACCAGACCAGTCGGGCTCCGGGACTACTTGATCCCAACGAACTGCAGCAGCGTCTCCATCCCCATCCCGAGAAGGCCGGCGGCCGGGATCGTCAGCACCCACGCCCAGACGATTCGGCCGGCTACACCCCACCGGACAGCGGAGAGTCGACGCGTCGACCCGACGCCGACGATGGCTCCCGTGATCGCGTGCGTCGTGCTCACGGGCACTCCCAGCATCGTGGCCATGAACACCGCACCGGCCGCACCCGTTTCGGCCGCGAAGCCGTGCACGGGCTGCAGCTTCGTGATGCGGGAGCCCATCGTGTGGATGATCCGCCAGCCGCCCGCGAGGGTGCCCAGGCCAATCGCGGCGTGGGCGGACAGCACGACCCAGAACGGGATGGAGAACACGGAGAGGTAGCCGGCCGTGAACAGCACTCCGGCGATGATGCCCATGGTCTTCTGGGCGTCGTTGGCGCCGTGGTTCAGGCTGAATGCCGCGGCCGACAGGAGCTGCAGGCGCCGGAACCAGTGATCCACCGTGGATGGGGCGGCGTGCTGGAAGACGTTGTAGATCAGGATCATCAGCACCAGCCCGCTCGCCATCCCGACCATCGGGGAGATGACGATGAACGCCAGCGTCTTGGTCCATCCCGCCGGAATGACGCTCGCCCAGCCCGCCTTCGCGATGGCCGCCCCGGCGTAGCCGCCGATGAGTGCATGCGACGAACTGGTCGGCAACCCGTAGTACCAGGTGATCAGGTCCCACGCAATCGCCCCGAACAGGCCCGAGAAGATCACCGCGTAGGTGACCACGCTGATGTCGATCATCCCCGACCCGATGGTCTTGGCGACGGCGGTTCCGAACACGAAGGCGGCAACGAAGTTGAAGAACGCCGCCCAGATCACGGCCCTTCCGGGCGACAGCACCCGCGTCGAGACGATGGTGGCAATCGAGTTCGCGGCATCGTGAAAGCCGTTGATGAAATCGAACATCAGCGCGGTGCCGATGAGCAGGGCAACAATCGCGAGTTCCATCGCCCCCTCACGCGTGCTTGACGATCACACCCTGCACCACGTCCGACACATCCTCGATGCGGTCGGTCGCCGCCTCGAGGCAATCGTAGATCTCCTTCCACTTGATCACCGCGATCGGGTCCCTCTCCTGCTCGAACAGCACAATTACGGCCTCCTTATGGATCCGGTCGGCTTCGTTCTCGAGGCGGTTCACTTCCACGACCGAAGGGGTCACGCTCTGCCGCCGGTTCATGTGCCGCATGCCCGTCAGGATCTGGTCCGACATGATCGCGATGACATGCGCGATTCTCCGGGCAGGCTCGGAGACGTGGGTGATCCGGTAGCCCACGAAGAGGCTGGCCACATCGTCGATCGCATCCATCACGTCGTCGAGAGACGAGGCAAGGGCGTGAATGTCCTCACGATCGATGGGGGTGACGAACGTCCGGTGAAGGCGCTGGATGATGTCGTGCGTCAGGAAATCGCACCGGTGCTCGAGATCGTTGATGGCATCGGCCTTGGCGGCGTCGGGCGGGTCGGTCGCCAGCATCTCTTCGAGGATCCCCGCGGCCTCGCGGACGAGCTCCGCCATGGCCAGGAAGTCCTCGTAGAACTTCTCTTCACGCGGAATCAGACGGAATCTGGACACCGTTGGCATCTCCAGGCACAATCCCCGCAGCCGGGCCGCACCGACTCGGGCGGATGCATTCTACCAGCAGCTCGACGTCCCGGGGCCTCGGGTCGGTTCTTGGTGCGCCGCCACCGCGAGCGGTAGACTGCGAAGTGGCATGAGTCACATCCTCATCGTCGAAGACCACCACGACATCGCCCAGCTGGTCTACCGATACGTGACCAAGGCCGGCCACACGGCTGACATCGTTGCGGGGGGCGATCTGGCGCTCGAGTACGTGAGCGCCAGGGTTCCGGACCTCGTGGTGCTGGATCTCATGCTGCCCGGCCTCGACGGCCTGGAGGTCTGCAGCCGGCTCCGCCGGTCGGTCGTGACGCGCACGGTCCCCATCATCATGCTGACTGCCAAGGCGGGCGAAGCCGACCGCATCCACGGCCTCGAGTCGGGAGCGGACGACTACGTCACCAAGCCGTTCAGCCCGAGTGAGCTGGTCGCCCGAATCGGGGCCCTCTTGAGACGGGCGGAGCGCTGGCGCGACACCGGTGCCAGCACGCTCAGGTACGGCCCGATCGAGGTCGATCGGGACCGCCACCGCGTGACCGACGGCGGCACGGACGTCCGCCTGACCGCGAAGGAGTTCCTGCTCCTCGAGTACTTCCTCGAGCACCCTGGGCGCGTCCTCTCCCGTGATCTCCTCCTCAGTGACGTCTGGGGATACCGCTACACCGGTGGCACGCGGACGGTGGACGTCCATGTGCGGCGCATCCGCGAGAAGCTGCCGTTCCTGGCTGAGGCCATCGAGACCGTCAAGCAGTTCGGCTACCGGCTCGTCGAGTCCGGTCGCACAGAGGACGCGGCAGACACGTCCCGGGGATCGCACCGGTGAGGATCGGCAGCTTCCGCGGCCGGACTCTCCTGGCCGTACTGGGCGTGGCGGCCGTGTCGCTGGCCGTGTTCGCCGTGTTGCTGTTGGGCGAGCTTCGCGCCACGCTGCTCGATGCCATCCAGCGCCCCCTCATCGGACAGACGCGCCTTGCCGCGGCGCTCCTTCTGCAGGGAGGCGCACAGGATTCCCTCGATCAGGAAGCCGACCGGCTCGGCGCGATGACGGGCGTTCGCGTGACGCTGATCGCTCCCGACGGCCGCGTGGTCGGCGATTCGATGGAGCCGGCCGAGGCGCTGCCCGTCATCGAGAATCATGGAACCAGGCCCGAGGTCCTGGAGGCCAGGCGGAGCGGCATGGGCATCGCCGAGCGGCACAGCGCGACCGTGGGCGTCGACTTGCTGTACACCGCGGTTCCCATCGACCACCCCGACGTGGCGATCGTCCGTCTGGCCGCGCCGCTGACCGATGTCGACCGGCAGGTGGCGGCCGTCGGACAGGGGCTGGTGGTCGCCCTGAGCGTGGCGCTCGTCTGCGCCCTCGCCCTCGGGTGGATCTCGGCCAATCTGCTGTCGCGCAGGGTGAACGCCATCGCCCGGACGGCGCAACGCTACGCGGAGGGAGACTTCTCCAACACGCTCGATGACCATGGATCCGACGAGCTGGGAACCGTCGCGCGCGTCCTCGACCAGACGGCCCTGGAACTCGGGCGGCGCATGACCGCCCTTGCGGAGGATCGGGCCAGGATGGAGGCGATCCTCTCGGGCATGCTCGAGGGTGTCGTCGTTGTGAACCGCGAGGGCCGCGTCGTGCTCATCAACGACGCCGCCGGGCGCCTCCTGCGCGTCGAGGGCGTCGCGCCGGGTCAGGATTTCCTCGACGTGTGGCGCCACCCAGAGGCGGGTGCCATGCTTGCGGAAGCGCTCGACGGCCGGGCCCCGGAACCGACCGAGTTCTCGCCGCCACGCGAGCCGGGCCGGACCATCGTGGCCCGGGCGGCGCCGGTGGCCGCCGGCGACGGCCGAGGCGCTGTCTTTGTCCTGCACGACATCAGCGACCTTCGTCACGCGGATCGGATGCGGCGCGACTTCGTCGCCAACGTCTCCCACGAGCTCCGGACGCCGCTGACGGCCATTCAGGGCTACGTCGAGGCGCTGCTCGACGAAGACCCGGACGACGAGGAACAGCGGCTGCACTTCCTGGAGATCATCGCCCGGCACGCCGAGCGCATGGAGCGACTCGTCCGCGATCTGCTCCGCCTGGCCGGGCTCGAGGCGGGCCAGGAAGTGGTCGATCTCGCTCCGACGAACATCGAGTCGGTGTTCACCGGCATCGTCAGCGAACTCAGCCAGTCCATCGACGCCAAGCGGCAGACGGTGAACCTGGCCATCGACCCGGCCGCCAGGTTGACGCTGACCGATCCCGCCAAGCTGCACGATGCGGTGCGCAACCTGGTCGAGAATGCGGTCGCGTACGCGCCTGCTGAGACGACGATCGAACTCGCCGCCTTGAGGGACGGCGACAGGCTCGTGATCACGGTCAGCGACGAGGGGCCAGGCATTCCACAGAAGGACCTCGCGCGGATCTTCGAGCGCTTCTACCGTATCGACCGCGCCCGCTCGCGCGAGTCCGGCGGCACCGGCCTGGGGCTATCGATCGTCAAGCACATCGTCGCCCTCATGGGCGGCGAGGTGAAAGCCGCGAACCGCAAGACCGGCGGGGCCGTCCTCGAGATCCGCCTGCCCTGGCGCGAGCCGTCGGCTACACCGACGCCCCCGACACTGCCGCCTCACGCCGGTTGAGAGCGTTGCGCCGTGCCTGGGCCCCGCGCGTGCGGGGACGAGCCCTGCCACGGCCTGCGGCCGGAGTAGACGAGGATGTGATCCCGCGGCAGTCGGGACTCGGGATTTGGGATTCGGGATTCGTCGAAAACGGGCGCAAGATCGAGGATCACGGATGAGTAGGGCCGCGGCCTGCGGCCGGAGGAGACAGGGGACTCCGGGATGACTCCGGGAGGACTCCGGGATGAGACCCGCTCTAGGAGTGTGTCGGAGATAGCGGCCCCAACATCCAGTGTTTAGTCTCTCCACTCGTGCGTGGCCCTCCCACGCGCCGTGGAGCGCCATGCGGTCGGCCGCGCCGAGGTGGCGACACCGC
>JBFMFH010000121.1:0-90017 GCA_040752275.1 Acidobacteriota bacterium
CGAGCGGGTGGCGCCGGACGGGCGCCCGCCGCGGCGGAAGGCCCTCAGCCGTGGCCATGTTTGTGGGCCTGAGCAGCGGTGGGCTGTCCGGCGACAGGACCCGCGAGGGAAGGATCACAGACGAGCCTTGCCGCGGCCTGCGGCCGGAGGAGACAGGGGACTCCGGGATGACTCCGGGAGGACTCCGGGAGGACTCCGGGATGAGACCCGCTCTAGAACGGGGGTGTTCGGCAGGATCACAGACGAGCCGGCTCCCGTCCGCAGTTCAGCTTCGAGCGGTTCGGTCGGAAGCGTGGCGGCTAGGGCTCTCGCGAGGCGTCTGCCGCCGGCGATCGCGTGGTTGAACGAGACGCCGTCGTACGACGCGCCGCAGAAATGGAGGCCGGGATGCCGCCCGGCGCAGGCACGGATCCGCGCCACGCGATCGAGGTGACCGACGGTGTACTGCGCAATGGCGAAGGGCCAGCGGAACGCCCACGTCCGGGCTGGCTCGGCTCGAATGCCCAGCACGGCGCGCAGCTCTTCGCGCGCGAGCGCCACGGCACGCTCCTCACCCAGGCCCACGACATGACGACGGCGCGCGCCGCCCAGGAAGACGCGTACGAGAGCCATCCCGGATGGTGCCCGGTCCGGGAAGAGCGACGACTCCCACACCACGCCGAGCGTCGTCAGACCCTCCGGCCTCGTCACGAGGTAGCCATACCCGTCGAGCGACCGTGGCACGTCCTCGACGCGGTACGCCAGCGCGGCCAGCGTGACGCCGGACGCCGGAATGCCGCTCAAGGCTTCCGCAAGTTCCGCGTCCCCGTGCGCGATCATCCCTGCCGCTGCGCGCGCGCTCACGGCCAGCACCACGTGGTCGGCTTCAAGCACCCTGCCGTCGCTCGTGCAAAGCTGCCACGCGCCCGAGAAGGCCCGGTCGACGGAACGGACAGCGGTCCCTAACCGCAGGCGGTTGCCAAGGCGAGCGGCGAGCGCCGACACCAGGACGCCCAGCCCGCGATCGAAGCTGAGGAGCCGGGGCGGGCCCATGCCACGTTTGCGACGGGCGATCATCGCCTTGATGAGGCTTCCGTGCTCGCGCTCCATCTCGACCATCAACGGAAACTGGGCTGCGACCGACAGCTCCCGGCTGTCGCCGGCTGAGATGCCAGAAACGGCGGCATCGACGAGCATCTCAGCGGCCTCGTGACCGATCCGCCGGCGTGCGAACTCGAAGATCGTCTCGTCGACGCCGGCTGGCGGCCCGGGTGCGAATGGCTCGAGCAGCAGCCGCAGCTTGCCGGCCAGACTGAGTGCGTCCGAGGTCAGCAGGGTCGCGGGGGATTCGGGCACGCGGCGCAGGCGCCCGCCTCGCACGATGAAGCGCCGTTTCGCCTCCGCGCGGGCTTCCACGAGGCGGGACGACAGGTCGAGCTCCTGCGCCAACGCGAGCGTTTCCGGCTCGCGATCGAGAAAGCCGTTCGGGCCGGCCTCGACCAAGAATCCATCCTCGACACGAGTGCGCGCGTGGCCACCTGGTTCGGGCGAAGACTCCAACACGACCAGGTCGACAGGAGTCCGCCGGCGCCGGGCTTCCGCCTGCAGCGTGAAGGCCAGCGACAGCCCGGTGATGCCGCCGCCGACGATGGCAATGCGCGTGGGGGTCATACCGTACGGCTGAAGACTGGCTGGGCGCCCAGCGAGCGGGCCTGCAGATAGCGGTCGAACACCATGCAGACGTTGCGGATGAAGAGGCGGCCCGTGTCGGTCGCCTCGATGACCCGATCGCTTACCGTCACGAGACCGTCAGCCGCGGGCGACGACGGGCCGGTGAGCTTGGCCAGCTCAGGGGCGAAGTAGTCCCCAAACGAGATCCCGAAGCGGCGCTCCACGTCGTGGATGTCCAGATGGGCGTTGCACATCAGCTCGGTAATGACATGGCGACGCACCATGTCGTCGTCGTCGAGGGTGTAGCCGCGCTCGATGGGAAACCGGCCGGCGTCGAGCGCCGCGTAGTATTCCGAGAGCTTCTTCGTGTTTTGGACGAAGACGCCCCGTACATCACCGATGCCCGACACCCCGAGCGCCACCGTGTCGCCGGCGGCCTGCACGGTGTATCCCATGAAGTTGCGGTGCAGCGCGCGCGAGTCGACGGCCCGCGCCAGCTCGTCGTCCGGTAGCGCGAAATGGTCCATGCCGATCTGGCGGTAGCCGGCGGCCGTGAACGATTCGATGGCGATGGCCAGCAGCTCGAGCTTGACGCCCGCCGGTGGCAGCGACTCCTGCGGCAGGTGCTTCATGTGAGCCCGGATCCACGGCACGAACGCAAACGAGTACACGGCCACACGATCGGGACGCAGGCTGATGACCCGTTCGAGGGTGCGCTCGAACCCGGCGGCGTGCTGGTACGGCAGGCCGTAGATGAGGTCGATGTTCACGGATGCAAAGCCAAGCGCACGCCCGGTCTCGATCGCATCCCGGGTCAGTTCGAAGCTCTGCACGCGCCGCACCGCCTCCTGTACCTCGGGTGTGAAGTCCTGAACACCCAGCGAGAGCCGGTTGAACCCGAGCTGCCGCAGCGAGGCGAGCTGCTCGGCGGACGTCACGCGCGGATCGATTTCCACGCCCGCTTCGCCGTCCGGGGTCAGCGTGAAGTGCCGCAGGAATCGCTCACCGATCCGTTCGAGCTCCGCGGGGGCGTGGTAGGTCGGCGTGCCGCCGCCCCAGTGCAGCTGCGACACCGTCCGCCTGCGGGGAAGGCAGGATGCGAGGAGATCGAGTTCGCGATCGAGGTAATCGAGGTAGTGTGCCGCGACCTCGCGGTGCCTCGTGATGATGACGTTGCAGCCGCAGTACGTGCAGCGATCTTCACAGAACGGCAGGTGCATGTACACCGAGAGCGGACTGGCGCTCGCCGTGTCGGCCTCGGCCAGTCTCGCTCGATAGGTCTCGTCCCCGACGCCCGCGTGGAACTCTACGGCGGTCGGATACGACGTATAGCGTGGGCCAGGGCGGTCGTAGCGCTCGAGCAGGTCGTGCACGCGCGCGGGGGCGTCTACGCCTCGCATGGCACGAAGGCCGGACGCCTGCCGCGGCCCGGGAAGTCGCGAACGGCCTCCACGAGGGCTTCGACGCTGGCGATGGGCGTGTTGGGGAGGATGCCATGCCCCAGGTTCATGATGTGACCCAACCGGCCGGCCATCCGCCTGAGCACACCGGCGGCCTGGTCCTTCACCGAACCTGGCGCGCCGAACAGCGCGAAGGGGTCGAGATTGCCCTGAAGCGCCAAGCGCGGGCCGACGCGGCGGGCCACCTCGTCGATCGGCGTGCGCCAGCAGACGCCCAGCACGTCGGCGCCGCTCATCGCGGCGCCCTCGATGAGCTGCGGTCCGGCGTTCAGGAAGTAGATGACGGGAACCTCGAGATCCCGGATGCCCCGGACGATCGACTGGACGAAGGGGAGCGCGAAGCGGCCGTATTCGTCGCCGCCGAGGATGCCGGCCCAGGAGTCGAAGATCTGGACCGCCTGTGCACCGGCCTCGATCTGCATCCTGAGGTAGTCCGTCATCGACGCCGCCAGCTTTTCGAGCAGCGTCTCCAGCGTATCCGGCTCCCGGAAGAGCATCGCTTTGACGGCGCCGAAGCCCTCCTTGCCGTCGCCCTGCACCAGATACGCCGCGAGCGTGAAGGGCGCGCCACAGAAGCCGATGAGCGGTGTACGGCCGTTCAGTTCACGCCGGAGGAGACGCACGGCATCGGCCACGAACGGCAACGCCTCGCCGGCCGGCCGCGGCGTGAGGGCGTCGACCTGGGCCCGCGTGCGGATGGGCTCCTCCAGCTTCGGTCCGGGCGAAAAGGTCATCCGGCACCCGAGCGCTTCGAGGGGCAGGAGAATGTCTGAAAAGAGAATCGCGGCGTCGAGTTCGAACCGGCGCAGCGGCTGGAGCGTCGCTTCGACGGCCAGGTCCGGCGTCTTGCACAGGGTCAGGAAGTCCACCCGCTGCCGCAGTTCCCGGTACTCCGGCAAGTAGCGGCCGGCTTGCCGCATGATCCACAGCGGCGTGCGATCGACGGGTTCGCGCCGGCATGCACGGAGGAATCGGTCGTTCATGAAAGGCCCTCCTGGCGGAGCGGCTCGCCAGCCATAAGAGTCGAGGACGCGGCAGGTGCCTGAATCCGCGCTGTCCGGTTGAACGCGGTGAGGATCTCGGCGGCACCGCCATCGAGCAGGCGTGATGCGGCGGACTCGCCAAGGGCGCCGGGATCGAGCCCGCGGGCCTCGATGCGGACGGCTCTGGCCGGGTCGAGGCCGAAGACACCCGCCGAAAGCCGGTACTCCCCGGCGACCAGACGCGCCAAAGCTCCCACGGGAACGAGGCACCCTCCGCGCAACGCATGGAGCAGCGTGCGCTCGGCGCAAACGGCCCCGCGCGTCGGCCCATCGTCCAGCGCGCCGAGCCACTCGATGATGTCGCGGTCTTCGGCCCGGCACTGCACGGCCAGTGCGCCCTGGGCCGGCGCCGGCAGCACATGCTCGGCCGGGAGCACCTCGGTGACATGCGCGTCCAGACCGAGCCTCGTCACGCCCGCGCGCGCCAGCACGACGGCGTCGAGTTCTCCACTTGTCACCCGCGCGATGCGCGTGGGCACGTTCCCTCGAAGCGACTCGATGGCCAGGTCGGGCCGGAGCGCGAGGATCTGGGCGGTTCGGCGCGAACTGCAGGTGCCGATGCGGCCGCCGGAGGGGAGCGTGCCGAGCGTCAGGCCGTCGCGAGCGCAGAGAACGTCTTCGACGGGCCCGCGCTCGGGCACAGCCGCGATTGTCAGACCTGGCGTCGGATCGATCGGCAGGTCCTTGTAGCTGTGCACCGCGATGTCGACATCGCCGGCACCGAGTGCCCGCTCGATGGTGGCCGTGAAGAACCCGGTTCCCTCGACCTGTGTGAGCGGCACGTCGGTGATCTGGTCGCCGGCGGATGAAATCTCCACGACCGACACGCGAAGACCCGGGTGGACCGCAGCGAGCCGCACGGCCACGTGATCGCTCTGCCAGCGGGCCAGTGCGCTGCCACGTGTCCCGAGACGGATCACGCGCATCGCGTCGCCTCGGTGTCGAGCGCGAAGAGCCGCCTCAAGTACTCGGCGTGCGTCGCGTCGAGCGGCAGATCGCCGGCCTCGAGGGCCGCGAGCGGGATGGCGAGCACCTGATCCAACAGCCGGCGGCTGAGGCGGTCGAGGACTCCGGCATCGAAGATCTGTGAGCCCCGGAGTCCATCCTGCGCCCGGGCCAGCTCGGTCCGGCGGATGGTTTCGACCTTCTGTCGCAGCTCCGACACGAGGGGGCGCAGCGCCTGGTGCCGCGCCCAGCCGCGCAACCACTCGATCTCCCGCTTGATGAGCGCTTCCACCGCGGGAACCTCCCCTTCCCGGTGGCGGCGGTGTTCCTCGACCAGGTGTTCGAGGCCGCTGAGGCCGATGCGCGTGACCCCTTCGATGTCGGCAGGCTCGACACCGCCGGGAACGGCGAGGTCGACGATGACCATGGGGCGTGACGGCCGGGCGGCGGCCGCCGCGCGCAAGTCCCTGGCTGTGACGAGCCACTCGGAGCCGCTGGCCGCGCACACCAGGGCATCGGCGCGCGCCAGTTCGCCGGCCAGCGCGTCGAGCCCGACGGATTCCGCCCCGAGGCTGTTGGCCACGCCGGCCGCGCGCTCGACCGTGCGGTTGGCGATGACCAGTTGGCCCACGCCCATGGCCCTGAGCTGGCGTGCGGCCTTGGCTCCCGTGTCGCCCGCGCCCACAACGACGACGCGGCGCTCGGCGAGCGGCATGACGCCGGCGAGCCAGTGGACCGCCGTCGACGCCACGGACAGCGCGCCGACGCCGATCCGCGTTTCCGCACGCGCGAGACGCCCCGTGCGGAGCGCGGCCTTGAAGACGCCGTCGAGGAACGCCCCGGCACCTGCCGACGCTTCACGCGCCTTTCGAACCTGGCCGAGAATCTCGGCTTCGCCGATGACCAGTGACTCCAGGCCGGCGCACACGCGAAACAAGTGCGTTGCGGCTGCCTCCCCGCCGAACCTCGTGCTGACTCGGCTGGCACGTTCCCCGCTCGTCCCAAGCGCCCGGGCGAATCCCTCGAGCGCTGCCTCATCGTCGCCCGGCACGCGGGCCCGCCAGTAGAGCTCGGTACGATTGCAGGTCGTGAGGACGACCGATTCGATGTTCCGTGCGCTCAGCTCGGCGTGGAGTCCCATCCCACCATCGCACGTCACCGATAATGTGGGGAGATCCGCCAGGCCAACCGCACGGTGGCTGATGGTCAAGACGCGCAACGCGGCCAGGCCGCTGAAGCGGGCAACGTCGTGGAAGTGCAGGTGCGCAGGAACAGCTCGGCACACGTCCTGATGGGGGCACGAGTAGGCGCCGGACATGCATCCTCCGGGGGACAACGACTCACCCGGGGCGGGGGTGGGATTCCCGGGATGAGAGGGCAACCGGCCTCCGCTTGCTTCGCCCCGGGTGGGCTGCGCGCAGCAGGGCGGTTCGACTCCCCTCCAGCGTACGTGCCTGACGGGCCTTGGGCAATTCGTACGAGTGCCGAGGCGGGATCCGTAGATCTACTGAGACGGCGGCAGATCGATGAACCCTTCGCGAATCGCGACCTGGGTGAGCAGGGCGACGGACTTGACGCCGAGCTTGCGCATCAGGTTCGCCCGGTGGGTCTCGACGGTGCGCGTGCTGATGTTGAGGTCGGCGGCGATCTCCTTGCTCGAGAGCCCCCGGGCGAGCAGCGCCAGCACCTCCCGCTCGCGATCGGTCAACGATTCGACGCTCTGGGGCGCCCTCGTCCCCTCCCGCAGCAGCTCGGCCATTTGCTGCTGAATGGCAGGGCTGTAGTACGACTGGCCGGCGCGGACGACGTCGAGCGCGGCGACGAGATCCTGGACGGCCGAGTCCTTCAACAGGTACCCGTCGGCCCCTTCCTGCATGGCTCGCGCCACGTACTCCCGGCCGGCGTGCATCGTCAAGACGATGACCTTGAGCGCCGGGTGCGCGCGCTTGACCGCACGAAGCACCTCGATGCCGTCGGCGCCCGGCATCTTCAGGTCGACGACCAGCACGTCCGCGCGGTGGCGGGCGCACGCCTCGATCGCCGCATGGCCGTCCGCCGCCTCGGCGACCACCTGGACGCCCGGCTGCCCTTCGAGGATGCGGCGGATTCCGCTGCGGACCAACGTGTGGTCGTCAGCCAGGATGACGCGAGCGCCGCCCCGAGTCATGACGCGACTCCGACTGGGATGGAGGCCTCGACCCTCGCGCCCCCGTGCTCGGCATTGGAGATGGACAGCGTGCCTCCGAGGCCGGTCACCCGCTCTCGCATGCCGAGCCACCCCAGATGAGGGCTCGCCATCGGCGGCAGCCCGTGGCCATCGTCCTCGACGGCGAGGACGGCCAGGTGATTGTCGGCGTGCAGCCGGACACGGGCGTGTGACGCCTGGGCGTGACGGGCGATGTTGGTCAGTGCCTCCTGGACGACGCGGTAGATCACCACTTCGACCTCGGGAGCGAAGCGGAGGTCCGCACCGCCAACATCGAGGGCCACCTCGATTCGCGTACGGCGGGCGAAGTCGCCGGCAAGCGCTCGCAGGGCCGCGATCAGCCCGAGGTCGTCGAGCACTGAGGGGCGAAGCAGATTGCTGAGGTCGCGCACCTGCGCCAGTGCGCGGCCGACCATGTCTGCTGCGTCGCACCGCCCGTCCAGATCGAGTTCGATCTTCACCGCCGTCAACACCTGCCCGGCCTCGTCGTGCAACTCGCGGGCGATGCGCCGGCGCTCGTCTTCCTGGGCGCGCAAGAGGAGGCGCGTGAGCTGCTCGAGCTGGGTGGAGCGCGCGGCCAGCTTCTGGCGTTCGTCGCCGAGCACCACGAAGAGCATCCCGAGGCCGATCGCGAAGAGGAACAGGACGTCGGCGAACACGCCGTACAGCACGCTCGCTCCGAAGCCACGCAGGAGCGGGTAGTCGAGATGGTGGATGCCCCACAGGATGAACGCCCAGGCCAGCACCGGTGCAGCCCCGCTCGAGATCCTCGCGCGGCCGCGCCAGAAGACGACCCCCGTCCAGATCGTGACAGAGGACAGCAGGAGTGTCGCCGTCACGCCGGCCACCATCATGCTCTGCATACCGTAGATCGTGACCCACGCCCACACGATCGCCAATGGCACGATTGCCGTATGTGCCCGGCGGAGCCTGAAGCCGCGAGAGAGCTGCAGCGCCGCCGCCAAGAGCAGCGCGGCGCTCACACCGGTTGCGGCCTGGTGGGCGAAGAGCCAGACCATGTCACGGCGCACGAGGAACGCCGACATGAACGCGAGGCGAGCGACATACACGGCCCAGGCGGCCGTCCAGGTCAGGAAGTGCGCGCCGCGTTGGCGGCGCCACAGGCCGTAGCAGGCGATCGCGAGCAGTGTCGTGACGACCGATTGGAAGCCCAGGGCGCTGCACTCGACGAAGGTGCGATCGAAGGTCACCGGTCCGATGCTACCACGCACCGGGCGCGTTCAGCCGGCGGCGCCGTCCCGCAGACCGAAGCGGGCCAGCAAGGCCGCGACCAGTCCGGTGGTCGTTCGATCGGGCGCCTCGATGGCCGGCGGCGCGCCAAGGTCGGCGAGGGCCGCACTCGTGGTCGGCCCGACACTGGCCACGATGGTTCGGCCGTTGAGGCAGGCCAACGATGGCTCGCCGAGCGCGGCCGCGAAGTTCACGGCGCTCGACGGCGATAGAAACGTGACGGCGTCTATCGCCCCGGCCGCAATCGCGCGGGCGCATCCCTCGGCGTCGACCGGTCGCCTGGCGACGGTTCGGTACGCCACGGGATCGACCACGACCGCACCCGCGGCAGCGAGCGTGTCGCGCAGTTCGTCGCGCGCGATGTCGGACCGCGGCCAGAGAATCCTCCGGCCCGCGAGGTCGCCACCCTCCGCGTCAGCCAGCGCGCGAGCCAGTCCAGCCGCGCCTGGCGCCGCCGGCGTCTGCCGCACGACGAGGCCACGCTGGCGCAGCGCGCCGGCCGTCACAGGACCGACCGCTGCGATCCAGGGGTGCTTCCCTTCGGCCCACGGCCAGCGGTTCCAGAGATCGCGCGTGCACACCGCCTCGACCGCCCGGACACTCGTGAAAACGACCCAGACGTAGTCCTCCAGCCGTTCGAGCGCCGCGTCGAGCGGTCCGGCATCGCCAACAGGTTCGTGGGCCACGACCGGAAAGGACCACACCCGGACCCCTGCCGCAGCCAGCCGCTCGGCCAGACGTGCACCCGGCCCTTCGGTCTCGGTCACGACCACGAGGGGACACCGATGCACAGCCGTCATGGTTCGGCTTCCGGTCGCGCAGCCCCGCTCGGGTGCTCCTGGGCGCGGACGCCCCTTGTGCCCGGCAGCGCCTCCGCCGCAGCATCGGAGTCCGCGCAGGCGCTCCCACGTTCCGCCGGGCATACTCCCAGCACACTGAACCAGCTCCTCCGCGCATCCTCGCGGAGAGTGACATCGACGAACCCCGCACGAGCGAGAGCGTCCGCGAGCTCGGGCAACGAGGGGCAGTTCATCGCGCCCGTCCTGGCCAGCCGGAGATTCAGTGCCCGGCGTCGGCCCCCAGCGTAAACGCCGCCGCCAATGACGAGCGTGCCGCGGGCCGCCAGCACGCGTCGAATCTCAACGAGGTCGCGCGGGAGATCGGGCCAGAAGTAGTGCGATTCAACCGCCAGGGCGAGATCAAAGCGTGCCCCTCCGTACGGGAGCGCGGACACCGACCCGAGGCACACGTAGGCCCGCCTTGGCGGAAGGAGGTCCCGGACGGTTTGCGAAGCCACCCGCACCGAGTCATCGGAGTAGTCGATCCCGTGTATCTCGGCACCGGGCGCGAGGGCCGTGAGCCGGCTCATCGTGCCACCGCCGCCACAACCGAGGTCGAGGATTCTCCGGACGGAGCCCAGCGGGACCCCGGCGATGATCCACACGGTCATCGGCCCGTGCGCCCGGTTCATCTCTCGCGCAAGGAAGCGCCCAAACCTGCCGTGAGGCCGTCGGCACTGGCCAAGCAGCCTCGAAAGCACGCTCACGGCACCCCTCCCCGGCTCACTTCTCCGCCGGCCGCTCTGACGCGCTCGAGGATCCCGGCAGCTCCCTGGTCGAGCAGCCGCTCGGCCAGCCGCGCACCCAGACTGCAGGCGTCGGATTCGGTGCGAACGCGGGACGCCTCCTGGCCACGGACGATCGTGGATCCATCGAGGTCGGCCACGACGGCGTCCAGCCTCAATGATCCGTCCCGCCACGTGCCCAGAGCGCCGATCGGCACTTGACAGCCGCCTTCGAGCCGCGCGAGCAGCGCGCGCTCCGCGGCGGTGGCCAGGCGAGTGGGCTCATGATCGAGAGCGCTCAACGCATCCAGGACGCGTGCGTCGCCGGCGCGTGCCTGTACGGCCAGCGCTCCCTGGCCCACGGCAGGCACCATCTCGTCGGCGTCCAGCACCTCGGCCACGCGATCGAGCAGACCCAGCCTCGCCAGCCCGGCTCGGGCAAGGACGAGGGCATCGAAGTCCCCGCGATCGAGTCTCGCGAGGCGCGTGGGCACGTTGCCCCGCACGTCGAGCACGGCCACGTTCGGGTAACGCGCGAGCAACTGGGCCCGGCGCCGCAGGGACGAGGTTCCGATCCTGGCGCCTGCGGGCAACTGCCGAAGCGTGATCCCCGGAGCGGCCACGAGCGCGTCTCTCGGATCCTCCCGCTCGACGACGGCCGCCAGCGCGAGTCCCTCGGGCATCCGCGTCGGCAGGTCCTTGAGGCTGTGGACGGCGAGGTCGACCTCCTGCCTGAGGAGCGCGTCCTCGAGTTCCTTGGTAAACAGGCCCTTGCCGCCGATCCTGGCCAGCCGCGCGCCGAGCTCGCGATCGCCGGTCGTGCGGATGACCCGAAGGTCGACACGAATCCCTGGATGATGCGTCTGAATACGGCGCGCGACCTCGGAGGTCTGCGTCAACGCGAGATCGCTGCCGCGCGTGCCAATCGTGAGTGCTTCGGCTCGCATGTCCGGCCCCATGTCATGCCCTCCGAAAACGTGGCCGGGTCCGCTCGCTCAGCACTCAGCCCTGAGGGCCCGAGTACCTCGCCGAGCCTGCGCGTCGAAGGGCTGAGGGTATCTGTCCGGTCATGGGGCGCCAACGCCAGCCTCGGTCCTGCTCGAGTGCGGCTCCAGAGCGAAGAGCTCCCGAACCACTTCGAGTCTAGCCGACTCGACGCTCGCGGTGAACTCGCCCGACGTCAGGTGCGTGATCGGTGCACGGAGCAGCCGGCTGATGAGGGCCTTGGTCATCCGCTCAACCGCGGCCTCCTCCTCCGGATGGAAGTGCCGGAGGTTTCTGCGCACCTCCTCCGCTCTGACCTGCTCGAAGCGCGCCGCCAGCTCGCGGACGACCGACGAGGCCCCGAGCCCACGGGTCCAGGCCATCAGTTTGCGGCACTCCTCATCGATGATGGCTTCGACGCGCGGCACTTCCCGCAGCCGGTGAGCCAGGCTGCGATCGACGAGGGTCCGGACGGCGTCGATAGGATACAGCAACACCCCCGGCACCGTCTCGACAGACGGCTCGATGTCGCGCGGCACGGCGACGTCCACGAGGACGAGGGGGCGTTCGGGTCTGTCGGCCACGGCCGAATGCACCATGTCGCGGGTCACGACGAACCCCGGAGCGCGGGTGGCCGACACGACAACGTCGGTCGAGCCGAGGGCGTCCGGGATCTGGTCGAGCCGAATCGCCTCGCCGCCAAAAGCCGCCGCCACGGCTGCAGCGCGATCCGAACTGCGGTTCGCGACCACCAGACACGCCGGTCGGCGGTCGGCGAAGTGCCGCGCCGCCAGTCGGCACGTATCGCCGGCTCCAATCAGCAGCACCCGGCGGTTGCGGAGATCGCCGAGGGCCTGCTCGGCCAGGCTGACCGCGGCGGAGGCCACCGACACGGCGCCCATGCCGATGTCGGTCTCGGTTCGGGCGCGCTTGCCGGTGTGCAACGCGGCGGACCAGAGCCGGTTCATCAGCGGTCCCAGCGTCTCAGCGTCACGGGCGCGGCTCTGGGCTTCGCGGACCTGCCCGAGGATCTGGTGCTCGCCGAGAATCATCGAGTCGAGCCCGGCTGCAACCCCCAGGAGGTGCCTGCACGCCTCTTCGCCGGTGCGCATGTACGCGTGAGGCGTGACGAGATCCGCCCGCTCGCCCGCCACGGTGAGGAACAGCCGCCGCATGGCCATCTCGGCCGCCAGTGGCTCGTCCGTGCAGACGTAGAGTTCGGTCCGGTTGCACGTGGCCAGGATGGCCGCTTCGCCGGTCGCCGGGTTGGTGCGGATGTCGCGCAGCATGCCGCGCACGCCTGCGCCATCCATCGCCAGCGCCTCACGAAGCTCAATCGGTGCCGTGTGGTGGTTGATGCCCAGTAGTTGAACCTGCATACCGACCTCTATCTCTCGAGCCACCCGTTCCACGCACGCATGAAGCCGCGACGGGGCCCCGCGCCTTGTGGGGACCAGGAAGATCCACGACTGGTCCCCGGCCCCCTGGTCCCCGGCCCCCTGGTCCCTGGTCCCTCGTCCCTGGTCCCTGATGCCTACCCTGTCGCCCGCCGCCTGTCGCCTGTCGCCTGCTCTAGTGCCACTCCCACTCGATGAACCCAGGGTTGACGTCCGTCATCGCGTTCACGATGAGCTCGACGAGCCCCCCGTACAGAATCCTGTGTTTCTCCCACAGGTCGTAGTAGTTGAGCATGTCGCGGAACTGTCCCTTGCAGTTGCTGCACGGCGCGCAGAGGTACTTGGGAATCGACGGATCCAGGCAGTCGCCAAAAGCCTGCAGCACCTGTGCCAGCTTCTTCCGGCCGGACACCTTGAAGCGCCAGTCCGAGAAGTTGTGCCCGCTCATGATGGCGAAGCCGCTCCCCCCGCCGCAGCAGTAGTTGTCGACGCCGTGCGGCGCCATCTCGCGGAATCTCGGGCAGATGGCACGCACGACCTCGCGCTGCGGCTCGACGACCCCCATCAGCCGGACCATGTTGCAGGGGTCGTGGAGCGTGACCGGAAAGTCATTTCGGGTCGGGTCGAGCTTGAGACGCCCGCTCGTGACGATGTCACGCAGGAGCGTCATGGAACTCTCGCGAGGGATGTTGAGATCGCCCGTCAGCACGCGGTCGGCAATGACCGACAGCGCCTTGTGCGCGTGACCGCACTCGCCCAGCACGATCTTCTTGACCTTGAGCTTCTTCGCCGCCTCCGCGTGACGGATCGCCACTCGCGCGAATTGCGCGTCGTCGTACCAGAGGCCGTAGTTGATCGAATCGTAGCCGACGGCCTCTGACGACATCGTCCACTTGATGCCGGCCGCGGTCAGGATGAGGGCGAAGGCCCCGGGGTTCTCCGGCCAGGCCAGGATCTCGCCGGCGTTGTGGATGAGCAGGACATCGGCGCCTTCCACGTCCCACGGCGTCTCGACCTTGAAACCGGTCTTCTCGGACGTCTCTTCGTCGATGAACTCGATGTTGTCCTTCACCACTGTGGGCGACATGCCAGTCGAGGACCCGACCTTGAGCTGGAGCATCGAGCCAGTGTCGTGGATCTCCCTGGCCGCGATCCCCATCTCCTGGCTGAAGACCTTCCGCAGTTCGTGAGCGACCAGACCGTTGTCGGCGCCGATCGGGCATGTCTGCGCGCAGCGCCGGCAGAGATTGCAGCGGTAGGCCAACTCGATCAGCCGCGCGACCAGGGGCCAATTCACGTCGATATCGCCGTGCTGCCAGGCCGACAGCACCCCACCGCGTCTGACGAACTTGAAGTAGAGCCGGCGCACGATCTCGGAGCGGAACGTCGGCCGGTAGAGCTCGTTCCTGCCGCTCGCCTCGTAGATGTGGCACGATTCCGAGCACGTCTGGCACTTCGCGCAGTGCTCCATCGAGAGCAGCAGCGGCTGCAGGAAGGTCCAGTTGTTCTCGCGGGTGAACAGCTTGTCGAGGCCGGAGAGGAACTTCCGGACGAGCTCGTCCTCCTCCTCCTTGGTCTGTGGCTTCGGCACGCTCACCGCACACGTGTCATCGAGCAGGCACTCGTACTTCTCGAGGGCCTGGTCCGACAGCGCAGCCCACCCAGGCTCGGCGGCCGGGTCTTCGAACGGAGCCGGCAGCCGCATCAGGTTCTCGGTCTCGAGGTGAACCAGCGGCTTGCCGTCCCGCCTCGACATGTCTTCCAGCTCGAGTGGATCGCGATCCGTCATCGCTTCACCCCTCCCGTGGGGTTGGTCGTCACGACATCCGCCCACGTCCTGACCCCGTCGGCCGTCATATGCGGAGCCGTCCAGGTTGGCCGGTACGTCAGATACACCGCCAGCGCCCGCTCGAACCTCCCGCCGCGGCAATTGGCCGCGTCGTCCCAGCGCACGGCGTGGTAGGTGAAGTACTTGCCGACGAAGTGCGACATGTGCGTAAAGGGGATGTACGCCGCCAGCAGCCCGCACAGCACGAGGCCCGCGCCGAACACGGCCGGCACCTGCACCGTGGTGTCCCACCTCAGCAGCCCAACCGTGGTCGCGAGGATCCCGGGAGCGCCAGCCGGGCGCAGCACGTAGCCCGCACCCAGCAGGCCGAGGGCCATCAGGAAGGCCGCCAGGTTGAAGATGTCACCCGGCGTCGTGTACGTCTTCAGGTCCGGGTCGGTGAGGCGTCGCGCCAGCAGGCCGAGCGCGCCAGCGAGGGTCAGGATGAGCCCTGCCCCTCCAACCGCCCTGCAGACCCACGTCGCGAGACTGCCCGCCGCGCCGGCCATCAGGGCCGGCGCGAGCAGGGTCGCCAGGGCTGCCACGAGCAGCAGACACACGGTCCCGATGAGTAGGTAGAGACCGACATGGAAGGGGAACGAGCGCCACCACAGGCGCGGGTTGAACTCGCGCAGCGCCTTGAGAAAGAGCATCTCGGTGAACATCGCCCGAAGCTCTCCCGCCACGTTGAAGTGGCCGTCCTTCGTCCACCAGTCGGACTCCTCGAAGTACGACCCGCCATGCGCCGCCCGGCCCGGCGCTTCGTGGGGAACCGGGTAGAGTTCCCACCGGAGGTGCAGCGGCGCCCGCGCGTATCGGAGCGCGCGCAGTACCGTGCCCACGACGAAGACGAGGGCCGACGCGTACAGGACAACGAAGACTGCGGTCGTCATGGCGGATCCGATCTACTTCTTCACGTCGCCGGTCGCGGCGCCGTGGAGCTTGACCTCCACCTTCTGCTCGAGGTTGTCGTAGTACTCCTTCAGGATGGCAATCACCTCCGGCTTCGAGAACTCGGCCGGTACGGGCTTGCCCTCGCTCATGAGCTTGCGGAGCAGCGTGCCCGAGAGCAGGAGTCTGGCCCCGCCCTTGTAGTTCCCGTCGTCGTCGATCACCGCCTTGCTGCTGTGGGGGCAGGTCTTCATCGAGGCCATCGTGCCGCACTCGTAGCAGTAGAAGGTCCAGTCCATGTTCAGCGGCCGGAGCTGCAGGGCGTCCGACGGGATTTCGCTGAAGATCTTCTGGGCGTCGAACGGCCCGTAGTAGTCGCCCACGCCGGCGTGATCGCGTCCAACGATCAGGTGCGAGCAGCCGAAGTTCTGGCGGAACACGGCGTGCAGCAGCGCCTCGCGCGGTCCGGCGTAGCGCATCTCCATCGGGTAGCCCCCTTGAACGACCCGCTCCGCGCGGAAGTACTTGTTGACCAGCGCGTCAATCGCCTTCACGCGTACGTCGGCCGGGATGTCGCCCGCCTTCAGCTTGCCGACCAACTGGTGGATGTACACACCGTCGCAGACTTCGATGGCAATCCAGGCCAGATAGGCGTGCGACCCGTGCATCGGGTTGCGCAGCTGCAGCGCCGCCACCGTGCTCCAGCCGCGTTGCTCGAAGATCGCCCGGGCTTCGGCGGGCCGCTGGTAGATGCCCTTGAACATCTCGGGGAAGAACGACTCCGACACGACCTTGACTGGGCCGGCCAGGTTGACCTCGGCCTGCTCCATGACCTTCTGCACCCCGGGGTGGGCCGTATCCGTGGTCTTGAACACCTCCTTGCACTCGTGTTCCTTGTCGACCGTGTACTTCTCTTCGACCTTCATCGTGCCCATGAGGGCGTCGGTCTCGACGTCCCACAGGGCGACCTCTTCGTTCTTCCCGATGGAATCGGCCAGCGCCTTGTCGGCCGAGAGCGTGATCGGGATCGGCCAGAACAGACCGTGACGGCTCGGCAGCGTGTAGGTGTCACAACTGCCCTGCCAGTCGTCCTTGCCCATGAAGCCATCGAGCGGCGTGAACGCGCCGATGCCCATCATGATGAGGTCTCCCGTTTCACGGGAGGTCATGGGGACCCTCTTGAGGTTCTTCGCCTTCTTGACCTCGGCTTCGAGGGCCGAGCCCTGGAGCAGGAGCGGCTTCAGGGTGGGACTGCCGTGCGGCTTGACCAGATTACTCATGAACACACCTCACATCTGATGAATCATCACGCGCCACGGTGCCACCTTCCTGGACCCCGGCGCCTCTGCTCGTGCCCAACTCCAGAACCCGGGCCGAGCGCTCCCGGGCCTGACCGTGCCACAGCCGGGTCCATCGGCCCGGCTCCCTCCTTCGACGCAGCCTCCAGCCGCGCGACGACGCCGGCGCTCAGAGCGTCCGCGGGGTGTTCCCCGCCGGGTCCCGTGATCCGGTCTCCCTCGGGGGACACCCGGCCCCTGCCCGCACGAAGCGGCGGGCCGAGCTGAGCAGCCCCTCCGCCCACTGAGGCGTCGCGGCGGCGTGCACGTGCATGTAACTCGCCCAGACCTGGTGGGCCACGACGCCGTCGCGGCCCGCCACGCTGCCGGAGCCGCGAAGGACGGTACACGCGGTGGGCGGCACCGCCTCACCCTCCGCCACGATGCGCGAGTAGTGGAACTCGTGGCCGCGAAGCCGCTCCCCGACCGGAAAGAACGGGTTCGGGGTGTCGACGACCAGCTCCACATAGCCGTGGCCCTGCGGCGTACGAGCCAGCTCGACCTCCCATGCGAAGATGCCGGCCATCGGGCTCACGCGACCGGCCTGGCGAATGGCGCGCGAGAGCAGCATCAACCCTCCGCACTCGGCGTACACCGGCATGCCTGCCTCGGCCCGACGGCGAAGGTCGTCGAGGAACGCTCGGTTGGCTGAGATGGCCGCTGCGTGCGTCTCGGGGAACCCGCCGCCGATGTACAACGCATGCAGGTCCGGCGGCAGCTCAGGAGCCGTCAGACTCGAGATGGGAACGAGCGTCGCACCGGCTGACGCCAGGATCTCGAGGTTCTCCGGATAGTAGAAGGTGAACGCCGAGTCGCGCAGGTACCCGATACGCAGCCCGTTCCCGGACTCACGAGGCCTGAGCAATCCCGGCACATCGATCCGCGTCGCAGGGGCCTGGGCGGCCAGCATCACGATGCGATCGACGTCGAGATGAGCGCCGATCAGCTCCGCCAGCCGGGTCTGGAAGCCGTCCAGCCCGCCGTGTTCCTCGGGCGGCACGAGACCAAGGTGGCGGCCTGGCAGCAGGGCCGCGTCACGAAGCCGCGGCAGCACGCCGGCGATGGGCACGCCGCACGTGGTTTCGACGGCCTCGCGGATCACCCGCTCGTGCCTGGGGCCGCTGACCTGGTTCAGCACGACGCCCGCCAGACGGACGTGCGGGTCGAGCCGCTGGCACCCGAGGACGAGCGCCGCCACGGTCCGCGTCATCTTCGTGGCGTTCACGACGAGGATGACGGGCGCGTCCAGCGCCTTGGCGAGCTCGGCGGTGCTGTGCGTTCCTCCGGCATCGACGCCGTCGTACAGCCCGCGGTTCCCTTCGATGAGCGCCAGAGCGGCTCCGGCCGCGTGGCGCGCGAAGCTCACGCGCACGCCGTCGACACCCATCAGGTAGGTGTCGAGGTTGCGCGCGGGTGCACCCGACGCCCACGCGAGCCAGGCCGCGTCGATATAGTCGGGGCCCTTCTTGAATGCCCGCACGTCGAGCCCGCGCGCGCGCGCGGCCTGCACCAGAGCCAGCGACACGAGTGTCTTCCCGGCGTCACCGCCGAGGCCGGCCACCACGAGGCGCGGCGGCCACGTGCCTCCCGCCGGCGCCGTGTCCGTCACGAGGCGGCTACCTCCTCCCGCACCGACAACGCGATCTTGTAGAACACCGTGACCATCAGGAACCCGAGGGCCCAGATGCCGAGGACGATCAGGATCTCGGGCAAAGTCGGCACGTAGCTGGCCAAGGCACCGAGCGGCGACGGGACGAAGCCGCCTACGATCAAGCCCAGGCCCTTGTCGATCCACAGCGAGGCGAACACCATCACGCAGGTCACGGCCAGCACCGGCTCGCGGCGCCGCATCGACGGCACGAGCAGCAGCACCAGCGAGACGACGGCGAGGATCGACGAGGTCCACATCCAGGGCGCCAGGGGCGCCTGGCCGTGCAGCCCCACGAACAGGTACCGGAAGTGCTCCATGTGTTCGGGGATCTGGCTGTAGAAGACCGTGAACAGCTCGAGCAGGATGAAGAACACGTTGGCCATCATCGCGTAGGTCACGATGACGCCCAGCTTTTGAATCGGCTCGCGGCCGGCGTCGAACCACGTGACGCGACGCATGACCAGGCACAGCAGGATGAGCAGCGCCGGGCCAGCCGCGAAGGCCGAGGCCAGGAAGCGCGGGGCCAGGATCGCCGTCAGCCAGAACGAGCGGCCGGGCAGTCCGTTGTAGAGGAAGGCCGTCACCGTGTGGATACTGACCGCCCACGGGATCGACAGGATGATGACCGGCCGGATCCACCGAGGCGGCGCCACGCGCTTGCGCTCGGCGCTCAGCGTGACCAGTGCGATCACGGCGTTCAGCACGAAGTACCCGCCCAGCGACACCATGTCCCAGAACATCATCGAGTTGGGTGTGGGATACAGGATGATATTCGCCACGCGCATGGGCTGTCCCATGTCGACCATGATGAACAGTCCGCACATCGTGACGGACGCGATGGCCAGCAACTCCCCGAGGATGGTGATGCGGCCGAAGACCTTGAAGTCGTGCAGGTAGAACGGCAGCACGACCATGACCGCCGAGGCGGCCACGCCCACGAAGAAGGTGAACTGCGCGATGTACAGCCCCCAGGTCACATCCCGGCTCAGTCCCGTCACGGCGAGCCCGACATCCAGCTGCCGCAGGTAGGCCACGAAGGCGACGGCCATCACGGCCAGCAGGCCCAGGACCCACAGCCAGTAGCGCCGGCTGCCAGCGACCGCTTTTTCGAACATGAACATGGCCGTTCCTCAGACGATGTAGTAGACGGCGGGGCCCGTGCCCAGCTCGGCCTTCCGCCGGAGTGCGAGGCGCTCGCGCAGCAGCGACCGGACCTCTGACGACGCGTCGCCGAGATCGCCGAACACGATCGCCCTTTCGGGACATGCCTCGACACACGAGGGCACCTGGTTCTTCGCGAGGCGTTCCTCGCAAAACGTGCACTTCTCGACGACGCCCTTCGATCGCGTCGGGAACTCCGGCGTGATCCGGGCAATCGACGGCCGCGGGTCGCTCCAGTTGAAGCTGCGCGACCCGTAAGGGCAGCCGGCCATGCAGTACCGGCATCCGATGCACCGGTGCCAGTCCATCATCACGATGCCGTCCTCGCGCCTCCACGTCGCCTGCGTAGGACACACGCGGACGCACGGCGGGTTCTCGCAGTGGTTGCACAGCACCATGACCGGCTTGCCGTGCAGCGCCTCGGGTGGATGTTCCGATTCGAGGAACGGGAAGGCGGCCTCGAACTTCTCCTTCCAGATCCACTTGATCTCGCGGGCCGGGTCGGCCACCGACGGAACATTGTGCGCGACGTGGCACGCCTCGACGCACTTCACGCAGTCACCGGCGTCGAGACACTTGCGCGGGTCGATCACCATGGCCCACCGCCGGCCGGACGCCGCCTCGGAGGACTCGCTCACCACCTCGAAGCCGAGGGCGTCGAGGGTGGCCTTGCCGGCCAGCGCGAGGGTGGTGAGTCCCGCCGCGCCGAGGAACCCGCGTCTGCTGATGCTCATGGCCTGCTCCTTCGAATCGACGCCGGGTCGACATGGCAGTCCCAGCAGTAGGGCGTGACCCCCGCGTAGTCGTGACAGCGGTCGCAGAACTCCGCCTTGTTGTCGTGGCACCTCAGGCAGGTCGCGGTGAGGCTCTTGGTGTACGGCTTCCCGTCGTGCGACACGAACGTCCTGTCGTACCGGCGGACCACATCGTCGCGCCAGGTCATGAGCAGGTCCATGTGCGACGACCGCATGTAGCTGACGTCCATGACGCAGGACGTCTCGGTCGCGGGCCGCTTGATGTCGGGCGCATTCGACGGTGCGCCCGACACCAAGGCGTACCAGGATGGCGAGGTCACGAGAACGAGGAAGGCGGCCAGGGCCGCGACGATCACGTAGCGGTCACGCATGGACGGTCTCCTCTTCTCTGGCCTTCGCGAACGGCTCGCCGCGCAGGTCCGTCGTCCGATCGCGTTCGCCCTTCATGACGAGCGCGTTGCCGACGAACTCGTGGACGCCGGCCACCTCCACGCCCGGCGACCAGTACTCGAGGAGTGGCGGGAGGGTGGCCTTGTCAATGGCGCAGATGCAGGCCAGCACGTTGACGCCGTGGCGATCGCGGACGTGGCGCACCGCGTTGGCCCGGGGGAATCCGCCGCGCAGCCGCATCTCCAGATTCTCGTCCGTGCCCAGCCCCGCCCCGCTGCCACAGCAGAAGGTCTGTTCCCGGATCGTGTTCTCGGGCATCTCGTGGAACGACCGGCACACCTGGCGGATGAGGAAGCGCGGCTCTTCGAAGAGGCCCATCGCCCGGGATGGATTGCAGGAATCGTGGAAGGTCACCTTCCAGTGGTCGTTCCGCGACGGGTCGAGCCTCAGGCGGTTGTGGCGGATGAGGTCCGCGGTGAATTCGCAGATGTGCACCATCTTCGTCGAGGCCGCGTGTTCGAACCGCGTGCCGGTGATGGGCGAGACTGGCACGTCGAGGAAGTCGGCCGGGCCGTTCATCGTGTCCATGTATTGATGGAGCACCCGCCACATGTGGCCGCACTCGGTGCCGATGATCCACTTCACACCCAGCCGCTTGGCCTCGGCGTACACCTTGGCGTTCAGCCGCTTGATCATCTCGTGGGACGTGAACAATCCGAAGTTGCCGCCTTCGGATGCGAACGCGCTGAACGTGTAGTCGAGGCCGATCTCGTGGAACAGCATCAGGTAGCCGAGCAGCGTGTAGTAGTGCGGCGAGGCGAAGTAGTCGGCCGAGGGCATCACCACGAGGATCTCGGCGCCCTTGCGGTTGATGGGCGCCTCGACGCGGACGCCGGTGATCTCCTCGAGTTCGTCCACGGCGAAGTCGATGCTGTCCTTGAAGCCGTGCGGCTGGATGCCGAGGTGGTTGCCGGTCCGGAAGCAGTTGGCCACCGGCTCCATCACCCAGTTGATGTTGCACCCCACCAGGTTCAGGAGTTCGCGTCCGATCATGGTCACGTCGGCGGTGTCGATGCCGTAGGGGCAGAAGACCGAACAGCGCCGGCACTCGGTGCACTGGTAGAAGTAGTAGAACCACTCCTTCAGCACGTCCACGGTCAGGTCACGGGCCCCGACGGCGCGGCCAAACAGCCGTCCAGCAACGGTGAAGTAGCGACGGTAGACGGATCGGAGCAGTTCAGCCCGCAGCACGGGCATGTTCTTCGGATCCCCCGAGCCGAGGTAGAAGTGGCACTTGTCGGCGCACGCGCCACAGCGAACGCAGATGTCCATGAAGAGGCGGAACGAGCGGTACCGCTCCAGCCGCTCCTTCATCCCCTTCAGGATGATCTCCTTCCAGTCCGGCGGCAGCTTCCAGTCCTTGTCGAACGGCTGCCACTCGCGCGGGTTCGGCATGTCGAGATACTGGAGGTTCTTCGGCAGGGCGCTGTAGCAGAACGTGCCCTTCCGGAACTCCACGTGCGGATCGAGCCAGTTCGCGCCGGCAGGTCGGAAGTCAACCCGGGTCAGCGTATCAGGGCTCGGCGTCTGATCGGCCATGAAGCTATGCCCTCTCGACGGGAAGGCCGGCGGCCTTCATCTTGTCGCGGAACTCGTCTTCCCACTCCTCGTAGGTGTGGACTTTCACCGGGGAGTTCCACGGATTCACGTGCCGGCGCATCCGGTTCGTGTTTGCCAGGTTCCGGGTCGGGCTGAGGAACACACCCGCCATGTGCATCAGCTTGCTGAACGGGAAGTAGGCGATGAGCACACTGAGCAGGAAGAGGTGGACGAGGAACAGCGGGCCCACGCCCGTGGGGACCACCGGCGAGAAGGTCACCAGTCCCATCGCGAGCTCTTTGGCGGCAACCACGTCCTGGCGGATGAAATACCGCATGAGGACGCCCGACACCGCCAGGCCGATGATCAGCCACAGGGCGAAGTAGTCCTGAAAGAGCGACAGGAAGCGGACCTGCGCATCGGCCAGCCGCCGGACGAGCAGGTAACCGAGCGCGACGAGCATCGCGACGTCGGTGGCATAGAGCACCGGGGCGCCGACCTGGAAGAACCCGTCGATGGCGGCGACGAGGCCCACGAAGGCCGGCACCGGCTCGGTGAAGAAGCGCAGGTGGCGCACGAGCACGATGAGAAACGACCAGTGGAACGCCAGGGCGGCGAGCCACAGCCACTTCTCCTCGCCGTAGATCAACCGGGCCGGGCCGGGCGTCGGATCGGCCGGGCCGTGTCCGTCACCATGCGGGTCTCCGGCGCGTTCGGTCGTCATGGCGGCCCTGGTGTTGCGGAACAGCGACCGGAAGCACAGGACCTCCAGTGCCATGCGGGCCACCACGCCGAGGCGGGTCCAGGGGTTCTCGAGCCAGCCCGCTTCGATCCAGCCCAGCGACCGCTGCTGCCCGCAGGTCGTCGGGATGCGAAACGGCACGGGCACCCGCGACCACGCCACCACCTTGATGGCGATGCCGGCCAGGAAGATCACGACCGCCAGGCCTGGCACGATCACGGCGAGGATCCACTTCAGGGACGCGACGCCGGCACCTGCCCAAGCGGCCGCGACCAGCAGCAGGACGAGGATGAGTGAAGCCAACGCGTTCATGCTGTGTTGCCTCGAGGGGGCGGCGGCGCCTCGGCGCGACTCAGGGCCCTCGCCCGCACGCGCTCGGGGACGAAAACGCGCCGGCGCGCCGCGCGCGCGCCGATCTCACGAATCTCGTCGCGGCAGGCGCGGAGCGCTTCGGCCGCGAGAATCGCCAGCTCGTCGATGCGCGATTCGACGAGGGCGAGTACACCCGGATCGACAGATGACGGGCCCGCGCACGTCGCGCGTTGAACGGCGTCTCTGGCGAGCGGCACGAACGCGACCGCCTCCGCCTGAGTGAAGTCCTGGACTGCCCGGATTCGCACGACGGCGTCGAGCGCCTTGATGACCCGAGTCCGGTCGAACGCGCCGAACAGTTCCGCGGCCAGCACGTCGAAGGCCGCGCGGAAGGTCGAGCCGACCGGGTTGCGGAAGGGATCCCGTTCCTCGTGCAGGAAGCGTCCAGTCTGATCCGGATACGTCCGGAGCGTGCACGCCAGCCACTCCTGGACGAACAGATCGCGCACCTGCCCCGGAACGATCCTGGGCGACATCACCACACCTCGCGTGGTCGCGTCACCGGCAGCGTCTTGGCCACCGCTGTCCCTACACGCACCCGGTCGGCTTCGGCAGTCCCGCGAGCTTGCAGGCCCCCTTGGCCGGTCCCGACGGGAAGAGGGCGTAGATCTCGTTGAGCTTGAACCCGGTCTCCTTGCACAACTTCCGGATCATCGGGGCGATGCCGAACTGGAGGTAGTAGTTGCGAAGGTAGTTGATGACCTTCCAGTGATCCTCCGTCAGCTCGGCGACCCCCTCGGTCGTCGCGAAGTCCTGGGCGACCTGTTCGTTCCAGATCTCGGGGTTCTCGAGGAACCCGTCCTCGTCGACGTTGTAGCTGTTACCGTTGAGTTCGATGGTTGGCACGGTCCTGTTTCCTTTCGTCAGTGGCATGGCCCCAGGGGGCGCTACACCAGTTCGATATATCCGCAGGGACACTCCTCGGCGCACTTCTTGCAACCGTTGCACAGCTCGAGTTTGATCTTGTAGTGCTCGCCCTTGGGCAGCTTCACGAAGCAGCTGTTCGTGCAGTACATCCAGCAGGTCTCGCAGTCCATGCACAGGCCGCACGACATGCAGCGTTTGGCCTCGTCCAACGCGTCCGCCTCGCCGAGGCCGCGTTCGATTTCCGTCTCCGGCTCCCGCTCGACGACCGGCACGTGCGCGCGTTCGTGCCGCTGGCTCTCCTTGTACCAGCCGAGCTTCATCTTGTCGTTGAGCACCGTGGGCGGCACGCTCGGCAGTTCGAGAGGCGTCCCCCGCAGGTGCGCGTGGATGGCCTCGGCCGCAAACCGGCCTTGCCCGATGGCAATGGTCACCAGCCCGAGTCCCACATCGTCGCCGCCAGCGAACACGTCAGCGATGGGGGTCTTGCCCCAGCGGTCCGCCTTGATCCAGCCCTTGCCCTCATGGAGGTCTGGGAGGGGATCGAAGTCCGGCTCCTGGCTGATGGCAGCGATGATCGTGGTCGCCTGCAGGTCGTACTCGGAGCCCGCCCGAGGCACCGGGCGCGGCCGGCCCGACTTGTCGGGCTCACCGAGGTCCATGCGGATGCAGCGCATCCCGACGGCGAACCCGTCCTTGACGAGAATTTCGACTGGCGCGGCCAGGAACTCAATCTGGATGCCTTCCTCGATGGCGCCTTCGATTTCCGGCTTGATCGCCGGCATCTCCGCTCGTGTCCGCCGGTAGAGGATGGTGACCTCGGCGCCGAGGCGCTTGCTGACGCGCGCCGCGTCGATGGCGGTGTCGCCGCCGCCGACCACGATGACGCGCTCGCCGACCGGCACCACTTCGCCGCTGTTCACGCGGTTGAGAAACTGGGTGCCGGTGAAGACGTTGGGCGCATCCTCGCCGGGCACGCCGAGCCTCAGGCCCTTGTGCGCGCCGATCCCCACGAACACGGCCCTGTAACGTTCGCGCAGCGTGTCGAATCCGATGTCGCGCCCGACAACGGTGTTGCACTGCAGGTCGACGCCCAGGTCGACGATGCGCCGGATCTCGGCGTCGAGAACGGCCGCGGGCAGGCGGTAGCGCGGGATGCCGTAGCGGAGCATGCCGCCCGGCTTGGCGAAGGCCTCGAACACGGTGACCGGGTAGCCGCGGCGTGCCAGTTGGTACGCGCACGAGAGACCGGCCGGCCCCGCCCCAACGATCGCCACCGGCTCGTCGTACCGTGTGTCGGACAGCGGCGTGAGCGTGAGCTGGCGCTCGATGCCGAAGTCGCCGACGAACCGTTCGAGGGCATTGATGGCCACCGCGCCCTCCTTGGCGCCGCGGTTGCAGCCGTCCTCGCAGGGATGCGGACAGACGCGGCCGCAGACAGCGGGAAAGGGATTGCGATCGGTGATGATCTCCCAGGCGAGGGTGTAGGCCTGCTCAGGTGTCCGTCCGTAGGCCTCGGCCTGAGCGATAGTGGTGATCCAGCCGCGGACATCGGTGCCGCCCGGGCAGGTGCCCATGCACGGCGCGGTCTTGGGCACGTAGCGCGGCCTCAGGGGACTGATCTCTCCGCCGGCCTGGCCCCCTGCCTTGATGACCGGCTTCTTGACCTCCTTGAACAACGGCATGGCTCAACACCCTCCGGTGCGGAACGCTCTCAGGCGTACGGGTAGATGTCCGGCTGGCGGCCCCGTCCTACTCGGGGGCGGCGCCCTCCTTGTGAGGCAGCGTGATGTAGCTGCCGCCGAAGTAGCTGTAGACGCAGCGGCCAGAGTCCATCAGGATGCGGATCGCGGCCTTGCAGTCGTCCTTGGTGCACTCGTCGCCGTACTTGGCGATCATGGCCTTCGTGAGATCACCGGCCTTGAGGTTCTTCTTGCCCATGGTCTCGGAGACCATCTGGAACATGTCTTCGGCCAGCGCTTCGACGGTGACCGGCATGGCGTCCTCCTGACCGTCCCGGGCGGGCGAGCCCCAGAAAGGGGCCCACCCGTCGAAGGACTAGAAGCGGATGTGCGTGGAACGCGCGTAGGTCGTCCCCGCGAACTTGAAGTCATCCAGGTGATAGCGTGTGAACGGGATGCCGGCCAGCTTGAAGAACCGCGGCCACCCGATTCGTTCGATCCACTCGCCCATGCGCTCGTACTTCCGTGCGTTCGCCGCGTAGACGTCGACGAGCTTGACGACCGCCTCGACCACTTCCGGCCAGCGGGGCGGGTTGTTCGGAATGAAGGGGATCGCCAGTTTCGAGAACTTCGGCGCGGTGCGGGCATTGCTGACCTTGCCGCCCACCCAGATCGAGATACCGTCGTTCTCGGGGTCGTTGAGCGGCATGGACGGGCAGACGGTGTAGCAGTTCCCGCAGAACATGCACTGTTCTTCCACGACTTCGACCGATGCCTTCTCGTGGACGGTGGCCGGGCGGATGGCCCCGGTCGGGCATGACGCGATCAGGGTCGGGATCTCGCAGGTCTTCGGCAGCGTCTCGTGGTTGATCTTCGGCAGCCGGCGATGGATGCCGAGGATGGCGATGTCCGAGCAGTGCACGGCCCCGCACATGTTGAGGCAGCAGGCCAGCGCGATGCGCAGCTTCGCCGGGAGGTTCTCGTGGGTGAAGCGCTCCACGATCGCGTCCATCACCGATTTGACGATGCCCGACGCATCGGTCGCCGACGAGTGGCAGTGGACCCAACCCTGGGTGTGCACGATGTTGCTGACGGCGTTGTTGGTGCCGCCCACCGGGAAGCCCTGCGCGGCCAGGTCCTTCTTCAGCGGCTCGACGTTCTTCTCGTCGGTGAGCAGGAACTCGATGTTGTTGCGGCTCGTGAAGCGCAGGTGGCCGCCGCAGTACTTGTCCGCCAGGTCGGCGAACATCCGAAGGGTCTGCACGCTCAGGAGTCGGGGCGAGCCCGCCCGCACGGTGTACAGCCTGTCGCCCGACGCGGCAACGTGACAGAGCACGCCGGGCGCCACCTTTTCGTGGTACGTCCACTGCCCGTAGTTCTTCTTGATGACGGGCGGCAGGAACTTCTCGTAGTGCGGGGGGCCGATATCCGTAATCCGCTTGACCGGTGCTGTCGCCATTGTCTGTTCTCCTCGCAGGTCTGTGGGCCCGCTACTGCCCGTCCCCTTCCTTCTGGAAGAAGATGTACGGGTTGTCCCTTGGCGCGCTCACCATTTCCGGTTCTGGATCGAGCCCGATGGCGTCCAGGAAGTTCGCCAGACCGACGCGCTGCATCAGCTCGCCGACGCGCTCGCGGTTCTTGCCGTACTCGTCCCAGAACTCCCACACGCGCGAGATCAGTTCCTTCAGGGTGTCCATCAGCTCCTCGGCGGGCACGAAGGGCACCAGCACCGATGACAGCAGCGCCCCCTGGACGATCGGCGCCTTGGCGCCGATGAGGATCGTCGCACCGCGCTGTGTCCCGGGCCTGAGGGCCTTGGGCATCACGTTGATGCAGTGCATGCACCGCACGCACTCGCCGTTGGCAATGGTCAGCTTGGCGCCGTCCCACGACATGCAGCGGGTCGGGCACCGGTCGCACACGTCCTTCTGGATGTTCAGTCCGGCGGCCACATACTGCGCGACGGCCACGTCGTCCTGCTGGATGTCGTCCTTCCAGGTCCCGATCACGGACAGGTCGGCTCTGGCGATCGATGCCACGCAGTCGTTGGGGCAGCCCGCGCACTTGATCTTGAACTTGTACGGGAACGGCGGCCGGTGCAGCTCGTCCTGGTACTGGTGGGTCAAGTCGTTGCAGAGCTTCAGCGTGTCGTAGCACGCCCACTCGCATCGCGCCTGGCCGACGCAGGCCGAAGGCGTCCGCATGCACGATCCCGATCCCCCGAGGTCGAAGCCGGCCTCGGTCAGCTCCTTGAAGGTCGGTTCGAGCTCATCGGTCTTCGTGCCGAGGAAGATGATGTCCCCCGTCGACCCGTGCATGTTCGTCAGGCCCGATCCGTGACGTTCCCAGATGTCGCACAGCGTCCGGATCGCATCGCTCGTGTAGAACCACCCCGACGGTTGGTTGACGCGCATCGTGTGGAAGTGGGCGACGTTGGGGAACTTCTCCGGCAGGTCGCTGTACCGCCCGATGACCCCGCCGCCGTAGCCGAGCACGCCGACGATGCCGCCGTGCTTCCAGTGCCCGATCTTCTCCGCGTAGGACTGCTCGAGCTGCCCCAGGAGATCGGTGCAGACCGGGCTCTTCTCCTCCGCCCGCTTGATCTCCCGGACGAAGCTCGGCCACGGGCCGCGTTCGAGCTCGTCGAGCAGCGGTGTCTTGATTCTCTCGTCCGCCATCATGTCCTCCTATCGACGGGGTAGGTCGCGCCGCCCCGCGAGCGTGCCGCGCCTGAACCAGCCCCGGCCTTGACGGGCCGGTTTCCTACAGTCACGTCCTGCCTGCCGCCGCCATGGCCACCGTCCGGTAGGCCAGGTGGGCGAACTTGGTATAGGGGGCACCGACAAAGAGGGCAAAGATCAACACCAGGTGCACGTAATACACCACGTACATCCAGGGGACCGCCTCGGCCAGGCGGAGGAACTGAATGACCATGCCGCTCACGAGCACGCCGGCCAGCGTCCACGCGAAGAACCAGTCGAAGGGGGTGCTGGCCGCCCGCTTCACCGGATCGCGCAGCCGATCCCCCAGCAGGAGCATCACGCCGGCGATTGCCGCCGCGCCACTCGCGTTGGCGAGGATCTTCAGGGGATTGGTTTGGGCCAGCGGCGTTTCGAGCAGGCCCGCCATCGTCAAGACGCCCACGACGGTCCCGACGGCAGCGAGGCCCAGAAATCCCCAGAGTGTCGCCAGGTGCCCGTAGAACCGCGTGCGTTCGGTACCGCACTGCCCGAAGCGCCGGTGGGTCAGAATCGCGGCCACGGCCGGGATCAGCCCGGCGATCAGAGGCCCGTCCGCCCCCGATGCGCGCAGCGCCCTGGTGAATCGGACCAGACCGCCGGCAAAGGCGATGAGGAGCAGACCGGACAGGGCGAAGAAGAACGCCTCGAGCACCGGCAACGGGAACATGTCCGCGAACTCGAAGCGGGGTTCGGCGGTGCCCTGCATCAACGGCCCGGACAGGCTCAGCAGCCCGAAGGCCACGGCACCGGCCAGGAACAGCACGGCGAGACCGGCCGGCCGCGAGAGCAGCGAGCCGAGGACGCCTGGAATGGCGAAGTGCTTGATCGCTTCGCTGCGCAGCGCACCGAAGACGTCGCCAGGCCGCGCGCCCCTCGGACAGCGAGTCGTACAATCCCCGCAGTTGTGGCACAGCCAGATGGCGGGATCGCCCATCAGCTGCCCCTTGAGGCCCCACTGAGCCCGGATCATCTGCCGGCGCGGAAACGGCGCATGGTCCGGCGACAGAGTGCACACGACGGAACAGGTGGCACACTGATAGCACTTCTTGAGATCTCCGCCTCCGCCGTTCACGACGCTCCTGATGAATCGAACGTCTGGCTGGAGGAGCACGGCGTCGGACATGGCGAAACGCTCCCGCGCTAAAACCCTTTGTACGGGTTCGGTCCGAGGTCCCGAATCCGGTCCATGAACTCGTCGATGAGCGCGGGCAGCTTCCCGTACTCGTTGATCGCCAGCTGGGTCAGCTGGATGCGCTCCGATTCCAGCTGGAGACGCTGCAGCGTTTCCTTCACGTTCTCCAGCCGCCGGTTGGCCAGTTCGCTGCCCTGAACGAAGTGGCACTGGTAGTCGTCGCCGTACTTGCAGCCGACGAGCATCACGCCATCGATGCCGCCCGACAAAGCATCGGCGATCCATACGATGTTGAGCGATCCCAGACAGCGAAGCGGCACGACGCGGACGGAGGGGTCGTAGTGCACCCGGTTCAGGCCCGCGACGTCCAGTGCCGGGTAGGCGTCGTTCTCGCACATCAGGACCAGGACGCGCGGCTTCTCCTCGTCCTCGTCCGGCACCTCGATTGCCTTGATCATCGAGGCGATCATGTCGACCGAGTAGTTCTTGAACGAGATGATGCGTTCGGGGCACGCCCCCATGCAGACGCCGCACCGACGGCAGCGGTAGACGTTGAGCTGCGGGGTCCCCTTGGGATCCTCGTCGAGGGTGCCGAAGGGGCACTCCTCGGTGCAGCGCTTGCACTGGGTGCACCGCTGCAGGAAGAACGACGGGAACGACAGATCGCCGGCCCTGGGGTGCACGGCCGCGCCGCGCGAGGCGAGCTCGACGCTCTGGATGGCCTTCATCGCGGCCCCCATTGCGTCCTCCTGGGCGTGCGCACCATCCATCGGCGCGCGCACCGCGCCCGCCGCGTAGATCCCGGTCCGCCTGGTCTCATAGGGGAAGCAGACGAAGTGCGAGTCGGGGAAGCCGTACTTGTGCGCCGGCAGATCCGGTCCCTGCCGGTAGGTCAGGCACAAGATCTCGGTGCCTTCGTGGTGAGCGAGGTCCGCGATCTTCTTCCGCGCGTCGGACTTCTGTGGCTCGGTGGCCTCGGCGCGCGCCAGCGTCGCTCTGGAGTCCTTGACCAGCCTGATGGCCGCGCCGTCAGCGGCGTTGGGCACCATGCCGGTGGCCAGGACGACCAGATCGGCCTCGATGCGGACCTGCTCGCCGACGAGGGTGTCCTTGACCGTGGCTGCCATCCGGCCGCCGCCGTCGGCTTCGACGCCGACGATCTCGCCCTTGGTGAGGAATGTCAGCGGGTGATCCTGCGCGGCGCGGTAGAACCGCTCGTACTGGCCTGGCGTGCGGATGTCCTTGTAGACGACGAACACGGCCGCGTCGGGGTTCTGCGCGTGGATCATCGTGGCGTGCTTCAGCGTGGCCATGCAGCAGGTCGACGAGCAGTAGGGCAGGTGCCGCTCGTCGCGGGAACCCGCGCACTGCACGAACAGCACGCTCATCACGGGCCGGCCGTCCGACGGCCGCACGATGGGACCGGCGGCGGCCAGGCGTTCGAACTCGACGTTCGTGATAACGTCGGGGCTCGCACCATAGCCGAGCTGCCCGAGCTTCGTCGCGTCGTACGGTCTCCAGCCGGTGGCCAGCACGATGGCCCCGACCCGGGTCTTCAGCTCGCCCGACTCGGCCGCGATCGTGACGTCGAACATGCCCGGCTGGCCGGAGGTCTCGCGGATGGTCGCGGAGGTGAGCACCTGGATCTTCGGGTGATAGCTCACCTGCTGGATCTGGGCGGCCACGCCGCCGGCCTGGAGGTCCGTGTAGGGCGGCGCGGTCGGGAACCGCTGGGCCAGCGCCGCCACGAACCCGCCGAGCCGTGGTGACTTCTCCACGAGCACGACGTCATAACCGGCGGTCGCCGCCTCGATCGCCGCCGTCATGCCGGCGACGCCGCCGCCGACCACTAGGAGGCGCTTCGAGATCTCGTCCTGCTGCGGCTCGAGCGGCTCGCTCTTCCGCACCTTGGTGACGCCCATGCGGAGGTAGTCCTCCGCCAGCATCTGCGTGTCTTCGTCGTTCGGTTTGTGGCACCAGATCACGTGCTCGCGCAGGTTGACGCGATCCAGCACCATCAGCGGGTCGAACGAGAACGCGTCGGTCTTCACCCGCGGCGAACAGGCGGCAATCACGACGCCGTCGACGGTTTCCGAGGCGATGTCCCGGCGGATCAGGTCGACGCCCTCCGGCCCGCAGAGGAAGGAGTGCGCCTCGCACCGGGGCACCTTGAGCTCGGCGGTCGCGACCTTGACGAGCTTGCCGATGTCGAGCGACTGGCCGATTCCGCAGCCGCTGCAGATGTAGACGCCCGGCCGCTCAGCCATGGTGTGCACTCCTCACGACGGCCTGGAGTGCCCTCAGCGCGGCGGCGGTGGCGTCCTGCACCGTTGCCGACACCTCCTCGGGACGCGTGACGCACCCGGCTCCGAGGAGCCCTATATGGCCGCCTACGCGCGTCACGAACCCGTAGTCGTCCGTGGCAAACCCTGCCGGCAGGGTGGCGGTCTGCGGCACGATGCCCGTCGCGAGCACCAGCATGCCAACCCGCTGGGTCACCTTCTTCCCGCTCTGCACGTCCTCCGCCGTCACGATGAGATCATGGGTCGCGGCGTCTTCCGTCACCTGTCCGACCTTGCCCTTGACGAGCGACAGGTGCGGGTCCGACGCGACCTTCGCACGGAAGTCCTCGAGGCGGCCTGGTGTGCGGATGTCGATGTAGAAGATGGTCGCGGGCACTTCCGGGTAGAGATCGCGCAGATACGTGGCCTGCTTCAGCGAAGCGGCGCAGCATACGGCCGAGCAGTACGGCAGGTGGTTCTCGTCGCGCGAGCCGGCGCACTGGACGAATGCCACCGACGATGGGGCCGCGCCGTCCGACGGCCGCACGATCCGCCCCCTGGTCGGGCCGTCCGGGGCGGCGTACCGCTCCAGCATCACGTTGGTGATCACGTTGGGGAACCTGCCGAAACCCAGGTTGTCGATCTTCGCCGCGTCGTACGGCGCCCAGCCTGTCGCGGCCACGGCAGCGGCCACCTTGACGGTCCGGCGTTCCGGCTGCTGGCCGAGGTCGACGGCCCCGTACGAGCAGGCGTCTCGGCACGCGGTGCAGCCATCCCGGCAGGCGGCGCGGTCGATGACGTAGGCCGCCGGAAACGCCATCTTGTGGGGCAGATACACCGCCTTCGTCGTTCCCATCCCCAGGTTGAACTCATCGGCTCGTTCGGCAGGGCACACCCGGGTGCACTCGTCGCAGAGCGTGCAGGCGTCGGTGACGAAGCGGGGGGCGATCGTGATGGTCGCCTCGAGATCGCCCGGCGTGCCACGGAGGCTGTCGACCGTGGCTTGCGTCAGCACCTGGATGTGCGGATTGCCCTTCAGCCGTTTGAAGTTGATCTCCAGCCCGCATCCCGGCGGGCAGAGCTTCGGAAAGTACCGGTAGCTGCGCGCGACGCGCCCCCCGAGGTACGGGAGCGACTCGGCCAGAATGACCTCGCAGCCGGATTCGGCTGCTTCGACTGCCGTCGTCACGCCGGCGATGCCGCCTCCGATGACCAGGATGGGCTTTCCGGCAGTCCTGTGAACCTGCGTCGTCGTCATCGTCGTGCCTGTGGTCTCCTCGGGCCGCGCCTACCGGCCCGCAGCCGCCATGGCCTGGCGCTTGGCTTCCATGACGGCCGGCTGGATCTTCATGCTCTTCTCGCCAAACAGCGCGAAACGGAGCCACTGCATGGCGAACTCGAGCAGATCGTCGTCGTTCGTGCGCATGGCGTCGACGCGTGCTTCGTCGACCACGAAGGTCTGGAGGAAGCGACTCTCGAACACGAACCGCCGGAAGCGGTCCAGATCGAAGCACGCCATGTAGTACAGGTCCATCTGCGCCGGCGTCAGGCCCTCGGTCCCGTCCCAGAACTCGTGCAGCATGAGCGCCTTGAACGAGGCGCCCATCATGTCGTATTCCTCGATCCCCTGGTCCTCGATCCACTCCCGGACCGTGTACTCGCGCCCCTGGCCGTGTCCCTGGCAGAGAGCCTCGCGCAGCAGGAAGTGAAACGCCCGGTCATCGGGCGTCGACTGCCTGGGCTCGGCGGCGCCGAGCGGGTACATGCGGCACGCCCAGGGACGATGGCGATAGACGGAGCATCCGCCGGGGCCGACGAACGGGCACGCCTTCGACTCGTCGTTCATCTTCAGCAGCACGACCGGGAACTTCTGGTCCTTCGTGAACGGCGAGATCGTGTGCTTCTGCAGAAACTCCGACGAGTCGATGCCGAGCGCACGCTTCATGCGCAACACGTCGTAGGGAGTGAGGACAATCGATACGTCCGCGCAGCAGTGCGTGAAGCACTCGAGGCCGCGGTCGCAGCGGAACGTGAACCGATCGTCAAGGGTCATTCTCGGAAGGTCGCGCAGGATGTGTGCTTGGACCGACTGGTCGTTCGACATGGTCAGGGAGCCTCATCGTCCAGGATGCTGCTCCGGAGCGCATCCTTGGACCAGACAGGGAGCGGACCCGTCTCGCCGGTGGCGGGGTCCATTCGGAAGCGGTACGACGAGTGCGCGCCGAACTGATGTTCCATCCAGGCCCAGCCGCGAACGAAGTAGGGGCAGTCGTCGTTGAAGCAGACGTATTGGAACTCCCCCACCCACGACCCCATCGGGGGGTTCTGCCACCGCTTCATGGAACTCTGGCAGTGCGGGCAGATGGGTGTTCCAGCAGTCATGCGGATCCTCGAGGCCGGCGGGGGCGCGGGTCGGGCTGGGCGCCGGAGGCCTCCGCTCCGTGCGGGGGCCTCCGGTCACCGTCGTGTCGCTAGAAGATGTGCTTGATCGGCCGCTTCGTCATCTCCCACGTGTTGGCGTTCGGGTCGAACCGGCAGTTGGCGAAGACCAGCCAGTTCTCCTGGTCGATCTTGGCCTTGTCGGCCCTGAAGTAGTAGCCGGGCCAGCGCGTCTCCTCGCGGAACAGCATCGTGCGGACGTGCGCCTCGGCCTGCCACATGCGGTGGACGTTTTCCCAGCACCGCATGAGCTCGTGGTGGTTCTCCGCGGCGAGCTTCACGGCATCGTCCCTGAGGAAGCCGAGCAACTCGAGCGCGCGGTTGAGCTGCGCCTCGTTGGTCGCGAAGCCGGAACTCACGCCGCCTGCGTACTCGTCCATCAGCTTCTGCAGGCGGAACATGAACATTCGCGGCTTCAGGTAGTTGGGGTTGATCTCCGGATCCGTCGTGGCGCCCTTGAACTGCTGGAAGGTGTCGAGCGGCTGCAGGATCTCCGCCTTCAGGGCGTCGATGGTCTTCTGGTCCACCTTGGGCATCGTGTTGTTCTCGACGACGAACTTCACGGCCGACTTGGCAGCGATGCGGCCCTCGGCGTGGGAGCCGGACGAGAACTTGTGGCTCGACGCGCCCGACGCGTCACCCGCGCAGAACAGCCCGGTGACGGTTGCCATGTTGGTGTAGCCCCAGAAGTAGTCCTTCTTCGTGGCGTCGGTCTGCAGATCCTCCGGACCGCTCACCCACGCGCCGGACGCTCCCGAGTGCGAGCCGATGAAGTACGGTTCGGCGGCGGCGATCTCGGAGCTCTTCTCCTCGGGCTGCACGTTCGTGGCCGCCCACAGGATGGCCTGGGAGATGGTCATGTCGAGGAAGTCCTCCCACGCCTCGGACTCGAGCTCCTTCATCTTCTTCTTGTAGACCTTCTCGTCGTCCTTGTAGGTGTCGGCGATCTTCTGGATGGCCTCTTCGGTCCTCATGAAGATCGGGCCCTTGCCCTCCTGGACGTCGAGCATGCCGAGGTAGTTGCGCAGGTTCGCCGGAATCGGTTTCACCCGGCCGTACGGGCCCCAGTTGTCGAGCTCGGCCTTCCGCTCGACCATGTACTCGCCGCCCATCGCGTTGGTCGCCCGCGACTTGAAGAGCAGGAACCACGCGCCGACCGGGCCGTACGCATCCTTGAAGCGAACCGGGATGAAGCGCACTTCCTGGCAGGTCATCTCGGCGCCGGCCTTCAGGGTGAAGTAGGCCGACGAGCCGGAGTTCCATGGCGGGTACCAGGCGCGGCCGAGGCCCTCACCCGAGCTGCGCGGCTTGAAGACGTGCACCGCGCCACCCATGGCCACCAGCGTGGCCTTGGCCTTGAACACGTAGAACTTGTCCTCGCGGACCGAGAAGCCCACGGCCCCGGCGACGCGGTTGCCGTCCATGATCGGACCGACGATGAAGACACGCTCGTAGATCTCGCCCACGCCGCTCTGCAGCAGGGCGTTCTTCGCGGCCTCGGCGACGACAACCTTGTACGACTCGCCGTTGATCATCAGCTGCCAGCGGCCCTCGTGCACGTACCCGCCGTTCTCGTCCTTCCAGATCGGCAGGCCCCACTTCTCGAACAGGTGCACGGTCGAGTCGACGTGGCGGGCGATGTTGGCCACGAGATCCTCGCGGGTCACACCCATCAGGTCGTTGCGCACGTAGTCGACGTAGTCCTTGACGGTGTTCTGGCCGTCCTTCAGGCCCACGTACTGATTGATCGCCGACAGGCCCATGGCCACGGCACCCGAGCGATCCACGGCGGCCTTGTCGACCAGCGTGACCTTGAGGCCGTTCTGTTTCGCCCAGTACGCCGCCTCGACCGCCGCGCCGCAGGCAGCCATGCCGCCGCCCAGGATGAGGAGGTCGGTTTCAACAACGACAGTTTCGAAGTTCGCCATTGCGGTTCCTCCCCTTCCCTACTTCTTCAGGGTGTAGACTTCGGCCAGGCCGGTGGAGTCGGGCTCGGTGAACAGCGCGGGGCTGTTCAGGTCGGCCTTCGTCGTCCAGCCGCCGTCCGGTACGGCCTTGCCTTCTGCCGTCGTCCGGATGGGGAACTTGAACCGCTTCACGCTGCCGTTGCGGAACTTGACGGTCCACATGATCGAGTCGGTGGAGCGCAGCGGCGTGCAGCTCGCACCCATCGGCACGAAGTCTGCGTACCCGCGCACCTCGACGGCCTGCGTGGGGCAGATCTTCACGCAGTTGTAGCATTCCCAGCACATCGAGACATCGCGGTTGTACGCCTTCATGAGCTCCTTGTTGAGCACCATGAGGTCGTTCGGGCAAATGTGCTGGCAGGCGGTCTTGTCGAGCGCCTTGCAGCCATCACACTTGTCGGGGTTCACGTAACTTGGCATTCCGCTACCTCCTAGGATGAGTGCGCCGTACGTCGGTCAGTGAACAGGGAGAGCCTTGCCGGCCCGCGGGTCCCCTGGCCGCCCGGGACGGCGGCCCCGCGTCCGTCGGAACCGCGCCACCAGAGCATCGATCCCGAACCCGAGAGTCATCATCAGTGCCACGGCCAGCGTCCCGTACACGGTGGCCCGGCTGTCGGCGAAGTCCCGCACCGTGGCCGCCACGCCAACTTCGCGGACCGCCACGCCAGCCGTGGCGCGGCCGACCACTTCGCCGCCGCGGCACTCGTAGACGGTCGCGTCGTAGCGACCCGGGGGCACGGTACTGGGCCAGACGAAGTCCAGGCCGTAGCGGGCACCGCCCTGCGGGAGCCGCTCGACGTGAACGGCGTCGGCGTCGAACCGGAACCGTCCCTCCACAATCTTCAGCTCCACGTAGTTCTCGCGAATCCGTGGCTCGTCCGCCTCGGCCGGGGCCACGGCCATCCGGCCAATGACCGCCGTCGCGTCCAGCAGTTCACGATCGATGACGTCGCGCCTGAGGAACGCGTCCACGGGCATCGCACTGAAGACGTGCAGGACCGACGGCACGCCGGCGACGTGGACCTGGCCCGAGGCAATCCAGATCGGGCCGAACCGGGCCTTGCGGTTGAAGGACTCGCGGGCGTCGGCGCCGGCGACGACCACCACGACCTGTGCGCCGTCGGCCACACGCCCGCTCGCCGTCAGCCTCGTCCCGCTCGAGAACATCCCCATCTCGATCGCCGGAGGCTCCAGCGCGATCGTCGGCGCGGCAGCATCGGCCTGGGCCGTCCCGGCGGAGGCCGGACAGACGGCCGCGAGGAGCAGGATCAGGACCGCGGAAGACCGAATCACCCGCGTCACGTCAGTGTCCCTTCGCGGCATAGGACAGCAGGCTGTCCGGGGTCATGATGACGCCGATGGTCATCTTCGCCATGACGATAAGGACGATGATGGCCAGCACGATCTTGAGCTGGTCACCGCGCAGGAGCCGGCCGACCCGCGCGCCGATCTGGGCACCGATGGTCGACCCGGCGGCGATGATCAGCGCCAGGACGACGTCCACCGTGTGGTTCGTCGCGGCCTGCATGATGGTCAGGCCCGCGCAGGTGAACAGGATCTGGAACAGGTCTGTGCCGATCGCCACGTGCATGGGCATCCGCAGCAGGTAGACCATCATCGGCACCATGATGAACCCGCCGCCCACACCCATGATGGCCGCGAGGACACCCACCATTGCGCATAGAACGAACGGCAAGAAGATCGAGTGCTGGACGCCCGAGCGCGGAAACTGCATCTGCAGCGGGAGCCGGCCGAACAGCCCGGCGCCCCCCCGGCGCCGCCCCGACGGCGCCGTCGATGCCATCGCCCCGCGGCGCAGGCCCTGCCAGCTCTCGATCAGCATGTAGGTGCCCAGGCTGCCGAGCACGACGATGTAGGTGACGGTGATCACGAAGTCCGCGTTGCCCAGCGCCCTGAGCACGCGGATGACTTGCACGCCGATGGCGGCGCCGGTGAGGCCGCCAAGCAGCAGCACGCTGCCGAGTTTCAGATCGACGTTGCCGAGGCGGAAGTGGGCGGCCATCCCCGACGACGATGTCGCGACGATCGCGTTGGTGTCGGAGGCGGCTGCCACGGTGGGCGGGACGCCGATCATCATGAGGATCGGCGTGAGCAGGAAGCCGCCGCCGACGCCGAGCAGCCCCGAAAGGAAGCCGACCATCCCACCCGCTCCGACGAGCAGGAAGAGGTTGATGGTCACGCCGGCGACCGGCAAGAAGATGTCCAACCGTACGCTCCGACGACGCTGTCAGGTCTGCGTGTCGACCGGTGGGCTGCCGAGGGCGGTCGTATGACGACCCCGGAACACCGCAGGCCGAACTGGATCTCGTGGGGGCGTGACTCCGGAGGGGGCTGGCGGCGGGCGTCGCGGTCTCGCGTTCCCGCGCGGGGACCAGCGGCACACCCAAGAGGACGATACGGTCTTGCGAGCCAATATGTCAAGTATTTCGTTGAGCTTACGAGCGCTCCTGTATAGTCGATAGACTAACTGGCTCAATAGCCCCTTCGCTCGTGTGCTGGTGCGGAATCGTCTCTCGAACTGGCCCCGCACGCGCAGGGCCAGCGTGGCCAAATCCCTAGTCGCGAAGTCGGCAATTAGGTCGACGCACTCAGGGAGCCTTGCCCTCGTTCTGCTCCTGGCGGGTGACGTTCATGACCGCAATGGCCCGGTTGCCGCCGCCCTCCTGCCGGTAGACCACGCGAACCATGTCGCCCACCACCGGGCGGTTGCCAATCTCGGCGCTGGCGATGTCGAGCGCGAGCGGCGGCCCCTCCGGACGGGTCTCGTCCTGCACGGTGAGCATCTGGTTCTGGATCGCGACGACCGTACCCTGGACGACGGGGGCCGGTGGGCCGCACGCCGTCGCGAGGAGTCCGATGCTGACGACAAAGACGGCGGGCAGCGGGCGGGGCCTGCCGCGCCGCGTCCTCGGGATAGAAGGCGTCATGACCACGTTCTCCTCCGCCGCCAACGTCACGGCCTGTCGGCCGCTTCGCTCGGCCGCCGCAGTTCCTGGATGGCCCCGCGCACCATGCCGTAGACGACGACCATCGTCATGGCCGTGACGGCCGCCATCACCAGCCAGGCGGCCGACGTCCCCATGTCCAGCTGCTTGAGCACGACCGACACGAGCGCGCAGATGACGGTCACGCCGAACATCAAGCGGATGCCGTAGCCGCGGATGTACTTCGTCGCGATGGTCCCGATCTGGGCGCCGGGGGCGGCGCCGGCCAGCATGAAGAGCACGGCCAGCAGCTCCACGCGCCCCTTCATGGCATACGTGAAGGCGCCGTAGAAGCCCGAGAGCATCACCGTGAACAGATCGGTGCCTACGGCGACGTAGGTCGGCGCACCAATCAGGTACACGAGCGCCGGCATCATGATGAGGCCTCCGCCGATCCCGAGGAAGCCGGCCAGGATACCCACCAGCAGCCCGACGAGCGCCGGCAGCCACATCGAGCAGCGCACTTGTGCCACGTCGAAGGTCACGATGGGCGGGACGTTGATGCGGTGCAGCGTCAGATGCCACCGTACGGCCGACTCGCCCTCGCTCGCCATCCCCGTCCGTTCGAGGGTCCGCTTCTTGAAGTAGTCGTAGAAGACCAGACCGCCGATCAGGGCCAGGAACACCACGTACACCCAGCGGATGACGGGGCCCGCTAAGCCGTGGCCCTCGAGCAGCATGACCAGTCTGGCGCCAATCTCGATGCCGACCACGTCGAAAGCCAGCATCGTCAGGCCGAGCTTCATGTCGACATTACCGAACTTCGCATGCCGCCTCGTCGAGATGATCGACTTGCCGGCCATGTGACAGAGGTCGGTGCCCACGGCGAACGGCATCGGAAAGCCGAAGATGTTGAGGGCGGGCGTCACCATCCACGCGCCCCCCATACCGAAGAACCCGCCGAGCACCCCGACGGCGACGCCGAGCAGCGCCAGCAACAGGATGTTCACGGGCACACCCGAGATGGGCAGGATCACGGTGAAGAAGTCGAACATGGCGTTCTCCGTCGCGCGCTGCTATTCCCGGGAGTGGCGTTTTTCGAGGTCGAGGCCGATGGCACTCACCGCCACGTCCATCACCCAGCCGAGGAACAGACCGAGGATGGCCGTCAGGCCGACCGCAAAGATCGTGAACAGGAGCCGGTCGGTGTTGTACAGGTTGGCGACAAACAGGTTGAATCCCGACAGGTTCCGGGTGTCCGCCACGTGCACGAGCTTGCCGGCCTTCTCGGCCGGCGCCGCCTCGAGGAGCGCGGGGTGGAGGGAGACCAGGACGCATGAGACCCAAAGCGTCAGCTGTGCCCGAAGCGAGCAAGGCGTCATCGCGGTACCTCCGGTCGGAATCACACCCACGGGCCGGGGAGCGATTGCCCGTGGCGGCAGGGGGCGCGCCAGAGTCAGGGCCCGGGCGCGTTCACGGTTGGCACGATACGGGCTGACGCGAGGTCTGTCAAGGGTATGCGCGCTCTCTGCGGTCTGTCTAGCAGCTTTGTGGCCTTTTCGTAGGAGGCCCGGGCCGTGCTAATGTGGCGGCACGGAAGGGGGTCCGCATTGCCTCCGACTGACGAGTTTCCGCGTCTCGTCCGCGCCGAGTTCAGGTTCCCGGTGCGCAGTCTGATCGGCGCTGTCGCCTCAATCCCCCTCGCGTTCCTGGCCGTGACGCTGGTGCTCCTGGTTGGCGATCTCGGCATCGGCCACTGGACCATTGCGGCGATCGTCTCGCTCGGTCTGGTCGTGTCATACGTCGTGGCGGCCACCGTCACGCGCCGGATTGCGCGGCGCCTCCTTGAACTCGAACGCCAGCGGGACGCCTTCTATCAGGAGTTCTCGCGGCTGTCGAAGGCCGCCTCGCTCGGCGAGATTGCCTCCGGCGTGGCCCACGACATCAACAATCCCCTGGCGGTCATGAACGAGGAGGCGGGCTGGCTGCGCGATCTGCTGGGCGGCCCCGGCCTCGACCGCGAGTCGACGCGGCAGGAGTTTGCAGCATCGGTCGAGCAGATCGGCGTTCAGATCAAACGGGCCAGCAGCGTGACCAGGCGCCTGCTCCATTGGGCGCGCGACATGACCCGCCCGTCGGACGTCATCGACGTGAACCCCCTGCTGACGCGGACCCTCTACCTGCTGGAGGGGGAACTCACCTCCGCCGACGTGCGGGTCGTGACCCGGCTCGACCCGAAGCTGCCGAAGGCGGTCGGCAGCGAGGCGGAGATCACCCAGGTGCTGCTGCACCTCATGAAGAACGCTCTCGACGCGATGAAGGGCGGTGGCGGGACGCTGACCATCACGACTGACCGGTTCGACGGTCTGGTGCGCGTCGGCATCGCCGATACGGGGCCCGGCATTCCGCCGGAGCTCGTCGCGCGTATCTTCGAACCGTTCTTCACGACGAAGCCCGTGGGCGAGGGCGCCGGCCTCGGCCTGGCCATCAGCGCGTGGATCGTCCAGCGCGCCGGCGGCCACATCGCGGTGGACAGCGTCCCCGGGTCGGGCGCCACGTTTCATGTCACGCTCCAGCCTGCAGGTGTGAGCGCAGAACACGGAGGAGAGGATGAGGGTCGTGCGGCTGTTGCTCGTTGACGACGAGGCACGGTTCGTCGAGACGCTGTCGAAGCGCCTGACCTCCCGTGGGTACTACGTTGAGAAGGCCCTCTCGGGCCAGGAGGCGCTCGACTTGGTGACGAGCCGGCCCTTCGACGTCATGCTCCTCGACGTGCGCATGCCGGGCATGGACGGGCTCGAGACGCTCCGCGCCGTGCACAGGCTGCAGCCCCTGGTGAAGGTGATTCTCCTGAGCGGGCACGCGTCGATCAACGCTGCCGTTGAGGGCATGCGTTTGGGGGCGTACGACTACCTGCTCAAGCCGACGGACCTCGAGGACATCCTGGCCAAGGTCGAAGCGGCGTTCGAAAAGAAGCGCCTGGAAGAGGAGCAGCAGGGCGATTGGCGCCAGCCTTGAGGGCGGGGCGCGTGTGGTGTCGGGCTCTCTGGGAGTAGCCATCGTGGGTCTGACGACGCTCGTGCGCAAGCTGTTCGGCCGCGATCAGTGGCGGCCGCTCATCGCCCAGCGCGATACGAAGGCCGCGCTGCGCCTCTCGTACCTCGCATTCAAGGACCTCATCACCTCGAACGACGAGCTGCTCGAAATCGTGGCCGACATCGAGCAGAAGCTGGAGACGGGCTCCCCCTTCGGGATGACCTACGTCCGGTTCCGGGCCGTCGCCTGCGCGACCCACACCTACCGGATGATTCTCTGCCTGGACAAGCTGTCCGCCCGGCGGTACCAAGAACTGCATTTCGTCTTTGCGGGCATCCAGAAGGCCATCGAGCCCCTGCTCTCCGGCACCCGTCCCGCCCACGCCACGTGTCCGCTCGTCCTTCGTCTGTCGGACATCGACGCCACCAGTGCAGACGACGCCGGCGGCAAGGCGGCGAACGTGGCCGAGGTGCGCAACCGGGCGAGGCTGCCGGTCCCCGACGGGTTCGTCGTGTCGACGACGGCCTTCGCCGCCTTCCTGGCTCACGAACAGCTCGGCGAGGACATTCGCGCGAAGCACGACGGCCTGGCGCCCGACGACCAGCAGTCCCTCCACGACGTGAGCGAAGAGCTGCAGGCGCTCATTTCGGCGCACCGCGTGCCCGGCCGCCTCGTGCAGTCCATCCTGGGCGCCTACGACGATCTCGCCGCCCGTTGTGGCACCAACCCGCGCGTGTCGGTGCGATCGAGCGCCGTGGGAGAGGACGGCGAGTTCTCCTTCGCAGGGCAGTACACCAGCGTATTGAACGTGGGGCGCGACGGCCTCGTCGATGCCTACCGCCGGGTGGTGGCCAGCCTCTATACGCCGCGCGCCATCTTCTACCGGGCGATACACGGCATCCCGGACGAACAGGCGGCCATGGCCGTGCTGTGCATGGTACAGATCGACTCGGTCGCCAGCGGCGTGGCCTGTTCGGTCGACCCGGGCCGGCCGGACGCAGGCACGCTGCTCATCACGGGGGCCTGGGGCCTCGGCATCACGACCGTCGGGGGGTCGGTCAGCCCCGACGTGTGGGAGGTGGCGCGCGCGGCGGGTACGCCCGTTCTTCGCGCCCGCCTCGGCGTCAAGGACACGCGCGCCGACGCCAGTCCGGAGGGGGGCGTCGGCTTTCTCGAACTGCCGGAGTCCGTCACGTCGACCTACTGTCTCACCGACACCCAGGTGCGCGACCTGGCGGCCATCGTCCTCGCGGCCGAGGCCCACTACGGCAAGCCACAGGAGGTGGAATGGGCCCTGGACCGGGCCGGCCGCTTCGTCCTGCTGCAATCGCGGCCGCTGCACGTCCGCGCCGTCCCGGCAGCCGTGACCGATCTCGACGGCCACGCGGACGGGCATGCCCTGATTCTTACGGGGGCGTCGGCCTCGGCGGGGTGCGCGTCGGGGCCCGTCTACCACATGTCCGAGTCGGACGACACGTCGCGGTTCCCCGACAGGGCAGTGCTCGTGGCCCGGCACTCGTCGCCCAAGTACGTCAAGGTGATGGCGCGCGCGGCGGCCATCATCACGGACATCGGGGCCACCACCGGCCACATGGCCTCGCTAGCCCGGGAGTTCGGGGTGCCCGCCGTGCTCGACACGCGGTCCGCGACGACGACGCTCGAGCCGGGACAGGTCGTCACGGTCGATGCCAACCGGGGGGCGGTCTACGAGGGACGGGTCGACTGCCTGTTGTCGGGCTCGGCGGCAGCACCGGCCCGGACGATGACAGGTACACCGACCTATGCGATCCTCCGCCAGGTGGCGGATCGCATCGCGCCCTTGACGCTGACCGATCCGAAGAGCGTGAGCTTCCGGCCCGATCAGTGTCGTACCTTCCACGACATCGCCCGCTTCGCCCATGAGAAGGCCTTCGGCGAGATGTTCAGGATGAGCGATCGCGTGGCCGACGTGTCGCATCGAGCCGTCAGGCTGGCGGAGCGGCTGCCCTTCGAGCTCCATCTGATCGACATCGGCGGCGGCATTGCCCAGAGTTCCCCAGGCGAGCCCGCGGTCAGGGCGGCGGCGATCGTGTCGGAGCCGATGGCGGCTCTGCTGCGGGGCATGATGAACCCGCAGCTGCGCTGGTGGGAGCCGCGGGGCATCTCGCTCTCCGGCTTCTTCGCGGTGGCGACCGAGGCGATGATGAACCCGGCCCACGATGCGGACCAGCGCCGATTGGGCGACAAGAGCTACGCGATCGTCGCCGAGTCGTACTGCAACTTCAGCTCGCGCATCGGCTACCATTTCGCCGCCGTGGATGCGTACTGTACCGATTCGCTCTCCAGGAACTACGTGAGCTTCCGTTTCAAGGGCGGCGCCGCCGATGACGCCCGGCGTGCGCGGCGTTGCGCCCTCATCGGGGAGGTCCTCAAGAAGCTCGACTTCCAGACCGACCGCCGGGGCGATCTGGTGAACGCCCGCCTCCGCAAGTACCCGCGCGAGGCGCTTCTGGAACGCCTCGATCTGGTCGGCCGGCTCATCGTCGCCACCAGACAGCTCGACATGCGGATGGGACGCGGCACTCCGGTTGATTGGTTCGTCCAGGCGTTCTTCGCCGGCAACTACCTCTTCGACCCGGAGCAGGGCCGGGCCGCGGCCGGAGGGTCTCCGCCGTGAGGATCGAGACGCTGGCCGACCGGCTGCGATCGCTGCGCCGCGCACCCCGGGTGCGGGCGGGCGTCCGGGAGAAGTACGCCGCCCTGAGCAGGCTCACCGCAGCCAACAACGCGGCGCTGGAGCTCGTCGCGGATCTCCAGCGCTCGGCCACCGGCGAGTTCGTCTTCGATGCCAACTACCTGCGTACGGCGTCGGATCGGGCCCTGGCTTACGGGCGCGAGGTCGTCGAGGCGCTCGATATTCTGTCGGACGGACGTGAGCGCAGGCTCGGCGCGCTTCTCGAGCGCCTGTCCGCCGAGATCGGAAACGTGCTGCGTGACGACCGAAGCATCCCGGAGGGTCCCTACGTCCTCGACTTCAGCCGGATGAAGGGGGTCCCGGCGGACCTGCTCGGGGCCAAGGTGCGGCGCCTCGCGGAAATCCGCCTCGACGTGGGCGTGCCGGTGCCCGACGGCTTCGCCGTCACGAGCGCGGCCTGTCACGCGCTGCTGGTTCAGTCCGGATTGTGGGCGTCGATCCAGGCCACCATCCGCAGCCTCACGCTAATCGACAAGGCACGCCTGGCCCGCGCCAGCGGCGACATCCGAGCCCGCATCCTCGACACGCCGTGGCCTCGGGCCGTGGCGGCCGCCGTCCTCGAGGCATACGATGGGCTCGTCGCGCGGGCCGGACGCGAGTCGCCGCTGGTGTCGGTGCGGTCGAGCGCCGCCGACGAGGACGGCGAGTTCAGCTTCGCGGGCCAGTACGTCTCGGTCCTGAACGTCGACCGGAGCCGCCTCTTGCAGGCGTGCAGTGAGGTCGTTGCCAGTCAGTTCGGACCGCGCGCGGTCGTCTACTACAAGTCCCGGGGCCTCGAGAGCGCCCACCACCCCATGGCGATCGGCATCGTGCTGATGATCGACGCCCTCGCGAGCGGCGTGCTCTACACCCGGTCTCCCGAGCGGCCAGGCGAGCAGACGATGCTCATCACCGGCACGTGGGGTCTCGGCCCGTCCACGGCTGACGGTACCGTAAGCCCCGACGTCATCCGTGTGTCGGCGAGACCCGGGCACGATATCGTCAGCTCGACCATCGCCCTCAAGCCTCGCATGCTGCTCACCCGCGAGGGCGGAGGCGTCATCGAGGTCGACGTGCCGGGCTGGATGCGCGAGCAGCCGTGCCTGACCCGGGCGCAGGTCGGGATGCTCGCGGCGTACGGATCGCGCCTCGAACGTCACTACGGCGGTCCTCAGGACGTCGAGTGGGCGGTCGACCGGGCTGAGCGGGTCCTGGTGCTGCAGTCACGCCCGCTGCGCACCGAGGAGCCACGTGCCTCGGCTCCGCTCCACGAACTGCGCAAGGGCCTGCCTCTGTTGCTCTCCGGCGGCATCATCGCGTCGACGGGCGTTGCTGCCGGGCCCGTTTCCGTGGTGGACGACACCGGGCCCTTCGACGTGCCGGCGGGAGCCGTGGTCGTGTCGCGGGCTGCGGTGCCGGCTCTCGCCGAAGTCGCGGATCGCGCGTCGGCCTTCGTGACCGAGGTCGGGTCGGTCGCCTGCCACCTGGCCACCGTGGCGCGCGAGTTCCGCATCCCGACCATCGTCAACGCGGATGGCGCCAGGGCCGCGCTCAGGCCCGGTCAGGTCGTGACGGTCGACGCCGAGATGGGCCACGTCTACGAGGGGCGCATCGACGCGCTCCTGGCACTGACCGGAGCCAGGCAGCCCGATCGCGCGATGCTGCAGAGTCCGCTGTTCCGCAGGCTGGGATCGGTCCTGTCTCTCCTGGCGCCCCTGCACCTGACCGATCCGAGGAGCCGGGACTTCAAGGCGTCCGGCTGCCAGACGCTGCACGACCTGCTGCGCTACGCGCACGAACGGGCCGTGCAGGAGATGTTCGTCGCGGGAGGCGAAGTGGCCGAGCTCGGCGCGTCCGTGAAGCTGGCCAGCGATCTGCCGCTCGACTTCTTCCTGGTGGACTTGGGCGGCGGCCTGGCGGGTGCGGGAGACGAGGACACCGTGACGCCGGAGGCGTTCCGCTGCCGACCGCTCCGGGCGATCTGGGCGGGGCTCGTCGCTGCGCCGTGGGCCGGTGGACCGGCTGTGGGCTTGGCGAGCCTGGGCTCTCTCCTCGTCACCGGCCTCTCGCGCCGCGAGCCGGCCGGCGGGCCTGAGGCCAACTACGTGCTCGTCACGGATAGCTACGTGAACATCAGCTTCCGGTTCGGGTTCCACTTCGCCCGAATCGACGCGTCGCTGTCGCAGGACTTCCGGACGAACTACGCCAGCGTGGTGTTTCACGGAGGAGCCGCCGGCGCAGGCGGCCGCGAGCGGCGGCTGGACTTCATCGCCGGCGTGCTCGCCTCACGTCCGTGGACCGTCAGCCGCCGCGGCGACGCGCTGTTCGGTCGGGCGGACAACCTGCCGGACGCGGAGCTGTCGAAGGAACTCGAGACGCTCGGCCGTCTGCTGGTCGTGACGCGGCAGCTCGACACCAGACTCGCCGACGACGAGGCGACGGCGCGTGCCGTGGCAGCGTTCGGCGCGGGCGATGACAGCCTGGGCCTCGACGTCACGGACGCGTGAGGAACCGGTATGCGGTGGGATCACAATCGGCGCATCGTTCCCCTGGTCGGCATGGTCGCGGCGGCGGCGCTGCTCGTGGCGGCCTTCATCCAGGGACTGCTGTCCTTCGGCCAGGTGCGAGGCGTCGTCGCGGAGGAGTTCAACGCCCAGCAACTCGTGCTCGCGCGGAACCTGTCGATGTTGATCCGCCAGGACCTGAGCTTCCTGGAACGGGAGCTGCTGGTCTTGAGCCAGCTGCCCTGCACCGGGAACGCCGCGCCCGCATGGGCCAGCCGGATGCGCAACGCGATGACGTCCATCGGAGACGGGAAGGTGATCGACGTCCGCTGCATCGACGCGTCCGGTACCACCGCGCGGATCGTGGCGGCCTCCGGGGAGGAGCGCATCGAGCAGTCTGACTTCGTGTCGGCCGCGCCGTTCGAGTGGGCCATGCACCCCGGACGGCGTGGCGAGGTACTGGTCGTACCCTCGCGACAGCCGGTCGGGCTGGCACAGCACGAACTGACGCTGATCATGGCGACCGGGCAGTACTCGCCTCCCGTGGGGCCCGAGGGCCCGAAGCCCCCTGCCCCCGCGGGCGTCATCATGTTCGCGGTGGACGCGCCCGCGCTCGCGCGGCGGTTCACGGCCGAGGCGAGGTCCGGGACGACCGGCTACGCATGGGTCATCGATGACGAGGGGATCTTCCTGGCGCACCCGATGGCGGATTTCATCGGCAAGAACGCCTTCACCGCCCGGCACGAGCGGGATCCACACCTCGGGTTCGAGGGCATCAACGTCATCATGCGCGACCACATGCTGCGCGGCGAGGAAGGCGTGGGCGAATACGAGTCCGGGTGGCACCGCCAGGAAGTAGGGCCGGTGCAGAAGCTGATTGGCTACAGTCCGATCCGGCTCGGGCCGACGAGGTCGGCGTTGAGGTGGTCCGTGGCGGTCGTGGCCCCGACGAGCGAGGTCCAGGGCATGGTCCGCGCGCTGTTCCTGCGCCAGTTGTTCGTGCAGTCCGCCATCGCGCTCGCCATCCTGGCGGGCAGCGTCTCGCTGCTGCGCCGCGAGCGGTACTGGTCGCAGCTGCAGAAACAGAAGGAACGGCAGATCAACTTGAACTCGCGTCTCGCGGCCCTGGGCACGCTGGCGGCCGGCGTCGCCCACGAAGTCAACAACCCGATTGCCATTATCCTCGGGTTCACGGACCTCCTGCGCGAGCAGACGCCGAAGGACTCACCTTCGTCGGAGCCGCTCGAGATCATCGAACGGCAGGCCACGGCCTGCAAGCGGATCGTCGAGAACCTCGGGCGATTCGCCCGCGGGCCGGCCGGGGGCGGTGAAACCACGGATCTGAATGTCGAACTGCAGCGGGTACTGGCCATCGTGGGCAATACGCTGCTCACCGAGAAGATCCAGTGCGCGCTCGATCTCGAGGAGTCCGTGCCACTCGTGCGCGGCGACCCGCAGGGCATCCAGCAGGTTCTGCTGAACCTGATCACCAACGCGCGTGCGGCCATGAAGTCGGGCGGCACGCTGACCCTGCGGACGAGGCGGGAGGGTGGATCCGTGCGAATGGAGATCTCGGACACCGGTCATGGGATTCCGTCACCGGTCCTCGAGCGCATCTTCGATCCGTTCTTCACCACCAAGGCGGCGGGCGAAGGTACGGGCCTGGGGCTGTTCATCAGCCACGGCATCATCCAGGAAGCCGGCGGCACGATGGCCGTCGAGAGCCGGGCAGAAACGGACGTCGGCCGGGCCGAGTCCGGCACGACCGTCCGGGTGTCGCTGCCGGTAGCGCCGTCCTCGGAGGGCGCCGACTCGGGGCAAGCCGGTCCAGCCGGAAAGTGAGGTCACAACACCGTGGGCGAGACGATTCTTGTTCTCGATGACGAACTCGACATGCTGCGGCTGCTGGAGACGATCATCACCAGCCGCACCGGCCACTCGGTCGTCACGACCAACAATCCCCTTGAGCTGGAGGATCTGATGGCAGCCAGCCCGCCGTCGCTCGTGATCTCCGATCTGAAGATGCTCGGGCGGGACGGCCTGGAAGTGATCGAGACGGCACACCGGATCGATCCGACCCTGCCGGTTGTCATCATCACGGCGTACGGCAGCCTCGAATCGGCGGAAGAGGCGATCCGCCAGGGCGCGTACGACTACATCACCAAGCCCTTCCGAAAGGAACAGGTGCTGATTGCGATCGAGCGGGCGCTCGAATGGCGGCATCTCACGCGGGAGAACCTGCGGCTGAAACAGGGGACCGCGTGAGGCGAGGTCCCCGTCCTCAAGACTCGCGGCCCAGCGGAGGACGGCCGCTGCTGCGGGGATGAAGACCCGAGGCTCAACCAACGAGGCACGCGCGAGGAGGCGGGGTCGTCTGACCCGGAGCCTGTGGTAGGATGCCCTCGATCGGTGGCCCCCGGACGGAGCGGACTCATGGTGAATTCACCGCTACGGGTGCTGGTCATCGACGACGAGGCGATCGTCGGCAAGCGCCTGCTACTGGCCCTGACTGACAGCGGGTATGACGTGGAGGTGTTTGTCGATCCGAAGCAGGCGCTGGGCCGACTGGCAGAACGTTCGTTCGACATCGTCGTGACCGACGTGCGCATGCAGGACGTCGACGGCATTCAGATTCTCGAAGCCGTGGCCGCCCAATCGCCCGCCACCAAGGTGATCATGATCACGGCCTATGCGACCATCGAGGTTGCCCACGAGGCCATCGCGAAGGGTGTGTTCGACTTCATCCCGAAACCGTTCAAGGTCAGCGAGTTCTTGGACGTGATGTCGAAGGCGTCGGCAGCCATTCGTGCGGAATCGCCCGCGCCCGTCTGATCATGCGAGTGATGTGCCGGCGTCGCGGCAGCCAGCGACCGCCGGCCCCAGGGGGCCATGGCACACAACGTGCGGGCACCGGACGCCTCTACGACGCCGGCCCTGGACGCGCACCCGGTGTCCGGCGCGGCTGAGTTCGCCGATGCCATCCCGTCGGCTGACGACCGGCTGCAGGAAGCCGCACGGCGCGCCCTCCTCGAGCGTCCGAGTGTCAGCATTCGCGCCAGGATCGCCCTCGCCTTCTTGCTGCTGCTGGCGTTGAGCGGCGGGAGCGTGCTGGCCTCCTGGTTCTTGCTCTCCCAGGCACAGCGGAAGCTCGATCTGCTCGTCGTCGTGGATCGCCTGACCATCGAAGTGCAACAGGCCCGGCGCTTCGAGAAGAACTACCTGCTGTACGGCACGAACCTGGCGGACGCCCTCGAGCACGCGCGCCAGGCCAGTGAGTTGCTGGCTGCCCACCTGGCGGGTGGCGAACGGGATCCGGCCCTGAGCGAGCGTACGCTGGCCACACTGGCGCGCGACCTCGGCCAGTACGAGGATCTGCTCACGTCACTGGCTCGTGGAGCCCACGACCCGACAGTATCGACGGCGGCGCAGGACCGCGATGAGTTGGTTGCGCGCGTCCGGGACCGCGGCGCGCGCACGACCTCCGATGTCCTCCAGATGGCCGCTGACGAACGCCGTTCGGTCCAGGACACACTCAACGTCGCGAAGCGGATTCCCCTCGTGCTGCTTGCGGTCACCCTTGTGCTGGCCGTGTATGTCGCCAACTTCCTCGGCCGCCAGATTGTCGGACCGCTCACCCGCTTCGTCGACGTCACGCAACGGATTGCCTCCGGCGACTTCACGCCGCTGATGCCGGCCCGCCGCTATCGCGACGAATTCTCGAATCTGTCGCTCGCCATCAACCGCATGCTGCAGGAACTCGAACACCGCTACCAGGTCATGGTCGAGTCCCACAAGCTCCGCGCGGTCGGGACGCTGACGGCCGGTATCGCGCACGAACTGAACAACCCGCTCAACAACATCACGCTCACCGCGTCGACGCTGAGGCAGTTCCACTCCAAGCTCGACGAGCCGCAGCGCCTCGAGATGCTGGACGAGCTCGTGGCCGAGGCCGATCGATCCCAGAAGATCGTCCGCAACCTGCTCGACTTCACACGGCAGACCGAAACGGCGATCGAACCGTTGAACCTGCGCAGCCTGATTCAGGACGTGGTCGGTCTTGCGCAGAACCAAGTGAAGCTGCATGGGTGCACGCTGGAGCTCCACGTCCCCCCTGACCTGCCGGCCATCCACGGGGATCGCAACCTGCTTCGCCAGGTGTTCCTGAACCTGCTGCTCAACGCGCTGGATGCCATCGACAAGGGCGGCCGGATCCAGGTCACGGCCGACGCCGGTCGCGAGCCTGGCTTTGTCGTCACCGATGTGGCCGACAACGGCACAGGGATCCCGCCGCACATGATCGGAGCGATCTTCGATCCGTTCTTCACCACGAAGGCGACCGGCAAGGGAACCGGCCTTGGCCTGTCGATGTCCAGGGGTATCGTGCGGCAGCACGGTGGCGACATCCGGGTCCGAAGCAGGCCCGGGGCAGGCTCGACCTTCAGCGTCCTGCTGCCGTCCACGCAAGTGGAGGCACAGATCCCAGCTGGCGCTCGCGTCCCGTAGCGGGTGGGTCAGGACCCGGCCCTCGGCACGAGGGTCCGGCTCCCCGAGATGGCGGCCTGGACCGCTAGGCGCTGGCGGTGCGCCTTGACGACCAGCGTCAGGATCATCGCCAGTCCGGCGAGTCCCGCCGCAAAGAGCAGGCCCTTGCTCACGGCATTCAGGTAGGCGTCCGCGCCCGCATCCAGGGACACCATGCCGAGATGGTGCAGGTAGATCGGGATGGCGACGGCACGACTCAGCACACACACGAGGATGACCACGGCTGTCACGAGCCGAATCATCACTTGGCGTACGATCTTGGTGCCGTAGGTACCGACGAAGATCCCAAAGAGCGACCCGGCGTAGAGCAGCAGTGTCAGCCGGATGTCCACCATCCCCTGCCAGGCATAGCTGAGGCAGCCGAACCCACCCATGAACATCGCGAGGTAGAGTTCCGTGCCTGCCGCAACGGCCGTTGGCACCCCGAACAGGTAGATCATCGCCGGCACGCCCAGGAACCCGCCGACGCCGATCGTGCCCGCCATGTACCCGACCGCCAGGCCAATGATGAGGATCAACCACAGGGACACGCGGGTCTCCGACACCCGGAAGTGGATGATCGGCGGCAGGCTGAGGTTCGATAGGACCGACGCCAGTCGCGATGCCTGTGCCTCCCGGCCCCTCAGCGTCCGCCACACTTCGTGCATGACCGAGGCCCCAACCACCGAGAGGACGGTGACGAACACGACGCTGATGTACAGATCGCCGGCGGCGCTCCCCGACGATCCTCCGTGCCCATCCCCCCCCGCGTCGAAGAGTCGCGTGTTCACCCAGACCGCGAACTGGATCCCGATGAAGCTCGTGGCGATCATGAACGCGGCCAGCCGGTGATCGACATGCCCGAGCTCGCAGTGCTTGCGCGATCCAACGAGGGCCTTGCCGAACTTGTGGGTGATGTTGCTGCCGACGGCAATGATCCCCGGGACGCCGAGGTTCATCATGCCAGGGGTCATGAAGAAGGCTCCCCCGCTGCCGATGAATCCGGAGAGGACGCCCCCAATGAAGCCCAGGGCGATCACTTGCAGTACCGCGCTCACATCCAGCGCGATGAAGCCGTCAAGACCGGTGAGCATGGGAGGTTCTCCAAGCGCATCCGCAATCCTGGCCCGGGTGAGTGCCGTCGCACCATGCGCCGGGCCGTCGATTAGTCGAACCGCAACAGCCGTGCCAACAGACCCAGCACCGATCCGAACATCCAGGCGAAGATCGGCGTTCCGATCGCCAGGGCGCCCATGGCGAGTATCCGATCGAACCGGCCATCTCCTGCCGCGATGAAGCGGATGATCGGCTCCTGATTCGTGAACACCACGAGATAGACGAGCGCCACCGCGAGACCTCCCGTCACCAGCTTGGCCGCTTCGGGCAGGCCAACATGCAGCCGGCGCTTGAGATCGTCCACGCCGACCACGGGCACGCCGAGGCGGTCCGCCAACGCCGTCTGCAGCTCGCGCGCGAGCCTGCCCCGGACCACATCGGGCTTGTCCTTGAAGACGTTCCCGACAACGACGAGACAATGCCGCGCCTGGGGTTCGAGCGCGACGGGCAGGAGATCGGCCGCAACCACCTTGGCTTCACCCGGTCGCCCGCGTCCGAGTAAGGCGTCGAGGGTGGCCTCAATGTCTTCATCGTCCGACCCGATCGCGGCGGCGCCGTTCTCACCGTCGAAGACGACGCCGCCATCGTCCTCAACGCCGGGCTGTCGGGCCGAGCGGGCCCGCACGGCCACGGTCCGCATCTCGGCAGCTCCTGGCTCCGGGGAGGCCTTCAACAGCTCCACCGAGGCGTCCCACCGCTCCGCCAGATCCGCGATGTGGGGGAATGCGTCCGACGATGGCGAGAAGTGCTCGTCGATCCACAGCAGACTGGTGGCGGCAATGGCGGTGTGAAGCTCCCTGACGCCCTCGAGGCCCTCGAGTACCCGAGGAACGTCCGGAGCGATGCTCGCCTGCTGTGGCAGGTGCTTGACACTCAGCACGCCGTTGTGGGCGGTGATGACGACGTCGGCCTGCGCCGTCCTGGGGTCCACACCCAGGCGCACCCGGGCCCGCGCGGCCAGCAGGAGATCACGAAGACGCAGCGTCGATGCCGGAGTGGGCTTGAACTCCGGAAGCTCAGACACGGCGCAGACGGCGGTCGCGGCGTTTGACACCGCCATGTGTTCGAGGTTGATGATCAGGTCGTAGTGGGAGGGATCGGACCAGTCGACCCCGTAGAGGAAATCGACCCAGCGCGCGCGATCAGCGTCTACGCCGCGGATGTACTTCTTGGCCTGTTCCCTGGAGATGTTCATCCGCGCCATGGCGGCCTTGATCCGGAATTCCTGATCGGCGTTCACCCGCACGCGAAGGACGTGCGTGACACCCGGCAGCAGGAGGTGCGCCGCATGGCCGTGATACACGAGGTTGCCGGACAGGGCGCGCTCCCCCAGGGTGGCGGTGATGGCCGCCAGGTACATCTCGCGCTCGCGGGCGAAACCCCGGAACGTGGCCGGCGCCTTGACCATGGCGGCCTTCAGACGCGAGACGGGCACGCCGAACTTGCGTGCCGCCTCGCCCAACACCTCGGACTCGGTGCAGTCGCATCCGAGCTTCTTGGCGAGTTCCTCGGCGAGCAGGCGTCCGCCGCTGAAGGTGCCCCGGGAAATGGTCACGATAGGCATCGCGATGTCACCTCGTCCGGCCGAGCCGAAGCTCGGCACCGGGGGCGGGCATCACGGGGGCCGAGACACGCAGGGGGCAACGCGCGGCGGGCGACCGACCCGCATGGCGCCGAACGGGCCGCCTCCATGGACACGCCCGATCCGTCGTCTCCGGACGGCGGAGTTGGCTACCGCGGCCGGGTCGAGCGCGCCCTACCGCAGAGCAGAGACCGGGGCTTCGGATCCGGCGCATCCCAAGCCCGGCGCTCTCCGGCGCTCAGGTGAGTCGACCACGCGCCGAGAGCAAGGCCTGCGGCCCTGGGGCGAACAAGGCCAACACACGTGAGCTCCATGGTCAGTTCCCGAAGTGAATCGCGTACAGGATCGGCGCCAGAATCATTGCGACGACGCTGATGAGCTTGATCAGGATGTTGAGCGACGGCCCTGACGTGTCCTTGAACGGGTCACCCACGGTGTCGCCCGTGACCGTCGCCTTGTGCATGGCGTCATAGGCCTCGCCGTAGGTCTTGAGCCCCTCTTCCTTGACCTGCTTCTTCGAGTTGTCCCAGGCCCCGCCCGCGTTCGCCTGGAAGATCGCCAGGCACACGCCCGAGATCGTGACGCCGACCAGGAGGCCACCGAGCATGTCGGGCGAATAGAGCCCGACCGCGAGCGGCGCGAGGAGCGCCATCAGCCCCGGTGCCACCATCTTCTTGATGGCCGCCGCCGTGGCGATGTCCACGCAGTGCGCGTACTCCGCCTTGCCGTCGGCCTTGCGGATGACCTCTTGCTCCTCGGCCGTGGGCTCGCGCTCTTCGGATTCGGCCCGCCGGGCCGCCGTCAGGGCGGGCCGGAGTTCCGGGATGTCACGGAACTGCCGCCGCACTTCCTGAATCATGTCCTGTGCCGCCTTGCCGACGGCCACCATGGCCATCGCTGAGAAACGGAACGGCAGCATGCAGCCGAGGAGTAGTCCGACGAGGACGTAGGGGTTGGCCGCATCCATGTCGACCCTCCCGTGCATCTTCGTGAGGAACGCGGCCGTCAGGGCCAGCGCGGTGAGCGCCGCCGACCCGATGGCGAAGCCCTTGCCGATGGCGGCCGTCGTGTTGCCCACGGCATCGAGCTTGTCGGTGCGCGCCCGGATGTCACGCCCGAGGCGCGACATCTCGGCGACGCCGCCGGCGTTGTCCGCAATCGGACCGTACGCGTCGGTTGCCAGCTGGATGGCCAGCGTCGAGAGCATGCCGACGCCCGCCAGCGCGATCCCGTAGAGGCCCGCGAACTCGTAGGCCACGATGATCGACAGGCCGATGACGATGATGGGCAGTGTCGTGGAATTCATGCCGACGGCGAGGCCCTGGATGATGGTGGTGGCGGGCCCGGTCTTCGACGCCTCGACGATCGTCTTCACGGGCCCCTTGAAGGTAGCCGTGTAGTACTCGGTAATGAGTCCGACGGCGATCCCGGCGACCAGGCCGCCGACCACGGCGAGCATGACACCCCACCAGCTGTACGTATAGGTCTGCCCCGTGATGATGTCGGGTACCTGCACGCCGCCGACGGGAATCATCCAGCGGATGGCGAAGACGGTACCGATCACCATGAGGATGCCGGCTCCGAAGGTGCCGCGGTTGAGGCCGTCCTGAGGATTGCCGCCTTCTCTGGTTCGCACGAAGAGGAAGCCGATGATGGATGCCATGATGCCGATCAGGGCGACCATGAGAGGCAGGTAGACGGCGTTGAGGCCGATGGCCGGATTGACGGCGGTCAGACCCTGGACCCAGGCGACGCCGAGGATCATCGCAGACACAATGGCGCCCACGTAGGATTCGAACAGATCGGCGCCCATCCCGGCAACGTCACCCACGTTGTCGCCCACGTTGTCGGCGATGGTCGCCGGATTGAGCGGGTGATCCTCGGGGATGCCGGCCTCGACCTTGCCGACCAGATCCGCGCCGACATCAGCGGCCTTGGTGTAGATGCCGCCGCCCACGCGGGCGAAGAGCGCGATGGACGAGGCGCCCAGCGAGAAACCCGACAGGTTGTTGAGCACCAGCATCATCACCTTCTCGCTCGTCAGCGAGTCGGGGTACATCTGGGTGTACACGAAGAAGAGGGAGCCCAAGCCGAGCAGTGCCAAGCCCACCACGGACAGGCCCATCACCGAGCCGCCGCCGAAGGCCACCATCAAGGCGTCGTTCAAGCCCTTGCGTGCCGCACTGGCCGTCCTCGTGTTCGCCGCCGTGGCGGTCTTCATGCCGAAGAACCCGGCCAGCGCCGAGCAGATGGCTCCCAGCACAAAGGACAGCGCGATGAACGCGTTGGTGTCCTCGGACACGAAGTAGTTCGAGATGCCGAGCAGCACCGCAACCGCCAGGACGAACCAGGCGAGAAACTGGTACTCCCGCCTGAGGAACGCCATGGCGCCGTCCCCAATCCACGATCCGATCATCTTCATCCGGTCCGTGCCGGGATCCTGGCGCCTCACCCAGGCCGCACGCATGTACGCGTAGATCAACGCCAGAATCGCCACAACAGGCACGACGATCACAAGGTTCTTCGGCTCCACCGTCTACCTCCTCTGTCCAGCGCAAAGATAGAGATTCTACACCCGGATCTCCGTGAACATCTGCAACTCGACCTCCGTCACGCCCGACACCCGCCTGACCACGCCCTCAACGTCCTTCAGCTGATCGCGGTCCGACAGCTTGCCCGAAATCGTCACCGCACCGGCATGGGCCGCGACGTCCACTTCGAGGCCGCTGGTTTCCGGGGTGACCGCCAGGTTGGCGCGGACACGGCTCGCCAGGGCCAGGTCTTCCATCGCCGCCCGCGACTGCGCCGTCTCCCTGAAGCTGTCGAGCCGGGCCATGGCCGCGATGATCTCGCAGGCCTGCGGCACATCCAGCTGTTCGAGGTTGAGGACCAAATCGTAGTGGGCCGCGTCACCCCAGTCGACGCCGTACAGGTACTGGGTCCACCGCTGGCGGTCCTGGTCCATTCGCTGGATGTAGGTCAGGGCATCGTCCTGGTTCAGCTTGAGGCGATCCTGCACGGCCCTGACACGCATACTCATGGGTGCGATGATCCGTGTGCGCATCACGTGACCGACGCCGCGCAACAGAAGGTGCCCGGCGTTGCCGTGGTAGATCGCATTGCCCTGGCTCACCTCGACCGTGAGCGCGGCCTGGATGAGCGTCAGGTACACGTACTTCGTGTGTTTGAAGCGATCCCAGAATGTCGGCGGCTTCTCCAGGGCGTTGCGGATCTCGGCCTGTGAGACGCCATAGGCCGCCGCCTTCTCGACGATCACCTCGCGGTCGATGCACCGGTACCCCAGGCGGGCAGCCGCGCACTCGGCCAGCATCTTCCCGCCGCTGAACGACCCTCTCGAGATGGTGATGACTGCCATCGCCGCTGTTCTCCTTCGCACTCCGTCCCAACCACACTATGGCCCCGATGCCACGTCCGCCTGGTGCGGTCCGGCCTGTCGCGCGCCGGCTTGGCCGGTGTCAAACGAGTAGTTGCCGGCCAGGAACTGCTCGACGTACCACCGCACCGCGTCGTGCCCGGTCATGTACATGTCGAGCTGGCTCGCACAGGCCATGAGGCGCCCCAGCAGATCCAGCCGCGATTCGGTGTCCCGGGCGGGCGCCTTCTTGAACCAGGCGTTGACGACGTCGCCACGACGGTCCGCGTGGAAGCCGAGCTTCGAGAGGCAGGCGTCCAGGAAGCAGGCTCGCAGGTTCCGCCGGGCGCGTGTGGCCCCACCACCCGCGAAGCGGAACGAGATGTAGTTCTGTCCCGGCACCTCGGAGACATACGCATCAACCAGCGTGAAGTGATACGCGAGCCTCGAGTTCAGGTTCATGTACTCCCGGCTCACCAGCAGGTAGCTCTTCTCGCCCAGCGCCCGCGTCGCCCCCATGGACGCCGACAGGCTGCCGGCCATGACCGAGGCCAGACCGCTGAAGCTGGCGCGCATGCCGCGATTCCAGTCGACGCTTGGGTGGGTCATCCCTCGCCAGATGGCCTGGAATGGCCGGCAGACAATCTGGGACGGGCGCACGACATCGGCCTCCGGACCGTCGGCCTCCATCCCGCCCCCGAGGTCCAGGACATGCAGATTGACGGGCGTCGGCGCCAGCAGGCGGCTGGCCCGATGCGCGCCGCGCTGAAGGGCCGCGTCATTAAGCGCAAACATGCCCTGGATGGCCTTCTCGTGGCAGAACCGCAGCACATCGTGGGCGCTTCGGCACCCCGCCGGGCGGAAATTCCACGCCGATGGCTCCAACAACCGCAGCGAGAGGAGCCGGCGCGTCAGCGGATCCCCACCGGCCTCGCCATAACGATCAGCCACAGCCGAGGCCGGACCGGCCGCCGGAGGCCAGAGCGTCCCGGCGTAGACTCGGGCCTGCCCGGCGTCGAGGCTCACGGCCTCGCCGTTCCGAACCCGATCGAGGGCACCCGCCATCTCAAACGCGGATGGCACCTTGAACTCACGCAACAGCGCGGCGCCATGGCCAGTCACGTTGCCCCATTCGGCCACCAGGCCGGCCAGCCGTGGCAGCACCTTCACGATCTCCGGCGTCGGCTGCCGCAGAAAGACGACAGATCCATGCGGCGTCTGGCCGAGCCGGCTGGCCTCATCGGCGACGAATGCCGGTCCGGATGTCCGCCCTGGGAAGACGGCCCGCCCTCCGGCCATGAGGGCTTCCTGCTGGACGCGACGGCGCACGGCCGTGTCACGATCGACGAGGGCGAGCGGCCGCGCCTGCAGGATCCAGATCTTGTCGGCCTCGTCGATCGCCCACTCGATGTCCTGAGGCTTGCCCGTGTGACGCTCGATCGCCAGCGCCCACAGCGCGAGGCCCGCGGCGTCTTGGTCGCTCAGGCTCGGGCGCTCTCGCTCAGCCGGACCCAGCGGCTCCCGTACGACACGGCCATCGCTCGTCGCCACCGCCCGGTCACGTTTGGCGGCGACGCGACCCTCGACAATCCGGTGCGGCCTGCTGCGAAAGATGACGAAGAGGTCGGACGGAGCCACTCCACTGGCGATATCCAGGGCTAGCCCCCAGGTCGCGCTGATCAGGAGGGTGCCGGATCCAGGATCCCGTGGATCGCGTGTGTACAGAATGCCGGCGGACCGCGCCCGGATGACCGGCAGCACGAGCACCGCCATCGGCGTGTCGACCTCGGCGAGGCCGGTGGCCAGACGGTACGACAGGGCTCGCTCGCTGAACCGGCTCGCCACGACCTCGCGGTAGGCCTGAACCACCTGATGCGCCGGAGTGTTGATCCGGCTGTTGAACTGCCCGGCGAACGTCCGGCTTCCACCCTCGCCCACTGCACTCGACCTGACGGCCAACCCCAGTCCGTGCGATTGCAGCACGGCGGCGCGCTCCGCCAGCGCCACTTCGACGGCACGCGGGACGGGCGCGTTCAGAACCGTGTCTGTCAGCTCCCTCGACATCCGGCCCAGACCCTCCAGGTCGTCCGGATCCCACCGGCGTTCGGCGTTGCGGATCCGCTTCCAGTACGGCAGGCCGAAAAACTGACGATACGCCTCCGTGGTCAGCACATAGCCATCGGGCACCGGCGCCCCGACCTTGTTCCGGGCCTCGCCGAGCGCCGCCGCCTTGTCCCCGACCTCGGCCGCTTCTGCCAGCCCAATCTCGGACATCCGAACGGCGAGGCGCGGCATCACGCGTCCCTGGCGCTGAGCCAGGTACTGTTCGACCTCCTGTCGCTGCTGCCGAACGGCGGCCTCGAGCCTGGGGTAGGGCCGGCCTTCGAGTGCCGACAGGGCGGAGATGGCCCCCCGGACCTTCTCGAAGACCGCGCCGACACGGTTCCCCAGCACATCAAGGCGCGGGGGTACATAGAGCGAGTCCTCCTGGATGCCGGCCAGCAGCTCGAGGGCCTCGTTGTTGAGTGCGATCACCTTGCGCCAGTTCTCGTACGTGTGCTGCAGCCGCGCCTCCGGTGGCGCGTCCCGCGTCTCGACCGCTTGTCTCCGCCTCCGAAACTGCATCGTCGTCGCACGACCTCTGCCTACGTCCCCGGCCGCACCCAGCTGCTCAGCCAGCCGAGCGCCACGAGCAGAACGACCCCCAGGATGAGGCAGCCAGCCACGAGCGCCTTCTCGATGTCCAGCAGCGGCTCCTCTTCCATCCGGGAGAGTTCCTCTGCCAGCTTCGGTTGTTCCGCCATCCTCCGCCTCCCTCGGGCGGTCGGCTACCCGCCGACGATCGGTGGCTTGATCCCGTGGAAGAAGACCCACGAGATGAGCAGGCCAATCCAGATGATGAACCCGAACAGACTGACCAGGTACACGGCCGCCAGACGCCAGATGCCTTCCTCGCGCAGCTTCTTGAAGTTCGACACGAGGCCGATCGTGAAGAACGTCATGGCGAAGAGCAAGACGCGGAACGAGGTCGCCTCGTCGCTCGACAGTGCGGCGCCCGCGCTGAGGTCCGGCCACACCAGACAGATGCCGAGCAGGACGAAGAACGTGACGGCGTACCCCAGGACGAACTTGGGGAACCGTTCCCACACCACGCCCGCGCCGACGCGCTCGCCTGGCCGCCGATCGATCCGGGTACACCAGATGACGGCCAGCACCAGCGCCCACACACCAATGAACACGTCGATGAACATCTTCGTCGTCGTCGCCGCGACGAGCATCCAGCCTTCCTTGTACTCGATGCCCTGAACGGCCAGCGCCTTCGCCCGCACGAGCGAATCGACGATAGCCCCGCTGGCAACCGCTGCCCCGTCGGTCTTGACGGCAAGCCCCATCCAGGCGCCTGCGACCATCGGTTCGTGGTAGAGGAGAATCTGCGCCAGAAACGGCAGCAGCAGCAGTTCCACGACCGCGAAGATCACGACGAGGGAACTCACCATGATGGGCACGCTCGGTCGCGCCCGCACGGCAGCGCCAGTCGCGATGGCGGCGGAGACGCCGCAGATCGACACGCCGGCCGCCAGCGGCACGGCCCACTCCCGCGTGAATCCGAAATACCGGCGGGCAATGTAGTAGACCAGCGACCAGAAGATGAGGTAGGCGGCCACGATGGCACACAGGCCGTTGAAGAGCACCACGCCCGCCAGGCCCGTCGCCGACGCGGCCTTGGCGCCCAACGCCCCACCCATGATGACCACGGCCGTCTTGATGTACCACTCGGGTCTGGTCGCTTCCGCGAGCCGCCCCGCGAGGCGCGGGTGGAAGTTCCCGACCGCCAGGCCGGCCAGAAGCGCCAGCACGAATCCGGCCTCGCCCGTGAGGTTCAGCGACCATGAGATCCCGAACGCCTGCAGCTTGTCGGGCGTGGCCGCGACGTAGGCGTAGTGGCCGAGCACCCAGCAGGCGTAGCTCGCCCAGAAGATGACCGTGAAACCGGCGACGAACCGGCGCAGCGAGAACTGCAGGTAAATGGCGCCGATGAGGGCGACAGCCAACAAGAACACGTATGTTCCGGCGATCGACACCAGGACTGGCGTCGAGGCGTATCCGGCCGAGACCGGTCTGACGGCCGCAAGCGGCGCCAACCAGACATGGGATTTCGCTGCCCAGCCCAGCAGGTCGACACCCAGGATGACGCCCATCGACAGCACGAAGATCGCCAGGCCGAGCCAGACGGACCACCAGTCCTCGCTGGAGAGCCATGTAGAACGGACCGGCGCCGGTCCATCCGCTGATGACGCGGGGGCCGAAGGCGGAGAGCCGCCAACCGGCATGAGCACCTCCTCCGGGAAACGGGAAGCTGGCGGGGGCGTCTGAATCACCGCGCGGGACGAGGCGCGGGGCCGGCGTTGGCCGGCAATTCGGGGGACCTTCGCTTTCAGCCTGAGACTAGAGCGATGCGGGGGCCGTGTCAAGGACTCCTGGCAATTGAACGAACGACGATAATGCCGGCAGGCTTGGTAGACAAACACGCTCCAATTGACTCACGTGCTAAGCTTGGGGCGACTGCAGGTGCGACTCCGGCGCGCCTCCCGCTGCGCGCCGCACCTGTCCCGCCCCTTCCCGAAACCGATGGCTCCCTGGGGTCCACCCATCATGCCGGGTGACTGGACACCCATCCAAATCGGGATTGTCGATCAGATCGAACGGATCGCCCGCCGGCGCCCGTGCACACCCGCGCGGGTCTTCAGTGACACAGCTGGCGTCGTGGGGATCGACCGGCACGATGTGCTCGACCGTGGCGCAGGGCTGGACCTCGTCACCGGCACCGAACGGGAGCCGCGCTTCGGCCTCACAGGCGAAGCAGGCCCGGTGTGGTCATGAAACTGGCAGATCTGCGGCGGGCGTTTCGCCGCCGGGAGCGGCCTCCCCTCGAATTGCCGGCACGCGTGTCCTACTGCCGTGAGGTGCTGCAAGCCAACAACGCGGCCCTCGGCTATCTGGCCCAGATCCAGGAGACGCTCGCCGGCACGGACCCGCTCCCGGCTGGTCAGGTCCGTCGCCTCGTGGCCGGAGTGATGACCCAGACGTTCCGGATGATCGTCAACCTGAGCCGGATCACTGGAGGGCGTTTCGGCGAAGTGGAGTCGCGGTTCCGGCAGATCAAGGCGTCACTGGCCAGGAGTGTCGAGGTGCCGGCCGACGCCGGCGACGTGGGCTACACCGTCGGCCTCGATCGGCTCGACGCGTCGTTCGCGGAGGTGGTCGGCCAGAAGAGCGCATTCCTCGGAGAGGCCCGCCGGTGGCTGCCGGCGCACGTGCCGCACGGATTCGCCACGTCGGTGACCGCCTACCGGGCCTTCATGGACCACGACGGCCTCGGCGCGCGGGTTGCCGAGATCCTCGAGCGGGGCGGGATGGGGGATGTCGCAAGCTGTTTCGAGCTCTCGGCGGACATCGTACGTCTCGTCGAAGGCGCTCGGGTCCCCGCCGACGTGGCCGGCGCCATCGCAGCATCCCTCGACGCCATTCCTGGAGGAGATGCGCGGCGCTTCGCCGTGCGATCGAGCGCCCTCTTGGAGGGCGGGGCCGAGATGTCCTTCGCCGGGCAGTATCGGTCGTGCCTGAACGTCCCTCCCGACGGCGTGGTCGACGCCTTCAAGCGGGTGATCGCCAGCAAGTACTCGCCCGAGGCCATTTCGTATCGCGCACTGCGGGGGTTCGACGACGAAGACGTCGCCATGTGTTGCTGTGTCATCGAGATGGTCGACGCCGTGGCCGCCGGGGTCCTCTACAGCTCGTGTCAGGGTGAGACAGAGCCGACGACGCTCGTCCAGGCCGTGAGAGGCCTCGGCCTCGCGGCCGTGGATGGGTCGGCAGAGCCGGACTCGTACACGGCCGGCTGCCAGACGAAGCGCATGCTCGGCACGAGGTTGGGGCGCCAGGCCTCTCGCATCGTGGGCGCGCCGCACGAGGGAACGGTGCGCGAGGCGATCGCGCCCGGAGACGGTTCGTCTCCAGTGCTCGACGAGTCACAGGTGCTCGGGCTTGCGGGGCTCGCCTGGGCCCTGCAACCCCGTCTCGGCACCCCCCTCGACATGGAATGGGCAATCGGGCGAGACCGGCGTTTCGTCATCCTCCAGCTGAGGCCGCAGCCCGTGGAGATGGTGCGAGGCGCGAAGCCGCTCCAGCGGCGCGTGGTTGGCTACCGGATCCTGTTGGAAGGGGGATCGGTCGTCTCCCCCGGGGTGGCGTCCGGCCCCGTCTGCCACGTCGAGAGCGATCTCGACATGCTCAGGTGCGGGAAGGGCGCCGTCCTGGTGACCACCGAAGCGAGCCCGCGCCTGGCCGTCCTCCTGCCCAGAGTGGCCGCCGTCGTCGCAGACCTCGGAGAAGTGACCGGGCACCTGGCTGCTGTCGCACGCGAGCTGAAGGTGCCGGCCCTGTTCGCCACCCGCGCGGCGAGTACGGCGCTCGCAGCAGGCGCGATGGCGACGGTCGATGCCGAAGCAGCCGTTGTGTACGAGGGCCGCGTGGTCGAACTGGTCGATGTGCCGCCGCCGCCGAGCCTCGTCCGGACGATCGATCCGAACAGGGCGCTTCTCGCGTCCGTCGCCGACCGGATCGTACCGCTGACGCTGAAGGACCGGCTGGCCAGCGGCTACACGCCTGCGCGATGCCGGTCGCTGCACGACATCATCCGGTTCTGCCATCAGGCCACGATCGAGGCCATCTTCGATCTTGGTGACCGGGCACTGCACCGCAACGAAGGGCTGCGGCGCCTGGTCACCGACGTGCCAATCGATTGCCGGTTGTTCGATCTCGGCGGCGGGTTCAGCGACAACTTGCCGGCGGGCGACATCCGCATCGAGGACGTCACGTGCCGCCCCATGCGGGCCTTGTGGCGGGGGATGACCGATCCCCGCGTGGTGTGGCGGGCCTCGCGGCCAGTGTCCTTGACGGGACTGGCGTCCGCGCTGGTCAACTACAACCTCGACCACGACCAGCGGATGCGGAATCTGGGTGAGCCGTCCTACGCGTTCGTCACCGCCGATTACCTGAATCTGAACTCACGGGTTGGCTATCATTTCACCACCGTGGACGCGCGACTGGGCGAGGCGTCCGAATCCAACTACGCGTCCCTGCGCTTCGTGGGCGGCTCGACGGGCGTCGACCAGCGGTCCCGGCGCGCGGCGCTGATCCGGCGCCTGCTCGAGGCCTACCGGTTCGAGACGGACTGCCGCGTGGATCTCGTCAATGCCCGAATCCGTCACCGGCCACCGGCCGAGATGGAGGAGGCACTCGCACGGGTCGGCCGCCTGCTCGGCTACGTCAATCACCTCGACATGGCCCTGACCTCTGAGGCCGCTGTTGCCGAGTACGAAGCGGCGTTCCTCCGGGGCGACTACCACTTCAAGGGGAGCAGTCTCCATGACTGAGCGCATCAGCCGGCCGTACCGCCGCCTGGCGAGCCAGATGCTGATGGTGCTACTCGCGTTCGGACTCGTTCCGCTCGTGGTGATGGGGATCGCGGGGTTCGCCGCCCAACTCAACGCCGTCGAGACTCGGACGCGAAACGTCCTCGAGGCCATGGTCAAGAACCGCCGGGCCACCGTCGAGCTCTTCCTCGAAGAGAAGCGCCGGCAGCTGGAGTTGGTGGCGGCGGCGGCGCCCGTGAGCGAGCTGGGCAAGCCGGCGGTGATCGAAATGCTGCGGGACCAGTTGCGCAGCGAACACGGAGCGATTGTCGATCTCGGCCTTATCGACGACACCGGCCGCCATGTCGTGTATGTGGGGCCCTACAGCCTGCAGGACCTGAACTACTCGGACCAGCCGTGGTTCGAGCAGGTCATGGTCCGCGGCCACTACGAGAGCGACATCTTCATGGGGTTCCGCCGGTTTCCGCACATGGTTATGGCGGTCAAGAAGCGCGAACAGGGGCGGGTGTGGATACTGCGGGCCACTATCGACACCGACCAGCTCAGCGACTTGGTCCGGGAGGGCGGGCTCGAGTCGGGCGCCGACGTCTTCGTGCTCAACCGCGCCGGCGAGTACCAGACGCGCTACTCGGCGGAACACCGGCTCATGGAGCGGGCAGATCTCCCGGTTCCGCCCCTCCACTCGGGCGTGCGGGTGATCGACTACGCTAAGCACGGCGCGCGCGAGTTCGTCGCCACGGCGTGGCTCCGCAATGACAACTGGGTCCTGGTGGCCCGGCAGCGCGTGCCGGGATTCCTGGCGCTTGTCGTCTCGAGCCCGATCGTCACGATCGTGTTCGTGGCGGGCCTCCTGCTCGTGCCGCCGTTGTCTCTCTTCGTGGCCCGCCGCCGCCTGAGCCAGATCCGCGGCCTCGAGCGGGAGCGGGCGGAACTCTACCAGTCGGTGGCTCAGTCCGAGAAGATGGCCACCATCGGCCGGATGGCCGCATCGATCGCCCATGAGATCAACAATCCGTTCGCAATCATCCAGGAGCAGGTCGGAGTGTTGACCGACGGACTGGCCGACGCAGGCGGGGTACCGGACGCCGAGTTGCGCGACCGCCTCCGGAAGATCGAGGCCCAGATCCAGCGCGGCCGGGGCGTGACCCATCGGCTGCTGGGCTTCTCGCGGCGTCTGGGCCCTGGCGTCGAGCCGATTGACGTCGCCGAGGCACTCAACGAGACGCTGAACTTCTTGGCCAAGGAGGCCGAGGCCTCCAACATCCAGATCGTCCGCGACTACGACAAGGACGCCCCGCTCATCCGCTCCAGTGTGGCGCAAATGCAGCAGGTCTTCCTGAACCTGATCAATAACGCGATCGACGCCGTCGGGCGCGATGGTGAGATCCGACTGTCAGTGAGACGGGACGGCGATGGTGTCGCCGTCGCCGTCGCCGACAACGGTCCGGGCATCCCCGCCGCACTGCGCGACCGGGTCTTCGACCCGTTCTTCTCGACCAAGACGGGCCCGACGCACAACGCGGGTCTGGGTTTGGCCATCTGCCGCGAAACAATGTTGGCGCTTGGCGGCCGGATCGAGATCGACAGCCGGATCGAGAGAGGGACACGGTTCATTGTCTGGTTCCCGACGATACCGCCCGGTGAGACGAACCGGCTTGCGCGCGCGCATGCGTGAGGCGGTTTTCGAAACAACCCGCGAGAGGTGGAGGTACGACATGGCCGATCTGAGGTTGCTCCTGGTCGATGACGAGCCGGACTTCCTCGAGCCGCTCTGCACGCGGCTGACCCGCCGGCGGGTCGCGTGCGCCACCGCCGCCAGCGGGGAGGAGGCCCTGCAGGCGCTCGCGGACAGCCGTTTCGACTGCGCAGTCGTCGACGTCAAGATGCCAGGCATGGACGGCCTCGAGCTGCTGCGTCGGATCCGGCGTGACCACCCGGGCACCCCAGTGGTGCTGCTCACGGGTCACGCCTCGGTCGAGATGGGCGTGCAGGGCATGGAGCTCGGCGCCTTCGACTACCTGCTCAAGCCCGTCGATCTCGACGAGCTGCTCGACGTCGTGCGTCGGGCCGCCGAACAGCCCCGCGAACCCGGTTTGCCGTGACACCACGTCCGGACTCGGGCGGGACGGGCGGCCGGCTCAAGGCGGCATGGCAGGCCCTCGTCTCCCGCGCCGCGCAGGCGCCTCCCACTGCCGACATGGCGCGGATTCGGCTGATGTACGAGCGGTTTCGCGAGATCCTGGCCGGCAATGACGCCACACTCCAGCTGATTGCCGAAATCGATGAGTGTCTCGCCGGACGGGCGGTCTTCACCCTCGAGAGCCTCGTGCGGCAGATTCACAAGGCGGAGATGCACGTCTTCGTCATGGTGAAGAACCTGAACCTGCTCTCCGGCAACGCCCACGGCGGCCTCTACGCGAGATTGCGGGAACTCTCGGCCGAGATCGCGGCGATGAGCCCCTTGTCTGGGGACGCGCCGGAGCAGGCTGAGGTCATGGCGCTCGAGGATATCCGCCTCGACCGGGCGTTGCTGGTCGGATCGAAAATCGCGCGGCTAGGCGAGGCCAGGGCGCGTGCGGGCGTCACCGTGCCCGAGGGGTTTGCGATCACCACGGCTGCGTTCTCCGCCTTCATGTCGGCGAACGGCCTCTGGGAGCGCGCGGCGCATCTCGAGGACTTGGTGCAGACCCGGGGCGACGCGTCCGCCGTGGCGCTCGCCTGCCAGGAAGTGCAGCGGGCGATTCTGGGGGCGCCCGTCCCGGAACGCATCGTCGGAACCATCACCGGCGCATTTGATCACCTCGCCGAGGGGACCGACCTGCGCGTTGCCATGCGGTCGAGCGCTGTTGGCGAGGATACCTACGTGTCACATGCGGGCCAGTACCATACCGAGTTGGGCGTGAGGCGCGAAGGCTTGCTCGACGCGTATCGCGCGGTCATCGCCAGCGCCTATGGCCGTGCGGCCATCTTGTACCGATTCGAACACAAGATGGGCACCCGCGAGACGGCCATGGCCGTCGGCTGCCTCCGCATGCTCGACCCCCGGTGCAGCGGCGTCATGTTCACGCGCCGGCCCGACGCGCCAGACATCGACGCGGTGGTTGTGGCTGCGGTGCCCGGCCTCGCATCCGCCCTGGTCGCCGGCGAGCAGGACGCACACGTCTGGATCACCGGGGACGATCCCCGGACACCGGCGAGCACGCTGCTCACACCGGACGACCTCTCCGGTCTGTCTGCCATCGCACGCCGCCTCGAATCGTGTCTCGGCGGGCCGCAGGAAGTGGAGTGGGCCATCGAACGGGCAGGCCCAATCGTCGTCGTCCAGAGCCGCGCGCTCATCGCGACGCAGCGCACGCCCGTTCAGGACACGCCCATCAGCGACGAACCGCCGCTCCTGGCCGGCGGGCTGACCGCGTGCCCCGGTGTTGGGGCGGGACGCGTGGTGCAGGTGGCGCGAGAGGATGATCTCGATGCGTTTCCTGACCGGGGCGTGCTCGTCGCCCGGCAGGCGCTCCCGATGTACTCGCGGATCTTGTCTCGGTGCGCCGCCATCGTTACGGACATCGGATCGCCGGCGGGGCACATGGCCAGCCTGGCCCGCGAGTACGGCGTTCCGGCTCTCGTCGGCTGCGGGGAGGCCACGTCGGTGCTGCTGGCGGGAATGCCGGTCACCGTGGACGCCACGCGGGCACAGGTGTTCTCCGGATTGCTGGCCGCGTCGGAGTCCGCGCCGGCGCGCCCGGCGCCTGCGGCAGACGCGCCGGCCGTTCAGGCGCTCAGACGGATCGCCCGCCTGATCACCCCGCTCTCGCTCACCGATCCCGCCAATCCGGTTTTCCGCCCCGCGTCCTGCCAGTCACTGCACGACATCGCGCGCTATGTGCACGAGAAGACCTTTGAGGTTGTGTTCCACTGGGGCGATGTGAACTGGGGCGATACGCGCCATGCCCGCCGGTTGCAGGTGCATCTGCCGTTGACGATCGATGTCATCGACGTCGGGGGCGGGATCAGAGACGCCGGCGCGCGCCGCGATGACGAGCCGCACGCAGGGCCGGCGGCGGGAAGCGCCGGCGCGCCGGGCATCGGTGTCGAGGATGTGCTCTCAGTGCCCTTCCGCGCGCTGCTCTCCGGCATGCTGGACGCGCGCATCCGGTGGGATCGGCCCCGGCCGCTGTCGGCCCGCGGGTTTCTGGCCGTGGTTGGGGAACGGATGGCCGGTTTGCCCGGCGAAGCGCTCGGGGTGGGCGGTGCGTCCTACGCTATCGTGTCGGATCGGTACCTGAACTTCTCGACCAAGGCCGGCTATCACTTCGCCACCATCGACACCTACTGCGGGCACAGCGTCAACAAGAACTACATCCACTTCCGTTTCGCGGGCGGCGCCGCGGACGGCGCCCGTCGAGAGCGGCGGGTGCGCTTGATCGCCAGTGTCCTTGCCAGCCTCGATTTCAAAGTGCAGACGCGAGGCGACCTCCTGGTGGCTCGGCTGGGTCAGTTCGACCAGGCGACGCTGCTCGCGAGACTGGAGGACATGGGTCGGCTCTGCATGTGCACGCGTCAGCTCGACATGCTGATGGACACGGAAGGCAGCCCCGAGTTCTTCGCCCGGGCGTTTCTCGCCGGCCAGCTCGATCGCTTCTGAGGACGGGCCCCTCTTCAGCCTATCGTCAGTGGGCTCCGCCCTTCTTGGCCAGCTCTGCCTGACGTGTCAGATTCATCATCCGGATGGCGCGCTTCTCTCCGCCCGCGACCCGATACGCCAGGCGCACCAGATCGCCCGGCGCGGGCAACACCCCGATGTCGGCGCCTGCGAGAGAGAAGGCCACTTCTTCGCTGGGCGGGATCTCGTCCTTGACCACGACCGTGGCTGCGGCCTGGTCGTAGCTGACGACGACGCCCTGCAGCACGAGGGGGCGGTCGCCGCACCCGGCGCACGCGGCCAGCGCCGCGCCGACAAGCAGGATCGTGAACAACTTCATCGTCTCCCCCTGGACGTCTCGAAAGCCGACGGTGTTTGCAGATGAGTCAAGGTTCTCTGCGGCCTTCAAGACGTCTCGCCCCGCCGGAGGCAGGGCAACACCAACACTGTGATCTAGCGAGGCGGAGCCCGCAAGCACATGCTTCCGGTCCGAGGCGGAGCCTCGCTAGAGGTTCAGGCTCATGCCGGCGCGCCTGGCGGCGCGCTCGTGCCGGACACCCTTGACGAGCCAGCCGATGATGACCAGCGAAATCGCGCCGCCGGCCGTCAGAATGGTGATCGACGACGCCAGTTGCAGGCTGAGCTGTTTGAGGACGACCGATGCGCAGGCGATGAAGATGGTGACCGCAAACAGCAACCGAATCGAATAGCCTTTGACGTACTTGACCGCCACGGTGCCGAGCTGGGCCCCGACGCTGGCGCCGAGCAGCATCCACATCGCGGCCAGGAGGTCGACGCGTCCCTTGATTCCGTAGGTGAACGCTCCGTACGCGCCGGTGATCATAACCTCGAAGAGGTCCGTGCCGACCGCAACAGCCGTCGGACAACCGATCAGGTAGATGAGGGCCGGCATGCGGATGAACCCGCCGCCGACGCCGAGCACTGCAGCGACGATGCCAGTGGTGAGCCCGACGAGGATCGGCAGCCACAGCGAGCACGTCATGCCGGAGGCCGGGAAGTGGATCATTGGCGGGATGCGCATCCGCTGGAGGCGCCGGGCGAAGGTCTCGGGCTCGGCCGGCACGCCGTCTGAGATCTCCTGGTAGCGCCGCCGGCGCGTGTGGTTGATGTAGTCGTAGAGCACGTACGACCCGATAAAGGTCAGGAAGACGATGTAGGCGATTCGGATGTAGGACTCGGCCAGGCCCGCCCGCTCGAGCGCCATCACCAGCGTCGCCCCGAGTTCCATCCCGACGGTAGTCCCGATGATCATGGACACACCGAGCTTGATATCGACGTTGCCGAACTTACCGTGCCGGATGGTCGAGACAATCGACTTGCCGCCCATATGAGCCAGGTCGGTCCCGATGGCATACGGCATCGGGAAGCCGAAGATGTTGAGCGCGGGCGTCACGATCCAGGCGCCGCCGATGCCAAAGAACCCGCCGCAGACCCCGACCGTGAAGCCGATGAGCAGAAGGATGAGGACGTTGAAATCGAGACCTGCAATCGGCAGGTAGACGTTCAAGAAGTCCATGTGGAACGCTCCCCCTCGTGTCCGCCGCTACTCGTGGTGTGCGATCCGGCCGAGGTTGATGCCAAGCAGGCCGACGAGCCTGTCGGTGACCAGGCCGAGGATGAGCCCCATCGCCACCATGGTGACGACGACGAGCGCGCCGAACCACCACAGGTTGGTGTTGTAGACGTCGGCGATCCACCGGCCCAGGCCGGGGTCCATGGCGCGCGTGTCGGCCACGTTGACGAGCTTCGTCGCCGGCTTGGCCGGAGCAGCCAGCACCGCGCCGGACGCCAGGATCCACGCGAACCAGGCGCCCGTCAGGGTCCGGCGCCACGCGGGCGACCCTCTCTGTGTGTCCCTCGTGTTCATGATCCAGCTCCCTCTCTCGTTCCGTTGGCGTGCGCATCGCCGGAGGCCGGATGCCCGACCGCCGTGACGATCGCGGCGCACAGCGTGTCGATGTCCGCGGGCTTCTGCAGGAAGTCTGCCGCCCCGATCTGCATCCCGTCGATGCCGCTTTCCACCGTCCCATGGCCGGTCAGTACGATCACACGCACGGATGGTGTGCGCCGCCGCACCCGGCGCAACGTCTCCAGCCCGTCGGTGCCAGGCATCTTCAGGTCAAGGACCAACACGTCCGCCTCGCCGGCTTCGGCGCGGCGGACTGCGTCCTCTCCGGTGAACACGGCGTCAGCGGTAAAGCCTCGCCGCTGGAGCCGTGACGCCAGCGCCGTGGCGAAGTCGACTTCGTCGTCCACCACGAGCACTCTGATCGGTGCGAACGCGGGGTCCGAGACCGCCACTCGCCCTCCTTCGGCACCGGCACGCCTGTCTATGGCGCGGCGGCCCTGAGCGCGACTCGTCGGGCAGAGACGTCTGGCCGACCCTTTGCCCGTCTATACGTCGATGTCCGGAGCCACTTCCAGGCGCACATCGGTCACGCCCGCGACGTCGTGCACGATCGCCTCGACCTCGGTGAACTGCACGCCTGGCGACAGCCGTCCCCTGATGGTGACCGAGCCGTGGCGGGCGACGACGGCCACCTCGAGGTCAGCGGTGCGCGGCGCCCGCGCCAGCGTCGCTCGGACGCGGCTGGCCAGGACGAGGTTGTCCATCGCCGCCTGGCTTTCGACCGTCTCGGCAAAGTACGGCATGGCCGCTGCTGACGCGATCAGGTCGCACGCGCCCGGGATGTCGATGGACGCCAGATTCACCACGACGTCGTAGAGCGAGGGATCGCCCCAGTCGACGCCGTAGAGATACTGGGTCCACTTCTGCCGGTCCTGGTCCATCTGCTGGACGTGGGCCAGCGCCTCGGCTTCGCTCAGTTTGCGGCGGTCCTGGACCGCCGCAACGCGGTAGGCCATCGACGCGATGATGCGCGTCCGCAGGACGTGGCTCACCCCGCGCAGCAGCAGGTGCCCGGCGTTGCCATGGTAGACGGCCTTGCCGTGCTGCACTTCTTCGGTCAATGCTGCCTGGATCAACGTGAGATAGACGTAGCGCTTGTGGCGGAACCGGTCCCAGAACGAGGGCGGCTTCGCCAGCGCGTCGTGGAGTTCTTCCTGCGGCACGCCGTAGGCGGCGGCCCGCTCCACGATCACGTCCCGGTCGATACACCGGTATCCCAGCTTGTCGGCCAGACACCCGCCGAGCATCTTGCCGCCGCTGAACGACCCTCTCGAGATAGTGATCACTGCCATCGGTGCTGTCCTCGTTCTTCCCGCGCTCTGCCGCTCAGCGCGCCCGCATCATTCTGCCGCCCCTGCCTCATCCAGGAGCGCCGTCATCAGGTCTCCGGCCCGAGCCTCGTCCCCGGACGCGATGGCCTCGACGAACCCGGCATCGATGAGCGTACTGATGGAGCGCCGGATCCGGGCCGAGTCCCAGCCCGCGTCCATCAGCCGCTCGCGAAGGCGGCCCAACCGTTCGACGGCCTGTTCGTACTCCGGACCGAACTGCCGCTCGAGACGCTCGCGCAGCACCCGGGCCAACGACGGGCACTGGCCGTCGGTCGCAACGGCCACCGTCAGGAGCCCGCGGCGGACGACGGCCGGAACCGTGTAGGTGCACAGGGCCGGGCGGTCCACGATGTTTACGAGCGCGCCCCAGACGCGTGCGTCCTTCGCCACCTGTCGGTTGACGTCGTCGTCATCGGTGGCCCCGACGACGAGGAACGCCCCGCGGGCGTCTCCCGGCTCGAACCGGCGGCGGACCACTTCGATCCGTCCGTCGCGCTCGAGTTGGATCACCGCATCCCCGATCTCCGGAGCGATCACCGTCACCGCGGCGCCCGCGTCCGCGAGCGCGGCGATCTTGCGGCCGGCGACCGAACCTGCTCCGACGACGAGCGCCGGGCGGCCTTGCACGTCGAGGTTGACCACATAGCCCATCGTCCCGTCACCCTCCGGACCCGGCAGCGCCGCACCGGGACCCGCCGAGCTTTTCCCGCAGGCGGACCACGTCACCGACGACGAGCGTCGCGGGTGCCGGAACGCCGGCCGCCTCGACGAGGTCGGCGATCGTACCCAGGGTTCCCGTGACGATCTGTTCGTCGTCCCAGAACGCCGCGTGGATGACCGCCGCCGGCGTCGATGCCGGGCGACCGTGCTCCATCAGCCGTCCGGTGGTGCGCCGCAGGCTCTGCAGCGCCATCACGAAGACCAGCGTCGGCATTCGACTGAGCGCCTCCCAGTCGAGCTGGCTGTCTCCATCCTGCAGTTCGTGGCCGGTGGCGAATGCCACGCACGAGGCGACTCCGCGGTGCGTGACTGGAATCAGCGCTCTGAGGGGAGCCGCAACCGTGGACGACACCCCCGGCACGACCTCGAAGGGCACCCCGTGTTCGGCCAGCGCCTCAGCTTCCTCGCCGCCGCGACCGAACATGAAGGGGTCGCCGCCCTTCAGCCGCACGACCATCTTCCCCTCGCGGGCCTTGGCCAGGAGGATCTCATGAATGCGGTCCTGCTGGGTGACGGGGCCGCCGATGATCTTCCCCACGAACACGCGCTCGGCTCCTGGCCTCGCGCGCGACAGCACGTGTTCCTGGATCAGCCGATCATAGACGATGACGTCGGCCGCCTCGATGAGCGAGGCGGCGCGCACGGTGAGCAGGTCCGGGTGACCCGGCCCGGCACCGACTAGGTAGACCTTGCCGAGTGTCACGTCGGAACCTCCACTGTCCCCGCGCGCCGCGGCTGGAGGTCTGGTTTTACTATCCGCGATCCGGCCTGTCAAGAACGCGCGCCCACGGTGTGGGTCGGGCCGGCGGGCACGGATGTCAGGACGGCGAGGGTGCGCCGCTGAACGTCCGTCACGCTGCCCGTGCCCGCGACGCGCCGGAGCAGTCCCGCCTCCTCGTAGTACGGGATCAGCGGATCCGTCTTCTCGTGATACTCGCTCAACCGCCTCTTGAGCACGTCCTCCGAGTCGTCGGCCCGCTGCACGAGGCGCCTCGCGATTCCGGCAGGCGGCGGATCGAACGTGAGGTGATAGACGCGCCCCGTTTCCGGATCGGTCCGGCGCCCCGTGATGCGCTCGATCAGGACGGCATCGGCGACGTCGAGCAGCAGGACGTGATCCAGCGAACGGCCCCGTCGTCCGAGCACCCCGTCGAGCTCGAGAGCCTGTGCGATTGTGCGCGGGTAGCCATCCAGCAGGAAGCCGTGGGCGCAGTCTTCGCGGCCCAGCCGCTCTTCGACGAGGCGGTTGACGAGCTCGTCGGGAACGAGCCGGCCGGACTCGGCGTAGGCCTTGAACTCACGGCCGAGCGGCGTATCCTTGGCGATCGCCTCGCGGATGATGTTGCCGGTCGAGATGTGCGGCAGTCCGGTCGACCTGACGATGGCCGCGGCCTGTGTGCCTTTGCCCGCCCCGGGCGGTCCCAACAGTATGAGATTCATCGCTGTACCGTGATGGGGGGCGGGTGATGACGTGCGGCGGACCGTTCCAACGGCCACCGACAGGCAGCATAGAACCTCGATTCGAGCAGTGTCAAGGCACGGCAGGCGGTCGAGTTAGTCGACCGAACCCATAGAAAAGGCTGGGTGTTCGCGCCCCAGGGCGGACTTCCGCTATCCTGTGGGCGCCTCCGGGTCGCCTCGCCATGAAGATCACGATGATGCTCAACGACGCCCCGTACGGCAGCGAGCGCACGTTCAACGCGCTGCGCCTCGCCGACACGCTGCTCACGCTCGAAGAGGATCTCGAGCTGACCGTCTGCCTGCTTGGGGATGCCGTGTGGTGCGCGAAGCAGGAACAGCAGACGCCCGACGGGTACTACAATGTCGGCCGCATGTTGAAGCCGGTCCTGCGCCGCGGGTTGGTGCTCGTGTGCGAGACCTGCATGGCCGCGCGCGGGCTCAGGGCGGATGAACTGCTGGAGGGATGCCGCGCCGCGCGCCTCGGCGAGACCGGCATGCAAGTGCTCGACGCCGACAAAGTCATGACCTTCTGACGTCTGCAGGCGACTGGCGTCAGGCGACTGGCGACTGCGAGAGACCGCGAGTGTCAGGCGCCTGGCGACAGAACATCCATTGATCGGCCGCGACTATCTCCGGAACGGTCGCCTGGGATCCCGGAGGCGCACCGCCTGATCCGGTTCCTTGGTGCGACGGCCCTGCGCCGACTCCTCCCGGGCGAGCTCCTGGACGATTGGGGTGGAGGCCGCCGCAATCATCCGCGCGACGTCTGCGAGCGTCGTCGTGTCGAGAATCCGCGCCATCGCATCGCGGACCTGTTTCATGACGAGGCGAATCCCGCACGTCGATTCGTCGCGGCATTCGTCGCACTTGACGTAGGCCGTCTGACTCACGCAGGGGATCGGCGCAATCGGTCCGTCTAGGGCCCGGATGACTTCGCCCACGGTGATGTCGCTGGGTTTCCGCGTCAGCACGTAGCCGCCGTGGCGGCCTCGCTTGGTCTGCACAAGGCCGCGGTGCTTGAGTTCCAGCAGGATCTGTTCGAGGAACTTCTTCGGGATCTGCTCCCGCTCGGCCAGGTCACTGCCCAACACCGGGCGCGGCTGGAGTTCCATCGCGAGGCTGAGAAGGGCTTTCATGCCGTACTTGGCCTTGGCCGAGAGCATGCTGCGTCCTTGGTTGGGGGACCGGTTGCCGCTGGCCGGCTGGCCAGGGGCGGAAATGTCCACTTATCTTATCAGCACACGTCGGGATTCGGGATTCGGGATTCGGGATGGTATACTTTCTGCTCCTGTCTGTCTCACCTTCGTGCGGAAGTGGCGGAACTGGCAGACGCGCAAGCCTCAGGAGCTTGTGACCGCAAGGTCGTGGAGGTTCAAATCCTCTCTTCCGCACCAGCCTTCGCTCGACCTCAGCTTGCCTGACCTTCGGTCGAGCTACGGCTGGCAAGCCAGCCACACGCGAAGGCTGTCGCGCCGTAGCTGTGGGAGGAAAGCCCACCCACCGGACCACAGCGAAGGCGGACGCTCGCTCAGGCTCGACCTTCGGTCGAGCTACGGCTGGCAAGCCAGCCACACGCGAAGGCTGTCGCGCCGTAGCTGTGGGAGGAGAGTCTACCCGCCGGACCACAGTGAAGGCGGACGGCTCGGCAAGCCACTATAAGATCCCTCGGAGAGAGGACGGAAGAGCCGAACCGGATCCGATACAGAAGGCGGTGAGCGACGATATGTTGGCCTGCTTCGATGCGAAGATGGGACGATAGGCTGCCACCGCTGCCGCCTCGACCCAGTCGCACTCCGCCGCTCGTGGTAAGGTGTAGGCGGCTCGGGCACGGGCAAGGAGTGAATCATGAGGCGCAAGTATCTCTGTCCCAAGTGCAACGGGACGCTCAACCCCAACGTCAAGATCATCCTCAAGGCCGAGTGTGCCCGGCGCGCCGCGCTGCTCCTCTTCAGCCCGCAACCCGGCAACTACGACGTCATCGTGCCGGAGTCGTTTCGACTGAAGAAGCACGACGTCGTGCGGTTCTCGTGCCCGCTCTGCGCCCACGACTTCACGTCCACGCGGGACCCATCGATGGCCGAGATCCGCTTCGCCGGTCCGGGTGGGCAGAGTGGTCTGACTGTCTTTTCCCGCACCTTCGGCCATCACGAAACCTACTTCGTGACCAAGGAGGAAGTCCGCTCTTACGGGGAACACGCAGGACGCGCGGGCATGAACTTCTGGGGAGTGGGGCCGAAGGGGTAGTGGCACCGTGGATCGCCGCGGTTGTACCGGCCCCCAGGCGGTGTCGTGTCGCCGCCGGCAGGCCGCGGGGCAGTCGGGGCCGGCCCGACCGGGCGGCATCGCCGGGCGGCCGGGCCGAGTGGACGCCCCAACGGGGATTCAACCAATCCCAGTGCCGGCCCTGGGAACTCGTGCTAGCATCCGAGGCGTTCGCCATCCCGTCCGAAGGAGGTGCCGCATGGCCGTTCGCGACTCGGATCGTGAGCCGCGGGACCGCAGGTTTGGCGGTGACAGACGGTCCGGTGAGAACCGGCGGTCCGGACACGACCGCAGGCAGCGCGACGACCCGACCTACCACGGTCCGGAGCGCAGGAGCGGTCGCGACCGGCGCGCCGACCTCGACCGGCGGTCCGGCGTCGATCGCCGGCAGTAGGCTGAGTCCAGCCTTCAGCGCTGGGGATTCTCGGGCGTTCGTCGCCAGATCAGCACGCCATCTCTCCACACTTCGCGCACGCGATGCAGCGGCACGATGTGCACACCTCCGTCCTCGCGGATCGCCTCGAGGGCCCGGCGCGGGCCCTTCACGAGGCGCACGTCGCTGAACGGCACGCGCACGACGCGCCCAGCCACCCGATCCAGGTAGCCGATCGAGAACGCCGCGGCACCGAACTGGGTATCCCACCGAATCCGGTGCAGGAGCTCCACGATGGGGATCATCAGCTGCCGGCATGGTAGATCGGCCGGGCCTGATACAATCGAAGTATTCACCCAAGAGGAGACGCTCCGATGAGCATGACTCGCAGAGGTGCGGTCTCGGCCCTGGCCCTGGGCGGGATCGGACTCGCTATCGCTCCCGAGATCGGCATGGCGCAGGGACCACGGGACGCAGGGCTGTTTTCGCTTCCGCCGCTCCCTTACCCGGCCGCGGCGCTCGAGCCTCACATCGACGCTCAGACGATGACGATTCACCACGACAGGCATCACCTGGGTTACGTCAACAACCTGAACGCGGCGCTGGCGAGCGCCGCTTCCGCGGCTCGCTTGCCACTGGACGACATGCTGGCCGATCTGTCGAAGGTGCCCGAGGGCATCCGTACCGCCGTGCGCAACAACGGCGGCGGCCACGTCAACCACGCGCAGTTCTGGACGCTGATGGGGCCCCATGCCGGCGGCCGGCCGAGCGGGGCGATCGCCGACGCCATCACCGGCGCCTTCGGCAGCTTCGAGACGTTCAAGGAACTGTTCGGGCAGGCGGCGCTCGCGCGGTTCGGCAGCGGCTGGGCGTGGCTCAGCGAGGAGCAGGGCAAGCTGGTCGTGCATTCCACCGCCAACCAGGACACGCCGTCGATGGAAGGCAAGCGCGGCATCTTCGGTCTCGACGTGTGGGAGCACGCGTACTACCTGAAGTACCAGAACCGGAGGGGCGACTACGTGGCTGCCTTCTGGAACGTGATCGACTGGTCCGAGGTCAACACGCGGCTGCGCGCGAGTTCCCTGGTCTGAAGACCCCGGCCTCCGCCGAGCCCGTCTCACTCGGCGTCCGCCGGTCCTCGCCCTCGGCCGGCCTTGACGGCGCTGCGCCGCTTCTTGGTCTCGAGCCGCCTCTCGCGCGACGCGCGCGTCGGCGTCGTGGCCTTGCGCGTGCGCGGCCGCCTGGCTGCTTGTTTCAGCAGCGCCAGCAGGCGGGTGCGTGCGGTTTCCCGGTTCTGCGCCTGCGTCCGGTGCTCTCGGCTGTCGATGAGCAGCACGTCGCCGGCAATCACCCGGCTGCCCGCCAGGGCAATCAGCCGCCCCTGCACGTCGGGCGGCAACGACGAGCGGCGGATGTGAAAGCGCAGCTCGACCGCGGTCGCCACCTTGTTGACGTGCTGGCCACCAGGCCCGGAGGCACGGACGAAGCGCTCCTCGAGCGCGCCTTCGTCGAGCGAATCGAGTGACAGGGGTCGGGACATGTCCCGGTGCGAAGCCTCCCCGAAGGACGATTCTGTCATCGGCGCGCACCGAAGACAAAGGCCTCGTCGTTCCGGCATCCTGAGGCGAGGTGTCCCGAGCCGTTCCGCGGGTAGAATCGATGGAGGGAGCACGCCATCACATGAGCGACAGGGTCGTGGTGATCACCGGTGCGAGCAGCGGGATCGGCGCCGCGCTCGCGGAGCTGTTGGCCGGACGGGGAGCATCGGTCGTCCTGGTGGCCCGTCGCGAGGACGCGCTGCAAGACGTCGCGGCGCGGTGCGGCGCGCGAGCTCTGCCCGTCGCGGCGGATGTCACCATCCGGGACGGGGTCGCGCACATCGTCGAGCAGGCGATCGCGCGGTTCGGCCGGATCGACGTCTGGGTGAACAACGTGGGTCGGGGCATCTCGCGCCTGCCGTCGCTGCTCACCGACGAGGACATCGACGAGATGATGCGCGTCAACGTCAAGTCGGCTCTGTACGGCATGCAGGCGGTCCTGCCCCACTTCAAGGAGCGCGGCGAGGGACATGTCATCAACGTCTCGTCGATGCTCGGCCGCGCGCCCGTCGCGGTGATCCGCTCCGCCTACAGCGGCGCGAAGCACTTTCTGAACGTCCTGACCGCGAACTTCCGAACGGAGGTTCAGGAAACGCACCCGGGCATCCAGTTCTCGCTGGTGTCCCCGGGGGTGGTGAGGACGGACTTCGGTCTGAGCGCCAGGTACGGGGGACCGGACTCGCGCCTGCTGCCGAACTCCCAGGGCGCAGACGAGGTGGCCACCATCATCGCCGGCGTCATCGAATCACGCAGGCCCGACGTCTACACCCGTCCCGGCGCACACAGACGAGTCGTCGACTACTACGCCACGCTGGCGAGCGATCCGTGACGACCAGGGTCGGAGTCCCGGCCCCTGCGTGCAACCCTGGGGGCCCTGGTTCCGTCCAAGACCAGTACAGCTTCGCCTGCGCGCGGCGCGCAGGCCGGATCAATGACGCCCCCGGAGGCTGATCTCATGATGGACATCTGTGTGCTTCGCCGGACTGTCCGACCCGCGCTGGCGGCTGTCGCGGCGGTCGTCACCCTTGCCTCGTTCGCGGCGGCCCAGGCTCGTGAGGGCTCCTTCGACAGGACGCTCAAGGTCTCGGGCGCCGTCGACCTGAGCATCCGCACCGGCTCCGGGCAGATCGTCGTCCGTCCGGGTGCGTCGGACACTGTGCGGGTGATCGGGCGGATCCGGGCGAGTGACTCCTGGTTCCGTAGCCGCGACGTCGACCAGCGGATCAGGCGAATCGAGCAGAACCCGCCCATCGAGCAGCAGGGCAACACGATTCACATCGGCCGGTTCGACGACGAGCGTCTGCAGCAGGACATCAGCATCAGCTATGACGTGACCGTCCCGGGCGCGACGACGCTCGAGGCCCGATCCGGGTCCGGCAGCCAGCGGATCGGCGACATCGCCGGCCCCGTGGAAGCCAGCACCGGCTCCGGCAGCATCGAGATCGGACGCATTGCCGGGGCGGTGGTGGCCTCGGCCGGTTCCGGCAGCCTCGAAGTCGATGGGGCCGGGAGCCTGGAGGCCAGGACCGGCAGCGGCCGCATCCGGGCCGCGGCCGTCTCGGGCCGCACGAGCGCCAGGAGCGGCTCCGGCAGCATCTGGATCGCGCAAACGGGCAAGGGCGACGTCGAGGTCTCCGCCTCGTCCGGGGGCGTGACCCTGACCGGCGTCGACGGCGCTGTGCGCGTCAGGTGCTCGAGCGGCAGCGTGTCGATCGAGGGGCGCCCGTCGGGTCCCTGGTCGGTGGACTCGTCATCTGGCCCCGTCACCCTCGAACTGCCGCCCGACGCGTCGTTCGAACTCGACGCCTCAACGAGTTCCGGTCGAATCGACTCGGTGCACCCCGTGACGATCGTGGGGAAGATCGACAGGCGGCGGCTGCAAGGGAAGGTCCGCGGCGGCGGCGCACTGGTCGACGTGCACGCGTCGTCGGGGAGCATCCGGATCCGGTAGGGAGACCGCACTTCGGGATTCGGGATTCGGGATTCGGGATTCGGGGTTCGGGGTTCAGGGTTCGGGGACTACCTCGATGCTGGAGGGTAAGGGGCCGCCCCGATGGCGGCCCCTTGTCGTCTGACGCCTGAGCCCGGACCGGCGTCTCGCGCCGCTCGGCCCGGGATCAGGTGCCGGCCTCCTACCACGTGAAGCGGAGGCCGAAGCTCGTGATCCGCCCGCCGGCATCCTGCGACGCGTTCAGGTCGCGGGCCGCCGAGGTCACCTCCCAGTTGCTCGTCGAGCTGCCGGTGCTCACGCCGATCGGCGTGAAGTTGATGTTGTCAAACACGTTGTACAGGTCCATCCGCGCCTCGATGAAGCGGTTCCCGCCCAAACGGAAGCGCTTGACGAAACTGAAGTCCGTCTTGCCGTACCACGGCGCCGTGATGATCACTACTTCCGGCGCGCCGCAGTCTCCCGACAGATACGCCACGCAGTCCAGGGTGCTCCGCCGGGTGAAGTAGCGTCCCGTCGGCAGGGCCCCCGAGTACCCCGTCAACGAGGTCGCCGACGTCTGGCTGAACGCAATGATCGAGTTCGCGATCACGTCCTCCGGGAACATGTAGACGCGCTCCACGCCGTTCGCATCCGTCCGCCGGTAGAACTTGAACATGTCCTGGACGTCCTTGGCCGTCATCCCCACCAGCGTGAGCCCGCCAATGTTGAACTTCGGCCCGCTCTGGAAGCGCGCGACACCGTCGAACTCCCAGCCGCCGATGATCGCATCGACCCACCGGGAGACGCCCGATCCGAATCTCTTGCCGTGGCCGAAGGGCAGCTCGTACACCCAGTTGAACTTGAGAGCGTGATCCGGGCCCACCGTGCTCGGCACCGAATGCCAGCTCTCCCGCAGCGAGGGCCACGACCAGGTATTGCGCACACCGTAGTTGTAGCTCCCCTGCACGAGCAGTCCGTTGCTCATCCGCCGGCGCAGGTCGACTTGAATCGCGTTGTACCGGGTGTTCCCGCCGTTCATCTGGAGCTGCGCGGAACTCTGGTACACGCTCGGGTTCGCCTGGAAGAAGTTCGCCGGCAGCCCCGCCGCCGCCGCGTTGGCGGCCCGGGCCGAGTTCTGCAGTCCGCTGGTGCCCGTGCCGGCGATGCCCGTCAGACTTGGGTTGTAGATCGCCAACTGGTTGTACCAGGACGAACTCCGGTAGTTCGCACTCGTGTAGGTCGTCGGGGTCTGGTTGCGCGCGTCGGACAGCGGAATGCCCGCGAAGTACGCCTGGAAGATCGGCAGCGGGGCCGTTCCCGCCGCCCCGGTGAACGCGAACGTGTTGCCCAGCCCCGCGGCGATGTTCGCCCGCAGGTTCGCCTGCGCCCGGCGGAACTCGTCGTAGAACCCGTTCTCGAGGATGTTCCAGTTCGCCGAGTTGTTGATATCCCAGGACGTGGCAAACCCGACGCTCGTGTTGCCGATGTAGCGGACCTCGAGCGCCATGTTCCGTCCCAGTTCTCGCTGAATGCCCACGCTGTACTGGTGCGTGTACGGGACTCTGTAGCCGGGGTCGAAGGCGCGAACGGTCTCGTTCGTTGCCGGCGCAAATGGATACTCCAGCGACGGGGTCGCCGGCGGTCCGAGTCGATCAGGCTGGCGCAAAAGCACCGGCAGTCCATCCGTGCCGAGGGTGCCCAGCGTGATGCTTCGCGTCCCTGCCCGCGACGCCCCGGGGTTGCTCCCGTAGATGTTCGTGAAGACGGTGAAGCCTTCCCGTTCGTACGACACCGAGTACCCACCCCGGATGACCGGGTCCGCGCTCAGGATCTTCGCCAGCACGCCGCTGCCGAGATTCGGCCGCCACACCACGCCCACGCTCGGCGCCACGTTGTTCCAATCTGTCGTGTACGGATGGTCGCCCTTTGCGTACTGGACGAAGCGAGGTCCGGTACCGGTCATCGTCCCCGGCTTGAACAGGTTGCCTTCACCCGTCAGGCCGTACACCATCCGCCAGTCCTCGAGCCGCGCGTAGCTGCTGCTGTCCGGCTTGAACGGGAACTGCAGCTCCCACCGCACGCCACCGGTCAGGGTCAGGTTGGGCCTCAGCCGCCATGAATCGCTGATGAACAGTCCGAGCATGTCGATGCTGAACTGCTGCACGCGGTCGCCAAGATACACATACTCACCGGCCGCATTCTGGTAGAACGAGCCCGCCACCTGACTCACCCGGCCGGTCAGCAGCGCATAGAGGTTGCGCGCGTACCCTTGTTGGGTCGTGCTGAGTCCCCCCGGGTAGTTCGCCGACGTGCTCAGCATCGCGTACGCCGGGTCGGTCGACGCCGTGCCGAACGAGATGCTCGGCGCCAACTGATTCGCGTTCCAGTTCTCGCCGTAGATGTGCGTGTAGGACCCGCCCATCGTGAACGTGTGCTTCCCCTTCAGCCACGTCAGCGTGTCCTCGTAGACGATGTCCGGCGTGTGCCGCGTGCTCGGACCGTTCACCGGCGCGGGCGCCGTGAGCGTGGTTCCACCGATATCCAGCAGGTTGAGGAAGAACCCGCCCGTGCATCCGGCGTCCGTGCAGGTGAACGTGTCCTTCGTCACGTTCGTAAAGAACTGCACCGTGGCCCCGGCAAAACCATACCGCGCCTCGTTGACGAGGTTCCTCCCGAACGTGGACCGCAGGGCCGCCGTCCACGAGTAGCGGTTGGACCACTGCCCGCCGTAGTTGGTGAAGCCGGGGAATCGCGGCTCCGCGCTGTTCAGGATGTCCGGGTCGGATTCGAACCGGTTGAAGCGGATCGTGCCCGTGAACCGGTGGTTCCGGGTGATGTTGTAGTCGACGCGCCCCGTGGGGAAGTGCCGGAACTGGTCGCCCCCCGGACTGTAGTCGAACTTGTCCGTGTTCAGGTTCCACGGCGATAGGGCGCCCCCCGTGAACCCCGTCGCCGCCGATCGGATGTCCGCAAACAGCTTCGCCATCGTGGGATCGATGGTCGACGTCTGCCCGTTCGCCGCCGCGAGCGTCAACAGGTTGATCGTCCGCTGCACCCCGTCGTTCCCCGTGTAGGTGAAGATGCCTTGCTGTGCGTTCTGGTTCATCAGGTACCGCGTCCGCGCCACCTGATTGGGCCACTTGAACCACTCCCAGTTGAAGAAGTAGAACAGCTTGTCCCTCGCGATCGGGCCGCCCACGCGGAAGCCCGGCGTCTCCAGCCGTACGTCATCGATGAAGTTGTCGCCCGCCGCCGTCTTCGGGCGGTCCCGCTTGTTGAACCAGTACGGCGTGTTCAGCCGCCACAGCCAGCCCCGCTTCTTGGTCCGCGTCAGGACGTCGTCGTCATTCGTGCCCGCCTGGTTCCGCCACGTGTCGTACACCGACCCTGAGAAGCGGTTCGACCCCGCCCGCGTGGTCATGCGAATCTGCGCCGAGCCCTGCCCCGCGCTCTCCGCCCCCGGCGTCGAGGTCGACACCGTGATCTCCTCCACCGAGTCCATCAACGGCCGGATCATCATGAAGAACCCGTCGCCCGACCGGTTGTTGTTGTCTTGGACGTTCACGCCGTCCAGCGTGATGTTGATCGACCCGGTCGGCAGCCCGTTGATGGTCGTGCCCCGACTGTTACTGCCGGTCGTCAGCGCCCCGGGCAGGGTCGTCACGAAGTCCAGGGCCGTGCGCGTCGTCAGGGGCAGCGACGAGATCTGCTGCACCGCAATCGTGGTCTGCACCGACGCGGTCTGCGTCTGCACAATCTCCGTCGCCCCGGTCACGACGACCGTTTCGGAGAGCTCACCCAACTCCAGGGTCACGCGAACCGACGCCGGCGTGGCCGTGATGACCTGCACGTCCGGCGCGACGAAGGTCTTGAACCCCATCAACGACACCGTCACCGTGTAGGTGCCGGGATTCAGGGCAGGAATCGCGAACCGCCCTTCCGGATCCGTCACTGTCGGATACTCCGCCGCCGTGGCGTTGTTCTTGACGACCACGTTCGCACCAGGGAGCACGCCCCCGGAGCTGTCAGTCACCACGCCCGACAACGACGCGGTGCTGCCGCCGCCCTGGGCGTAGACTGCCGGGCTGCAGAGGAGCAGCGCCGCCAGGTACACCAGGACACACTTCCGCACGGGTACTCTGAGTCTCATTGAGCCTCCCTCCATCCACAGTCACGCGAACACTACACACGCAACAACGGCGAGCTGGACGCGCCACAGTGCCAGGGGAGAGAATAGTGGCCACGCCACAGCCCGCCTGCAACCCGCAGGCGCAAGGTGCAACCGCTATCGCAACGAGCCCGCAACGAGAGGCGACGGGACGACCGGGTCAGGGCGCCGGACCCGGGCTGAATTATCGCCAGACCACGGGAATTGTCAAGCAAGACCGGCCCCGGCGCACGGCGGTACCTCCCGCCTCCGACGGGGTGAGAGCCGCAATGTCGCCAGGAAGATTCAGAGCGCACGCCCTCCGGTGCGCCACGCCCGGGCCCGGTTACAATCGGTGGTGTTGGGCGGGCGCCATGACGCGAATCGAGTACGACGTCTATCTCTGCACCCGTGAGCCCGGCAGCCCGGCGGCAGGGACCGTATCGGCCGGCCTGACCCGCCTGGGCTTCCGCGTCCATGTGCCGGATCACCAGATCGGGAGGCCACCCCGCGGCCACGCCCTGCGGCTCATCGAGGAAACCCCGGACTTCGTGGTGGTGGCCGCGGCAGGCGCGCCGGGATCGGGCTCAACGCATCCCTCCGACGCGGTGGAACTCGAGATCCGACACGCGTTGGCCACCGGTCGGAATCTAGTGTGGGTTGCCGAGCAGGCCGGGTCGGCGCCGCAACCGCCTCCGCCGTCCGCCCAACTGGCACACCTCAAGCCGTGGCAGTACGTGCCGTACGACCCCGCACGCGCCCGGGAGGCCATCGCGATTCTGTCCCATCGGCTCCTCAGCTCACAGGACGTCGAGGACCGACTCCTGATGCGGCGGGCAAAACAGGCCACGCTCGTGGTCGTGGCGGCGGCTCTCATCGTGGTGGCCGGCCTAATCGTCCCTCCCCTGGTCGAGGCGTGGAGGCGTCCGAAGCCGCTGCCCCCGGTACCGCCATTCGAGATCCACTGGGTGGGCGTCGGCCAGAGACTCGAGGCGGGACGGTGGTCGGCGTTTCGCCTCCTGGACGGCAGTCGGGTGTCCGGCGGCGATCAGCTCCGCCTGATGCTCACCCCCGGATCGGACGGCCACATCTACGTGGTCACCACAGATCAACGTGGCGGCGTTCGAGTCCTTTACCCGGAGGTCGCGCTGAGAGGCCTCAGCCGGGTCAGAGCTGGCCGGACCTTCCATGTGCCAAGCGGCAACCGGTGGTTCACCGTCGACGAAGAGGCCGGGCTCGCCGGGGTGTTTGTCGTCGGCAGCTACGATTCGCTCGAGAATCTGGAGGAGCTGGCCGAGGAGCCAGACGGCGAGGGTCAGCCGAAGGCCCGGCTCGAGCTGCTGGCGCTAACGCTGGACGGGCTGCTCGACGGCCGCCACGCCGCCGTGCGCTCCCAGGTGTCGACGCGGAAGGGGGAGGTCGTCCTCCAGAGCCTCGAAGGCGTGAGGGCCCCGTCGAGTTCGCCTGTGACGCTGGCCAACGGGACGCTTGTCGAGTACCCGGTCGCCACCCAGCATGGCCTGCTGGGCGCGGCGGTGGAGATTCGCGTTCAGTTCAGGTAGCGGGGAAGGGACCGCCCCGCCAGCCCTACCGCTCGGTCACGTCCGGGACAAGGCCGAGGACAAACGACCGAACCGACGCGTTGCGGACGCTCGTGAAGTAGTTCGACCCGATGGCGCACGAGCCGCCAGTCGAGGCCGATGACGTGACGCCGGCAATCGACCAGACACCGCCCTCGGAGAGCAGGATCGGGCCGCCCGAATCGCCCGAGCAGACGCCGCTGCCGGTGGCCGAGATGTCCGTTTGCAGGAAGTTCGAGTAGACGGCCGCGATGAGTGTGGCAGCCGCCCTGAGGATTGTCCCGTTACCGAGTTCGTCCTTCCCCCACCCGGCAATCACCGCCTGTTCGCCGACGCGCGCATCGCGGCTCAAGAGCAGCGGCACGACGGGATGGTCGAGATCCTGCGACGTGACGACGATCCCGACATCCAGCGCTTGCGAGTCGTCCTCGCGATAGGTCGGGTGTCCGTGGATCGACGCGGACATCACCTGGTCACCCGTGCCCTGGAAGACGCGAACGCTGGCTGTCTCGCCCGACAGACAGTGCGCCGCCGTGAGCACGGCGCGCCGCGAGATAATCGTGCCCGAACACTGGCCGGACTGCTGTCCGTCCCGATCGCGGAGGTTCAGGAGCACCACCGGCGTGTTGGCCGTGGAGCACTCGGTGCCCCGCACAATCGCGTAGGTGTCGGTGGTTGCCGCCGTTCCAAACCCGCCGATGGCGCCGCAGGCGGGAAGCGCCGGTTGCGCCTCCGGGTTCGCCGAGGGGGCGGTGGGCGATGAGGACGACGAACCGCCGCTGCCGCCGCCACACGCCCACAGACCGACGGCGGCAGCCACGCACACGCCCGGCAGCAGGTTCCGCAATCGTCTCGCCATCCCCGCTCCTGACACTACTGATCCACGTTCTGCACGATCACGGCCCACGTCTTCCGGCCGGTCTTCTGCAGATACGCCAGCCGGCCCCCGTCCGTCGACCAGGCGGGCAGCACCATGACGCACCTCCTCGCCACTCTACTTCAGCCCGCGCCTCTTGAGCAGCGGTTCGTGGCCTTCTCGGCAACTGTCGCGACTGTACCGGCGGCATCGCAACAGGTCAAGCCGGCGGCACCCGGGTGTCCAGCAGGTAGAATCAAGGAGCCGTCGTCGTCGCTGATGGGTGTCGGCGGACCCGTGCCCGCCTGGACGCGCACGGCCTCCGGACTGTGGCCGTGGACGTCTCGGAACTGGCCAAGGCCGAGGGTGCCGTCACCTGCTGCAGTCTGGTGTTCGAAGACCGCCGGGGTCCTTGACAGGCGCGCGCCGCTGGCCGAATACTGGCCCGGCGATCGTTGACGGGAACCGGCGGCTCTCGGCATCCCACCTGTCCCACGTCTCCGGAGGCATGCCATGGCCACGATGTATCGCGATCCGTTGGTGCCGGCGCCAGCAGGTCCGTACATCGTGGCGCTGACATCTGCACCGCCCGCGCTGCTCCTGCCGGGCCATCATCCCATCTGGACGGACGCCGAGGCGATCGGCTGGGGACCGGAGCCGTACCGCACGACGTTCCGGGCCGTGTGGAACGCGGGCGGCATCGCCATCCGGTTCGATGCCTGCGACCGGGATCCCTGGCACACGATGCGACGCCACAAGGACCCGATTGCCCGTGAGGAGGTGGTCGAGATCTTCCTCGACCCGGCCCGCAGCGGGCGAAACTATGCCGAGATCGAAGTCAGCCCCTTCAACATCGTCACCGACCTGCGTGTCGTGGAGCCCTGGCCGAACCTGACGGGCGATCGCGACTGGAGCTGGACGGGCCTGGAGAGCACGGTGGTGCCGGGCGCGTGCGGCGGCCTGCAGGCCGACAGCTGGATCGCCGTGGTCTGGCTTCCGTGGGAGGGGCTTCGGACGCTGTCGGCGGACGCGACGGAGCGGGTGCCACCCAGGGCCGGGGACCGGTGGCGGTTCAATGTCTTCCGGATCAAGCGGCCGCACGGTCCGACCGAGCCGGAGCGTGACGCCGTGTACGCCGCCTGGTCGGTGCCGTCAGGCCCGAGCTTCCACGATCCGGCCGCATTCAGGGAACTCGTCTTCGCGCAAAACTGAGCGGGTTGTCGCCGGCCGACTCCATCCTGAGTCGTGGGTCGTGCACGCGTTGGTCTGACGTCCCGGGCTCCGGGCGCTCGGTTCGGAGTGTGGGTCTCGTTGCGAGGGCGGCCCCACACATTCTGCCGGAATGTGTCACACTAGAGGGACTGGGTGTCGCGTGGGGCCCCAGCACCCCCGCTGTCTGACGCGGGCGGCGGCCGGGCGCGGTTCCGGAACGTCGCTGCCGTTCTCCAGAGGCTGGCGCCGGGCCCAGCACTGGGCGCCGCGCCAGGGCCGAGTCGGAGTTGCTTGATGAATCGAAGCCGTCCGTCGCTCCAGAAGCGCCAGCGAGAAAAAGCCAAGCGCGAGAAGCACCAGCAGAAGCTGGCCCGCAAGGCCGAGGCCAAGGACCGGAAGTCGGGCCTCGAGGATCTCAG
>JBFMFH010000122.1:0-43819 GCA_040752275.1 Acidobacteriota bacterium
CGCAGCGAGATCGCCCCGCTCCGTCAGCACGTCGCCTGGCCGGCCCATCGATACAGCGTGACCGCTCGAATCCCGAATCCCGAATCCCGAATCCCGTAGAATGTCCGCATCATGACGCACACACTCCGCCTCGCCGCCGCGCTCGCGCTCGTCGCCATGGTCGGTGCCGGGGCCGCCTGGGCCCAGCCCGCGGCCGCTCGGCCGAACATCATCTTCATCATGGCCGACGACCACGCATTCCAGGCCATCGGCGCGTACGGATCGTGCGTCAACGAGACGCCGAACATCGACCGGATCGCCCGCGAGGGCCTGCGCATGGACCGCGTCTTCGTGACGAACTCCATCTGCACGCCGAGCCGGGCGGCCATCCTGACCGGCCAGTACTCGCACCGGAACGGCGTCCCGGTCTTCAACCGGTTCGACAGCTCGCGGCAGACCGTCGCCCGGCTGCTCCAGGCGGGCGGCTACCACACCGGCATGATTGGCAAGTGGCACCTGGGCAGCGATCCCCAGGGTTTCGACGAGTGGGAGATCCTGCCCGGCCAGGGGGCCTACAACGACCCGCTGCTGTACACCGCAGACGGCGAGAAACGCTACGACGGTCGCCACGTAACCGGTGTCATCACCGATCTCGCGATCGGGTTCCTCGAGAAGCGCCCGGCCGACCGGCCGTTCTTCCTGATGGTTCACCACAAGGCTCCGCACCGCAACTGGATCCCCGACGACGTGAACCGGAAGAGGTTCGAGAACCGCTGGATCCCAGAGCCGCCAACGCTGTGGGACCGCTACGACACGCGCACAGACGCCATCCACGAGAACCGCCAACGCGTGTTCGACGACCTGACGCACCGCGACCTCAAGCTGACGCCGCCCCCTGACATTCCCGAGCAGGACCGGGGCAAGTGGCTGTCCATCAAACCCACGGAGGTCACGATCGAGCGCGGCGGTGAACCCGTCACGCTCACCGGAGAAGCGCTCGCCCGCTGGAAGTACCAGCGCTACATGCAGGACTACCTGGCCTGCGTCCAGGGTATCGACGACGGCGTGGGGCGCCTGCTCGACTACCTCGACACGGCCGGTCTCGCCCGGAACACCATCGTCGTCTACACGAGCGATCAGGGGTTCTACCTCGGCGAGCATGGCATGTACGACAAGCGGTTCATGTACGAGGAGAGTCTGAGGATGCCCTTCCTCGTACGTTGGCCCGCCGCGATCACGTCGGGGGCCGCGTCCGATGCGATGGTGCTCAACGTGGATTTCGCGCCGACGTTCCTGGAGGCTGCGGGGCTGGCCGTTCCGGCCGAGATGCAGGGCCGCTCGGCCCTGTCCGTCCTGCGTGGGCAGACGCCGGCGGACTGGCGCACCTCGATGTACTACCGCTACTACCACGACCCCGGCGACCACAACACGCGCGGGCACTACGGGGTGCGCACGACCACGCACAAGCTGATCTACTACTGGACGAAGGACCAGTGGGAGCTCTTCGACCTGGTCAACGACCCGTACGAGATGCACAACCTGTACGGGCAGCCCGGGACCGATGCGCTGGCGGCCGAACTCAAGGGCGAGCTGATCCGTCTCAAGACAGCGTTGGGAGACGATGACCAGTTCGCCGGCCAGCAGATTCCGAACGGCGTGGACGGCCCCGTGGCGAAGCTGCGCGGCAAGTAGACCCCGCGTCATGATCCTCATCGCCGACGACGATCCGTCCGTGACCGCGTCGCTGGCGCTGCTCCTGCGGCAGCACGGCTACGACTGCACGACGGCGGCGTCGGCGGAGGAGGCGTTGTCGGTCGCCCGGCGCCCGGTCTGCAGGCTGGTTATCCAGGACATGAACTTCTCGCGGCGGACATCGGGCGAGGAGGGTCTCGCCCTCCTGTCTGGCATCAAGACATCGCGCCCGGGCCTGCCCGTCATCCTCCTGACTGCGTGGGGTTCGATTTCGCTGGCCGTGCTCGGCATGAAGGCTGGCGCGTCCGACTTCATCACAAAGCCCTGGACCAACCAGCAGATCCTGCAGAGTGTCCGCACCGCCCTCGGCCTGGCTGACACGCGCGCGGCGAGCCCGGACGAACTCAGCCTCACCCGCGAGGAGCTCGACGCCCGCTACGACTTCGGCGACGTCATCGGCAGCGACCAGCGCCTGCTCCGGGCGCTGCAGATTGTCGGCCGCGTGGCCCCGACAGACGCCTCGGTCCTCATCACCGGCGAGAGCGGCACGGGAAAGGAACTCATCGCCGAGGCCATTCACCACAACAGCCGAAGGCGCGCCGGGCCCTTCGTGAAGGTCAACCTCGGCGGCATCTCTTCGACGCTCTTCGAGAGCGAGATGTTCGGCCACGTCCGGGGCGCCTTCACCGACGCCAGATCCGACCGAAAGGGGCGCTTCGAAACCGCGAACGCCGGCACCATCTTCCTGGACGAGATCGGCGAGCTCGATGCGGGCTCGCAGGTCAAGCTGCTCCGCGTGCTGCAGGACCGCACCTACGAGGTCCTCGGATCGAGCCAGACGCGCACGGTCGACGTTCGCGTGGTGTCGGCCACGAACCGCAGCCTGGCCGACCTCGTGGACCGCGGGGAGTTCCGTGAGGACCTGCTGTACCGAATCAACCTCATCGCCATCCACCTGCCGTCGCTGCGCGATCGGCCGGACGATATTTCGATCCTCGCCAGGCGTTTCGTCCGGGCCGTGGCTCATACCTACGGGCGCGACGATCTGGTGCTCGGGCCAGGTGCCGTTGCGTGGCTTCGGTGCCAGCCATGGCCCGGCAACGTCCGGCAGCTCCGTCAGTCGATCGAACGTGCGGCGCTCGTGTCGCAGGCCGACGTCCTGGACGCGGACAGCTTCGCGGCCCTCGCCGATATGGAGCCGCACGACACGGACCGTGACGCACTTCCGCCGGTCGGCAGCATGACGATGGACGAAATTGAGAAGGCGATGATCGTCAAGTCGCTGAGGCATCACGCCGGGAACATCACGCGCGTCGCCGAATCGCTCGGCTTGAGCCGCGCAGCCTTGTACCGGCGGTTCGAGAAGTATGGCATCTCGGCGTGAATCTCAGGCGCCACTTCATCGTCTATCTGTCGATCGTCCACGTCTTGATGGGAGTCGTGGCCGGTTTCCTGCTCCAGCAGGATCGGCTCTGGCTCATCGTCGTGGAGATCGTGTTCGCGGCATCGCTCGCCGCGGGCATCGCCTTCGTGACGCGGACCTCGGGCGCGCTGTCTGCGGTGCGCCAGAGCGCGCAACTGCTCGACGACGGCGAGCTGACAACGAGATTCACGGAGGTCGGTCACCCCGACATCGACGTGCTGGTCCGGACGTACAACCGGATGGCGGACTCCCTGCGGGACGAGCGCGTGCGGCTGCGGGAACAGCAGTACTTTCTCGGCACGCTGCTGGAGGTGTCACCGGCAGGCGTGGTCATCCTCGATCACGACGGGGTCATCGCGTCCGTGAATGACGCCGCCGAGCGGCTCCTGCCCCATGACGCTGATCCCGTCGGCAAGACACCGGCCGGCCTGGCCTCCCCTCTCGGCGAGGCGATGGGCGCGACGCCGGCCGGCGGCGCGAGGATTGTCCCGCTTCAGGGTGGCCGCCGCGTTCGGTGTCAGTGCGCCAGCTTCGTCGAGCGAGGGCATCCGCGGCGCTTCTACCTGATCGAGGAGTTGACCGAGGAGCTCCGCCTGACCGAGAAGGCTGCGTACGAGAAGCTCATCCGACTGATGTCGCACGAGGTGAACAATTCGGTCGGCGTGACGCGTTCGCTGCTGCAGTCGTCGCTCGTCTACGGCACGAACCTGCCGGAGGCGTACCGGCAGGCATTCGAGAGCGCTGTCGACATCGCTACCGGCAGACTCGAGCGCCTGAACGCGTTCATGCGCGGGTTTGCCGAGGTCGTTCGTACGCCACCGCCGAGACTCGCACCGGTCGACGTCGATCGCCTGCTCCAGGGGTGCGTGACGCTGCTCGCCTCTCAGACGGAGGGCGGCGCCGTCGACTGGCGATGGGACCGGCAGGCCACCGTCGGCGCAATCAGCCTCGACGCGGCACAGATGGAGCAGGTCCTGCTGAACATCCTGAAGAACGCCGCCGAGGCCGCGGGACCAGGCGGAAGGGTCACCGTGAGGACCGGAGTCGCGGGAGCGTCCCCGTTCATCGAGGTCGAAGACTCGGGGCCGGGGGTGTCCGGCGAGGTGCGCTCCCATCTGTTCACACCGTTCTTCACGACAAAACAGAACGGCCAGGGGATCGGCTTGACGCTCGTGCAGGAGATCTTGCGGCGCCACGGATTCGACTTCGATCTCGACGCCCCGGAGGGCGGGCCGACGCGGTTCCGCGTCGTCTTCGGACCCGTCCTGCGTCAGCCCGGTACTGTGTGAGGGACTCGGGTCGCGTGATCGGCGCGGCACCACCCTACTGTCTGCTGTCTACTGCCTTGTCGTCCTGACCGCCCGTTGCACGAGCTCTTTCGGATCCAGCACCTCGCCCGCGCGGATGACGTGGGTCATCTTCGCCAGGTCGCCCACCGACGCCAGCGGATTGCCCTCGACCAGAATCAGATCGGCGGCCATGCCTGGCCTGATGGCGCCGATCCGGTCGCTGGCGCCGAGCAGGAGGGCGCCGTTGATGGTCGCCGCTCGAATCGCTTCGGCCGGCGTCAGGCCGGCCCGCACCAGCGCGGCCAGTTCGTCGTGGATCCCCGCCCCAGGCACCGGGTGGCCCGTTTCTTCGAATCCCGACCCGGCGGCAACCAGCCCACCGGCGTGAGCGAAGCGTTCGAGGAAGGCGCCTCTCGCCCTCCAGTCCCGCCTCCGAGCCGCGATCTCCTGCCATCGGAGGGCTTTCGCGGCCGAGAGGAGGTCCTGACGACGACGCTCCGGCAGCTTGGCCAGGTCCGGGTCCGCGGCGACCTCCTCCGGGTAGGCCTGCAGGAGGTTCGTGGCCAGCAGTGGAACCAGCGTGACGTTCGCGTTCATGAGCGCCCGCGCAAGCGACGACGCCTCACGCGGAGCCAGCGAGGGCCATCGGGACTCTCGTGAGGGAACGGCAGAGCGTGGCTCGGCGCCCGCCAGCGGGAAGTCGAGCGTCTCAATCGAGTGAACACCCGCGGCGGCGAGCTCCGAGAGAGATGCAGCCCCGGGCCTCGCCGCGACGCGGGTCGTCGTGCCTTCCACCGCGGCCACCATCGCGCGATACATCGCCGGCGTGACGTGCGAATAGCCGGCAACCCAGTCGACACCAGCAGCCGCCTGTCTCTTGGCCTCCTCGGCGGCTGCCGCGACCGACGGGGCATCGAACAGCCAGAGATCGGGCCTAGCAGCCTGGTCGATGCCCCTGCCGCTGGTGAAGAGCCGCGGCCCGCGGCTCCGTCCACTCTCGACGCGCCGCCGATGGGCAATTGCCCAAGTCGTGCGCACGTTGATGCCCCGGACCGTCGTGACGCCGTGCGCGAGGCTCATGAGCGCAAAGTAGTCGGCATCGAGGTCTTCCGTCGGCGACACCTGGGCATGCGCGTCCACCAAGCCCGCAACGAGTGTGAGGCCCTTGCCGTCGATCGTCCGCGTGCCGCCCGGCAGAGACGCGGGTTGGCCCGGCGAGACCGACACGATCCGGTCGCCGTCGATGAGCACGTGCGCAGGGGGGGAATACACGCCCTCCGCGGCGTCGAGGATCCGGGCGCCAGCCACGAGCACCGTGGGCGCGATCGGCCCGGGCGTCTGTGCCGTCAGAGTCACGACCGCCGCGGCAGAGGCCGTGACCACTGCCCGAGCGGAACGCGCGGGTCGCCGACGTGTCATCCCTGCATCATAACCCCCGTTCTTGAGCGGGGGTGATCCCGGAGTCACCCCGGACTACTCCCGCTCTACTCCCGTTCTCCTCCCGGACTGCTCCCGGACTGCTCCCGGACTACTCCCGTTCTAGAGCGGGAGTGTTCTAAGATCGGCAGGGGGGGCACAGGAGAGGATGCGCGAGGTCGTTGTCAGCCGCCACGGCTCGCCGGATGTGATGGAGGTGCGAGAGAGTCCGGTTCCTCAGCCGGGAGCGGGCGAGGTGCGTATCCGCGTGAAGGCAGCCGGGGTGAGCTTCCTGGACGTTCTGTCTCGCGCCGGTCACTTCCCTGATGCACCGCGGCCGCCGTTCATCCCGGGCTTCGAGGTCTCCGGGTATGTCGACGCGGTCGGACTAGGACCCGGGCGCCATGAGGTCGGCCGTCACGTCCTCGCCCTCACCAAGTACGGTGGCTATGCGGACATGGTGGTGGCGCCGGCCGAGTATGCCTTCGGCGTGCCCTCCAACCTCAGCCACAACGAAGCGGCGGCCGTGCCGATCAGCTACCTGACCGCCCTGCTTGCGCTCTACCGGATGGCCAACCTCAAGGGTGGTGAGACCGTGCTGGTGCAGGGAGCAGGCGGTGGCGTGGGCACCGCGGCCCTGCAGCTGGCGCGGTTGCGGCGTGCGGCGGTCCTGGGTACTGCCTCCGTTTCCAAACACAACGCGCTTCGCAGCTTCGGTGTCGACCACGTGCTCGACCATGATTCGGCCGACCTCGAGAGAGACGTGCTGCGCATCACCGGCGGGCGCGGCGTCGACGTCGTCTTGGACGCTCTTGGGGGCGATCACGTTCTGCGCGGCTACCGGATGCTGGCGCCGTTGGGCCGGCTCGTCAGCCTGGCCGCTCAGGACATGGTGCCCGGCCAGCATCGGGGTCTCGTGCGTTCACTGCAGGCCCACTGGCAGGCACCCCGCTTCGGTGTCGCCGATCTCATGAACGACAACCGGGCCGTGTTCGGCCTGCACGTGCTCCGATTGTGGAATGAACGCCGCCTGGTCGCCGGCGCGATGGAAGCGCTACTCACTGACCTGGCATCCGGGCGCCTCAAGCCTGTCATCGCCAAGACGTTTCCGCTCGCGCGCGCGGCCGACGCCCACAAGTTCATCCAGGACCGGGGGAACATCGGGAAGGTGGTGCTCACGGTCTGACGCCTTCGGGATTCGGGAGTCGGGATTCGGGAGGGGTCAGGTCTCTACACCCGGCGAAGTGCTCTCTCGAGATCGAGCAGCGCGCGCTTCACGTCCAGACCGCCGCCGAACCCTACCAAGCTTCCGTCCGCGCCGATCACCCGGTGACACGGCACGACGATCGGCAGCGGGTTTCGTCCGTTGGCCGCGCCGACGGCGCGCACGGCTCTCGGGTTTCCCACTCGCGTCGCCAGTTCTGCGTAGGAGATCGTCTCACCGTACGGAATGTCCCTGAGCGCCATCCACACGGACCTCTGGAACGGCGTGCCCCGAGGGGCCAGCGAGAGGTCGAACGCCCTCAGCGTGCCGGCGAAGTACCCGCCCAACTGCGTACGCACATCGTCGAAGCGGCCCGCATCTTCCACCCAGCCAGGCTCAGGGGCCCGGACGCCCTTCCCGCTCGGGAATCCAATGAGACACAGCCCCTCGTCGTTGCCGGCCACGAGAAGCCGGCCGACTGGCGCGGCAATCCCGGCATACCTCACGACTCCACCGCTCATCTCTCCACTCCTCTGGCCCTGTACCGCCTCCGGCAGGCGCTCGGCGAGCGCCCAACGGCCGTGCGGAAGGCCGCGTTGAACCGGCGCAGGCTCGCGAAGCCCGCACGCTGCGCGATTTCGGTCATTCGCAGATCGGTGGACTCGAGGAGTCGCCTGGCGAGCTGGACGCGCCGGGCGGCCGCCGCCTGCACGGGCGGGACGCCCATTCGCTCGACGAACAGCCTGCGCAGGTGTCGATCACCGATGCCGAGCGTGGCGGCCAGTTCGGCAACGCGTCCTTCATCGAGCGCTCCGCCGGCAATCAGCCGCAGCGCGCGATCCACGGTGGCCTCGGTTCCCCGCCAGGCGGGACTTCCCGGGCGCGCCTCGGGATGACACCGGCGGCAGGCCCGGTAGCCTTCGCGCTCAGCGTCGCGCGGGCCGCCGAAGAACGTCACGTTGCTCGGTCGGGCCAGCGGCGCAGGACACACCGGACGGCAGTAGATGCCAGTGGTCCTGACCGCAACAACGAAGCGGCCGTCGTAACGGGGATCCCGGCGCGTTCGGGCACGATGGCAGGCACGCCGATCGAGTGTCACATGGCGACTATAGCGCACCGGGCGCCTCGAACTCGCCGTTTTCGGACGTAGAACAGGGACCGGGGACCGGGGACCAGGGACCGTGATCCTCAGCCGGAATCCAGGAGACAGGAGGCCCGACTCCGCCAACCGCGTTGCCGCGCGGCTCCGTCGAGGCAGGCAGGAGACAGAAGGGGACGAGCCGGCCTGATCGGCCCTGGCGCGCCGAAGCCCGCTGGGCGGAGGCGGCCGGCCTCCTTGTCGGCCCTCACGGGCCGGACGAGACGAGGACGAGTTCACCACCGAGCGGGTGGCGCCGGACGGGCGCCCGCCGCAGCCTGCGGCCGGAGGAGACAGGGGACTCCGGGATGACTCCGGGAGGACTCCGGGATGGCTCCGGGATGAGACCCGCTCTAGAACGGGGGTGTTCGGCCTCGCTGGTTGTATCATGACTCGCGAGGTTCATATGCATCGATCAGGCCGGCTCATCTTCTGTCTTGTGTATTCTGTCTTCTGTCTCCTCTTCGTCGTCTCCGCCCGGCCTGCCGCCGCGCAAACAGCACCGACGGTCGACGCGCTGATCTCTCTCAAGCGGGTTGGCTCACCGGCGATCTCGCCCGACGGGCGGTTTGTCGCCTACACGGTGCGCGAAGCGAACTGGGACGAGAACAGCTACGAGACGGAGGTCTGGGTGGCAGACGTCGCCACCGGAGCGAATCGGCAGCTCACGAATGCGAAGAAGTCCAGCTCGAACCCGCAGTGGTCGCCCGACAGCCGGCTGCTGGCGTTCACATCCGACCGCTCCGGCAAGAATCAGGTCTATGTGATTCGCCTCGACGGCGGCGAAGCCGAGGCGGTCACCTCGGGAGAGGACGGCGTCGGTGGGAGCTTCGCGTGGTCGCCCGATGGCGCGCACATTGCTCACACCGTGACCGACGCGAAGTCCGACGCCTGGAAGGAACGCGACAAGAAGTACGGCGACTTCGAGATTGTCGATGCCGACCACCGCATGGCGCACCTCTGGACGATCGACCTCGCAACCAAGCAGCCGCGGCGGCTGACCAGCGGTGACTTCACCGTCGGCAGCTTCGCCTGGTCACCCGACGGCGCCAGGATTGCTTTTGATCATCGCGTGAACAGCGACCCGGCGAACGGCGGCACCGCGGACATTTCAATCGTGACGGTGGCCGACGGGAAGGTCGTTCCCCTCGTGACGCAGGCCGGACCCGATCGCAATCCACTGTGGTCACCCGACGGCTCCCGGATTGCGTTCTCGTCGGCGATGGGCGAGCCGTTCCACTACTTCAAGAACAGCCGCATCGCCATCATTCCGTCGGCCGGTGGCGTCATCACCAACGCCACGGCGAACTTCGACGAGAACCCGAGCCCAATCATGTGGGCCAGGAAGGGGGGCTTCCTGCTCTTCAGCGCATCCCAGCGGACGGCGGCGCATGTCTTCGTGCTGCATCCCTCCTCCGGCGAATTCAAGCAGATCACGGCGGGAACGCACGTGATCTACACCGGGTTCAGCGCCACGCCAGACGGCTCGACGATCGCGTTCATCCGATCGGGCCCGCAGGAGTTCCCGGACATCCTGGTCCTTTCGATGTCCGGTTCCGGCGGCGCCCTGAAGAAGCTCACCGACATGGGCGCGCAGGTCAAGGCCTGGCCGCAGCACACCCGGGAGGTCATCACGTGGAAGAGCCGGGACGGCACGCCCATCGAGGGCGTGCTACACAGACCTGCAGGTTTCCAGAACGGGAAGCGATATCCCCTGCTGATCGTGATTCACGGTGGGCCGACGGGCATCTCGCGCCCCGTGCCGTACGGTTCGACGAGCACGTACCCGATCGACGTCTGGCTCAGCAAGGGGGCGCTCGTTCTCGAACCGAACTACCGCGGCAGCGCCGGCTATGGCGAGAAGTTCCGGTCGTTCAACGTTCGCAACCTCGGCATCGGCGACGCCTGGGACGTCATCTCCGGCATCGACCACCTGGTCGCCCAGGGCCTCGTCGATAACGACCGCGTCGGCACGATGGGCTGGAGCCAGGGCGGGTACATCTCGGCGTTCCTGACGACGCACGACAGCGCGCGGTTCAAGGCCGTGTCGGTCGGCGCGGGCATCTCGAACTGGATGACGTACTACGTCAACACCGACATCCATCCGTTCACCCGTCAGTACCTGAAGGCTACGCCCTGGGACGACCCGAAGATCTACGCCGACACGTCGCCGATGACCTACATCAGGCAGGCGAAGGCACCGACACTCATCCAGCACGGCGAACTCGATCGGCGCGTGCCCATCCCCAACGCCTACGAGCTCTACCAGGGTCTCCAGGACGTCGGGGTCCCGACGAAGCTCATCGTCTACAAAGGATTCGGCCACGGGCTGACGAAGCCCAAGGCCCATCGCGCCGCGATGGAGCACAACCTGGAGTGGTTCGGGAAGTATATCTGGGGCCAGTAGACGGCCAGTCAGAATACAGAAGACAGAATACAGAAGACAGGAGACAGGAGACAGAAGGACACGAGTCGCGCTGACCGCGCGACCAGCCTCGCCCAATCGGCTGGGCGCTGGGCATTGCTGATCAGTGAAGAAGGGGCGGCGTTGAGCCGCCCTCGTACCATTCTGTATTCTGTCTTCTGTATTCTGTCTTCTGACAATCGTCAGAACGAGATCCCTGCGATCATCTGCTCCAACTGCCCCTGTAGTTGGCGCCGCCGGGCTTCCTGCTCGGCGATCTCGCGCTTGAGGGTGTCGAGGCGCGTTTCCTGCTCCTCGAGCTGGCGCGTGTAGCGCGAGACGAGGCTGCGTTCCTCGGCACGGGTGCCGAGCGCCTTCAGGTTCTCGCGCAGCCGTTCCTGGTCCTTGAAGATCCGGTCGACCTCGGCGTTGCGGGCCGAGATCTCCGCAGCCACGGCGGCGATCTCGACCTTCTTCGCGAGGACGGCGCGGAGGGCCTTTTCGGCGTCGGCGGAAATCGCCCGCTGGCGCACGAAGAGGGCCAGTTGATCGTCGTTCAGGCTCGCCACCTGGTACGTGGTTTCCGCCGGACGCATCTCCTCGACCACGAGCGTGGCTGACGACGTTGCCGGCACCAGCAGGCGGAAGCGGTGGACGCTCGACGCCGTCTCTTCGGGCTTTGCGTCGTTCACGATCTTCCAGCCCTGGCGGTTCGGGTGCTCGATGATGAGCGCGCGCGTCTTCGGATCCTCGTTCCGGACCGTGTAGCTCCGCTTGTCCCTGAACTCGCGCTGGATCACCATCACGCCGCGCGCGATGCGGACGCTGGTGACCCGCTCCGGGTCCGGCGCGTCCTGGCGTGCATCCACGCGCAGCGCGAGGTCCGATGCGTACGAGAGCAACCGTCGCTCGCCCGGCTTGACGGCCTCCATCAGGCCTTCGCCTGTGAAGGTCGCGTCCTCGAGCACGGAGAACGCGCCGCCATCGAGCGTGTAGGACGTTGCGTTCCTCAGCCACACCGCGCTGCGCGGGCGCTGCCCGGACGTGGCCGACCACACCGAGACGCGCTCGGCCTCGACGGGGGCGTTGATGATCGGCACGAGTGCCGACTGGTTCTTGCGGATCGTGACCGGTTCGTTCAGGCGGTATTCGAACAGGTCGCCGAGTTCGCGGCCTTGCGCGGCGGCCTCCGCGCGAGCCATGACGGCAAGAACCTCATCCATAGCGGGTGCAGGCGCCGGAGGTGGAGCCTCCGCCAGCGCCCCGACGACACCGCCGACGCGTCCCGCCGCGGCGGGCGCCGGCGCCCGGAGTGCCATCTCCCGCCGGGCCGGCTCGGTTTCGGCCGGTGCTTTGGCCAGCATCACCGCGCCTTCGTGCGTCTGCGGGCTCAGCTGCACGCTCTGCGGCAGCGGGATCACGGGCCGGCGGGCGTACAGCGGTTGCGAGAGCTGCTGAATGAAGGACTGCGGCGAGCCCGCGACCAGCGAAAGCTCGACCCCCGCCCAGTCCTCGCCGATCGTGTTGTCGACAATCGCCCATCCCTGGAGCAGCGGCTTGTCGCCGGCTTTCGACGGCAGCACCAACCGGTAGGTGCTCTTCCAGATGGGCACTTCACTGATGTAGCTGACATACAGCTGACGGTCTCCCGAGCCGGCCGTCGAGATCGTCATCCGCCGGAGGTCGCGCTGGCGCGAGGACGCCACGATGTCGAGATAGCGGCGGACGTCGCCACGCAGGCCGCCTTCGAGGAGCCGAATCGACAATCGCGGCGAGATGTCGAAGGTGCGCACGTCACCTGCATCCGTCACAAGCACCAGTTCGCGTGTCTCGACAGGCTTGTCCTGCTCGATGGCGGTCCGCTGGTCGACGGCGAGCACCCGTCCCGTCACGACGCTCGCCGGACCCGTCACCTCCACGCGCGCCCCCCGCACTGCCGAGAGGAACTGCACCAGCGTCGTCTCTTCGTCGACGGGAAGCGACAGCGCCTCGAGTTTCCGGCTCGCCGGGTCGTCCGTGTTGAAGCTGACGCCGGTCACCTTGCCGGACGCGAGGTCGACGGTCGTCAGCGACTTCAACACGTCGTTCAGCTGGCCGCTCGTAAAGTCGATCGTGACCTGCTGATTGCCGCGTATCCGCCCGAGGTGCTCGAAGAACCCCACGCCGTTCTTGTAGAGCACCACGCGCGTGACCGGCAGCCGATCGGCGTCCGCAGACGACGGGACTGCCGGCGCCTGCTGCTGGGCGAGTCCCGCCGCGGTTCCGAGCAGGAGCACCGCTGCGCTCGTCACCAGGAGAGTTCTCATGTGGCCTCCTTCGTACGGATTCGCGATTGGCCGGCCTCTCTCTCCCGTCAACGCCATGCAACCCCGAATCCCGAACCCCGAATCCCGAATCCCGTCAACGTCTACTGTCTACTGTCTACCGTCTACTGTCTACTGCTCTATAATCCCCCACCATGCCATCTCCCGGCAGTGAGCACGGCGTCCTGGCGAAGCTGGGTCTGCACCGGCCCGAGCTACGTGCGTGGGCCATGTACGACTGGGCCAACTCGGCGTACTGGACCACGGTCATCGCGGCTGTCTTCCCCAACTACTTCAATCGTGTGGCGGCCAGCGATCTTTCCGCGACCGTTGCCACGACCCGCTTTGCCTGGGCGACCACCATCGCGGTCGCCATCGTCGCGCTGATCACGCCGGTGCTGGGCGCCCTGGCCGATCAGGCGGCCATGAAGAAGCGCATGTTGGGCATCTTCCTGGCCGTGGGCGTCCTCTCGACCGCAGGTCTGTGGTACGTCGATCGTGGTGACTGGGTATTGGCCCTCCTGCTCTTCGTGGTCAGCAACATCGGCGCAGCCGGCAGCCTCTCGTTTTCGGATTCGCTGCTGCCTCACATTGCGTCGGCCGATGAGGTGGACCGTGTGTCGACCTCCGGCTACGCGATCGGCTACCTCGGCGGGGGGCTCCTTCTCGCCGTGAACCTGGTGTGGATTGCGAAGCCGGCCATGTTCGCCATCCCTGACACGCAGACCGCCGTCAAGCTGTCGTTCCTGAGCGTCGCCGTCTGGTGGGCCGTCTTCGCCCTTCCGATCTTCGTCCGTGTACCGGAGCCGCCGGCACGTCACGAGGCCGGCGATGGTGCCGCCGGCAACGTCGTTGTCGGGGCGTTTATCCGCCTCGGTCACACGTTTCGCGAGCTGAGGAAGTACCGGCAGGCGCTCCTGCTGCTCGTCGCCTTTGCCGTCTACAACGACGGCATCAACACCATCATCCGGATGGCGTCCACCTACGGCACCGTCCTCGGGATTCCCGAATCGTCGCTCTTCTCCGCATTTCTGGTTGTCCAGTTCGTCGGCGTGCCGTTTGCGTTCCTGTTCGGGCGCCTGGCCGTGCACCTGGGAACGAAGAACTCGATTCTGCTGTCGCTCGTGGTGTACACCGGCATCAGTGTCTTCGGGTACTTCGTCACCTCGGCGACCCATTTCTTCCTCATGGCCTTCGCCGTGGCAACCGTGCAGGGCGGGAGCCAGGCGCTGAGCCGGTCATTGTTCGCGACGATGGTGCCGCGGCACAAGTCGTCGGAGTTCTTTGCCTTCTTCGGGATCTTCGAGAAGTTCGCCGGCATCCTCGGCCCCATGCTCTTCGCCCTTGCAGTCGAACGGATGGGCTCGGTCCGCCCGGCCATTGTCTCTGTGGTCGTCTTCTTCGTCGTAGGGGGCTACCTGCTGACTCGGGTCAAGGTCGAGGAAGGACAGCGGATCGCGAGGGAGGCAGAGCGAGCTTCTCGCGGGCCTTCGTGACGTCGCGGTGGAAGATGAAGAGCCTGTCGGCGTTGTCGTTCCGGTCGGTGAAGTTCCAGGTCTTGCCGCCAGCCTTCTTCACCCGCAGGTTCTTCTTGAGGTAATCGACGTCGAACACCTCGATTTCGCCGAACGAGAGGGCAAAGGCATCGCCCTCGTTTGTCGTCTCATAGCGCAATCCCGCCGTCGTGGCGCGCAGCGTGCCCTGGCAGGATCCGATGCCGTGTTTGTGGACGACATCGATCGAGGCGTCGAGCGTCACCTCGAGAAACCTGAGTGCGATCGTGGTCTCACCGGTCTCGGCCACCGAGATCGCCCTGGCAATACCGTCCTGGTTCTCGGCCGAGGCGTTGAGCTGATGCTGACCCGGCTTCACGTCGGTCGTCCGGACGGGTGTTGTTCCCAGATAGACGCGGTCCACGAAGACCGAGGCACCCGGCACGTCGCTCTCGACGATCAGCACCGGCCCGGCAGGCTCCGGCGGCGGCGCAGGCATCGGCGCGGCGGGCTGTTCGCGCTTCGGCCGGGGCCGGGCCGCCGGCCTGGCCGGCTCCGGCGCTGGCTCGACTCTCCGCTGGGGGGGCGGCGCGGGTGCCGGGGCCACCACGGTCGCCTCTGCAGGCGGCTTCGGCGGGTTCATGACGCTGTAAACGAGATAGCCGACACCGGCAATCGCCACGACGGTGGCGGCGAGGACGATCCACTTGAGCGCCGAACTCATGAGGAAAGTATAGGACAGGCGACAGGCGTCAGGCGACAGGCGGCAGGCGTCAGGCGTCAGGCGTCAGGCGCCAGGCCACGGGCATGATAGCTGAACTCGTTCAGCGCGATGGGGACCGCGACCTTGAGCATCAGCGTGAAGACGAGGAACCCGATCGAGAAGACCCCGGCCGCCACGCGGAGTTCGGTGAGCGACGGCGCGTACTCGAAGATCTCGCCGAGCGCGTCCGGCGTCAACCCCGGGATGATGAGCCCCATCCCCTTCTCGATGTAGCAGCCCGCGTAAATCGCGAAACAGCCGATGTTGAGCGTCACCCAGTTGCGCCGCGCCGCCGGCACGATGAAGAGCAGGAACGCCGTCACGTTCAACGCGACCGCCGCCCAGGCATACGGCACGAGCGTCGTGTGCTCGCCCAGACCCTGGAACCAGTACCGCGTGTACAGCAGGTGCTCCGTGTTCGAGTAGTACTCCTTGAACGCCTCGGCCCCGTGCAGGAACAGGTTCAGGAACATGGCGTAGGCCATCAGTTCGGCGACCTTCCAGATGGCCTCGTCCCTGATCTCGAAGCGCGTGAATTTCCGGAGCAGTTGGAGCACGAACAGCAGGATCGCCGGGCCCGAACAGAAGGCCGACGCCAGGAACTGGGGAGCGAGGATCGACGAGTTCCAGTACGGCCTGGCGGCCAAGCCGTTGTACAGAAACGCCGTGACGGTGTGGATGCCGACCGCGGTCGGGATCGACAGCAGCACCAGGGGCACGACGATCCTCTTGTCGTAGTGCCGGCCCGTGAACGCCATGTAAACGATGTGCGTGACGACGACGAAGTTGATGAGGAGGTAGACGTTGAGCACCAGCACGTCCCAGGCGAGTATCGAATCCGGGAAGTTCAGGTAGCCCGCCGGCGGCAGCAGATGCCAGAAGCGTTCGGGCCGGCCGATATCCACCAGTACGAACAGCAGGCACATGAGGACGGCGCTGATCGCCAGCAGTTCTCCGAAGATGACGATCTCGCGAATCGGCTTCCAGTCGTAGACGTAGGCCGGCACGACCAGCACGACTGCGGCGGCGGCGACACCCACCAGGAAGGTGAAGTTCCCGATGTAGAAGCCCCAGCTGACCTGATCGCGCATGGCGGTCACGATCAACCCGTCGCTCACCTGCCGGGCGTACGCGCTGGCGCCCGATACAATGAGCGCCCCAAGGAACACGAGCCACGCCCAGTAGTATCGATTGCCGCTGAGCACCTGCCGGATGCTGCCCTGCACGAACTCGGAGAAGAGGCGGACGGTCTCCACGCGGAACCTCACGTTGCGTAGAAGTAGAAGAACTTCGGGACGGTATTGAGCTCTTCCTTCAGGACCAGCACCCGCTTGTGCTCCATGATGTAGCGGATCTCGCTCCCGGGATCGAGCAGGTTCCCGAACTTGCGTGCACCGACCGGACACACCTCGACGCACGCGGGATACCGGCCGGCCCGCGTCCGCTGGATGCAAAACGTGCACTTCTCCACCACGCCGCCCGGTCTGGGACGGTTGCCGAGGTAGTGAGTGTCCGTGTTGAGCTGGCCCTCGGGAATCGTCGGGGCGCCCCAGTTGAAGTGCCGGGCGCCGTACGGGCACGCGGCCATGCAGTACCGGCACCCGACACACCAGTCGTAGTCGATCACGACGATGCCGTCGGGCTCGGTCCAGGTGGCGCCGGTCGGACAGACCTTCGTGCACGGCGCATTGCGGCACTGCTGGCACTGCACGGGTACGTAGAAGTGCCCCTCCTCGGGCACTGCCTTCGGCTCGTAGTAGGGATCCGCTTCCGAGAGGTCGACGCCCTTGTCCTTCTCCATCTCGAGGACGCGGATCCAGTGCACCTGTGGATCTCGCGACTGGTTGTTCTCTTCCACGCACCCGTAGACGCAGCGACGGCATCCGATGCAGCGAGAGATGTCGAGGGCGTACGCGAACTCGACTCCCGGGATGGCCTGCGCATCCGACACACTCACCGCCGTGCCGTACTGTGCGGCGTACTTCCGCTCCATCTCCCCGATCGCCTGCCTGAGGCGGTCGCGGTCCATTTCCTTCAGCCGCCGGGGGCCGCAGCCCGTCAGCAGAAAGCCGGCCGCCGCGCCGGCGGCAATCGACGCGAAGCGCCGGCGGCTGACCCGGCTCACCCGATCCGGCGGGTCTGACGGCCTGGCCTCAACCCCGCACTCTGAGGGCGCCGCCCCTACGCGCCAGTTCGAAGCAGCCGCCCCGGCGCACGCCGAGGGTGGCGACCCGGCCTCCATCGTGCGTACGGCGCAGCAATCGCGCGGTTCGTTGGTATCGGGGCTCATCGCCGTCCCTCTGCGTCGTGCGCTCCCGGACGGCTCGGCCGCGCGGGCGCCGGCATGGGCTCGACCGGTTTGAAGCGCGGCTCGTGGGGGTTGTGACAGTGGGCACACAGCAGGTAGGTCTTGTGACCGTTCCACTGGCCGGCGCGGCGGCCGTGTACGCCGGCTCTCCAGTCACGGAGTTTCTCGCCGTGACACTGGCCGCAGAGCATGTAGCTCTCGTCGAACGGCACGGGTGCGCCGCTCGCCAGGTGCAGCTGGTCTCGGTTCTCCGCATCGTGACAGTCGAGACACCAGCGGTGCTCCTCGTCGTGGGTGAGGACGATGTCGGCGTGGAAGTCGGTCAGCTCACGCCGGGCGCGGTTGACGGGCATCCCGGCGTGGCAGGACGAGCACGGGAAGATGCCATCCGTGAAGGGCGGCGGCGGCACCTCGACGTGCTCCTCCGCGGGGGCAGCGGGGGGTGCCTGGGGGCTGGGCGCCGGGGACTGGCTCCCGACACCCCCCGCAATGATGGCGGCGCCGACCATCGAGCAGAGCACGCCAGTCTGCCAGGCTGCCCGACGCCACATCATGATGTGCGCGCCTCCACGAACCGCTGCATCTCGCGCAGCCACATGGCCTGCAGGACCTGCAGGCGTTGCCCGATGATCGAGGCAAGATTCCTGGTGACGAGGTAGCCGATCGCCGGGTTGGCCGTGAAGAACGCCTCGATCGCCGGGCGCGGCAGGACGAGCAGGTCCGTTTCTGCCTGCGCCGTGGCCTTCAACGTGAAGCGGTGCGGCGGAATCAGGCCGGACCAGCCGACCATCTGGCCCGCGTTCCGCTCCTCGACGAGCACGTCCTTGTCGCCGTCACCGACGCGCAGCGGCAGTGTCAGCGCCACGTTTCCGCGTTCGACGAGGAACACGTCGCCGGCCTCGCTCCCCAGGTCGAACAGCAACTCGCCCGCCGGCAGGTGTCTGCGCGAACCCAATGCCGCAATGCGCGCGGCATCGGCCACGCTCACCCCTCGCAGCAGATCCGTCTGACCGATGTCCATGAATCACTCCCTCTCGATGCCGGCCTGACAATCGATCCTCGCCGCGCCTGTCGCGCGCACGTCGACCCTGCGTCGGCGAGGCGGGCGATCGAGGAGCCTCCCGATCAGTGCGCGAGTGGCGAGAGCGTGCGCCCGTGCAGGGATTCGCGCGACGGGGCATAGAGGAACGACTCGGCCGCTGCCTGCTCGAGGCGGATATGACGCTCGATCTGCAGCAGGAGCACGTCGATGGGGACCCTCGTCACGGGCCCATGAGCCTTCGCGGGCTTCGGCGCGGCGTCGCTGACGAAGAACCGCTCCGGGACCGCCGCCAGGCGCTCGTCGACCGTCGTCGCGAGCACCGCCTCCTGCTTCGCGTGTTCGTCGCGGGTCGCCGCCCCAAAGGCCAGGGCGCTCAACGCCAGACCGAAAATGCTCATGCACAAGACCATCAGGAACATCACCATCGGTCGGTCCCCCTCTTGCACGGACCATCAGCAGCTTCGATGCCAGCCGGACCTGCTGCTTTTTCGTTGGTCTTTGTGAGGTGTCGCTGCATCGTGTGGCCGGGCCTGACAGGATGTCAGGTCAGGGCTGCCATTCTGTCAGGTCTGTTGACCGAGGGGAGTCGCTCCTGTACGATGCCGGCGTTCGCACGCAGATGAGCCAGGCCGCGGCCTGCGGCCGGAGGGGACGGAGGACTCCGGGATGACTCCGGGATGACTCCGGGATGAGACCCGCTCTAGAACGGGGGTGTTGTCCGGCGACAGGACCCGCGAGGGAAGGACCGCAGATGAAGATTCGCCTGGCGGGCAGTGCCCTCAGTCTGGCCATCGGCGTCACCATCGTGGCGGCCAGCGTGTCCGCCGTGGCGGCCTACCTGTACTCCGCTCATCACTTCGAGAGCATGCTTGAGACGACGAAGAGCGCCGGCCTCGCCCAGGGCGAGTTGATCCGGGCGGCCCTCGAGCACCAGATGATCGAGAAGGACCGCAGCCTGCTCGGTCAGATGATCCGGGACTTTGGCCGCCAGCCTGGTGTCGTCAACGTCATGCTGCTCGACCGGCTTGGTGACGTGAAGTACATGAGCGGCTCGCATCCCGGGCCGCAGGAGCTCAGCATCGACTCCCCGACCTGCCAGGCCTGTCACGCGCTTCCGTCCGACAAACGCAACGCGAGCCAGGCCATCGAGACCCGCGAGGGCACGGTGCTGCGCACGATGGTGCCCATCCGCAACCGCGAGTCCTGCTACCGGTGCCACGACGCCGGCCAGACCGTCAACGGCATCCTGGTGTTCGACCTGGACGTCGGCCCGGTGCGCGAGGCCATGAACCGGGACTTCCGCTGGATGGTCACCGGCACCGGCGGGATGATCTTCGTGCTCGTCGGCGCCATCGCGCTCGTCATCCGTCTCGTTGTGGTCCGCCGCCTCCAGCGGATCGAATCGACGGCGCGTCAGATTGTCAGCGGGGATCTCGAGCAGCGCGTGCACGACGAGGGATCGGACACCATCTCGTGGCTTGCCCGCGAATTCAACACGATGGCCGACTCGGTCACCGGACTGCTCGGGGAGGTCCGCAGCCAGCGCGAGCGGCTCGAGACGGTCATCAACAGCATCGACGACGGGATCGTGGTGCTCGACGCCCGGCGGAACGTGATAGCCGCCAACGAGGCGTTCCTGCAGCGGACGGGCCGGTATCGGGAGCAGGTGCTCGGGTGCTGCTGCACCGATCTCGGACCCGGGCTGTGCACGATGGATGACTGCCCGACCCTGTCGTGCCTCGCGTCGGGCGAGCGCCAGGTCAGAATCTGCCAACTGCGCGATCCCGGGGGGCAGGTGCGATGGGAGGAGGTGCATGCCTCGCCCATCACGGATGCCGGCGGCAGCCTCATCCAGGTCGTCGAGGTCTGGCGGGACATCACCGAGCGCCGGGCCGCCGAGGCGCGCATGGCCGAGTCGCACCGGATGGCGTCGCTGGGCATGCTGGCCTCGGGCTTTTCGCACGAGCTGAACACCCCGCTCGCCACCGTGCTGACGTGCGTCGAGGGCATCCTGCGGGATGCGAAACGGCCCGTCCGGGATGCGGCGGATGCCGCGCGCGTGGCCGACTACGCCGCCGTCGCCCGTGACCAGGTGTTACGCTGCCGCGGCATCACGCAGCACTTCCTGCGCCTTTCGCGCGGCCAGTCCTCCTCGGGAGACCTGGTCGACCTGCAACGGACGGTGGCTGCGGTCGAGCGTCTCGTCGAGCCCACGGCTCGCGCCCATGCGGTGACGACCGTCGTGGGCGCGGTTCCGGCGGGCCTGCACGTTCGGGCCGACGAGGCCGAGCTGCAACACACGCTGATCAATCTGATGCTCAATGCCATCCAGGCCTGCGCCGCGGGTGGCCGCGTCACCCTCGAGGTCCGGACCGGAGAGGCGGTGGGGATCCGGGTGACCGACGATGGGTGCGGCATCGCGTCCGACGACCGGAAGCGCATCTTCGAGCCGTTCTTCAGCCTCCGAAAGGGCGGCACGGGACTGGGCCTGTTCCTGTCGCTCAACTTCGTCCGCCAGTGGGGCGGTGACATTCTCGTGACGAGTGCGCTCGGCGGGGGCTCGACCTTCGAGGTCGTGCTGCCCGCGGCGGCCGCACGGGAGGCCAGGAGCGCCTGATGACCCGGAGGCCGTCTCTCCTGCTCGTCGACGACGATGGACCGTTCAGGACGGTGATGGCGGCCGAACTCGCCCGCACCGGGTACGACGTGTGCGTGGCGGCAACCGGGGATGAGGCGCTCCACCTGTCCGCCGAGTCGGATCCGCAGGTCATCCTGCTCGACCTGCAGCTTCCTGACATGAGCGGGCTGGACGTGCTGAAAGCGCTGAAGCAGCGGCACGCGCCGGGCGAGGTCGTCATGCTGACAGGTCACGGATCGATCGACTCGGCTATCGAGTCGATTCGAATCGGCGCGTTCGACTACGTGTCGAAGCCCTGTCCCCTGGACGAACTGGACATCCGGATCCAGCGCGCGCTCGAGCGCCAGGCGCTGCGGCAGCGAGCCGCGCTTCTGGAACGCGGGTTGACGCCGCCTGACCTGGGTCACGTGTTCATCGGCGAGAGCCCGGAGTTCAGCCAGGTCCTGCAGCTCATCGGCCGCGTTGCGCAGAGCAGCTCGACCGTGCTCATGACGGGCGAGACTGGCACAGGGAAGGAGATGGCGGCAAAGCTGATCCACGCGAAGAGCGCCAGGCGCACGAAGCCGTTCGTCACGGTCGAATGCGCCGCGTTGCAGGAGAGCCTGCTGCAGAGCGAGCTCTTCGGCCACGAGCGCGGCGCCTTCACGGGCGCCGACCGCGCGAAGCCCGGATTGTTCGAGGTCGCGTCGGGCGGCACCATCTTCCTGGACGAGATCGGTGAGATCAGCCTCGCCACGCAGGTGTCGCTGCTCCGCGTCCTCGACACCTCGACCTTCAGACACGTTGGCGGAACCAACGAGATCAAGGTGGATGTACGGATACTCGCGGCCACGAACCGCGACCTCGCAGGGATGGTGCGTCAGGGCCTCTTCAGGGAGGACCTGTACTACCGGCTCAGCACGATCAGCATCCGGCTCCCCGCCTTGCGCGAGCGCAAGGACGACATCGGGTTGCTCGCGCGTCACTTCGTTCATGTGTTCAATGCGCGGTTCGGCGTCAACCGGAACATCGACGGCGCGGCGCTGGACCTCCTCGAGCGACACCCGTGGCCAGGCAACGTCCGCGAGCTGCTGCACGTCGTCGAGGCGGCCATGATCGTCTGTGATGGCCCCGTCATCAGGCCCGAGCACCTGCCCGCATCCGTGCGATCGGCCGGGTCCGGCGCTCCCGTCGCGGCCGGTGGCGCAATCCAGTCCGCACCTGGTTCGCCAGAAGGCCGGACGCTGACCCTCGAGGAAGTCGAGCGCGCGCATATCGATCGCGTGCTCCGGGAGCACAACGGCCATCGCGGCCATGCCGCTCGTGCCCTCGGCATCAGCGAGCGGAATCTGTACCGGAAGCTGCAGGCGGCGGAGTCAGGAGTCAGGAGTCAGGAGACAGGAGTCAGGAGACGGGAGTCAGGAGACAAAGGGCAGGGGTAGGCAACGGGCGGCTCGATTGCGGATTGTGGATTGCGGGTCGGTGATCCCGTCACCCAGGCGCCGGCGGCTGGCGGGTTACCAGCGAGAGCACCGGTGGCGGGAAGCAGCCCGGTCGTGCGGGCCCCTCGAACCGAGCCGATTGTCGAGTGCGGAGTGTCGAGTGCGCACGTACGCGCCGTACCCGCGAATCGAACGGTTGAGGTCGCGCGACCAGCGCGACGCGATCCCGAATCCCCAATCCCAGGTCCCGAATCCCGGCGCGTGCGGAATACCGCTCCGTCTATGCGAGCGTCTTTCTCGAGCGCAGCGTCGCCAGCGTCATCACCGTGACGCCCCACGCAAGGAGTGCGAGCGCCTGGGGCCAGAAGGCCTCAAGCCCGACGCCCTTCAGGAAGATCCCGCGCACGATGACCAGGTAGTACGTCAGCGGAATCACGTACGAGATCGGCTGGATGACGGCCGGCATGTTCTCGATGGGGAAGATGAAGCCCGACAGGTAGATCATCGGAAACATGAAGAAGAAGACCGACGTCATCATGGCCTGCTGCTGCGTGCTCGACAAGGTCGAGACCAGCAGGCCGAGCCCCAGCGTGCACAGCAGGTAGACGAGCGAGAGCCAGAGCAGCAGGGCAAGGCTGCCTCGAAGTGGAATCTCGAACCAGAAGACCGCGACGCCCACCACCAGGAAGACGTCGATGACGCCAATCAGGCCGTACGGCAGCAGCTTCCCCACCGTCAGCTCCCATCGCCTGAGCGGTGTGACGTTGAGCTGCTCGAGCGTCCCGAGCTCTTTCTCGCGCACGACGGCCATCGACCCCAGCACCGCCGTGATGACCATCAGCAGCAGCGCCAGGACGCCCGGCACCATGAAGTGCTGGCTCGACAGCTGTGGGTTGAACCAGACGCGAATGCGGGACTCGATCGACCCAACCGCCGGTGCGCCAGCCGGCTGCCGGTCCCTGGCCAGCTCGGCCGCCCGCTCGGCAACCAGCGTGGTGGCATACGCCAGGGCCACGGTGGTCGAGTTGGAGTCGGACCCGTCCGCAATCACCTGCACGCCGACCGGCGTCCCCTCGTGCACGGCGCGCCCGTAGTTGGGCGGCAGCGACAGCACCATCCACGCGCGGCCGTGGGTCAGCTCCTCTTCGGCCGCCCGCGCGCCCGAGACCACGCTCTGCACCGAGAAGTACGGCGAGCCGTCGAACCGCTCGATGAGGCTGCGGCTCGCCGGAGAGCGGTCGCCGTCGACGACGACAACGGGGACGTTCTTGACGTCGGTCGTCGCCGCGTACCCGAGGATGGTCAGTTGCAGCACCGGTGCGACGAACAGTACCGGGAACATGCGTGGATTGCGCCGCAGCTCCTGGAGTTCCTTCCTGACGAGAAACCCGAGCCGTCGCATGTCAGCCCCGCTCCCTGGCGAGTCGCACCGACGCCAGGCCAAGCACGGCAAAGGCGTAGATGACGAGTGCCCCGACCTGCGAGGCCACGGTGTGGAGCTCCACTCCCTTGAGCACGATGCCTCTCAGCACGACGAGGAAGTACCGGGCCGGCACGATGTAGGTGATGAGCTGGATCGGCAGCGGCATGCTGGCAATCGGGAAGATGAAGCCCGAGAGAATCACGGTCGGCAGCAGCGACACGAGCAGGCTGATCAGGAAGGCCAGCGCCTGCGAGTCCACCAGCGTCGAGACCAGCAGTCCCGTTCCCAGCGCTCCGACGACGAAGAGCGACAAGGCGACGAGCAGCCCGGCCCACGACCCGCGCATGGGCAGGTCGAACAGCACCCTGGCGGCCAGGATGATGAGGAGGGCCGAGGCCAGGGAAATCACGAAGTACGGAATCGTCTTGCCGACGATGTAGGAGACGGTCGTGATCGGCGCCATCCGGACCTGCTCCCAGGTCCCGCGTTCCTTCTCCCGGACAATCGAGAGCGACGTCGACACGACGCAGCTCAGCATGACGATGAACCCGATGAGGCCAGGCACGAGGAAGAGCGTGCTGCGCAGCTCGGGGTTGTACCAGATGCGCGGGTCGACAGAGATGGGCGGCGCCAAGGCACGGCCGCCGATCATCTCGAGCTGCAACTGCGCGGAAACCCCGCGTACGATCGCCTGCGCGTAGCCGAACACCGTCGTCGCGGTATTCGCGTTGTCTCCGTTGATGAGGACCTGCACCTGCGCAACCCTGCCCCCGCGCAGGTCCCGGCTCATCCCCTCCGGAATCACGAGGGCCGCGCGCACCTCCCCCCGGTCCATCAGGTGCTCGATGTCGTTGGTCGAGGTCACGACCGCCACGATGTCGAAATACGACGAGTTCACGAAGGACGAAATCAGGGCGCGACTCTCTCCGGTGTGTTCCCGGTCCAGGACGGCCAGCCGTACGTGCCGGATGTCCCAGTTGAGGGCGTAGCCGTAGAGCATCAGGAAGAAGGCTGGCACGAAGAGGAGGATCAGCAGGGTGCGCCGGTCTCGCAGGATCTGATGCAGCTCCTTCCGGCCGACGGCAAGCGCTTTCCTCATGCGGCCGCTCCTCCGGCACGCTCGACCACATCCATGAACACGTCCTCGAGAGACGGGGCAACGAAGTCCATCGACTCGACGGCCAGTCCGCGCTGCAGGAACCGCTCGGCCAGCGGTGCGGTGTCCCGGTTGCCCTGGCGGAGCCAGACGTGAAGCGCCGTGCCGAAGAGGCTTGTCTTCTCTACGTTCGGCACGCCGTCCAGGGCCCGCACGGCCTCCATCGGTGCGGAGGTCCGCACCTCGACGACCGCTCGGCCGGCGAACACCTCTTTGAGCTCTGCGACCGTCCCCATCGCCGCGATGCGGCCGGCGTGCATCAGTGCGAGGCGATGGCAGTGTTCCGCTTCGTCGAGGTAGTGCGTCGTCACGAACACCGTGACGCCCTCATCGGAGAGACGGTCGATGAGCTGCCAGAACTGGCGGCGCGAGACGGGGTCGACGCCCCCGGTCGGCTCGTCGAGGAACAGGATGGGCGGACGGTGGAGGATGGCACATCCCAGCGCCAGGCGCTGGCGCCAGCCACCGGCAAGATCGCGCGCCAGCGTGCGCTCCCGGCCTCTGAGACCCGCCATGTCGAGCACGAACGCCTTGCGCGTTTGAATCTCTGGATCGCTCAGGCCGTAGAGCCCGCCGAAGAAGACGATGTTCTCCTCGACGGTCAGGAGCTCGTAGAGCGAGAAGCGCTGGGACATGTAGCCGATCCGGCGCTTGACGCCCTCCGGATCGCGCGTCACGTCGATGCCGCCGACCGTGGCCGAGCCCGACGAGGGCTTGAGCAGGCCGCAGAGCATGCGGATCGTGGTCGATTTGCCCGCGCCGTTGCTGCCGAGGAACCCGAAGATCTCGCCTTCGTCGACCTCGAGCGACACATGATCGACGGCGAGGAACTTGCCGAAGCGGCGCGTGAGATCGCGGATCGTGACGGCCTTCATCGCGGTGTCTACCGTCCGATGGTCCGTTCGAGCCGGGCCTGGGCGAGCCTGGCGGCCGCCAGGGACCTCGCGCGGGCCACCTCGGCCTCGAGCAACGCCACCTGGGCATCCATCACCTCGGTGTTGGTGACCAGGCCGGCCTTGAATCGCTCTGTGACAACCCGGTGCGCCTCGGAAGCGCTTCTCACGGCGTCCGTCGCTGCGCCGATGGAGGCCCGCGCGGCTTCGAGATCGAGTCTCCGCTGCTGGACCTCAAACTCGATCACCCGGTCGAAATCGGCGAGCCGCTCCTGCAGGGCGCGCTGGCTGGCGTTGATTTCCGCCAACTCCGCCTTCACGCGCCCGCCATCCCACAAGGGCCAGGCCACGTTCACGCTCACGTCCCACGAGTCGTTCCAGGCCGCGGCGCGCGGGAAGATCCGCGGGTTCGGGCTGGCGTAGTCGAGGCCGGCTCCCAGGGCCACGGTCGGCTTCAGCCCAGCGGCCGCGGCCTTCTGCCGGCCGTCGAACGCCGAGATCCGGAGTTCGAGTGCCTGCCGCTCGGGCCGGTTCGCGAGGGCGGCTTCGAGCAGGCGAGCCAGCGGCTCGGGAGCCGGGGTCGGCTCTTCGAGGTTGGCCACGATCTCGATGGCGGTGCCCGAGGCCAGGCCCGCCGCCCGGCGAAGGTCGGCTTCGGCCACGTCCCGGGCGTTCTGCGCCTCGATGAGCAGCACCTGCTCGCGCGACCGCTGGGCTTCGACGCTCAGGACGTCGTTGGGCGCGAGCAGGCCCACGTCTCGCATCGTGCGCACGTCGCGCAAGTGGGCGTCAACCACCTTGAGGGCATGTTCGACAACGCGCACGGCCTCGGTCGCGGTGGCCAGGTTCCAGAACGCCCGCGCGACATCGAGGCGGGCCTCGGCCCTGGCCACCGACACGTCTCGGCTCGACGCGCCCGCGTCGGCCTTTGCAGCCTGCTGGAGCGCCCCAACGCGGCCGGATGTGTAGACGGGCCACGTCACGTCGAGTCGGGCACGCCAGTTGTCCGGCACATCGGGATAGATGATCTTGGGCGGAGAGAGCGCAGCGATCGGGATGCCGAACTCCTCCACATGGTTGGTTCGCGCATAGCCAGCCAGCACCGTGAAGACCGGCAGGTCGCCGGCGGACCGTGCAGCGAGCGCGGCTCTGGCGGCATCCTCACGCGATGTGTACTCGCCCACGCGGTGACTCGACGCTAGGGTGCGGTCGATGGCGTCCGCAAGTGTCAGCCTGACGAGGGCAGGCGGCTCCGCCGGTGCGGATGCACCTTGCGCCCAGGCCACGCCAGGCGCGCACCATCCGAACATGAGGGCCGCCAGGAGTGCGGAAGGGCGCGCGCTGCGAGCTGCGGCCTTCCCGAATCCCGAATCCCGAATCCCGAATCCCGTCCCAATGCGCCTCATGACTCCCCCGCTGTGGCCGACATGACCTGATCGATGAACACATCCTCGAGGGCCGCCGGTACGATCCGCATGCCCGTGACGCCAACGTGCTCGCCGGCAAGCGCCGATGCGGCCCGGACCATGGCCGCTTCACCTCCTCCGCGTGCAACCCGTACGTGAAGCCGCTCGCCGAAGGTCTGCACGTCGCGCACGGCTGCGTCGTCTCGGAGGATTCTCAGCGCACGCTCCTGGGGCTCGGCCATGACCTCGATCACCTCGTCGGGAAACGACTGTCTCAGCCGGCCCGGACTGTCGAGGGCGAGGATGCGGCCTTCGTTCATCAGGGCCACGCGCGAGCAGCGCTCGGCTTCGTCGAGATACGGCGTGGCAATCAGGATCGTGATACCCTGTGCGAGGAACTCGGACAGCAGGCGCCAGAACTCGCGTCGCGACACCGGGTCGACACCGGTCGTCGGTTCGTCGAGCATCACGATCCTCGGCTCGTGCACCAGCGTGCAGGCCAGGGCGAGCTTCTGCTTCATGCCGCCAGACAGGCGATCGGCCAGCCGGTCACGGAACGGCGTGAGCTGCATCATCTCGAGCAGCCGGTTGCGGCGCTCGTGGTAGCGAACGAGGCCGTGAATCTCGGCGAAGAACGCAATGTTCTCGTCGATGGTCAGGTCGCCGTAGAGGCTGAATTTCTGTGAGAAGTAGCCGACGCTGGTCGTGATGGCGCGCCGGTCCTTGACGGGGTGGTGGCCGAGGACGGCAAGTGTGCCCGCGTCCGCCTTGAGCAGGCCGCAGGCCAGGCGAATCGTCGTGGTCTTGCCGGCGCCGTCCGGGCCGATCAGGCCGAACATCTCCCCCGAATCGACGCGCAGCGTCACGTCGCGCACCGCCTCGGTGACCCCGAAGCGCTTGCGGACCCCCGTCAGCTCGAGAGCAGGCAGGCCCACGTGCCTACCGTCCCGAATCCCGAATCCCGGATCCCGAATCCCGGATCGAGATCTCCGCCTCGACCGGCATGCCCTGCTTCAGGACGCCGGATCGGTTGTCGACGGTGATCTTCAGCCGGTAGACCAGCTTCGAGCGTTCCTCCGCCGTCTGCACGTTGCGCGGCGTGAATTCAGCCTTCGGTGAGATGAACGTCACCGTGCCTTCGATGCCGGCGCCGCCGGCATCCGTGTGGATGGTGGCGGTCTGGCCCAGGGTCACGCGCGGCACGAGCGGCTCGTCCATATAGACGTTGGCCCAGACGTGGTCGAGATCGGCCACCACGACGAGAGGCGATCGGGGGGCAATGAGCTCGCCCTGGTCAACGAGTTTCTGCGTCACGATACCGGCCACCGGGCTGCGCACGGTGGCGTCGCGCGTTGCCTTCTCGAGGGCGGCGATCTGGGCGTCAATCGCCGCGACGCGCGCCCTGGCTGCCTCGATCTCCTCCCGGCGCGCGCCAGCCTTGAGCCTGGCCAACGCTTCCTCGGCGGCACGGACACGTGCTTCTCCGCCTCGGACCCGCTGGCGGGCCACGTCGCGCCTGGTTTCGGCATCGTCTCGTGGCTTCTCGGCACCCGAGTTGGCGGCGATGAGGGCCTCGAAGCGCTTCAGGTCGCGCTCGGCGGAACCGAGTTCCCGGCGTGCCCCGTCGAGGTCGGCCGCTGCCGCCGCGCGCTGCGCGTCGGCTTGCCGGATGTCCTCCGGTCGAGCACCGGCGACGAGCAGGCGCAGTTGCGCGTCGGAGGCTCGGCGTTCTGCCGCCGCGCGCTTCAGCGCGAGGGCCGTGTCAGCCGTGTCGAGTTCGGCAATGACGGATCCGGCCTCCACGCGATCGCCTTCCGCCACACGCAAGGCGGTGAGCCGTCCGCCGACTTCGGCCGACAGTTGGACCTCGGTGGCCTCGATGTAACCCGAAACCCGAATCTGGTTGACCGGGCCGCCGTTGCTGCAGCCCGATGCCAGGATTGCGGCAGACAGCAGCGCGAGTAGATCGCGGTTCATGATGAACGCTCCGTGTGTCGATTGGCAGCAGAGGGCGCCGCTGCCGGCGCGGGATGCACCGCCAGCGCCTGCCGGCTCATCTCCTGCATGTGGCGGACGAAGTGGCGGGGCTCGAGCAGGTTGGTTTCGAGGCCGGTGTAGTGCGAGATGCTCGCCCGGATCGGCCCGGACGCCAGGTAGACGACGATGGGCCAGGCGGTCGTCAGATAGGTGAGCAGCGGGTCCACGTCCCGAAACACGCCTTCGCGCTGGCCTTGTCGCACGATCGCCGTCATGATCCCGACGACGCGGCTGAGGAGCAGGAATGTGTCCTTGTCGAGGTGTCTGGCGCCTTCGACGACTTCGCGCAGCATGATGGGGGCGACCGAGGGTTCGGCGAGTCCCAGGGAGACAAAGGTCTCGATGAAGCGGTCGAGCTTCGCGTCAGCGGGTCCGGCGCCGTCCGCGGCGGCTTCGAGTCGGTCCACCAGCCCGAGCAGCACGCGCTGGATGGCGGCGCGGTAGAGCCTGGCCTTGCTGCCGAAGTAGTAGTAGAGCATGGCCTTGTTGAGGCGGGCCTTGCGGCTGATGCGGTCCACGCGGGCGCCAGCAAACCCCTGCTGAGCGAACTCGGCGAGGGCGGCCGTGATGATGCGGTCGTGGGCGCCGGGTGTGGGTGGCGTGGGATTCTGGGATCGCGGCTGGACCTGAGGGTGGTGCCGGGACTGCGGTGGGGCGAGCCGGGGCGTGGGGGGGTCGGATCGTCGCGGCATTTATACCAACCGTTTGGTTCAACTAGCTGGTTAGTATATACAATACCGCCGCGATGTCAAGCAAGAGCCCGATCCGACAGTACCAGCTCTATTGCAGAACAGACTGCAAATACACTAGAATACGCAATATGAAGACCATATCCGTCACGCTCGACGAGGACCTCCTCCAGGGCGTCGACCGCGCCGCTCGCGCGGCCAGGACCACCCGCTCCGAGCTCTTTCGCGTAGCCTTGCGCGAGTGGCTCGCCGCACGTCGGCGTCGCAGGCTCGCCGAAGAGGACCGGGCCGGATACGAACGCCGCCCAGTCACCGCCGATGAGTTCTCCGGTCTCATCGCCAGCCAGCCGCTCGACGACGGAGACTGGTCGTGAGCAGGGGCGAGATCTGGATGTTCCGGTTCGCGCCACCGGACAAGCAGCGGCCCGTCCTGATCCTGACCCGCTCCGATATGATTCCCCGCCTCAATACCGTGACGGTCGCGCCCCTCACTCGAACCATCCGCAGCGTTCCTACAGAAGTCGTCGTGGGAGCCGAGTCCGGTCTCAAGGAACCATCTGCGATCAACCTCCACCACGTCGTGACGCTCCCCCGTGCAGGGCTACGCCGGTTCGTCGGCTCGGTGTCAGACGACATCATGGTCCGCGTCCGCACCGCGTTGCTCGTCGCACTCGGGTGGGACAACGCGTCGTAGTACCGGAAACGGCCGGCGTGGGCGGCGACCGAACTCGCGCTGCCGTGCTGGGGACCCCGGGCCGCCTGCGCCCAGCACGTCTACCACCCACTCAACCCATTAACCTCATCAACATTGCCGGGCGATCCCAAGGATCTTGACGCCGATACCCTGCGCCGCTAATCTGTCGCCGTCGTCCGGTCAGTCGATCCGCGCCGGAAGATCAGGCGCTCCTTCGGTGATGCCCGCGCTCGGTGTCGAGCCCGGCGGCGCCATCGGCTGAACGCTCCCCCGCGCGTCCCGACTGTGGTCCTGGCCGGGCGTGCGGCCGGGTCGGCCCACGAGCCCCCGAGGTCAGACGGTTCTGCCCGCCCCCGATTCCGGCGTGCCCGCCAACCTTGAGCGACGCGCGCAGCACCGCGTCGAAGCCGGTGATGTCGGGGAACGCGGGCGTCCGGCGCATTGTTCGCGACGGCGGTTAAGCCGTGAGCGATGCCAGGCAAGCGGCTGTCCCGGGGAGAACGGCAGATGTCCGTAATCACGATCTCCAGGGGTACCTTCAGCGGCGGTCTGATGCTCGCCGACCGCCTCTCGCAACAACTGGGCTATCGCAACATCGGCCGCGACCTCATCGTCGAACGGGCGGCGCTGTCGGGCGTCCCGCAGGAGATCCTCCAGAACGCCCTGCAAAAGCCGCCCTCCTTCCTCGAACGCCTCAAACACAGCAAGTACATCTACCTCTGCCTGATCCAGGCCGCCCTGAGCGAGGAGGTCCGCCAGGGCCGGGCCATCTACCTCGGCAATGCCGGGCACCTTCTGCTCAAGGGGGCCCCGGTGCTCAGGGCGCGGATCGTCGCGCCCCTCGACGTCCGCCTCCGGATGGCCCAGGAACGCCTCAAGTTGACGCGCAGCCAGGCCCTGGACCATATCCAGCGCACCGACAACGACCGGCGGAAGTGGACGCAGTACATCTACGGCGTGGACTGGACCGATCCCTCGCTCTACGACGTAGTCTTGAATCTGGAGTTCATGACCGTTCAGCACGCCTGCGACGTCCTCGCGACGCTGGTGACGAAGGATCCCTTCGCGCTGACACCCGAGTCCCAGGCCCTGTTCGACAATCTTGCCCTCTCCAGCCGGCTCCGCGCCAACCTGGCGACCAACACGTCCACAGAAGACCTCGAAGTCGACGTGTCGGCGAGAGCGGGAGTCGTGACGATCCGCGGGAAGTTCTCGAGCCGGTATCACATGTCGGAGATCGAGAGAATCGCCAGAGCCGTTCCCGGCGTGAAGGAACTGAGCCTTCTCGGGTCCGGTTCGTCCCCGGACGCCTGAGCCCCGGACGTGCCGGGGCGAGGCGTCTCTCTTTCGGCGCGCCGAAAGGAGGTCTCGGGCAACCATCCACCTCGTTCGCTGGTCAACAGTTGTCGGCCATCCCATCAGCCACCGCACCACCGCCCCCACCCGGGATCGGCCACCTTGCGCATCGAGAGAGCACATCATGAACGCGAACAGCAAAGCCATACTCGTCATCGGAGGCGGCATCTCGGGCATGACCGCCGCCCTCGAGATCGCCGAGCTCGGGTACCACGTCATCCTGGTCGAGAAGGAGCCCTGCCTCGGCGGCCGTGTGATTCGTACCCACCGGTATTTCCCGAAGATGTGCCCGCCGGCCTGCGGCTTCGAGATCAACGTCCGCCGGATCAGGCAGAACCCCAGGATCTCGGTGCACACCCTCGCGACGGTGGAGGGCATTACGGGAAAGGTCGGGAACTTCACGGCCAGGATCGTGACTCGGCCCAGGTACGTCACCGGCCGGCCTTCGCTGGATGACTCGCTCATGGCCGGGCTGCACGGCGAACGCCCGAACGACTTCAACCTGGGCATGGACACGACCAAGGCCCTCTACATGCCTCACGACATGGCCTACCCGCACCTGCACGTGATCGACAGGCCGGCGCTGTCCGACGAGGATGCAGCAACGCTCTCACGGATGGCGCCGCCCGGTGCGATCGATCTGAACATGGTCGAGGAGGACATCGAGGTCGAAGTCGGCGCCGTGATCGTGGCGACCGGCTGGCGCCCGTACGATCCGCACAGACTGGACCACCTCGGCTACGGCCGCTGCCGGAACGTCATTACGAACGTGATGATGGAGCGCCTCGCCGCCGGGGGCGGGCCGACCGGGGGCGAGATCGTCCGCCCCTCGGATGGCCGGAAGGCGCACAACGTGGCCTTCGTGCAGTGCGCCGGATCCAGGGACGAGAACCACCTGCCGTACTGCTCGGCAGTCTGCTGCATGGCCTCGCTGAAGCAGGCGCGGTACCTGCGGGAGCAGAACCCCGAGTCGAGAGCCACAATCTTCTACATCGACATCCGCGCAACCGGCCGCCTCGAGAAGTTCTACCTCGACATGCTCGAGGACGACCATGTGTCGTTCGTGAAGGGTAAGGTCTCCACGATCTCCGAGGAACCCGGCAGCCGCAACCTTGTGCTGGCGGTCGAGGACACGGTAGCCGGCACCAGGCTGCGCCAGACCTTCGACCTGGTGGTGCTGGCCTCTGGCATCGTGCCCAACACCGCCGACATGAAGGTCCCCGTCTCGCTGAAGTACGACGCCTATGGATTCATCGACGGCACGACCGAGGTCCCCGGCATCTACGCGGCCGGGTGCGCGAAACGCCCCTGCGACGTCGCCCGGTCCACGAAGGACTCCACGGCGGCGGCGCTCAAGGCGGTGCAGTGCCTGAGTCAGGGGGAGTAACCGATGTCAGACAAGATTGGCGTCTTCGTGTGCACGGGCTACGGCATCGGTCAGGCCCTCGACATCGATCGTCTCTGCACGGTGGCGACCAGGGAATGCGGCGTGCCCTTCTGCACGACGGTGGAGTCCTGCGAAGGGCCGGGCCTGCAATCGATCAACGACGACATCCGCCGAGAAGGGCTGCGCCGGGTCGTCGTGGCGGGCATCTCGCCGCGCCGCTACGCGGAAGGGGCGTTCCCCGAAGGCGTGATCGTTTCGGCGTTCGCCCTGCGCGAGCACGTCACCTGGTGTCGGCCCGCGAACGACGAAGACACCCAGATGCTCGCGGAGGACTATCTCCGCATGTACATCGCCCGGGTGAAGGCCATGGAGGCGATCGTTCCGTTCAAACCCGAGGAAGCCATCGACAAGAGCGTCCTCGTGGTCGGAGGCGGCATCACCGGTATGACGACGGCCCTGGAAACCGCCAGAGCGGGGTACCGCGTGCGGCTCGTCGAACGATCGGAGCGCCTCGGCGGCTGGCTGGCGAAGCAGCACAGGTCGATTCCGACTCGACCTCCGTTCCGCGACCTCGAAGACACGGGCATCGACGCGCTGGCGGCCGAGATCGAGCGGGATCCGCTCATCACCGTCTACACATCGGCCTCGACCAGCCGGATCGAAGGGGCGCCCGGTCTGTTCGACGTGACCGTGACATCGACCGGCAACGGCAAGCCCGCCGGCACCGTGCTCGATACCTTCCGCGTCGGCGCCATCGTCCAGGCCACCGGCTGGACGCCCAAGGAGCCGCGGGACACGCTGCCGTACGGGCGGCTCCCGGACATCGTCCGCAATGTCGAGTTCGAGGAAATGGTCAAGGCCGGCGGCCCTCTCATCCGGCCATCGGACGGAAGAGAGGTCAGGTCCGTCGCCTTCATCCAGTGCGGCGGCTCCCGAGACAAGGCGCATCATTCGCACTGCTCGTCCATCTGCTGTTTGACCTCGCTCAAACAGGCCCTGTATGTGCGCGAGTCCCACGCCGACGCCAAGGCCTTCATCTTCTACGAGTTCATGCGGACGCCCGGACAGTACGAGGACTTCTACCGCCGCGTGCAGGAGGATCCGGGCATCTTCCTGACGCGGGGTGAGGTGGCCGACGTCAGGCGAGAGGACTCCGGCCAGTTGGTGGTCACGGCCAGGAACACGATGCCCGGCGACGACCTGCGGGTGCGCGTCGACCTCGTGGTGCTGGCGGCGGGCATGGAGCCGAATTCCGCCGACGGTGAAGCGATCCGCGCACTGAAGGACGCCAAGGTCCAGGCCGAACGCGGCGAGTCCGAGACCCAGCGCAGGGAGGCCGCGGAGAAGGTCGCGCGGCTCCAGCGTCACGAAGGCACGGAGATCCTCAATCTCGTCTACCGCCAGGGACCGGATCTCCCGGTGCTCGAGTACGGTTTTCCGGACTCCCACTTCATCTGCTTCCCGTACGAGAGCCGCCGCACGGGCATCTACCCGGCGGGCACGGTCCGCCAGCCGATGGACGGCGTGGCATCGAGAGAAGACGCGGCCGGCGCGGCCATGAAGGCGATTCAGTGCGTCGAGATGACGTCGCGGGGCGAGGCCGTCCATCCCAGGGCCGGCGACCGGTCGTACCCCAGTTTCTTCCTCCAGCGCTGCACCCAGTGCAAGCGCTGCACCGAGGAGTGTCCGTTCGGCGTGCTCAACGAAGACGAGAAGGGCACGCCGCTGCTGCGGGCGACCCGGTGCCGCCGCTGCGGGGTGTGCATGGGTGCCTGCCCCGAGCGCATCGTGTCGTTCGCCGACTACTCGGTGGACATCGTCGGCTCGATGATCAAGGCCATCGAGGTGCCGGAGGAATCGGAAGAGAAGCCTCGCATCCTCGCGCTGCTGTGCGAGAACGACGCGGTGCCGGCGCTCGATCTGGCGGGCGAGCACCGGCTGCGGATCAATCCGTTCGTGCGCGTAGTTCCGGTGAGATGCCTCGGGTCGGTGAACACCGTCTGGGTGTCGGAGGCGCTCTCGAAGGGGTACGACGGGGTCATTTTGATCGGTTGCAAGTACGGCGACGACTACCAGTGCCACTTCATCAAGGGCAGCGAGCTGGCCAACACGCGAGGGGCGAACATCAGGGAGAAGCTGCAGAAGATGGCCCTGGAGAACGAGCGGGTCGAATTGCACCAGCTGCAGATCTCCGAGTACCAGCGACTGCCGCAGATCTTCGAGAAGTTCATGGACGTGATCGAGCAGTTCGGGATGAATCCATTCAAGGAGCTGTGAGGGTGGCCGTCAACGCGGGACGACAGGCGGGAGGTTGAGACATGACGGTGGAAACGGCTGTGGTTGACCCCGACCTCGAGTTCATTCGGCTCCTGGATGAGGGGAGCGGCCACATGCTCAAGCGGTGCTTCCAGTGCGGCACGTGTTCGGCAACCTGCGATCTGTCCCCCGATACGTCGCCCTTTCCGCGCAAGGAAATGGCCTGGGCCGCCTGGGGCATGAAAGAGCGGCTCCTGAACGACCCCGATGTCTGGCTCTGCTACCAGTGCAACGACTGCTCGGTCCGGTGCCCGCGTGGCGCTCGGCCGGGCGACGTGCTGGCCATGGTGCGCCGCGAGGCTATCGTGTACCACGCGTTTCCAGCCTTCGTCGGCCGGTGGGCCAGCCAGCCGGCCGCCATCCCGCTCCTGCTGGGTATTCCCGCGGCGCTGTTGACGCTGGCCCTCCTGGTCAGGGACCCGATACAACAGGCCTTGGGCTGGGCACCGGCCGTCGGCACGCCGATTCTCTACGCCTACTCGCGGATGTTCCCCCGCTGGCTGCTGAACGGCGTGTTCCTGGCCTTCACCCTGCTCGCGCTGGGGCTGCTGGCCGGCGGGGTGGCCCGATTGTGGCGGTCCATGGGGCGGCTCCACGGAGCCGGGGGCCCGAGTCGTCGCGCCCGGGGCCTCGTCGGGAGCGTTACCTCGGTTGTGGCGAGCGTGCTGATGCACGATCGGTTCGTGAAGTGCACCGAGTCGCGTTCGCGCTACTGGTCGCACCTCGCGGTGTTCTTCGGTTTTCTTGCGCTCTCGCTCGTCACGATTTGGGTGATCTCGGCGCCGTACAATCCCCTCGTCCGCGGCGCCTTCATCTATCCCTTCGCGTTTCTGAGTCCCTGGAAGGTCCTGGCGAACCTCGGTGGCATCGCCCTCCTCGGCGGGTGCTTCCTCATGATCTGGGACCGCATGAGGGAGCGGGACCACGCCAGCGTGTCGACATTCGGTGACTGGGCCCTGATCGGGACCCTCATCCTCGTCGTCTTCACCGGTTTCGCAACCGAGGTGCTCCACTACATCCGGCTGGAGCCGCACCGGCACCTCGCGTACTTCGCACACCTCGTCTTCGTCGGGGCGTTGTTGCTGTATCTGCCGTACTCGAAACTCGCCCACGCCGTGTACCGCACCACCGCGCTCGTCGCCGCCGAGTACTTCGGCCGGACCCGTGGCGGCGGCCGGCCGTCGCCCGAGATGGCGGGCACCGCCGCCGACAACGCCCGATGAGCGGAAGGAGCTTCGCCATGCCTCAACACGCCGCCGTGAGCCGTCAATCGGGCGGTCAGGCACGTATCGCCGTGCTCCTCGTTCTGCTGGTCCTGATTCCGCTCGGCTACTCGGTCGCGGATCGGGTGATCGTGGGAACCCGGCCATCGCTTCAGGCGTTTCTCGAGGTCCCCGACACCAAGGAGACCCGGTGTGTCAGAGACACCGCCTACATGCGCTACCGCCACTGGGAACTGCTCCGCGGCGTGCGAGAGGAGGTCGTGCGCTACGGCATCCGGGGGGACATCACCATCGACAAGTGCCGCACGTGCCACAAGAGCCGTGAGCGGTTCTGCAACAAGTGCCACGACGCGACCAGCCTGACGCCGGACTGTTTTCAGTGTCACTACTACCCATGAGCGCCGGGTGAAGGGCGGATCGAGAGGTGGCGCGGAGCCGGGTTTCCCCGACCCGGCCGTCGGTGCCGGATGACGGACGCCGGTTGGCGTCCAGGAAGGTGGAGAGAGATGGACAGACGGGATTTCCTGAAGACGGCGGGAGGCACGTTCCTGGCCGGCACCTCCTGCGTCTACGCCTTCCGGCTGTTGACGGACTACGGAGAGCGCTGGCAGACCGCCGACGAGCAGGCCGTCGACACAAAGTGGGGCATGGTCGTCGACTTGACGAAGTGCCGGCCAGATTGCACGGCCTGTCTGCAGGCCTGCCGGTTCGAGAACAACGTCGGGTTTCACGACGACATGCGGTGGGACAACCACTGGATCCGGAAGGCGACGCTCAAGAGCCGCGACGACGACGTCCAGAAGCAGGTTCTCCTGCTCTGCAATCACTGCGACCGGCCGCCTTGCGCCCAGGTCTGCCCCGTCCAGGCCACCTACCGGCGCCATGACGGCATCGTGATCGTCGATCACCACCGGTGCATCGGGTGCAGGTACTGCATGATCGCGTGCCCCTACAACGCGAGGCTGTTCAACTTCAGGGACAGCGAGGAGTGGCCGAACAAGGAGCGCCCGAAGCGTTCTCACGGGGTGGCCGAGGCCTGCCATCTGTGCGCGCACCGGCTCGACCAGGGGCGCCCGCCCGCGTGCGTCGAGGCGTGTCGCAAGGTGGGGGCCAACGCCCTCACCATCGGCAACCTGAACGATCCGCGTAGCGAGATTTCGGAGCTGATCTCGAAGACAACGGTGTCACGGATCCGGCCGGATCTGGGGACGGAACCGAAGGTGTACTACGTGGGCCTGTAGCGCCTCTCTCGCCATTTCGGAGGTGATGTCGTGGAACTTCAGTTCGTGCGCATCGAGGGCCGGTCGCGTTCCTTCTGGCTGCTGTCGGGGACCCTGGCGGCATTCGCCCTGGTGGGGATGATGGCCACGTGGTATGTCATCCAGCACGGCCTCTGGGTCACCGGCATGAACAACCGGATCCCCTGGGGCCTGCAGATCGTCATGGCGGTGTACTACATCGGGCTCTCGGCCGGGTCGCTGGTGATCTCGGGGCTGTACGGCGTCTTCGGCAAGGTGGAGTACAAGCCGTTCGCGCGGCTGGCCGTCTACATGGCGATGCTCTTCCTGATTGCCGGCCTGCTCTCCATCCTGACCGACCAGGGGCGCATGGACCGGGTGTTCGTCGAACCCTTCGTGTACTTCAACCTGCTGTCCATGTTCTCGATCAACCCCATCCTGTACATAGGCCACATCCTCATCTGCATCGTGTATCTGTGGGCGCTTTTCACCGAGCGGAAGCGGCTGACCACGATCGTCGCCACGTTGGCTTTCGGCTGGGCGTTCTGTGTGCACAGCGGCACCGGCGCCATCTTCGGGTTCGGCGCGAGGCTCCTGTACGAGTCCCCACTGCTGCCCGCGAGTTTCGTCGCCGCCGCGATGGCCTCCGGCACGGCCCTGATGATCGTCACGATCGTCGGCCTCTTCAGGATCACCGAGCGCCACGTGGATGACGAGCTGGTGTTGTGGCTGGGGCAGTTCCTCGCGGTCACCCTTCTCGTCGTCGTGTACTTCCTGTTCATGGAGAACGCCTACCGGGCCTACGTCGTCGAGTTGCGCAGTGCCGCCATGTACTACCTGTTCGAGGGCTTTCATGCCCTGCTCTTCTGGGTCGGCCTGATCCTGATCGGGTGCGTCACGCCGCTCGTCATCCTGTTCCGGAAGAGAACCGGATCGCAGGTCAAGTGGGTGGTGTGTGCCGCGTCACTCGTGGTGTTCGGCGTGCTGTGCGAACGGTACGTCATCGTGCTGCCGGGCCTGATGCATCCGCCGGACCTGTTCCGCGGCATGGAGATCACGGCGTCCGGGATCCCGGAGGGGCCGGTCACCTACTCGGTGAGCGGCTTGGAGATTCTGCAGGCTCTCGGCGTGTTCGGCGTCATCGGCATCATGTTCGTGTGGGGATTGAAGATCTTCAAGCTGCTGCCGACCGAGGCCCGCGCCGGACGGCCAGCGGTTGGGCACTGAGTGCAGCCGACCGCAACGAGGGCGCGCGATCAGCGCGGCGCGTTCATTCTGTCTCCTGTCTCCTGACTCCTGACTCCTGTCTTCTGTCTTCTGATTACTGCCCTCCCCCCGGCCTCGGAATCCGGATGTGGAAGGCCGAGCCTTCTCCGAAGACGGATTCGACCTCGAGCGTGCCGCCGTGCAGCTCGGCGATCTTCTGAACCACCGGCAGCCCGAGGCCGGTCCCTTTCGACCCCTTGGTGGTGAAGAACCGCTCGGTCAGCCGGCGCAGATGCTCCCGGGGAATGCCGACACCGTTGTCCAGGACGGTGAGGAGTACCGCATCGGGCTCGGCCCGGCTCTTCAGGGTGACCGTGCGCCCGGTCTCCGACTCGAGGCACGCATCGATGGCATTCGTCACGAGGTTGAGCACCGCGCGATAGAGGGCCCCGGCGTCCACCGGAAGGGCGTCGATTCGGGAATCCAGGTCGGTACGCAGCTCGACGCCTTTCGATCGCGCGCTCTCGTCGAGCAGCTCGGCAATCTCCCGCATGGTGTCGTTCGGGTTGGCTGGCTTGAACACGAGCGAGCGGTCTGCGGCGTAGAAGAGCATGTCGTGGGTGAGGCGCTCGATGTGCCGCACCGAGCTGCTGAGCACGCTCAGCCCCTTCTGCAGCTTCTCGGCGTCGTTGAGGACTGCCGCCCGCTCGATGATGTACTGTCCCCCCTTGAGCCCGCCCAGCGTGTTCTTCATGCAGTGGGAGAGGCCGGCCACCGTCTGTCCGATGGCGGCCAGCCGTTCTTCCTGGAGGCGCTCGCGCTGGAGCTCGGACATCTCGAGGGCAATTGCCAGGTGCTTCCGGGCTACTTGCACCACCTCGGGGTTCTGGGCCGTCGGACGTCCGTCCGGCGACTCGTCACGCCCGCGGGCCGGAGCGAGAATCAGGCCCAGCCGCCGCCCGTGCCGTTCGAGTGGATAGGCCGTCGTTGCGCCCTCACGGATGTGTACGACACCGTCGAGGTCGCCTCGCAGCCAGCGGGACACGATCGCCGCGCTGAAGTACGGCGCCGCGGCCTCGACACCGTCGTCCGGGTAGGGGTTCTCGACAATCGAGCCGTCCGGGCGCTGGTAGGTCACCGTCCCGTGGAAGGCGCGCGAGTCGGGATGGAAGTGCCCCGCCACGAGTACGCACGTCGTCCCCAGGACGGACGTCGTGAGCTCCGCCGCGCGGCGGCACACGAGATTGGGCTGGACGCTCCGGCTGAGTTGGTCAGTGATGAAGTAGAGCGTGCTCAATTCGTCGCGCTGCTGAGCGATCTGCCGCAGGGAATCGCGTAGGCGCTCCGCCGTCTCCGCAGGCGCGTCGGGCGCCGGAGCTGGAGCGGGGGGCTGCGCGTTCCCGGTTCCCGACGCCCTCTCGGTGCCGAGAGCTGGCGGGTGCCCGGCGGCTGGCAGCCGCACTCGGGTCGAATACCGGCTGAGCAGCTGGCGGGCGCTCCAGATCGCGAGCCCGAGCGCGACGAGGCTCGCCAGGAGCAGACTGGCGCGGGCCGTGCGCACCAGCCCCTGCGCAGGCCCGAGCGGCTGGCGCAGATAGGCCATGCCGAGCAGCACGTCGGCAGGATGGCAGGCGCCGCAGTCGGGACCGATGCGCAGGCGCGCGGCGAACACCTGATAGGGGATCTGTCCAGGCTCGGACACGACGACCGTCTCTCGCGAGGCCCTGGCAGAACCGGCGACGTGGCAGGACACGCACGGCGAATCGGTATAGCGAGGCCGGCGGCCCTGCAGAGCCGGGTCAGAAGAGAACACGATTCGCCGCTGGCGGTTCACAATCTCGATGACCGAGCCGTCCTGAGGCAGATCGTCGGGCAGGGCCAGGGACGTTGGAGCGGCATTGGGAGCGGCCGAATGCCGCACGGCCGATGCCGCCAGGGCAACGGACTCGCGGCCCAGGCGGCGGGTCGTCTCGCCGAGCACCCGGTCGACGTGGCCTTCGAGCCAGTACAGCGTGCCTGCGAGCAAGGCGAGAGTCAACGGCGCCTGGCACGCGACGATGCGCCAGTGGACGCTGCGGAGGACGTGGCGCTTGCGTGCGCTTGGCCCGCTCGCCTTCATGAGTGACCGCTTTCATGAGCGCGGCTGCCGCCCGTGGTGGTCCCGATGACGCCAGCGCGGTCCCGGGTCGCGCCGAGACCCGACGACTACCTGCCTGAAGGGGGACCCAGCAGTGACTGGATCTTCTCCACCAACGCCGCCGGTTCCACCGGCTTCTCGAGGAACGCATCCGGAGTCAGGCTCTGCAGCTTCTCGCGGAGTTGTGCGCCGAACTCCCGATTCAGGTCGTCGTCGTAGGTCTTCTTGGGCTGCGCCTCCCCGCTCTTCATGTCGACGCCGGTCACCTCGGACGCCCCGGTGATGATGACAATCGGGATCTTCCCGAGATCGGGGTCCTTCTTCATCTGCTGGAAGACCGAGACGCCGCTCTTCCGGGGCATCATGATGTCGAGCAGAACCAGATCGAAGGGAGAGGCCTTCATCGCCTCGATGGCCTCTTTCCCGTTCTTTGCCACCGCGTGCTCGTATCCATTGGCTTCGAGGACCTCGGAGTAGAAGGCCACGACCTCGTCGCTGTCGTCTACGATGAGGATGCGGTGAGCGTCAGGCATGTTCCCTCCTCGAGCGAGCGCTCGCGCCGAAATTCGCTTCCGAAGGGGCTGAGGCGGGGACGCGTCAGCGGCCCCATGTCGTTCGGGCCGCTTACGTGCGACAGTGTATCTAGATCGGCGCCGTGGGGCAATCCAAGTCCAGGCGAATCCCGAATCCCGAATCCCGAATCCCGAATCCCGAATCCCGAATCCCGAGTATACTCCCCCCATGCATACCCTCATCGCGGGCGGAACCGGGTTCCTCGGGCGCGCGCTGGCGGCCGCGCTGACCGGGGCCGGCCACGACGTCACCGTGCTGACCCGCCGAGCCGGCGCGCAGGACGGCCAACGCCCTTTCTCGTCGGTTCGCTTGGTGCGTTGGGATCCCGATGGTGGACTGGGCCCTTGGGCCAGGTCCTGCGGCTCCGTCGACTGCGTGATCAACCTGGCAGGTGAGTCCATCGCAGCCAGGCGGTGGACCGACACGCACAAGGCGATCCTGTCGGGTTCTCGGATTCTCTCGACTCGGAGCCTCGTCGCGTTCGTCCGGCAGGCTTCACCCCATCCGTCGCTCTTCGTGAGCGCTTCGGCGATCGGCTACTACGGCGAAGGGGGCGACAAGGCCCTCGACGAACAGACCCCGAGCGGCGGCGACTTCCTCTCCCGGCTCGTGGCCGACTGGGAACAGGAGGCCCGGCGGGCCGAGAGTGCGTCCACGCGCGTTGCGATGGTGCGCACCGGAATCGTGCTCGACCCGCGCGAGGGCGCGCTCGCGAAGATGCTCACACCCTTCCGACTCGGAGCGGGCGGCCGGTTCGGATCGGGCCGGCAGTACATGTCGTGGATTCACCGAGACGACTGGCTCTCGCTGCTGCTCTGGTTGCTCGGCACGCCAGGTGCCGAGGGACCGTACAACGCCACCGCACCCGCGCCGGTCACCAATGCCGCGTTCGTGCGCACCCTCGGGAGCGTGCTCGGCCGCCCGGCTATCGTCCCGGTGCCGAGGTTCGCACTGAAGCTGGCCCTGGGAGAGATGGCCGGGCCGCTCCTGCTCTTCAGCCAGCGCGTGCTGCCCATCCGCGCCACGGCGGGCGGCTTCACGTTCCGCTTCCCGGAACTGGAACCCGCACTGCGAGACCTGATCGGGTAGAGCGGATGCGGCCGCACGCCGCCAGCGAGTGCGTCGGTCAGCCGGCATGTCCCTCCGCAAACCGCTCGACACGGCGGCAAGACACGCCTGCGGCCGGCGGCGGGCCGCTGGACGCCGGCTGCCGCGTCACGCCCGGTTGGCCTGGGGCCGGCCGCTCCGCGGACGACTGCGCCGGCTGACCCCCTTGTTCTCCGGCGTGTCTTGCAGACTGCCGCCTACGCCGTTCCGGCTTCGGCGCGCCAAGGCCGCCGTCGCCGTGCTCACATGGTTTGCTCCGGGACATGCCGGCCGACCAAGCGGCACTCTGCGGTCTCGGCGGGCGCGCCGCCGTCCGCGGTGGTAGCGCAAGGCTGGCGGGGTCACCAGCGAGAGCACCGATGGCGGGAAGCGGCCCGGTCGTGCGGGCCCCTCGAACCGAGCCGACAGCGGCAGTCTGCAAAACGCACCGTGAGGGGGCGACTGGCGTGGGGCTGGGGGTCCCCA
>JBFMFH010000123.1:0-20890 GCA_040752275.1 Acidobacteriota bacterium
TGAGACCCCGTCTTCGCAAGTCCCGACTCCCGAATCCCGACTCCCGGCAGGGGCGGTCGGCGGTGTTTCAGCGACCGCCCGTGCTTTGGCCTCCGCCTCCGCCATGTGCCGCTCTTCCTGCTTCTCGACATCCACGATGTACGCAGAGACGACGCGGCGGGGGTCGCCAATGCCGCGCGAGCGCCCCTCGTCGAGCCACATCGCTTCGTCACAGAACCGTTCGACGAGGTTCAGGGCGTGCGTCACCAGGAGGATCGTCTTTCCGCGGCGCCGGAACTCGGAGAATTTGTCGAGGCACTTGTGGGTGAAGGCTTCATCGCCGACCGCCAGCACCTCGTCGATGAGCAGGATGTCCGGATCAACGTGAATGGCCACGGCAAACCCGAGGCGCATGTACATCCCTGACGAGTAGGTCTTGACCGGCGCGTCGATGAAACCCGCGAGTTCGGCGAACTCGACGATCTCGTCGAAGCGCCGCGTGATTTCCCTCTTCGTCAGGCCGAGCATGATGCCATTGATGAAGACGTTCTCGCGGCCGGAGATCTCGGGGTGGAACCCCGCGCCCAGTTCGATCAGCGCCGAAATTCGACCGTCTACGCGCATCGTGCCGGTCGTGGGCTTCGTGATCCCGGCTACGACCTTCAGCATGGTGCTCTTGCCGGAGCCGTTGCGGCCGACAATCCCGAAGGTGATGCCCCGGGGCACGTTGAAGGACACGCCTTTCAAGGCATGGAAGGTCTCATCCGGGCGCAGGTCGCTCGTCAACGTCCCCGACAGGATGGCGCTCTTCAGCGTGGCAAACTGCCGGCGGCGGGCGTACTTGCGGTAGATCTTCGAAACGGCGGTGGCTTCAATAGCAAACATACAGAATTCAGTGCACTACACTTCCTCCGCGAAGCTGTCCCTCAGCCGATCGAAGAGGAAGTAGCCGGCCAGGAACAGCCCGACCGACCCGGCGCCGAGACCCAGCAGCCACTTCCAGTGCCCGAACGGTCCGTTGTAGAACAGGATCTCCTGGTACGGAATCATGATGTGCGTCATCGGATTCAGGTCGAGAAAGACCTTCCCGCCACGTTTCGCGGCTTCGGACATCGGGTAGATGATCGGTGTCGCGAAGAACCAGAACGTCATCAGGTTCGACAGGATGTCCTTGAAGTCCCGGAAGTGGACGGTCAGCGCGGACACGATCAGCGCCAGGCCGAGCGTGAACAGGAGCTGCACGGCCACCACAACCGGGAACCACAGCAGGTCGAGCGGGGTGGGTACGTGCCTGTAGTAGATCAGGAAGACAGCAACGATGGGCAGGCCCAGGAAGAAGTGCACCATGTTCGCCAGCACGCTGACGATGGGCAGGATCTCGGCCGGGAACAGGACCTTCTTGATGAGGTTCCCTCCTGAGACGAGCACGTTCGACGATTCGAGCACCGATGAACTGAACCACGTCCACGGGAGCAGGCCGCAGAAGAGGAACAGGGCGTACGGGTCGATGTCCTCGACTCGGGCCGGCAGCACGATCGAGAAGACGAAGGAGTAGATCAGCAGGAGCAGCAGCGGGTTGATGAACGACCAGAAGAACCCGAGCACGGATCCCCGGTAGCGCGCCTTCAGCTCGCGGGCGACGAGGGAGGCGATGAGCGGACGGTACTTCAGCAGGTTCTTGAGATTCGCGAACATGCCGCTCACACCAAGAAGACAGGAGACAGAAGACAGAAGACAGAAGAAGGCACAGCGCCTGGCCTGGAATGACCAAGGCACGTCTCTTTCATCGAACAGGCATCCACTTTAGGGCAGGCGACCGAGGGCAGCATTCTCTCTCATGTCTCCTGTATTCTGTCTCCTGTATTCTGACTTCTGACAGCGTCGTGCTAAGAGACTTCCACGAGCACGACCGTAATGTTATCCGGTCCCCCGGCCGCGTTTGCGGCGTCGATGAGGGCCTCGCACACGGCCGCGCCTTCGCCGCGCTGGGACCGACCGATGATCCCGGCCAGCACCTCGTCTCGGACCGGTCCCGAGAGACCGTCGCTGCACAGGAGCACCCGGTCGCCCGGTTCGAGTGCCAGCGGCGTCAGATCGACGACGGGGTCTTCGGCTCCGGCGAGGGCGCGCGTCACCAAATTGCGCCATGGGTGGACGCGCGACTCCTCTTCGGTCATCTCCCCTTGAGCGATCTGTTCCTCGACCCACGAGTGATCACGGGTGATTTGCTCGAGGCGGCCCTCACGGAAGAGGTACGCCCGCGAGTCGCCGACGTGGGCGACAAGAGCAGGGAGAACTGGAGCTTCGCCCGCACCGCCGGGATTCGGGATTCGGTACCCGACTTCGCCAAGCGCGCTACCCCGTGGTTCGACACGCTCACCACGCCCTGAGCCAGTCGTCCCTCGGCCAGGCTCGGGACGACCCTGAGCGTGTCGAGGGCTCAAAGGGCGCGGCTTCGTCGCGGCAAGCTGCCCCGCGCCATTCCTGTCGGATGCGCTCACGAGCAGCGCGACGGCGGTGGTGGCCATGCCGAGGAGATTGGTGTCGTCCGCCATCCGGGAGGCAATGGCGCGGTTGGCCATCAGGAACGCCGTGCGCAGCCGCGTGCCGTCGATCCCGGCTGCGGGATCGAAGCCGAAGGGCCACGCGTCGTCGGCGCCCGCGCCGTCCGTTTCCTCAATGGAGGCCTCGATCGTCTCCACGGCGATCTTCGACGCCACCTCGCCGGCCGCGTGCCCTCCCATTCCGTCGGCGACGACGAACAGACCTAGCCCCAGCCGGTCACAGAAGCTGTCTTCATTCGAGTCCCGGCGGAGGCCGGGATGGGTTTGGGAGGAGGAGTTCAGGTGCATTCGGCTACTAGAGATCGTTGCCCACCCGGCGCGGGTCCTGTCGCCGGACAGCCCACCGCTGCTCAGACCCACAAACATGACCACGGCTGAGGGTCTTCCGCCGCGGCGGGCGCCCGTCCGGCGCCACCCGCGCGGTTGTGCAACCCGTTCTTGTCAGAATACAGAAGACAGGAGACAGAAGACAGAAGGAAAAGCGGCCCCGCGTCAGTTCCTGATCCTCGCCTTCGTCGCCACCTGGATGCGGATCATGGCCTTCATCAGCGAGATGCGGGCTCGCTCGAGGTCGACGTCCATGGCGCCGGTCCTGGCCGCCTCGAGCTGCTCTTCGGCGCGGCGCTTTTCTTCCTCGGCACGCGTGAGATCGATCTCGTCGGCCCGTTCAGCAATCTGGGCGAGCAGGCGGACACGGTCCGGTAGTACCTCGGCGAAGCCGAAGGCAATCGAGAGGTAGGTCTTCTCGGTGCCTTTGCGGTACCACGCCTGCCCGACGCGAAGGCTCGTCAGGAGCGGTGTGTGACCAGGCAGGATGCCGAGGTATCCCTCACTGCCGGGCAGCTGCACCTCGTCAACTTCTTCATGGACGAGGGCCCGGTCGGGGGTGACGATCTCAAGGGCGAGGTGGGTTGGCAAAGCCATAGTGAATACCAGGAGTCAGGAGCCAGGAGTCAGGAGTCAGAATCGTGGATGTCCCCAAGCGTTCATCACTGTTCAGAGAGGATCATGGCTGAGGCGTCGGGAACATCCATCATTCTGTCTCCTGTCTCCTGACTCCTGAATTCTACGAAGCTCTCATCCTCTCCGCCTTCTCCACTGCCTCTTCGATCGTGCCGACCATGTAGAAGGCCTGTTCGGGGAGGCCGTCGTGCTTGCCGTCGACGATCTCCTTGAAGCCCTTGATGGTCTCGGCCACGGGCACGTACTTGCCCTTGAGGCCGGTGAACTGCTCGGCCACGTGGAAGGGCTGCGAGAGGAAGCGCTGGATCTTCCGGGCGCGCGCCACGGTGAGCTTGTCCTCTTCCGACAGCTCGTCGATGCCCAGGATGGCAATGATGTCCTGGAGGTCCTTGTAGCGCTGCAGCACCTGCTTCACCTGCCGGGCGGCACCGTAGTGATCCCACCCGATGACCCGCGGATCGAGAATGCGCGATGTCGAGGCCAGCGGGTCGACGGCCGGGTAGATCCCCAGCTCGACGATCGCCCGCGAGAGGTTCGTTGTCGCGTCGAGGTGGGCGAAGGTCGTCGCCGGCGCCGGGTCCGTATAGTCGTCGGCCGGCACGTAGATGGCCTGCACCGACGTGATCGATCCCTTCTTCGTCGACGTGATCCGCTCCTGCAGCTCGCCCATCTCGGTGGCCAGGGTTGGCTGGTAGCCGACGGCCGACGGCATGCGCCCGAGGAGTGCCGACACTTCCGAGCCCGCCTGGGTGAAGCGGAAGATGTTGTCGATGAACAGCAGCACGTCTTTGCCTTCCGCGTCGCGGAAGTACTCGGCCACCGTCAGCGCCGACAGCGCGACGCGCAGGCGCGCGCCCGGCGGCTCGGTCATCTGTCCGTAGACGAGGGCCGCGCGGGAGTTCTCCGGGTCACCGGCCTTGATGACGCCGCCTTCCTGCATCTCGATCCAGAGGTCGTTGCCTTCACGGGTGCGCTCCCCTACCCCGCCGAACACGGACACGCCACCGTGCTGCATGGCGATGTTATGGATGAGCTCCATGATGATGACGGTCTTGCCGACGCCGGCACCGCCGAACAGTCCGATCTTGCCGCCGCGCAGGTAGGGCTCGAGCAGGTCGACGACCTTGATGCCGGTCTCGAACATCTGCAACTCGGTCGACTGGTCTTCCAGCGTCGGCGCGGGGCGATGGATGGGCCAGCGCTCGGCTGCGTTCACGGCTTTGTCGGGGAAGTCGACGGGTTCCCCCAGCACGTTCAACACCCGCCCCAGCGTCTGCGGGCCGACGGGCATCGTGATTGGCACACCTGTGTCGAGAGCGGTCATTCCGCGCTGCAACCCGTCGGTGGGCTTCATCGACACGGCGCGCACCCGGCCCTCGCCGAGATGCTGCTCGACCTCGGCCACGACGTCGAATGCCCGGCCCTGCACTTCGGTCTTGATGTGCAGCGCGTTGTAGATCGCGGGCAGGTACCCGCCCTCGAACTCGACGTCCAACACTGGCCCGATGATCTGAACGATGCGGCCCTCACGGGCTGCTGCTGCGACTGTTGACATAGACACCTGCTATGAGTTGCATCCCTGCCGGGAATCGGGATTCGGGCGAGCCCCCTTGCCGCCTGATCCCGAGTCCCGAATCCCGAATCCCGAATCCCGGTTCTTAGAGCGCTTGCGCGCCGCTCACCACCTCGATGATCTCGCGCGTGATGCCTGCCTGGCGCACCTTGTTCATGTAGAGCGTCAGGGCATCGATCATCTCCGTCGCGTTCTTCGTGGCCGAGTCCATTGCCGTCATGCGCGCGGCGTTCTCGGCTGCCGCCGACTCGAGCAGGGCATGCCACACGCGGATGCGCACATAGCTGGGCAACAGGTGCTCGAAGAGCACCGCGGCATTCGGCTCATAGATGTAGTCCACCTTCGCCGCCGGGTCCGCCTCGACCTCCTCCGCCGCCAGCGGCAGCAGTTGCTCGGTGACAACCCGCTGCTGGAGGACGGACTTGAACTCGTTGTAGACGAGGTAGACCGCGTCAACTTTCGCCGCAACGAACTGCTCAGCGCAGAAATCCGCGATCGCCCGCGCATCATCGAAGCTCAGCCGCTGGAACAGGTTGATCCGCTGGAAGCGCACCTCGAATCCGCGCCGGGCAAAGAAGTCGCGCCCCTTGCGCCCGACGAGGGCCAGCACCCTGGTCCCGCCCGGCGCGAGGATGAACGTGCCGGCGGCCTTGATGATGTTGGTGTTGAAGCTGCCGGCGAGCCCCTTGTCGGCGGTGATCACCACGACGAGCGTCGTCTGCTCGTCGCGCCGGGCCAGCAACGGGTGCAGGGTGATGTCGGTGCGGGCCGCCAGATCGCGGATCACGCGCAGCGATTCGTGGGCGTACGGCCGCGCATTGAGGATGCGCTCCTGCGACTTGCGCAACCGCGACGCGGCGATCATCTTCATCGCCTTCGTGATCTGCTGCGTCGACTTCACCGCACGAATACGGCGTCTCAGATCGATAAGTGATGGCATCGTGCCCGATCTCTGACAGAAGACAGAAGACAGGAGACAGGAGACAGAAGGAAGACATTCGTGTCCCGGTGCCCGCCGAGGCGGGAACGCGAACGCATTCTGTCTTCTGTCTTCTGGATTCTGTCTTCTGACACGTTACTTGACACCTAAGCCGCCGCCCCCTTCTTCATCGCCGCGAACTGCTCGCCGAATTCCTTCAGTGCCTCGAGCACCTCTGCCTTCAGCCCATCGTCAAACTGCTTCTTCTCCGCGAGGCTCCGCAGGATGCCGGTCTTGCGCACGTCGAAGAAGCGGTACATCTCCCGTTCGTACTCGCTCACCTCGTCGACAGCGACCGGGTCGAGGAAGCCGTTGGTGCCGGCGAAGATCATGAGGACCTGCTTCTCGGCCGGCAGCGGTTCGTACTGCGGCTGTTTGAGTACTTCGACCAGGCGCTTGCCGCGGTTGAGCTGAGCCTGCGTCGCCTTGTCGAGGTCCGAGCCGAACTGGGCGAACGCGGCCAGCTCGCGGAACTGCGCCATGTCGAGGCGCAGGGTGCCGGCGACCTGGCGCATAGCCTTGATCTGGGCCGACCCGCCGACACGCGACACGGAGTTGCCGACGTTGATGGCCGGGCGCACGCCCTGGTGGAACAGGTCGGTCTCGAGGAAGATCTGGCCGTCCGTGATCGAGATGACGTTGGTCGGGATGTACGCCGAGAGGTCGCCGGCCTGGGTCTCGATCACGGGGAGCGCCGTGAGGGAACCGCCGCCGAGCTCGCTTCGCATCTTCGCCGCGCGCTCGAGCAGGCGCGAGTGCAGGTAGAAGACGTCGCCGGGGTACGCCTCGCGGCCCGGCGGGCGGCGGAGCAGCAACGAGATCTCGCGGTACGCCTGCGCATGCTTCGAGAGGTCGTCGTAGATGCAGAGGGCGTGCTTGCCATTGTCGCGGAAGTACTCGCCCATCGCGCAGGCCGCGTAGGGACTGATGTAGAGCATCGGAGCCGGATCGGATGCCGCGGCCGCCACGACGATGCTGTATTCCATCGCGCCGGCGTCTTCGAGGGTCTTCACGACCTGTGCAATCGTCGACTGCTTCTGCCCGATGGCGTTGTAGATGCAGATGACGTCCTGGCCCTTCTGGTTGATGATCGTGTCGATGGCGATGGCGGTCTTGCCGGTCTGGCGGTCGCCGATGATGAGCTCGCGCTGGCCGCGGCCGATGGGCACCATCGAGTCGATGGCCTTCAGGCCGGTCTGCAGCGGCTCCTTCACGGGCCGCCGATCGACGACGCCCGGGGCGATGCGCTCGATGGGCGAAAACTGCTTGGTCAGGATCGGGCCCTTGCCGTCCACCGGCTGGCCCAGGGAGTTCACCACGCGTCCGACCATCTCCTCACCCACCGGCACCGAGATGATGCGGCCCGTGCGCTTGACTTGGTCCCCTTCCTTGATGGCGTGATACTCGCCCAGAAGCACGGTGCCGACGCTGTCCTCTTCGAGGTTCAGCGCGATGCCGAACACGCCATGCGGGAACTCGAGCATCTCGCCCGCCATCGTGTTCTCGACGCCGTGGACGCGGGCGATGCCGTCGCCGACAGCGACGACGCTGCCGACCTCGGCGACATCGACGTCGACGGCATGGCTGCCAATCTGGTCGCGGATGATCTTGGTGATTTCTTCGGCACGGATGTTCATGGGTCTCTCTTCAGCCGGGATTGGGGATTCGGCCGTTCGACTCGCTCGCGCTCGCTCAGGCCGCCCTGAGCCTGGTCGAAGGGCGGGATTCGGAATTCTGACTCCTGGATTCCGTCTCCTGACTTCTGTCTGGCGCGCTCGGCGAGCGCGCCCTACCGTACGTCCACTAAGCGCTCGCGCATGCGTTCGAGCTGCCTCTTCACACTTCCGTCGTACACCGTGCTGCCGATCTGGGCCACGACACCGCCGATGAGCGCGGGGTCGGTCACCGTGGTCATCTCCACCGTCCGCCCCGTCAGCTTCCCGAGGTTCAGGCGCAGTACGTCGGCCTGCGTGTCCGGCAGCGGAACTGCGGTCGTCACCTGGGCCCGCACGACCTTGAAGTGGTCGAGGAGGCGCCTGCGATAGGCGTCGACAAGGTCCGGCAGCAGCAGGAGGCGATCGCGCTGGGCCAGCAGCACCAACAGCTTGGAGACGATCGGGTGCAGGCCGAGTCTCGGCAGCACGTCTTCGAGAATCGCCCGCTTCTTGGGCGTGGGCACGGCCGGGTTGGTCAGGACCGCCCACAGATCGCCGTGGCCCATGATGAGCGACGCCGCCCCATGCAACTGTTCGTCAACGTGCGTCGGATCGGCCTCCGCCAGCGCGACATCAAGCAGGGCACGCGCGTATCGTGAGGCGCTCACTCGATTGGTCATACGCTGCCCCCCACCTGCCCCAGGTACCGCTCCACCAATCGGCGCTGATCCTGGTCCGTGATCGTCTGCTTCGCCCGGTCCGTTGCGACGGCAATGGCCAGCTCGGCCGCGTGCCTAGTCAGTGTCCGCTCCGCAATCCTCAGTTGGAGTTGCAGGTCACGCTTCGTGTTCTCGAGCAGGCGCATCCGCTCATGCTCCGCGGCACCCCGGATGCGCGATTCCTCAGCCACCACTTCCTCTGCGCCCGCCTTGCGCAGCGCCTCGAGTTCGGCGGGCAGCGCGGCCATCTTCTCGTCGATCTGGGTCAGCTGGGCCGTAGCGGCTTCCTTCATCTCGCGGGCCCGGACCAGGTCGCGCCGGATTTGCACCTTGCGGTTTGTCAGGTAGCTGGCCATGGGCGAACGCAGGAAGTACACGAGCGTGCCGGCCAGGACCCCGAAGTTGACCACCTTGGCGACCATCTCGAGGATAGGGTTGCCCGCGTGTTCACCTTCGGCCTCCTCCGACGCCACCGCGACGAGCGGGAGCATGAGCAGGAGCCCCAACGTGGCCAGCACAGACCATGAGATGTGTTGACGTCCTACCCGCATCTGCCTGTTCACCACTGTCTCACCGCGCACGTCTTCCGCAGCCCCCAGCCCGAATCCCGAATCCCGAATCTCGGCCCTACCGCCCCAGCACCTTATCGGCGATCTCGCGTCCCAGGGCGTCGGCATCCTGCTGAAGCCTGGCGCGCGCCTGCGCTGTCTGCTGCTCGAGTTCGGTTCTGGCGTGAGCCACCGTCGACTCGATTTCCGCTCGGGTCTTGTTCAGCACCTCGGTGCGGTAGCCCTCGGCGGCCTTGCGACGCTCATCCATCTGCTTGTAGATCTCGGCGCGGGCCGCCCCGACCTTGGCGGCGAATTCCGTCGTCGCCGCCTGTGCCCGCGAGGCTGCGCTCTCGGCGAGTTCGAGCGCCGATGTCACAGCCGCCTGCCGCTGGCCGAGGCTTCGAGCAAGGGGTTTGAACAGCAGACGATCCAGAGCGAACGCCAGAATCAGAACCGCAAGAATGACCCAGATGATGGACAGGTCTGGAAGCAACCGTCGGTCTCCAAGGAGGGCTCCGTTCCGCGGAACGTCAAAGCCCAGATTCTACTCACTTTCGGCGCTGAAGATCCAGTGTTCGCTGCTGTGTTTCGCGTATCTTGATGGGGTTTGTCGGGTTAGCGCGTTACGATCATCCGGGCGGGACTTGAGTCCACCACTTCGCCCACCCAGACGGCAGCAACGCCGGCCCGGGTCAGAGCGCGGTCGACGTCGGTCGCCCGGCCGGCACTGGCGGCAATCAGCAGCCCCCCGGACGTCTGGGGATCATAGAGCAGCCACAGCAGATCCGAATCGAGATCCGTGTCGGCGGCTACCCCGTGCTCGAAATGCTCGATGTTCGACGCCAGGCCGCCGGGGCGGTTGCCGGCCGCGAGAGATCGGGCTCCGTTGATGAGGGGCACGCGTCCAGCCTCGAGCCGGATCGTGACGCGGCTTGCCGCCGCCATCTCGCTGGCGTGGCCAATGAGGCCGAACCCGGAGATGTCCGTGCAGGCGTGGACGGCTTCAGCAGACAGCGCCAGGATTGCCTCGGCGGCTACGCGGTTCAACTGCACCATCGTGCGGATGGCCGCGTGGGCGGCCGCGTCGGGGGCGCGGCCTGCCTTGACAGCCGTGCCGATGATCCCGGTGCCAATCGCCTTCGTCAGGAACAACTGGTCGCCGGGCTTCGCGCCGGCGTTCGACAGCACGCGTGACGGTTCGACTTCGCCGGTTACGGCGTAGCCGAACTTGACCTCATCATCGCGAATCGTGTGACCGCCCAGCAGGGCCACGTCAGCTTCTCGTAGCTTGTCAAAGCCGCCCTGGAAGATCGCCTTGATGATGCCGAGGTCGAAGTCTTTCTGCGGGAATCCGGCGATGGCCAGCGCCGTGAGGGGCCTGCCTCCCATGGCGTAGACATCACTCAACGCATTCGCCGCCGCAATCTGGCCGTAGAGGTACGGATCGTCGACAATCGGCGTGAAGAAATCCACGGTCTGCACGAGCGCCCGGTGCTCATCCCATCGGTACACACCGGCATCGTCCGCCGTCCTGAAGTCGATCAGGATGCGCTCATCGAGTTGCGCAGGGATGTCGCCCAGAACCTGGGCGAGTTCGCCAGCGGCGAGTTTGCTCGCTCAACCCGAACAGGACGCCATTTCGGTCAGACGCTTCATCTTTGCCCCATTCGTCCCTACTGTCGTTTCGTCAGGATGTCGTAGATCCTGATGAGCTCCTCTTCATTCTTGAACGGGATGCGGATCTGCCCGCCTTTGCCGCGCCGGACGATCTCGACCGTTGTGCCCATGATCAGTCGCAGTTTGTCCTGCGCCTCGCGCGTGTGGACGTCCGGCGTGCGCGGGGCCGGCTTCTTCTCTGTGCTCGAGCGGCTCGTCAGCGCCTTCGTGACGAGTTGCTCGGTCTCGCGGACCGACAGCCCGCGTGTGGTGACTTCGCGTGCGAGATTGCGGATCTCCTGTTCCTTCTCGAGTGCCAGCAGGGCGCGGGCGTGACCCATGGAGAGGCGCCCGGCGGCAACTTCGTCGCGGATGTCGTCGGGAAGCTTGAGCAGCCGCAGGAAGTTCGCGACCGACGAGCGATCCTGCCCGACGGCTCCCGCAATCTGCTCTTGTGTCAGCGAGAACTCGTCGACGAGGCGCCGGTACGCCTGGGCGCGATCGATCGGGTTGAGATCTTCACGCTGGATGTTCTCGATGAGGGCCCACTCGAGCAGCTTCTCTTCCTGTCCTTCCGGCACGCTCCGAATGATGATGGGGACCTGTGTGAGGCCCGCCTTCCGGGCCGCGCGCCACCTGCGCTCGCCCGCGATGATCTGGTATCCGCCCTCATGGCGCCGGACGATGATGGGCTGGATGAGGCCGCTGCTGCGGATGGATTCGGCCAGTTGATCGATGCCGGCGTCGCCCGGTGTGCTTCGAGGCTGGTAGCGACTGGGCGACAGCAGCGAGACGTCGATCTCGGTCGGCGCACCGGGCCGGACGGAGAGGTCCAGTCCGTCGCCGATCAGGGAACTCAGTCCTTTGCCGAGGGCGTGGCGTTTTTCGGCGCTCATCTCAGTTCCGGGATTCGGGATTCGGGATTCGGGATTCGGGGTTGGCGCCTTCGCCATGCTCGCGGCCGTGAGGCTCCGGCGGGGCCAGCGGGATTCCCGACTCCGCCGCGTTTGCTGACGCGAGGCTACGTCGAGAAGAGCGGGATTCGGGATTCGGGATTCGGGATTCGGGGTTGGCGCCTTCGCCATGCTCGCTGCCGTGAGGCTCGGGCGGGGCCAGCGGGCGTCCCGACTCCGCCGCGTTTGCTGACGCGAGGCTACGTCCAGGCGCGCGGGACTCGGGAGACCGGCGCGCGAGCATCTCGCGGGCGAGGGCAATGTACGCTTCGGCGCCGCGGGAGCGGGCGTCGTAGAGGATCACCGGCATGCCGTGGCTGGGTGCTTCGCCGAGTCGGATGTTGCGGGGAATCACCGTCGAGAAGACGCGTTCCGCGAAGAACTGCCGCACCTCGTGCGAGACCTGTTGACCGAGATTGGTCCGTTCGTCGTACATGGTCATCAGGACGCCGTCGATATCGAGGGCTGGATTCAGGACCGAGCGGACGCGCTTGAGCGTGCCGACCAGGTCGGCGAGGCCCTCGAGGGCGAAGTACTCGCAGTGCAGCGGGATCAGCACGGCATCGGCGGCCACGAGCGCGTTGAGGGTGAGGAGCCCCAGCGAGGGCGGGCAGTCGATGAGGATGAAGTCGTATTGGGCGCGAAGTGCGTGGACAATGCGACGCAGGCGAGCCTCGCGAGCTGTGATCCCGACGAGCTCGATTTCGGCGCCGGCGAGGTCCCGGTTCGATGGAATGGCAAACAGGCGGGTGATGGCTGTCGGCATCACGAAGGCGGACGCATCGGCGATTTCGTCGGCCATGATGGCCTCGTAGATGCTGCCGGCGTCGGTTTCCTGCCCTTTGAGTCCGACGCCGCTGGTGAGATTGGCTTGTGGGTCTGCATCGACGAGGAGGACGCGTTGGTCGGCGAGGGCGAGGGAGGCGCCGAGGTTGATGGCCGTGGTGGTCTTTCCGACGCCGCCTTTCTGGTTGGCGACTGCGAGGATGCGGGACATGGGGCGCGTGTGCTCGGTGGTTCTCGGGGCCCTCGCCGCCGGCCGGGCCGATTGGTCATACAACCCAAACGCGGGCGTGTTGCAGCTCAATGAGAGAGAAGGATAGCACACGTGCGCGGGATTCGGGGTTCGGGATTCGGGACTCGGGGGTCGGGGGTCGCGAGTGTTTCACGTGGAACAGCGGTCGATGGGCTGCGCGGTACGACGCGGGTGTTTCACGTGGAACAACACAACCGGTCCCCGTTCTCAGAGCATCCGCCGGAGCACCACCAACCGGCTCCTGAAGCTCTCGACAAGGGGCACGGTGGCTTCGTAGACCAGGGGCGGCGTAACCATGGGCGGAGATTCTGAGCCGCCAGCGGCGCGGAACAGCATGATCCGTCCCCCGAGGCGCAGGAATGCCTGGAGTCTCACCATCAGCTTCTGCTCGGTTCGGACAGCCCGGACGGTCACGAAATCCTGGGACTCGTGCAGCTCGGGCCTGGCGAGCAGCTCCTCTGCGCGGGCCGTCAGTACGTCGGCGCCCTCGATACCGAGTTGACGGATCGCTTCTCGCAGAAAGGCGGACTTCCGCGTCTTCGACTCGACCATCAGCAGGCGCACATTCGGAAGTGCGAGCTTCAGCGGAATCGCGGGGGAACCGCCGCCAGAGCCGATATCGAGCATCTGTGGATGGGGTCCCACCACGAAATGCGGGTGGGCGTGGGAGCCGGCCAGGTGCCGCGACGCCACCAGTGGTTCAACCAGCAACCGGTCAATCGCCTCGTCGGGCGCACCAGCCAGGTTGAAAGCCGTCAGGTTGATCTTCTGATTCCAGGATTCGAGCAGGCGGTAGTACGCAGACAGCCGGTCAGCCAGCGAGGCGTCGACAGTCACGCCCGCCCGCCGGGCCCGCTTCAGCAGACGCTCGTTGAACTCCCGTGGCGTCATCGCAGAACCGTTCCAGATACGCGGCGACAACCGAAACCGCCGCCGGCGTCACTCCGGGGACTCTGCCGGCCTGTCCCAGCGTCGACGGCCGCACCGAGGAGAGGCGTTCCCGCACCTCGCGCGACAGTCCTGGGATTCTCTCATAGGGAAAGCCCCGCGGGATAGCGCGAGCACCCTCCCGCCGGGCCTTATCGACCTCCGCCTGCTGGCGCTTGAGGTATCCATCGTATTTGACGACGGTTTCCGCGGTCGCGAGGTCGGTTTCGGCGTGGTCCGCATCAACGATCAGCGGCAGCACCCCCGTTCTCCACAGATCCTCGAGACGGGCGCCCGGCTGCCGCAACCGTTGCCCGGCCGGCTGCCTGGTTCCATCGGCCCGGCGTACATGCGCGGCTTCGATTGTTGCAAGGTTGGATTCGAGGCGCCCGAGTCTGGCTTCGAAGACGCGCCAACGCTCATCCGTCACGAGCCCAATCTGTCTCCCCTGCGGAGTCAGCCGGAGATCCGCGTTGTCGATGCGAAGCAACAGGCGGTGCTCGGCCCGGGACGTGAACATGCGGTACGGCTCGAGGCAGCCGGTCGTGATGAGATCGTCGATCAGGATACCGATGTAGGCCTCGTCGCGCGCCAGGGTGAAGGGCGCGGCGCCGCGGCACGCGCGCGCCGCATTCACGCCCGCCACAAGTCCCTGGGCCCCGGCCTCCTCATATCCCGACGTGCCGTTGATCTGGCCCGCAAGGTAGAGCCCGCCGAGGCGTTTCGTTTCGAGGGTCGGGAGAAGCTCCGTGGGCTGGACGAAGTCGTACTCGACCGCGTAGCCGGGCCGCATCATCTCAGCATCCGCCAGACCGGGCATCGCCTGAACGATGGCCTGCTGCACGTGTCTCGGCAGGCTCATGGACATGCCGTTCAGGTAGATTTCGTCGACATCGAGACCCTCGGGCTCGAGGAAGACCTGATGCCGTTCGCGCTCCGGGAACCGGACGACCTTGTCTTCGAGCGAAGGGCAGTAGCGCGGCCCGATTCCACGAATCTGTCCGTTGAATAGCGGCGATTCAGAGACGTGCGCACGGACGAGCTCGTGCACCCGCTCCGTCGTGTGGACGAGGTAGCACATCACCTGCGGGCGATCGAGGCGTCCGGTCAGATGCGAGAGCGGCACGGGGCGAGCGTCGCCCGGCTCAGGACGGAAGGAACCGTCCGAGACCCCGCGCGCGAAGTCGATGCTCGCACGGTGGAGGCGCGGCGGCGTGCCGGTCTTGAGCCGACCCATGGTGAACCCGACCCGCCGGATTGACTCGGCGAGGGCCGTTGCCGCCTCCTCGCCAACCCGCCCAGCCGGTCTCTGTTCCGGACCGATATGGATGAGTCCGCCCAGAAACGTCCCCGTCGTCACGACCACGGTTCTGGCGGGGATCGTCGTCCCATCTTCGAGGGTCACTCCTGCGACCCGATCACCGCCGTGGTCGAGGCGGCAGGCCTTGCCGACGATCCACGAGATGTTGGGGTGCGATGCGAGCGTCCTTCTCACCCAGGCGCTGTAACGTCTCTTGTCGGCCTGGGCGCGCGGGGACCATACCGCTGGCCCACGACTCCGATTGAGCATCTTGAACTGGATGCCGGTCGCGTCAGTGGCCAGCCCCATCAGTCCGCCGAGGGCATCAATCTCGCGGACGAGGTGTCCTTTCGCCGTCCCCCCAATCGCAGGATTGCACGGCATGTGCGCCACGGTCTCCAGCGAGAGCGTGCAGATCCCGACGCGACAGCCGAGCTGCGCCGCGGCCCAGGCTGCTTCAGCGCCTGCGTGGCCGGCACCGATGACGAGGACATCCAGCTTCGGGATTCGGGGTTCGGGATTCGGGATTCGGTGGGAAGCAGGCATCGGCTGGCACACGGGAGACAAGTAGACAGTAGGCATTCACGGCTGGGGGGTGGCACGGCCAGCCACCCGGACAACTGGTCCTCAATCGAACACGTCAGCTTTCGTGAACGGGGTTCCTGCTGCATCCCTTGCTGAGATGATTGGTTGTTCGCCCAAATCGTGCGGCCATGCGATCGCCAGGTCCGCGTCACTCCACAGGATCGTACGCTCGGCCTCGGGCGCGTAGAACTCGGTTGCCTTGTAGGTCACGTCCGCCTCATCCGACAGGACCAGATAGCCGTGCGCCAGCCCGGGAGGAATCCATACCTGCCGGTGGTCCTCATCCGACAATTCCACACCCACCCACCGCCCGAACGCCGGCGACGAACGCCGCAGGTCGACGGCCACGTCGAAGATCCTGCCCCGGGCGACCTGCACCAGCTTTCCCTGAGGCCGTTCAAGCTGGTAGTGCAGTCCCCGCAGCACGCCTCGCGACGACCTTGCGTGATTGTCCTGCACGAAGGTCACATCGAGTCCGGTCGCCTCGCGGAACGCCTTCGCATTCCAGCACTCGAGGAAGAAGCCTCGTTCGTCGCCGAACACGCGCGGCTCGAGCTCCAGCACGCCCGGAATCCTCGCTGCCGTCACCTTCACCAGCTACGCCTCCTCGAGCAGCCCAAAGAGGTACTGCCCGTAGTCGCTCTTCTGGAGCGTCCGTGCAAGCTCCGCGAGTTGATCCCGGCCGATGAAGCCCTTTCGGTACGCGATCTCCTCCGGGCAGCAGATCTTGAGGCCCTGCCGGCGTTCGATGGTCTCGATGAACTGGCTCGCCTCGAGCATCGATGTGTGCGTCCCGGTGTCGAGCCACGCGATCCCGCGGCCCATCACTTCGACCGTCAACTCACCCGCCGCCAGGTATGTCTGATTCACGTCGGTGATCTCGAGCTCGCCGCGCGCCGACGGTTTCAACGCCGCCACGATGTCGACAACCCGTGCATCGTAGAAATACAGGCCCGTCACCGCGTAGTTCGACTTGGGCCTCGCGGGCTTCTCTTCGATCGCCGTGGCCCGCCCGTGCGCGTCGAAGTCGACCACGCCGTACCGCTCCGGGTCCCGCACGTGATACGCGAACACCGTTGCGCCTCCGGTTCTGCCCGCGGCACGCTCGAGCTGCTGCGCCAGCTCGGCACCATAGAAGACGTTGTCACCGAGCACCAACGCTGACGGGCCTCCGCTCACGAACTCGCGTCCCACGACGAAGGCCTGCGCGAGTCCGCCTGGTTCCGGCTGCACCGCGTACTGCAGATCCAGGCCCCACTGGCGGCCATCGCCAAGCAACGCGCGGAAGCGGGGCGTGTCCTCGGGTGTCGAAATGATCAGAATCTCCCGAATCCCCGCCAGCATCAGCGTGCTGAGCGGGTAGTAGACCATCGGCTTGTCGTAAATCGGCAGCAGTTGCTTCGACACGACGTGCGTCACCGGATACAAACGCGTCCCGCTGCCGCCCGCCAGCACGATCCCTCGCCGACGGCTCATCACATACCTCCGCTGCTGTTCGTGCACCTCTGTCCCCCGCGCGGGGTTTCTCGCTGGCGACCCCGCCGGCCGCGCACCCCGTCTCGCCGCTCGGCCCCGGGAATCTCGTCGGCCGCTCGGGCCGACTCGCTCCCTCCTGTCTACTGTCTACTGTTTCCCGACCGTGCTCCGTAGTTCACATCTATCCACGCGCGGTATTCCCCCGACATGACGTGCTGCACCCACGCCTGGTTGTCGAGGTACCACTCGACAGTCTTGAGCAGGCCAGACTCGAGCGTTTCCTGCGCGCGCCAGCCCAGCTCCCGCTCGATCTTGGTCGTGTCCATCGCGTAGCGCCGATCGTGCCCGGGCCTGTCCGGCACGAACACGATCAGCCGCTCACGTGGCCCGACGCCGTCCGGCGTCAACTCGTCGAGGAGCCGACAGACCGTCCCCACGATGTCGAGATTCGGGCGCTCACTTGATCCGCCGATGTTGTAGGTCTCCCCCACTCGTCCCCGCGCCAGCACAGCCCGAATGGCGCTGCAGTGATCGCCCACGAACAGCCAATCGCGGATGTTCATCCCGTCGCCGTACAGCGGCAACGGCTTCCCCGCCAGCGCGTTCACGATCATCAGGGGAATCAGCTTCTCGGGGAACTGGAACGGGCCGTAGTTGTTCGAGCAGTTCGTCGTCAATGTCGGCAAGCCGTGCGTCTCGTGACAGGCCCGGACCAGATGATCCGCGGCCGCCTTCGATGCGGCGTACGGGCTGTTCGGCCGGTACGGCCTCTCCTCCGAGAACGGCGCCTCGGCCGGCCCGAGCGATCCGTACACCTCGTCGGTCGACACGTGGAGGAACCGGAACCGCAACTGGCGCTCTGCCGGCAGACTCATCCAGTATCGGCGCACACTCTCGAGCAGGCGGTGTGTTCCAACGACGTTGGTCTGGATGAAGGCGTCGGCGCCCAGAATGGACCGGTCGACATGAGTCTCGGCCGCAAGGTGGACCACGGCTTCAGGCCGATGGGCGTCGAGCAGACTCGACACGAGCCCATCGTCACAGATGTCACCGTGCACGAAGCGGTGGCGCCCGTCACCCGCAACGGCCGAGAGGTTCTCGCGGTTGCCGGCATAGGTCAGCTTGTCGAGCGTGATGACAGGGGTGCCGCACACTCGCAGCCAGTCGAGAACGAAGTTGGACCCGATGAACCCGGCACCGCCCGTAACCAGGAGCATAGGACTCGCAGTATACCCATTCCAGCGGCTCAGACCGCCGAGCGCGTGCGGGGAGCTCCGCCGGCCGCTATTTCCCGATACAGAATCTCGAGAAGATCGCCCGCAGCACATCCTCGGTCGTGCGTCTGCCGGTGATTTCCTCGAAGGCCCGACGCGCGCCGGCAAGGTCGGCGAGCAGGAATTCCTCGGAGACGCCAGCAGGGGACGCTGTCGCCCTGTCGAGCGCGCCGAGCGCCTCCTCGAGGAGGTTCTGGTGCCTGATGTTCGTCACCATGGGCGAGTCGCGGATCGCTTCGTCCGCCTCGAGGGCGCGGAGGAGGGCAGAGCGAAAGGTGTCCCAGCCCTGGCCGGACTTCAGCGACAACCGCACGGGCTTGGGATGCCCCGCGGTCATCGACCCCGCGAGTTCCGCCCAACGCCAGACTGCCGGCAGATCAGTCTTGTTCACCACCGGAACGCGCCTCAGTCCGCGCACTTCCGCCAGCAAGTCCCGGTCCCACGCCTCCACGCGGCGCGATTGGTCGAACACCAGGACCACCACGTCCGCGACCGCGGCCGCCCTGCGCGCGCGTGCGACGCCCTCCGCTTCGATGACATCCGCGCCGGCGCGGATCCCGGCAGTGTCCACCACGCCGAGCCGGATCCCTTCGAAGTCGACCGTCTCGGTCAGCAGATCTCTCGTCGTGCCGGGAATGTCGGTGACAATCGCACGCTCCGCCCCAACCAGGCGGTTGAACAGCGTCGACTTCCCCACGTTCGGCTTTCCGAGGATCGCAATCTGCCGTCCCTCGCGCACCACGCGGCCTTGCTTGGCGGTCGCCAGCAGCGCGGCCACACCCTCGCGCACGCGCGCGACGATGGACGCGATCTCTCCCCGATCGGCGAAGTGGTAGCCTTCTTCCGGGAAGTCCAACGAGGCCTCGAGACGGACCACCAGGTCGAACAGCTCGCGATCGAGCGCACCAACGGCCTCGGTTAGTGTTCCCTGCAACTGGTCGAAGGCAACCCTTGCCTGGAGGGGCGTGACCGCGTCAACCAGGTCGTTGACCGCTTCGGCCTGCGCGAGGTCCATGCGTCCGTTCAGGAATGCCCGCAGCGTAAACTCGCCGGGTTCGGCCAGCCGGGCGCCCGCCAGCAACGCGGCCTGCAGGATCTCACGCAGGAGCTCCGGGCTTCCGTGCGCGCTGATCTCGACGACATCCTCACCAGTATAGGAGTGCGGCCCGGCGAAGAACGTGGCGACGGCCTCGTCTATTGGGCCGCGGCCTGGTCCCATCACAAGACAGTACGTGGCGTGCCGGTGGGCGAGAGCGGGGACCCCGGATCCGGGAGCCGGGCTCAAGAACCCGGGCTCCAGGACCCGAGCAGCTTCATCGTCACGGCGTGTGTGCGCCTCTTCGTTCCGTGCGTTCGCGGCGTCCCCGCAGCCCGGCGCCGCGTGTTCCTCGCGGGACGGCTTGACGGTGGTAAGGATCCGTTGCGCAGTTGGTCGCGCCTCCGGGCCACTGATGCGCACCACGCCGATTCCCCCGCGGCCGGGCGGGGTCGCGATGGCCGCGATCGTGGAGGTGGGGTCGAACAATACAGACAGAATACAGAAGATAGGAGACAGAAGACAGGAGACAGAAGACAGAAGACAGGAGACAGAAGACAGAAGGGGGGCCGCGTCGTGCTCATCGCGCGACCGCTCTTGCTGCCGGGCCCGCCAGCCGGCGGGGTCACCAGCGAGAGCACCGGTGGCGCGTGTCGACCCACTCGTGCGGGCCCCTCGAACCGAGCCGAGGGCGATAGGTCGCAAAACGCACCGGGAGGGTTGACAGGCGTGGGGTCACAGGTGCCGACCCCGGGCTCGGCTGGCACACATGTCCTGCCGGCGAAGCGCCTGTCGCGCCGGAGCCCGCCAGGGCGAAGGCGGACGAACGGGGCCGCGGCCTGCGGCCGGAGTAGAAGGAACGGTCATCCCGAGCGGGTGGCGCCGGACGCGCGCCCGCCGCGGCGGAAGACCCTCAGCCGTGGTCATGTTTGTGGGTCTGAGCAGCGGTGGGCTGTCCGGCGACAGGACCCGCGAGGGAAGGATCACAGATGGGCCTCGCCGGCAGCGAGAGTCCTGCGAGAAAGGGGGTCCTCGGCGTCAGCTCCGCGGCGAGATGATCACCATCTTCGAGAATGCGTCCCCGATGCTCTCCGATGAGATGTCAGGAAGCTCAGCGACCGCCATGTGCACGATGCGCCGCTCGTACGGGTTGAGCGGGCCAATCTCCTGCGGGGCACCGGTTGTCCGGGCCTTCTCGGCGAGGAACAGCGCCATCTGCCGCAGTTCACCGTCTTTGCCCTTCCTGAATCCGAGGCAGTCCACTGCGATGCGTTTCCCCTCGGGCATCTCGTGGCGGAAGACTGCCGCCACGACCTGCTGCAGGGCATTCAGGCCCTCGCCGCGCCGGCGGACGAGCAGATCCCCGCCGTCGCCGCTCAAATCGATGCGCACACCGTCCGGGGTCTCCTCGGTGGAAGCCGCCAGCGACAGACCCATCGCATTCGTCACGGCTACCACGAATTCACTCACGCGGGCATTGAGATCGGACATGTTCAGCTCTCACAGATGAGCGCGGCCGCGGTCTGCGGTCGGAGTGGACGGGGACGGTGATCCCGAGCGGGTGGCGCCGGACGGGCGCCCGCCGCGGCGGAAGACCCTCAGCCGTGGTCATGTTTGTGGGTCTGAGCAGCGGTGGGCTGTCCGGCGACAGGACCCGCGAGGGC
>JBFMFH010000124.1:0-7971 GCA_040752275.1 Acidobacteriota bacterium
CAAACATGGCCACGGCTGAGGGCCTTCCGCCGCGGCGGGCGCCCGTCCGGCGCCACCCGCTCGGGATCACAGCCTCGTCTACTCCGGCCGCAGGCCGCGGCCCTGCTCATCCGTGATCCTCGATCTTGCGCCCGTTCTCGACGAATCCCGAATCCCAAATCCCGAGTCCCGACTGCCGCGGGATCACATCCTCGTCTACTCCGGCCGCAGACTGCGGCGGGACTCGTCCCCGGACGAGGGGCCACCAGAGCCGGCCCGGGCTCGGGCCGGCGTGACGACCCGCTCGTCAATGACGCGTGAGGTGTAGTTCGACGTCCCAGCCGTTCGTTACACCCGCCTCCGCGCGGGACATCGCTGCCGCCCGGCGTAACACTTCGCTCCGCTGGGAGACTGAGAGGGAGTTCGAACATCCGCTGAATTGACATCGACTGGAGGTCATCCCATGCCGGAACGGGCGGGTCGAAGATCGATGCTATGCTCACGCAGTCGAGGTGCTCCCATGCTTGGAATCACGCTCGTACTCGCCACGCTTGCCGCGGCGCCACAGCGTCCGTGGACCGAGGAGATCAAGATCGACGGCGACCCGGTCATGCGTGGTCTGCCGCGCGACGCCATTCCCGCCATCGATGTCCCCGAGTTCGTTCCAGCCGACCGGGCGACGTTCCTGCAGGACGCCGAGCCAGTCATCGGCGTATGGATCGGCGGCGAGGCGAAGGCCTATTCCGCGTGGCTGCTGAACGCTCACGAGATCGTCAACGACACCGTCGGAGGCCGCGCCATCGCGGTCACATGGTGACCGCTCTGCTACACGGGCATCGTGTATGCCCGCACGATCGGTGACCGCACGCTCACGTTCGGCGTATCAGGGATGCTCTGGCGCGACAATCTCATCATGTACGACCGGCAGACCGAGTCGTGGTGGGCTCAGGCGACCGGCCAGGCGATCAACGGTTCCCTCAAGGGCGGCGTTCTGACGACCGTACCGTCCGAGATGATGACGTGGAAGCAGTGGCGCACGCTGCACTCCGAGACGCAGGTTCTGGCGGCCCCTGGTGGTCGAGGCTCCCGCGACCAGTACGCGTCGTACCACACGAGTGACCGCATCGGCGTGACGGGCCGCACCCGTTTCTCCGGTGTCCTCGATCCCAAGGCCCGGGTCCTCGGGTTCCGCACGGACGCTGGCGCGACGGCCGTGTTTCTGGACGCTTTGAAGCGTGTGCCGTTTCGCGAGATCGACACCGGTGCCGGGCGTGTCGTGGTCGTGGCGCTGCCAGACCGATCGACCGCGAAGATCTTCGGCGCGGGCGATCACGAGTTCGAGGTGTCGCGCGAGGAGAACGGCCGCGTCTGGTTGAAGGACCGGAAGACGGGTTCCGAGTGGGACGGCTACGCCGGGCAGGCCACGTCTGGACCGCTGGCGGGGCAGCGGCTGACCGAGGTGTCTGCCTACATATCGTACTGGTTCTCGTGGCGTTCGTTCTTCCCTGACTCCGCGGTCGTGAAATAGCCGATGCCCGACATTCCCGGCGAGGTCCGCCCCGAGTCAAATCGGGTCAGGGTGTGGTCATCCGGTGCCGTGCGCGAGCAGGGCGGGCTCGTCCACGGGCTCCGCTTCACCGGGCACGTAGCGACGCGATCAGCGGGCAGGTGACCTGCCCCTGGCCAGTTGCGCGACAGCTCCTGACCAGGCGCGCCAGGGCGGATTCCAAGCGCCGCAGGTCGCGTAGTTTCGCCCGAACATCCGTGAGTTTCTGTTCGGCCATCGCCCGCGCTTCATCGCAGTGCGTCCCGTCCTCCAGGGTCAGGAGGCCCGCGATCTCATCAAGGCTGAACCCGAGGCGTTGCGCCGCCTTGATGAACGTCACACGGGCAACGTCGCGTTCGCTGTACCGTCGCATCTGACCGTACGGCCGCGGCGGCGGACCAGTTGTTCCCATACCTGACCATCGTCGAGGGCCTGAAGCTCGCGGCCCAGACCTTCAACACCGACGTCAGCCGCCTGTCGTGCTGTGCCGGGTGAGCGCCGCCCACGGGTGATCTCGCCCACGGCGCGTCGGGAGAGTAGGTGGCGGTCGTCACAGGTGCCGGCGGGCGGCTCATCGCTTCACGCGAGGAAACGGGACTCCAGCTCCACTCCGAGGCCGTCGGCCAGGCGGTTGACGAACGCGAAGTAGGCGACGATGGCGCAGATGTCGTGGATGGCTCGATCGTCGAACCCGGTGTCCCGCAGCGAGCGCACGTCGTCCGCCGTGATCGATGCGGGTTCCCGCGTCAGTTTCACCGCGTAGGCCAGCATGGCGCGCTCGCCAGGTCCGGTTCCCGCCTCCACCGGGTCGTGGCACAGCAGATCGAGCAAGGTGGTCTGCCGCTCCGCCTCCACGCCCGCTGTTGTCAGTAGCTGACGGAGACCCGCTCCGTGATGCTCGATTCAATAATGGCAGCCGTTCGTCGCCGACACGGCCGTGGCCAGCATCTCGCGCTGGATGCGCGTGAGCGGCCCCGCCTTGCGCATCAACTCGATATAGAGGTCGTAGTGCAGGCGCATGACGCGGCCGTGAACGCCGTGGATCCGGAGGATGTTATCGGTGTCGTCGACCCGGTCTTCCGGCGGGAGCTCGTCGAACGAACGGTACGGAATGTGTGCCACGATCGGGCCTCCGAGTCGGAGCTGCCGCTACTTCAGACCCTGCAACACTGCCAGCACATCCGGGGCCGCGCTGCGATCACCGTGCGAGCGGCTGGTCTTGGCGAACCGGACGATGCCGGCCGTGTCGATCACGAAGGTCGACGGATAGGCCGTCTCCTGAGGCGCGTCCCACCGCAGACCGTAGAGGTTCACGACCTTCAGATCGGGGTCGATGACGAAATGATAGCGCCCCGGCAGCGTCTTGCCGGTGACGAAGTCCTCGGCCTTCTGCTGAACCACGTCGGCCGCCCCAGGGTACACCAGCACCACGTTGGCTCCCGCCGCCTGGAACGCCTGCGCCTGCCCCATGAACCCGGTCATCTGACGGCTGCAGATGGGGCACTGGTAGCCCACCCATCCCCGCAGCATGATCATGACGACCGGGCCCTCCTTCGCGAGGGCCGACAGGGTGATTGGCTTGCCGTCAATCCGGCTGAGGGTGAAGTCCGCAGCGGCATCGCCGAGGGCCGGTGGAGTGGCAGGGGCCGGACCCTGGGCGGTGGCGGCGGACGGTGCCAGCCAGGCGAGTGATGCGACGATCACGGTGAGCAGGGCGGCGAGCGGTCGTCGTGTTGGGGACATGTTCAGGCTCCTGAATTCAACGGCTTCGTTCGGCGGGCCGGTCCCGCCGCGTCTGGGTGATCGGTGCTTGGTCTCCCGAGTTCCGAAAATGTTACACGAGTCGGCAACGGGTGCGCTCAGGGGTCGCCGCGCCGGCCCTGGCGGAGCATGAGGGCCAGCCCGTCCGGACCGGTGAGCGGCCTGTAACGTCTGCCGGCCTCGCGAGACTCATCGGCGTGCTGTCTCTGTCTCCCTCCGGCGTCGGACTTCGGCTACCGCATCTCGAAGAGGTCGTGGCCAGCCGTCCGCCGGCCGGCTGGCTCGAGATCCACCCGGAGAACTTCGTCGCCAACCCCCACGCGACCGAACTGCTCGTGGACCTGGCCTCGGACTATCCCATTTCGGTCCACACCGTCGGTGTGTCCGTCGGCAGCGCGCACGGCGTCGATCGCACCCATCTGATACGGGTGCGGCGGCTGATCGACCTGATCAACCCAGTCCTGGTATCTGGCCACGTGGCGTGGTCCACCCATCCTGGCGAGTATCTGAACGACCTGTTGCCGCTGCCGTACGACGAGGAGACGCTTGCCGTGCTGGTTCGCCACGTCGATGAAGTCCAGGAGGGCTTGGGGAGGCCCTATCTGGTCGAGAACCCGGCTCGCTACGTCGGGTTTGGCCGGTCCACGATGAACGAAGCGCAGTTTCTGACCGAATTGGTGGACCTCACCGGGTGCCGGCTGCTGTGCGACGTGAGCAACGTCTGTCTGAGCGCGCACAACATGGGCTACGACGCGCGCGCCTACCTGGACGCCCTGCCGGGGGGCGCCGTCGCCGAACTGCACCTCGGCGGATTCTCGATCGAGGACGACGGCAGGCCGGGTTCCACGGTGATCGTCGACACCCACGGCTCGGCGATCGACGACGCGGCACTCGAGCTGTATGGCTATGCGCTCGGCCGGTTTGGGTGGCAGCCGACGCTGATCGAGTGGGACAACGACATCCCGAGTTTCACCGCGCTGCTCGAGCAGGCCGCGCGCGCCGATGCCGTTGCGGCGATGTGCCGTGAGACCAAGAAGGGACCGTCGCGTGTCGCTCGCTGAGCTTCAGCAACGGTTCCGCGACGCGCTCGTGACGGGCGACGCCGGGCGGGTGGCGTCGCTGCTGGTCGGTGGCCTCGATCCACGCGCGCGTCTGGCGATTCACCAGCGGCACTACGAGGCGAGCCTGGTTCGTGCCCTCCTGGACCGTTTTCGCGCCACTCAGTGGTTGGTTGGATCGGAGCCGGTCATCGAGGCGGCGCGCGACTATGTCCGCAGCCGGCCGCCGAACGCGCCGTGCATCGCGGAGTTTGGCGAAGGGTTCGCGGCGCACCTCGCCGCCACGCCGATGGGCAGGCGGATCCCGTATCTCCGGGAATTCGCCGACTGCGATTGGCATCTGGGCCGCGTCGCCATCTCGGTCGACCAGGCGCCAGCCGGTGCGGACGCTCGCGCAGCCCTCCGGGAGATCCCCGCTGCGGCCGTCGCTAGCGCCCGGCTGGTTCTCCAGGTGGGCGTGCACTACCTGCAGGCTGCGTGGCCCATCGACACACTGATGGCGCTCTTCGCCGGCGAGCAGACGCCCGACCACGTCGTGGTCGAGCCTGCAACCGTGTATCTGGAAGTCCGGGGCAGCCGCGGCGCGTGTTGGATCACGCGCCTCGAGGCCGGCGACTTCGCATTCCGGGAGGCCCTGCACGCCGGCCTGAGGCTGGCGGAGGCCGCCGATCGGGGGTGGGCCGTCTGCGACACATTCGATCCCGGCCGTGCGCTCACCGCTTTGTGGGCGGCCGGGCTCGTGACCGCAGTCGTGCCGGCTTCACTGGAGGAGGTGTCTTGATGGGACCGCTGTTCCGTGTTCGTGATGTGCTGAATCGGTTGCCGGTGTCGTTCGCGCACTTGCTGATGCGGATCGGCGTGGGCTCGGTGTTCTTCACCGCCGGGCTGCTGAAATACCAGTCCTGGGACATGACGCTGATGCTGTTCCGCGACGAATACAAGGTGCCGCTGCTCCCGCCAGATCTGGCCGCACGCATCGCGATGGGGCAGGAACTCACGCTGCCAGTCCTCCTCTTTGTCGGGCTTGGCACCCGAATCGCCGCGCTGCCACTACTGGGCATGATCGGCGTGATTCAGGTGTTCGTGTACCCCAGTGCCTGGGTCGAGCACCTCGTATGGGCGTCGATTCTGCTGTTCCTGCTCATGCGCGGACCTGGTGCGCTGTCGCTGGATCACCTGGTCGCCAGGTGGTGCGGCGGACAGAACCCGCCAGGGGACCACGCACGCCGTTCCGGCGAGCCGCTCGCGCGGACGTCCGTGTAACGAATCGCCGGCTATCGAGACTGATCACGCAACGGTGCCCCGCGTGGTGGCGCCATCACCGTCAACCTCAAGCTAGGAGTTACGTGTATGAGCCCCAATCGACGCCTCGCCCTCGCGTCGGCTGTCGCCGCCCTCGTCGCCGCCCCGGCCATCTTCGGCGCCGCCAGCGCGTCAGCACCCCAGGATCCCGGATTCAAGGCCGAGAAGTGCTACGGCATCGCCAGGGCCGGAAAGAACGACTGCGCTTCGACGGGCAACAGTTCGTGCGCCGGCACGTCGAAGCGCGACAGCGACCCCAAGGCGTGGCTGTACGTTCCGATCGGCTACTGCGAGCGGATCGTCAACGGCAGCCTGAAGGCCAAGTAACGTCTCGTCAACCGAAGGAGCAGAGGTCCATGAATCCCAAGAAAGCACTGCTGTCAACACTCGTGATCGCGCTGGTTACCGGCGCGGCCATCCTCCCCGCGCAAGTGAAGTCGGAGCCCGCCATCGGCGGCTACTGTCCGGTGGCGTATGTTCAAGCGAACATGGCCGCGAAGGGCGACGCCGCCTTCAGCACCGTCAGTTCGGTCGACGGCCGGACCTACTACCTGTCGAACGCCATGGCGAAGGAGATGTTCGACAAGATGCCCGAGAAGTACACGCCGGCGTACGACGGCTTCTGCGCCACGGCGGTCGCTCGGGGCATGAAGGTCAAGTCGAATCCGACGCTCTTCGTCGTCGAGGACGGCAAGACGTACCTGTTTTCGACCGAGCAGGCCAAGAGGATGTTCGATATGAACAGGGCGGGCACCATCGAGAAGGCGAACGCCAACTGGCCGAAGGTGTCGGCCATGAAGGCCATGTAAGACGGGGGTATACCGGCCGCATCGGCCGGCGAGAGTGGCCATCGGTGCCGGGCGGTGTCAGCTCGGCGTCGATGGCCGTTCTGGTGTACACGGACAGGTCGTGCACCGACCATGCCAGCCGGCCGTGCGGGCATCAGCCTTGGGGGCGGCGTACGCGGGGTTGCGACAAAGGCGCTGGATGTCCCAGAATACCGGCACGTGTGCACCGGCCGGGCGGCCGGCGTGAGCGCCATGCGGGACGATCCGGCAGACACGGACACCACACTCCGCAACCGGTTGCTGGCGGGCGACGAATCGGCCTTCGAAGAGGTCGTCGCGTCGCTCCACGGCTCGATGCTGCGATTTGCCCGCCAGTTCATCAGCAGGGCTGATGTCGCGGAAGAGACAGTCCAGGAGACGTGGCTGGCCGTACTGAACGGCCTGTCTGAGTTTGAGGGGCGTTCGTCGTTCAAGACGTGGGTCTTTCGCATCCTGGCAAACCGGGCGCGGACGCGGGCGGTCAGGGAGGGCCGAGTGGTGCCGTTCGCCGACCTCGTGCGAGCTGGAGACGTTGGGCTGGAACCGGACCTGGCGGGACGGTTCTCGGCGGGTGGACATTGGAGCCGGCCGCCAGGGGCCTGGGATGCCGATTCGCCCGAGTCGATCCTGCTGCGACACGAAGCGATGAGCCGGCTCGAAGAAGCCCTCGAGACGCTGCCGGCTTCGCAGCGAACGGTGGTGACGCTGCGCGACATGGAAGGACTAACGGCTGAGGATGTGTGTAACATCCTCGACATCTCGGAGACCAATCAACGTGTGCTCCTCCATCGGGCCAGGACCCGTCTTCGGCGCGCCCTTGAAGGAGTCTTGTCCCGGTGAGGACTGACAATCCGAGGGGCCCATGCTGAACTGCAGGGACGTCGTGGCGCTCGCGACCGACTACGCGGAAGGCCGACTGTCCTTTACGACGCGTGCGCAGATGTGGCTGCACCTCGCGATGTGTGCCCTGTGCCGCCGGTACATTCGTCAGATGGAACTGACGAGGGCCGTGTTGAGTCGTCTCGGTCAGACTCGCCAGACAGAACCGGGTCCTGAGGTTCCCCCGGCAGTTCGAGATGCCTTCAGGAAGCAGCATTCGAAGGCGGGTCACTCGCCCTGACGATCACGGAGACATGATCTCCCGCTCGACAGCCAGAAGCCCGGGCAGCCAGCCCGTTCCCGCGGCGTTGTCGAGTCTGGTGATGCCGGTAGTGGCTGTGTACCCCGTAGGGACGGTCGGCCGGGAGCGTCTTCCACGATTCGCGGGGCGGATGCTGCAGCAGCGGGTGACCCAGGTCGCACGACAGGCTCTCGAACACCGCCGCGGCGTTCAGCCGGTCGGGAGTCATCCTTCGCAGGAGGTCGCTGGCGCGATCGAATCGTATATACCCCGCTGGTTGCCCCTTTCCATCCCGGCGCTAGTGCCCTGGAACCGTGATGCCTTGCAGAAGTCCCGGAGCGCGGCGCCCGGCTGGCAAGGCGCGACGACTGAGCATAC
>JBFMFH010000125.1:0-11354 GCA_040752275.1 Acidobacteriota bacterium
ACTGAGCATACTCCCGGTATGTGAGGGAGGAGCAACGCCGCCAGGCGGGATGCCCCGCCCGGGAATTGTGTGAGGCATCACGGTTCCAGGGCACTAGCGTCTTGCGAAGCGGAGGTGACGCACGCGCCCGGCGTAGAGACGCAGCCCCTCGACGCGCCCCTTCGCGTCGCGGGTGAACCGCACGGTGCTGCCATCCATGAGGAACCCGTCCGGGAACACCGGTGTCAGAATCTCGCGCTGCGCCGGACGCGCCCGCATCTTCAGCATCTCCCCGTCGACAGAGAACGTGTAGACGAGTCCGCCGAGCTCATCGCACACGTAGTCGCCCGCGTACGCCGCAAGCTGCTGGGCGGTCGGCGCGAACGCGGGCTCCCGCTCCCAGATGCGGGGCTTCGTACGCCCGCCGTCGCTCTCGGTGATCCTCGAGGAACCTCCGCCAGCCGGCGTGTCAACGGTGTAGGTCCGCGTGCCGTTCCCGGTCGACAGCACCGCCGGCGCCGTCGGCACGACGCTCGTCCCACCGATGCGGAGGGATTTCTCCTTCTCGTCGAAGGTGACGCGTACCACGGCATCGGTCGCCTTCTCCCGGTAGACGCCCGCGAGGGCCTTCAGAGACTCCGCGGGAACGTCCACCGGTTTCACCCGAGGCACCTCCTGGAGCTTGCCGGCGAGGAAGAGGTCGGCAACTTGGTGGGCATAGCCTCCGGGGTTGACGCCGGTCGTGTTGCACAGCACCGCGACCGACAGTCGCTCGTCGGGCCAGCGGGCCAGGAACGTCTGATAGCCGGCCGTCGAGCCGCCGTGGCTGATTTCGCGCACGCCCCGGTAGTTGGTCACCGTCAGCCCCTGCGCGTACTCGTTGACGAACCCATCGTTCAGGACGCCGCGTGTCTGCAGGCGTTCGACCATCTCGCGTCCGCCGACCTTCGGGTTGTCGAGGTTCTCGTTCCAGTGCAAGGCGTCCCCCACCGTGAGCAGCAGCCCGCCGTTGCCGACGACGTCCGTGATCGACATGTGGGTGCGGAACTCGCCGCTCGGCAACCGTCGATACGCCGTGGCCCGATCCTCCACGATCTCGGTGAAATCGTCGCGCCACTGGGTGCGCGTCATGCCCAGCGGTCCGAACAGGCGTTCCTGGCAGAATTCGTCGAACGTCTTGCCCGACACCCGGGAGACCACCACGCTCAGGAGCGTGAACGCGGTGTTGTTGTACAAGTACTCATCGCCCGGCCTGAAGTTCAGCTCCGTGTAGGCGCTCACGAGCTCGAGGATCTCATCGACGGTGTGCACCACGCGCGTGGCAGGCCGCCCCGCCAGCGCCAGCATGGGCCACTGACTGCGGAGGCCGCTCGTGTGGTTGAGGAAGTGGCGGATGAGAATCGGGGTCCCGAAATCCGGCAGCTCGGGGACGTACTTCCGGACCGGATCGTCGATGGACAGTTTGCCGTCCAGCGCCAGCAGCGTGATCGCGGCCGCCGTGAACTGCTTCGCGACGGACCCCGATTCGAAGATCGTGTCGGGTCGGATTCGCACGCCGTACTCGAGATTCGCCATCCCGTAGCCGGCTGTGTGGACCACCTGACCTCGGTGAGCCACCCCGACCGCGCAGCCTGGCGATCCGGGGCGGTCCCATCGTTCGAAGATTTTGTCGATGGCCGCCGTGCGCTCCGCCGTGATGGGGGGGGCCTGCGCCGACAGAGCGGCGCCAGCCGTCCAGACCGATACCGCCGCCGCCAGGATGCCGACGATGATCCTCCGCATACGCCTCTCTCCTTCCCGGTTGCGCGCCGCCCGGGGCCGGCACGACATCGGTGACACCACGCCGCCCGGTGGCTCGCGGGCGAATCATACCCCAGCCGCCGGCCTCTCCGGAGGCGTGAGACAATGTACTGGTGAACGCCACGAACCTTGAGCGGGAAGTCAAGCTCCGGTTCGACTCGCCCGCCTCGGCGCGGCGGGCCGTCGCGGGCATGGGTGCGGTGCCGCATGCCGAGCGCCGACTGCAGGAGGACACGCTCTTCGACACCGAGGACGGGTCGCTGCGCCGCCTGCGTTCGCTCCTGCGGGTGCGCGGCGACGGACGCCGGAGCTGGCTGACCTTCAAGGGCCCGGTGCAGCCGGGCCCCATGAAACTCAGAGAGGAAATCGAGACGGAGGTGGGCGACGGGGCGCTCGTGCGTCTCGTCCTCGAGCGGCTGGGCTACCGGGCCTGGTTCCGCTACCAGAAGCACCGCGAGGAGTACGTCACCGGCAACCTCGTCGTCGCGATTGATGAGACACCGATTGGCACGTTCGTCGAACTCGAGGGGTCCGAATCGGCGATTGCCGCCGCGGCGGTGGTCCTCGGCCGGGGCCCCGGGGACTACATCCTCGACTCGTACCACGCCCTGTTCCAGAAGCACCGCGAAGCGCTCGGCTTCTCCGGCGCCGACATGGTGTTCGACGACCCGGGCCGGATGGGATGACCGGAGATCGCCCCGACACTCACGATCCGGCCGTGCCGAGGGCGGCCATGCTGCTGACGGCCGGTCTCGGTACGCGCCTGCGACCGCTGACGCGTTTGTGTGCCAAACCGGCCCTCCCGGTCGCGGGCGAGCCGCTCGCCGGCCGCATCCTGCGCTGGCTCGCCGGCACCGGCGTCCGAGACGCCGTACTCAATCTGCACCACCGGCCTGAGACGATCACCGCCGCCGTCGGCGACGGGACGCGGTACGGCCTGCGTGTCCGCTACTCCTGGGAGCCGGAGATCCTCGGAAGCGCCGGCGGGCCCGCGCGCGCCCTTCCGATCCTGAACGCAGAGCGCTTCCTCCTGGTCAACGGCGACACCCTCAGCAACGTCGACCTGGGGGCGATGGCCGCCGTGCACGCCGCGTCCGGGGCACGGGTGACCATGGCCGTGATCCCCAACCCGGACCCGGCGCACTACGGCGGCGTGTTGGTCGACGCGGGCGCGTGCGTGACGGGGTTCGCCGCACGAGGGCCGGGCAATCGCGGGCTGCACTTCATCGGTATTCAGATTGTCGAAGCCGACGTCTTCGCCGGGCTCGACCCCGCGGCACGATCCGACACCGTGGGCGGCGTCTACGACGACTTGATCTCGCGACACCCGGGCGACGTGCGTGCGTTCGTCAGTCAGGCGTCGTTCCGTGATATCGGGACCGCCGCCCACTACCTGACCACGTGCCTCGACGCGGGGCGCGCGGCGGGATGTGGCGACCTCATCGTCGAGGACGGCGCCAGCGTCGATTCGCGCGCGGCCTTGTCGCAGTGCGTGATCTGGCCGGGATCCCTGGTGCCGGGTGACGTGACCCTCGATGCGTGCATCGTGGCTGGTGGGGCCGCGGTGCCCGCGGGATCGCGTTTCTCCCGCTGTGTGCTGCGTCCGGCAGCCGGCGCAGACGAGCGCGAGCCCTTCGAACGCCAGATCGGCACACTGCTCGTGTCGCCCCTCGACGTCTTGAAGGCCGAGATTCGTTGCATTTGAGTCGAGTGTTGCTCCGGCCTTCAAGACGTCTACGCCCCGCCACAGGCGGGGCCTGGAGTAAGTCGGTACTGTGATCGGTCGAGACGGAGCGACATCCGCACGCACTCGGCGGTCTGAGGCGCAGCTTCGCCCGACATCGGCCGGCGGCGGCCGAGCCAGGATTGGCGCATGACGACCCTCAAATCCACGCCGGACACGCCCCTGCCGGATCCCATCACCGCCTATCTCGCGCGGGAAGGCCTCGACGAGGGGCGGGCGATCGTCCTGCCACTCACGGGCGATGCCTCCGACCGGCGGTACTTCCGCGTGATCCGCCCCGGACGGGCGTCCACCGTGCTGGCTCTCCATTGCCAGCCTTTCGAGATGGAGACGCTGCCCTTCGTCAATGTCGCGAAGCTGTTCGGCGAGATCCCGGTGCCGGTTCCCGCCGTGCTCGGACACGCCGCCGACCTTGGGATCCTGGTCCAACAGGATCTGGGTGACGTCACCCTGCAGGCCCATCTCGGCGCGGCACCCCCGGCCGCGCACGCCGCACTCTACCGGCAGGCGGTCGGCTTCATCGACGCGATGCAGCGTCGTGGGCGGCAGCTCACGTCAGATCGCTACCTGCCCTACGCGGTGGCGTTCGACATCCCGAAACTGACATGGGAACTCGAGTTCTTCGTCAAGCACTTCCTCGTGGCATACCGGGGGGCGCAGTTGACCGACGCGCAGCGCCACGCTTTCACGACCGAGTGGGCCGACATCGCGGGGGAACTGGCGGCCGAGCCGCGCGTGCTGTGCCACCGCGACTATCACAGCCGCAACCTCATGCTTCTGGGCGAACAGCTATACATCATCGACTTTCAGGACGCGCGTATGGGTCCCGACACCTACGACCTCGTGTCGCTGTTGCGGGATTCGTACGTGGACATCAGGGAGGAAGACCTCGAGGAGTGCCTTGCCTACTTCCTGGCGCTGCAGGGGCGGCCGTCCAGCGGAGAGGCGGGGCGCGAGTTCCGGCGCCGGTTCGACCTGATGTCACTCCAGCGGAACCTGAAGGCACTGGGCACCTTCGGCTACCAGACGGCCGTCCGGCGCAACCCGGTGTACATCCAGTACATGCCGCGCACGCTGCGGCACGCCGGAGTCAACCTGACCAAGTACGCCAGGTTCGGCCGGCTCCTCGAGCTGCTCGCTTCGCTGGTGCCGGAATTGCGATAGGCCTCTGGAGTCCTCCGCGCATGCTGGCGGACGCAGTCACGGGCCCACATCCGCCCCATGGGCCGGCAGTCCGTGGTGCACGTCCGCCTGCATTCGACCCGGTCGCGGTGCGACGACCGACTTGCACCACGGACTGCTAGTGCCCTGGAACCGTGATGCCTTGCAGAAGTCCCGGAGCGCGGCGCCCGGCTGGTAAGGCGCGACGACTGAGCATACTCCCGGTATGTGAGGGAGGAGCAACCCGGGAATTGTGTGAGGCATCACGGTTCCATGGCACTAGAATAAAGGTTTGCGGCTGTTCCGAGGAGCGATTCCGTGTTGTTCGGCGTGTCGACTCAGCTCTATCACGGCCAGCGCCTGCAGGCGCGGCACCTGGCCGGCTTCGCGGCCTGCGGGTTCCGCGCGGTCGAAATCGTGGCCACGCGCTCGCACCTCGACTACCACGACCCGCGGGCGCTGGACGAGGTCGCCGGCTGGCTCTCGATCCACGGCCTTCACCTCCACGCCATTCACGCGCCGGTCACCGAACGGGTCGAGAACGGCAGGTGGGGGCGTGCCTTCAGTAACGCGTCGCCGACGAAGCAGGAACGGGCGCTTGCGGTCAGTGAGACGGCTGCGGCCCTGGAACTTGCCCGCCGGGTGCCCGTCAGTTATCTGGTCGTCCACGTGGGGCTCCCCAACAACCACCCGGACGCGGGGGCGGACACCCGAGACGCGGCGCGCCGGAGCATCGAGGAGATCGCCGAGCTGGCATCCCCTCTCGGCACACGGGTCGCGCTGGAGGTCATCCCCAACGCACTGTCGACGCCGGAGTCGCTCGCCGGCCTCATCGAGGACGAGCTCGACGCGCTGAACCTGGGCGTCTGCCTGGATGTGGGGCACGCCCACCTCATGGGCGACGCGGTCGGGGCCGTCGAGACGTTGTCGGGTCTCCTCGTGACGACGCACGTGCACGACAACCGCGGAACGACAGACGACCACCTCCCGCCGATGGAAGGCACCATCGACTGGCCCGGGGTCGTCATGGCCTTGCAGAAGGTCGGGTACGACGGAGTGATGATGCTCGAGATGGCCGGACGCGGCGAGACCGCCCCCATACTGGAGCGGGCGGCGGGAGCGGCGCGGAGGCTGGAAGCCCTCGCAGGGAGCTGGTCATGACACACAATGGAGTGGTCGCGTACATCGAGGACATCGCCCGGCACGAGGGCCAGCCGGTCGTCATCCGGGGCTGGCTCCACAACCGGCGGTCCAGTGGCAAGATCCACTTCCTGACCGTCCGCGACGGCAGCGGGTTCATCCAGTGTGTCATGTCGAAGGCCGCGGTGGACGAGGAGACCTTCCGGCGTGCCGATCACCTCACGCAGGAATCGTCGCTCGTCGTGTCCGGGCGCGTGCGCGCCGACTCGCGGGCGCCGGGCGGATACGAGATCGATGCCGTCACGCTCGAGATCGTCAGCGAGGCGGGCGAGTACCCGATCACGCCCAAGGAGCACGGGGTCGATTACCTGCTCGATCGGCGGCACCTGTGGATTCGCACGGAGCGCCAGCACGCCATCCTCCGCATCCGCCATGAGGTCATCGCGGCCGTCCGGGCGTTCTTCGACGATCGGGGTTTCATCCTGGCCGATACGCCGATCTTCACCCCGGCCGCTTGCGAAGGCACGACGACACTGTTCCCGGTCCAGTACTTCGACGATGCGACGGCATATCTGACGCAGAGCGGCCAGCTCTACAACGAGGCCAACGCCATGGCGCTCGGTCGCGTCTACTGCTTCGGTCCGACGTTCCGCGCCGAGAAGTCGAAGACGCGGCGGCACCTGACCGAGTTCTGGATGGTCGAGCCCGAGGTGGCGTGGGCCACCCTCGACGATGTCGTCGAGCTGGCCGAAGGGCTGGTCACCTCTGTCGTCCAACGGGTGCTCGAACGCCGGCACCGCGAGCTGCAGAAGCTCGAGCGCGACCTCGCCCCGCTCGAGCGGGTGCGCCCGCCCTTTCCGCGCATCACGTACGACGAGGCGGTCGGCCTGCTCCACGAGAAGGGCCAGCCCTTCGAATGGGGTGGCGACTTCGGCGCGCCCGACGAGACCGTCCTTGCCAGCAGCTTCGATCGGCCGGTGGCCGTCACCCATTACCCGTCGAAGATCAAGGCGTTCTACATGGAGCCCGACGCGCAGCGCCCGGAGGTCGCCCTGTGTGTCGATGTGCTCGCACCCGAAGGCTATGGCGAGATCATCGGCGGCAGCCAGCGGATTGCCAGCTACGATCTGCTCATGCAGCGGATCCGCGAGCATGAGCTGCCGCCGGAGGCATTCGACTGGTACCTGGATCTGCGCCGCTTCGGCACGGTCCCTCACGGCGGGTTCGGCATGGGCATCGAACGTGTCGTGAGCTGGATCTGCGGCCTCGACCACCTGCGCGAGGCCGTTCCGTATCCGAGAATGCTGTACAGGCTGTATCCATGACAGGGACCAGGGATGAGTGGCGCCGCGGCCTGCGGCCGGAGGAGACGGGGGACTCCGGGAGGACTCCGGGAGGACTCCGGGAGGAGACCCGCTCTACTCCGGGATGAGACCCGCTCTAGAACGGGGGTGTTCGGCAGGATCGCAGATGAGGGATCATGGACCGGGGACCAGTCGAGCATCCGGAGAACTGCGCTTGCGCGATCAGCGTGAAGCCTTCCCCAGTTTCCGATCCCCAATCTCAGGTCCCTGAGATGAAGGTAGGCTTCGTCTCCCTCGGCTGCCCCAAGAACCTCGTCGACTCCGAGGTGATGATCGGGCTGGTGCAGCAGGCCGGCCACCGGGTGATTCCCGACGCCGCCCAGGCCGACGTACTCGTGGTCAACACGTGCGCGTTCATCGACTCCGCCAAGCAGGAGTCGGTGGAGGCCATTCTCGAGCTCGCCGAGTTCAAGAGGTCGGGCCGCTGCCAGAAGCTCGTGGTCACCGGGTGCCTGGCCGAGCGCTACCGGGACGAGCTCAAGACCCAGATTGACGAGATCGACGAGGTGCTCGGCACCGGCGAGGTCCCGGCCATCGTCGAGACGATCCAAGGCCGTACGAGCGGGACCCGGGCCATGCCGGCCCGGCTCTTCCGCAAGGCGGGTCGCGTCGAGCTCCTTCCAGCGCTGCCGGACTACCTGTACGACGCAGAAACCCCGCGGACCTTGGCCACGCCGGCGCACTACGCCTACATCAAAGTCGCGGAGGGGTGCGACTATGCGTGCGCGTTCTGCATCATCCCCAGGCTTCGCGGGCACTACCGGAGCCGTTCTCCCGAGTCGATTGCGGACGAGGCCCGCCGCCTGACGGAGCGGGGCGTCAAGGAGATCCTGCTGATCTCCCAGGACACCAGCTTCTACGGCGTCGACCGGGGCGAACGCGGCGCCCTGGCGCGCCTTCTGCGCACGCTCAACCGGATCGACGGGCTGGGGTGGATTCGGCTGCTCTACCTCTACCCCACCACGATTGGCGACGACGTGCTGGACGCCATCGCCGAGTGCGAGCACGTCTGCAACTACATCGACCTGCCATTGCAGCATGCGGCTGGTACGGTGCTCAAGCGCATGAGGCGGCCGGGCACCGGGACCTCCTACCGCCGACTGCTGGACCGGATCCGGCGCCGGGTTCCCGGTGTCGCGTTGCGGACAACTCTCATCGTCGGCTTTCCCGGGGAGACGCAGGCCGAGTTCGACGACCTGAAGGCGTTCGTATCCGACGTCCGCTTCGACCACCTGGGCGTGTTCACCTACTCGCACGAGGAGGGCACGCGCGCCTACGGCCTGGCCGACGACGTCCCGTCCCGCGTCAAGGCGCGGCGGCAGACGACGCTGATGAACCTCCAGCGGCGGTTGGTCGCCCGGGCGCAGCGGGACCGGATCGGGAGGCGGGTGCGTGCCCTGGTCGATGGCCCATCCCCCGAGCACGGGCTGGTGTTTCGGGGCCGGCTGGAGAGCCAGGCCCCCGATATCGATTCGTGCGTCTATCTGACCGACATCGACCCCGGCGCGTGCCGGCCGGGCCGGTTCGTGGACGGGACCGTGGTGGACGCCCGCGGGTACGACCTGGTCGTGAGCGTGGCTCCCGGGCCACACACCGGGAGGCCATCGCCGCAGCCCGGCGCGGGCCTTGCCGCCGGCCCAGGCGGTTTCCCCCACCCGTGGCGAAGCGACGCGGAGGACGCGTTGCCGGGGAGTGAGATCGGGTGATATACTGATGTGCTTCGGATGTTTCACTGGGAACTCTGAAGTGGGCTGGGTGCCCACTTTTTGCGTTTCAGGGGTTCTGGGCCGTGACCAGCGAAGGCACCTCCCGCGTCGCGCTCGACCGCATCCGCGCCCTCGCGGCGCGCGTGGCCGCGTCGCGGGGGCTCGACGTGTTCGACGTGCAGTTCCGCCGCGAGTCGCGCGGGTGGGTGGTGCGCGTCTACCTGGATCGGCCCGGCGCGCCTGTGCGGCCGGGCAAGGCGGGGACCACAGCCGGCGACGGCGTGACCATTGAGGACTGCCAGCGCACGAGCGAGGATCTCGGAACGCTGCTCGAGGTGGAGGACGTGATCGAGCAGCGCTACACTTTGGAGGTGTCATCGCCCGGTCTCGATCGCCCGCTTCGCGGGCCGGATGACTACCGGCGGTTCGCCGGATGTCTGGCCAAGGTGGTCCTGTCGGGGCCCGTCGACGGCCAGACGCACGTCGAGGGCCGGTTGCAGGGGATGGATGGCGGCGACGTGCTGATTGCAGATGCCAAGGGACGCGTGCGGCGCATCCCGCAGTCGCGTGTCGCACACGCCCGGTTGGAAGTGGAGTTCTGAGCATGGCTGGCCCGAGCAATCCCGTTCAGCAGACCATCGAAGCGCTCGCCAAGGAGCGGGGCATCGATCCCGAGGTGGTGGTTGCCGCCATCGAGGACGCGGTTGTGACCGCGTCGCGGCGCGTGTTCAAGGATGGCGAGAACCTGAAGGCACGCTTCAACGTCGAGACCGGTCAAGTCGAGCTGGTGGCCGTGAAGCTGATCGTCGACGACGTCACGTCGCCGGCCACCGAGATCTCCCTACAGGACGCTCGCGCGATCTACCGCGATGCGTACGGCGACGAGGTGGCTGACAGCGTCGAAGCCGGCGACGAGATGGAGTTCCCGAAGCCGACCGATCAGTTCGGGAGGATCGCCGCTCAGACCGCCAAGCAGGTGATCTTCCAGAAGGTGCGCGAGGCCGAGCGGGAGCACATCTCGGCCGAGTACAGCCAGCGGATCGGCGAGGTTCTCACCGGCGCCGTCAAGCGGTTCGAGAACGGCGACATCATCATGGAGGTCGGCCGGATCGAAGCGGTGCTTCCGCGACGGGAGCAGTCCCGCGCCGAAAGCTACGCCCCGGGGGACCGGGTGCGGGCCGTCATCCGCGAGGTCAAGGACCCGAAGAAGGCCATCAAGGGCCCGCAGATCGAGCTGTCCCGCACGGATCCCGCCCTGCTGATCAAGCTGTTCGAGCAGGAGGTGCCCGAGATCTACGACGGCACGGTGTTGATCAAGGGCGCCGTCCGCGAGGCAGGCGACCGGGCGAAGGTGGCCGTCTACTCGCGCGAGCGCGATGTCGACCCGGTCGGAGCCTGCGTCGGCATGAAAGGCACCCGTGTGCAGGCGATCATTCGCGAGTTGCGCGGCGAGAAGATCGACATCGTCGAGTGGTCGGAGGACCCAGTCACGTTCGTGACCAACAGTCTGAGCCCGGCCAAGGTCCAGCGCGTGACCATCGTCGACGATCACGAACGCGTGATGGAGGTCGTCGTCGAGGACAAGCAGCTGTCGCTGGCCATCGGGAAGAAGGGACAGAACGTCCGCCTCGCCGCCAAGTTGACGGGGTGGCGCATCGACATCAAGAGCGAGGAGGAGAAACGCAAGGAGGTCGAGGCTCAGCTCATGGGGCTCGACTTCCCTGAGGGTGCCGCCGAGGGCGGCGCGCCAGGCGTGTCGGCCGACCTCACGCTTCCCGGCATCCACGATGAGGTGGTCGGCGCGCTGAGGCAGGCGGGCTATGCTACGGCTTCCGCCGTGGCGGCCGCGGACCCGGCCGGACTCGCGGCGCTCGGCTTCGATGACGAGACGGTGGCGGCCGTCCTTGACGCAGCGCGGGAGGCCGCCGTCCCGCCGGCAGACGCGTCTACCGATCGGCAGGCGGACGAACCCCAGGCGGCTGCGGAAGACGTGGCGCCAGACGGACAGGAACCGGAAGCCCCCGAGTCCAGATGAAGCAACAGTAGAGGTCAGCGTTGGCGACAGTTCGGATCTACCAGATTGCAGAAATCCTTGGCACGACGAGCCAGGAAGTGATCGCGCTGTTCAGGCGTGAACACGGCATCGAGGTCAAGAGCGCGTCGAGCAGCGTCGAGGAGATCGTGGCGCGGCAGTTCGTCGAGCGCCTCGCCCGCGAGCGCGGCATCACGCTGCCATCCGGCGACCCATTCGCCAAAGGCGCCGCTGCCAAGGTCAAGAAGCCGACGCCCGGCAAGAAGGCCGAGCCGCCGGCGCCGGCCAAGCCCTCGCTGCCGCCGCCGCGCCTCGTGAAGGCGGCGAAGGTCGCCAGACCTGAGCCGGCGGCGGACGTTCAAGCCGCCGAGGAGGCCGAGGAACAGCCGGCGCCCGCGCCCACCGAGGAGGCCCCGGCCCCGCCCGAG
>JBFMFH010000126.1:0-23777 GCA_040752275.1 Acidobacteriota bacterium
GCGCGGCGCCCGGCTGGCAAGGCGCGACGACTGAGCATACTCCCGGTATGTGAGGGAGGAGCAACGCCGCCAGGCGGGATGCCCCGCCCGGGAATTGTGTGAGGCATCACGGTTCCAGGGCACTAGTCCAACTGGTACTTCGAGCGCCAGTCCTCGTCGCCGGCCAGCGGCGGCTGCTCACCCTTGAACAGGAGGTGGTTCTCGAGCACGAGCACGTCGATACCCGTTCGCATGAAGCAGAGGTACGCGTCCTGGGGCGTGCACACGATGGGCTCGCCCCGCACGTTGAAGCTGGTGTTGATGATCACCCCGCAGCCAGTGATCGATTTGAACTCGCGGATCAGACGGTAGTATTGGGGATGGTCGACCGAATCGACCGTCTGGATCCGCGCCGAGTAGTCCACGTGCGTAACGGCCGGGATGTCGCTGCGCGGCACGCTGAGCCGTTCGATGCCAAACAGCTGCCCCTGCTCGGGCGTCATCGGTAGCCGGCGTTCCGAACGCACGTCCGCCACCAGGAGCATGTACGGTGACGGGCGGTCCAGTTCGAAGTACTGATCGACATCCTCCAGCAAACAGGACGGAGCGAACGGGCGGAACGACTCCCGAAACTTGATCTTGAGGTTCATGAGGGACTGCATCTTCGGATTGCGCGCGTCGCCGATGATGCTGCGGGCCCCCAGGGCGCGGGGCCCGAACTCCATCCGGCCGGAGAACCACCCGACGATCCTCTGGTCGGCCAACAGCCTCGCCACCACGGCCGGGACCTCGTCCGGGGTGTGACGGCGGTACGGCAGGCGCTCGGCGCGGAGCCACGATTCAATGGCGGTCCCGTCGAACATCGGCCCGAGGTAGGAACCGCGCTGTCGGTCCCGTCCGACGGTGCCGCGCCTGGGTTGGCCCTGGACCTGATGGTGGGCGAAGAGCGCCGCTCCGAGGGCTCCCCCCGCATCGCCGGCGGCGGGCTGGATCCAGATGTCGTCGAAGATGCCTTCGCGCAGGATCTTGCCGTTGGCCACGCAGTTGAGCGCCACTCCGCCCGCCATGCAGAGGAACCGCTCGCCGGTCTCCCGCCGGACGTGACGAGCCATGCGTAGCATGGCCATCTCGGTCACATCCTGGAGGGAACGGGCGAGGTCCATCTCCCGCTGGGTGAGCGCCGATTCGGGCTGCCGGGGCGGGCCGCCGAAGAGCTCGTCGAAGGCCTTGGAGGTCATCGTCAGGCCCTGGCAGTAGTTGAAGTACCGCATGTTCAACCGAAGTGACCCGTCGGCCTTGAGGTCGACCAGTTCCTTCAGGATGGTGTCGACGTACCGCGGCTCGCCGTAGGGGGCCAACCCCATCACTTTGTACTCGCCAGAATTGACCTTGAAGCCCGTGTAGTACGTGAAGGCGCTGTAGAGGAGGCCGAGGCTGTGCGGGAAGTTCATCTCGCACCTCACCTCCACTCGGTTCCCTTCGCCGGCGCCCCAGGACGCCGTCGCCCATTCCCCGACCCCGTCGATGGTGAGGATCCCGGCCCGCTCGAACGGGGAGGGGAAGAACGCCGACGCCGCATGCGACTGGTGGTGGGCCGGATAGAGTACGGGGGCGGATCCGCCGACCTCCCGCTTGATCAGGTCGTCCATCCACAGCTTCTCTTTCAGCCAGAGCGGCATGGACTTGACGAACGAGGGCAGGCCGGCCGGGGCGAAACTCAGGTAGGTGGCCAGCAGGCGCTCGAACTTGAGCCACGGCTTGTCGTAGAAGGCGATGAGCGAGAGGTCGTCCGGCCGCACGCCAGCCTCGCGCAGGCAGAACTGGACGGCGAGCCTTGGAAACCCGTGGTCGTGCTTCTTGCGGCTGAAACGCTCCTCCTGTGCGGCGGCGACGATCTCCCCGTCCCGGACGAGGCATGCAGCGGAATCGTGATAGAAGGCCGACAGGCCAAGAATCGTCGTCAACCAGTACTCCTGATGTCGGTAGCGTTTCATTGTACGTGTGGACCAGATCGCTGGCAACCGTCCGTCGGGACTCCCTCCACTCCGGCGCCCGGTGCTGTGCGCGCCTGGACGCGGGTGGGCGAGCCGATGGGGAGAGGCGGGAGGCCTCCTGCCCCTCGGCCTGGCGCGACGCGTTATGATGGCCGGATGGAGGGGCGGCCACGCGCCTCCCCCGGGGGCGCGATCGTATGCATGACGGCGAACGAGCATTCCTGGCGCGGCATCTCGACGTGTTCTGCTGCCCGGCGTGCCATGGGCATCTGGACATCGAGGAGGACGGCCTGCGCTGTCGGGCCTGCCAATGTGCCCACCCGGTCACGGACGGGGTGATCCAGCTCTTCTGCCCGAATCAATGGGCCCCTGGAAGGGATGACGTCACCGAACGCATCAAGGCGTTCTACGAAGAGTACCCGTTTCCGAACTACGACGATTTCGACAACGTCGGCAGTCTGATCGACAAGGCCCGCCGGGGGCTCTTTGCGAAGCTGCTGGACGACCAGATCCCGTTCGGGGCGAGGGTCCTCGAGTGCGGGTGCGGGACCGGGCAACTCACGAACTTCCTCTCGGTTGCCAACCGGACGGTCATCGGCACCGACATCTGCCTCAACTCGCTGAGGCTCGGCCAGCGTTTCAAGGAGAAGAACGACCTGCAGACCGCTCACTTCTACCAGATGAACCTGTTCCGGCCGTGCTTCAGACCTGGCAGTTTCGATCTCGTGGTCTCAAACGGCGTGCTGCACCACACGAGCGATCCATTCCTCGCGTTCCAGGCGATTGCCCGGCTCGTCCGACCTCGCGGCTACATCCTCGTCGGTCTCTACCACAAGTACGGTCGACTGGCGACCGACCTGCGGCGGCTGATCTTCAACGCATCGGGCGACAAGGGGAAGTTCCTGGATCGGCACGTCGTGAACCCGGGGCTCAGCCTCGCAAAGCGGACGGCGTGGTTCATGGATCAGTACAAGAACCCTCACGAATCGAAGCACACGGTGGGGGAAGTCCTGGGATGGCTGGCGCACACCGGCTTCACGTTCGTTCACGCCCTTCCCAAGACGACACCCTTCGCCAGGCTTGGGGAGCACGAGCAGATCTTCGAGCCAGACCGGCTCGGCAGTCCCTTCGAGCGTGGATTGGTGAACCTCGGCATGATCGTGACCGGGCACCTCGAAGGCGGGTTCTTCACCGTGATTGCACGAAAGGCCGCCGCATGAGCGCCGCGTCGAGGCCCGCCCCCTCACGATGGGCGGTGTGGAATCGGCGAGTGCTGATCGCCATCGTCAATGTCGGGGTGGCCCTTGCCCTCCTGGAGCTGTCCGTCCTGGCGATGCTGCACGTGCCGGCCCTGACCGTTCGGCTCCCCACCTCTGCCCGTGACTTCACGCAGAAGGTCTACCGCCACTTCCGGCGGAACATCATTCAGTTCGATCCGGCATGCGCCCGGTGGGACGCTGTCCTCGGATACACGCTCAGGCCTGGGACGTGCACCTTCGGGAACGTGGAGTTCTCGAACGAGTACCTCATCAACTCCGCCGGCCTGCGGGACGCCGAAGGCGCACTGGATGCCCCGGAGGTCATTGTCCTGGGCGATTCACAGGTGATGGGGTGGGCCGTGTCCCAAGACGACGCGTTTCCCCAGGTGCTCGGCCGAAAGGCCGGACTGCGGGTGCTGAACGCCGGTATCTCGTCGTACGGTACGGTTCGCGAGCGCCTGCTCCTGGACCGCCTGGACGGTTCACGGCTGAAGGCGCTGGTGATCCAGTACACCGACAACGACATCCCCGAGAACCTCGCCTACTGGCGCCGCGGCAACCGCTACGAGAGACTACCCGAACCCCTGTACCGCGAGGCGCAGGCCTATAATGCGCGGCAGCAGGGCTACTATCCAGGCAAGTACGTCTTTCGGCTGGCCTGGAAGTTCCTCAGGTTGGAGGCGCCAGAACCTGCGCGAGAGGAGATGGACCCGGCCGTCACCCCGGCAGACGAGGCGCGGCTGTTTCTCAACGCTCTGGTTCATGCGGGACGGATGCCCCTGGACGGCGTGCAGGTGATCGTGTTCGAAGTGCATCCGGATCGCCGCGTACGGCGTTCATTCGTGACCGGGCTCAACGCGGCGAAGGGCGCTCGGAGCCTCCCGGGTTACGTCCGAGACATGGTCGTCCTCGACACGCAGCCCCTCCTCAAGGCTGATGACTTCTTCGTGATCGACGATCATCTGCGGGCGCGGGGCCACGAGACCCTCGCGGATGCCGTACGCGAGGTCTTGATATCCAAGGGGCTGGCATCGGCTCAGGCTGAGCGCACGGCGCCAGCGGCGGCAGTTCGGTAGTCCAGAGGGCGTTCAGCCGTCTCGCGGCGGCTCCGCCGCGCACTCGTCTGGTACCTCCAGCACCTGCCTGATCGCGTAGGTCGCCTTGTTCTGCGATTCGTGGTAGGTCCGGGCCTGCATCTCGGCAAGCAAGCCCAGTGTGATCAACTGGACACCCGTGAAGACGAGCAGGATGCCGAAGAGCAGCAATGGACGGTTGGCGATCGACTCGTATCCGAACAGGCGCTGGTAGGCCAGCCAGCCGCTGATCACCCCGCCGGCCGCTCCCATGATGAGACCGAACAGTCCGAAGATCTGCAGCGGTCGCGTCGCGTAGCTCAGGAGGAACTTGACCGTCAGCAGATCCAGAATGACACGCACCGTCCGCCCCAGGCCGTACTTCGACCTGCCGTACCGGCGCGGCCGATGGTTGACGACGCATTCGGTGATCGTGACACCGAACTCGCTGGCGATAGCCGGCAGGAACCGGTGCATCTCGCCGTACAGCCGCATCGACTTGACGACCTCGGCCCTGAACACCTTGAGCGAGCATCCATAGTCGTGCAGCTTGACGCCCGTCGTGTGCGAGATGATCCAGTTGGCGATCATCGACGGGATCCGGCGGGTGAAGAACGGGTCCTTCCGGGCCTTCCGCCACCCGGCGGCGATGTCCGCTCCAGCTTCGACCACGCCGACCAGCGCCGGCAGATCGCGCGGATCGTTCTGAAGATCGCCGTCGGAGGTGGCAATCAACCGCCCGCGAGCGTGGGCGAATCCGGCCGCGAACGCCGCCGTCTGGCCGAAGTTCTTCCTGAATCGAATCACCCGCAGCCGGCTGTCTCCCGCCTGGAGATCGGCGAGCCGCGCGAAGCTGTCGTCGGTGCTGCCGTCGTCAATCACGATGAGCTCGTACGGACGCCCCCAGGCGTCGAGCGTGGCGGTCAACTCCCCGTACAGCTCCGGGATGCTGGCGGATTCGTTGCGAACAGGAATGACGACGGACAGTTCCGGTGCGCTCAAGGTGTCTCCGGATTATACCGCGCGCGTCGCCTCTGGCGGTGCCAGTAGTACGCCGCCAGCGCGGCCGCCGTCATGATGGCCACCCACCAGGCGACCGCGTTTCCGTGCTCCCTGAGATATGAGAAGGCGGCCTCGCCGAAGTAGTACGCCAGAACGCCTTCACCCGCATAACGCGCGCCGCGGCCGATGGCGACCGCGGCAGAGAAGGTCCCGGCCGACATGCCCGAGGCTCCTGCCGCCAGACAGAACAGCTTGAAGGGTGTCGGCGGCGGCAGCATCGAGGGTACGACGACAGCGGCCATGCCGTAGCGCCTGAACTTCTCGAACGCGGCCTCCACCTGGCCGCTCTTGAATCGCTTGCGCAGGAGCGCTTCCCCACCCTTTCGGCCGAGGTAGTACACGATGAGACATCCCGCAACGGAGCCCGCGGTCGCCATGGTCCCGTAGTACAGGAGCCACGACTTGTGTCGCGTCACCATCACGACGATCAGGAGGTCATTGATCTGCGGCAACGACAGTACCGAGGCGTCGAGGAATGCCACCAGGAAGAGCCCGGGCCCCCCGATGGCCAGGGCGAATGCCTGGATCCAGTTGACGAAACGTGCCATACAGTTGCTACCGTACCGTCGAGGATTGGGGACCGGCCCCTTGCCGGCGACTCTCGTGGCGATGCGACTGAAAAACCTGTCGATTATAGCCCAGCGCTCGAACCCGCAGCGATCGGCGCGGACACCGGGATCGGCCTGGCCCGCAAGCGGACAGGATGCCGCGAGACTCGCCGCAATCGCGCTGGTGGTGGGCTCTCTGGCAGCCGGATACTACTGGGCGGCCGGCTTGACGCTGAGCCATTACGACGCGCGGGCTCACCTGGTCGTCGCGCGGCGCATCTTCGACAGCCTGACTCCGGGCTGGCAGCAAGTCGGCGCCGTCTGGCTGCCGCTTCCCCACCTCCTGAACGCACTTCCTGTTCAGATCGACGCGCTCTACCGCACTGGTGCCTCCGCGACGGCTATCTCCGTCACGAGCCTGGCGCTGGCGATCTGGGCGCTGGCGCGCGTGGCGCTGGCTGCCACCGGCTCTCGAGCCGCGGCCTTCGTCTGCACAGGCGCGTTGCTCGTCAACCCCGACGTGCTGTACCTCTCGGCCACGCCCATGACCGAGCCGCTGCTCATCGGACTCTCGGCCCTGTCGCTGTGGCTGGCCTCCCGGGCACTTTCTGCTCCGGCAGAGCCCTTGCCCAGGCATCTGGCTGGCGCGACCATGGCCTCCGCCTGCCTCGTCCGGTACGAGGCCTGGCCAATGACGGGCGCCTTGCTGGGCCTCAGCCTGATCGCGCACCTGCGGTCGGGCACCCCTTGCCGGCAGGCGCTGCGACACGTCATGACAGCTGCCGCGTATCCTCTGGCGGCCGTCTTGCTGTTCATGATCCTGGGCAGGGCGACGGTCGGCGAGTGGTTCGTGAGCTCCGGCTTCTATGTCCCCGAGACGTTGACGCGCGGCCGGGCGATTCGCTCGCTCGTCGCCGTCTGGTGGGGCGCTCACCACTTGACGGGATACCCCGTGGCGATTCTCGGCAGTGCGGGACTGCTCGCCGCGACAATCGTGGGCGCCCGGCGACGGTCGGGGCGAGGGGGTGTGTTGCTCTTGACCGGAGCGCTGGTGGCTGCGGCTGCCCTCCCCTGGTACGCCTTCTACGCGGGCCATCCCTTCCGCTTCCGCTACATGGTAGCCCTCGTGCCGGCTCTCGCCCTCGGCCTCGGCATCCTGGTTGGTCTGTCGGGACGGCGACAGACGATCGTTGCCCCGCTCGTGTTCGGTACGGTTCTGTTCGGGCCACTCCCCTTCGTAGGGGATTCACCCGTACTTGTCGAGTCCCGGCTCGACGAGCGCCACCGGGCGGGCCGTGGCGCCATCACCGCCTACCTCGACCGTCACTGGGATGGTGAACCCGTGCTGGCCAGCATGGGTGCCCTCGCGCACTACATGCAGGACCTCGCCGGGATCGGTTTCAACATCCGGGACTTCGTGCACGAAGGCAACGGCGCCATCTGGGAGACAGCCCTTCGGGCGCCGGCCCAGCACGTACGGTGGGTACTCGTCGAGGAGGAGGCCGAAGGAGGCGATGTGCTCGCGATCAAGGCACGGTCGGATGCTTCGTATCTGAAGGGATTCGAGCGCGTGGCCGAGGGAGGGCGCGTCGCGCTGTATCGGCGCGCCGCCCCGGCCAGGCCGCCTGGCCCGAACCCTTGAGTACCCGGACGTGACCGCCCCGAATCAGGCGTCGGGATCCGCCCGCAACCAACACAAACAGGCCCTGCCGCGCCGGAGGCCCGATCAGAATCGGATCCGGAACACCGACAGCGCGTTGAACCCGCCCAGGTCGATCCGGTCGTCGAGGAAGTCCTGGCCGAGCGTCCCTTCGGCCCACTGGTAGCGTAGCTCGAACCCGATATCGAACTGGGGCGCCACGCGGCCGCGGATGCCGAAGATCCCCACCGGGCCGACCGCGGTTCCGGAACCGACAAAGGCATCGCGGAAGATGGCGCCGTCGGTGAAGTCGACAAAGTCGCCCGTTTCGCTGTAGCGCCACACGTTGATCCCGACGCCACCACCGACGTACGGCTGAAGGGCCGAGCGCCGGCCGAAGGGCAGAATCCTGATCGTGGCCGTCACGGGGACGTTTCGCAGCTTCACGTCCTGCGCGATCTCGCGGCCGTCGTCGTACACCCAGTCCGCGTAGACGGAGGGCACCGTGCGCTGGTAGAACTGCACACCGACGCCTCCTTCCAGGTACTCACCGACGGGAAACGTCCACTCCCCGCCGAGCGTGAAGCCCGAGTAGTCCTTGACGTCGAACAGGAGATACTGCCGGTTGACGGCAATGACGTCGTGATCGACGCGCCCATCCTCGCCGCGCACCGAGAAGTACCCGAGCTGGACGTTGAGTCCCTGTTGCGCGTAGGCCGCGTCAGTTCCCGCGAGGCAGGCCGCCAGCACCGCCACGACTGCCAGTTGCGTGCGTTTCATCATGAACTCCCTTCCCAAGCAGCACGAGCGAGGCTCCGCCTCGGACCGCCGAGCATGGGCGGGTGCGGCTCCGCTTCGCTCGGTCACAGCGTTGGCTGTGCCCCGCCTCCGGCGGGGCGAGACGTCTTGAAGGCCGTCCAGCACAAGTCGATTCATGGGCAACGCATTCGGGGCCTTCAAGACGTCTAGCCGGAGACCACAGCATTTCTGGTGCCAGCGGGAATGGCCTGATCCGCGGGGCCTTGGGAGCGCACCGCCCCCGGGGTGTCACCGGGAACGGTCACTCCGTCCGGTTTCGTGCACGGACCGCCCTCACCGACGCCACGACGGTCAGCATCTGCTCGTGGATGAGGCCGTTGGTGGCGAGCACATGCCCCCCGCGCGCCCGGAACGGTGCCCCGTCGAGTCCGCTGACCCGCCCGCCGGCCTCCGACACGACGAGCGACGCCGCGGCTACGTCCCACGGGCGGAGCCCTTCTTCCCAGAAGCCATCCAGGCGGCCCGACGCGACGTAGCAGAGGTCGAGGGCGGCCGAACCCAGACGTCGGACTGCGCGGGCTCTTGCCACGAACGCGCCGAAGAGCTCGACGATTTCCCCGGCCCGTTCGTGGACGTCGTAGGGGAATCCCGTCACGAGCGCCGCATCCACGAGGTGGAGGGTCGACGAGGTTCGAAGCCGGTTCCCGTTCACGTACGCGCCGCCGCCCCGCTCGGCTGTGAACAGCTCCCGTCTCGTCGGATCGTAGACAGCGGCCACCGACACGACCCCGTCGATCTCAAGGGCGAGCGCCGAACAGAAGATCGGCAGGCCGTGGGCGAAGTTCGTCGTCCCGTCGATGGGATCGAAGACCCAACAGTGGCTCGACGATGCAGTCGCCGGCGGCCCAGCCGGATGGGTGCCGCCGGATTCCTCCGCCAGCACGTCGTGCGAGGGAAACCGCTCGGCGATAGTGCGCCTGAACATCGCTTCGACCTCGAGATCCGCCTCGGTGACGAGGTCAATCGTCCCCTTCTTGTCGATCCGAAGGGCGCTGCCGAACCGCGACAGCTGTATCTCGCCCGCATGCAGGACGATGTCGATGGCGGAGGCGAGGAAGCGATGATCGAGGGAACAGGACACGTGGCACTACTGCGGTGGAACGAGCCTCTTCGTGAGCCGGACCTCCATGCCGCCGCCGTCGGCCCTCGCCAACTGCACGTCGTCCATGAAGCTGCGCATGAAGAAGATCCCGCGCCCGCTCGCCTTCAGCAGATTCTCCGGAGCCAGCGGATCCGGAATGGACTCGGGGTCGAACCCCTCGCCCTGGTCGCGAACTCGAATGACGAGTTCCTCGGGCCGCGCGGCCGGGGTCATCGTGAACTCCACGAAGACATCCTTTGACGGGTCGTGCTTGTTGCCGTGTTTGATGGCGTTGATGACCGACTCCCGGATCGCGACTTCCATCCACTGCAGCGCGTCGTCCTCGAACCGCAGCATGCGGCCGACGTGTTCGGAGACGACCTGGACCATGTCGAGCATGTCGAAGGCGCTGCTGAACTGCAACTGGATGGTCGTGCCGTTCACAGGGGTCATCTCGTCGGCCGGTGGACAGTCGCAACAGTCGCGCAACGGACGCCCTTTAACATATCGCAAAGAGCCCGTACAGCGCGACGTCAAACCGTGGATGGCGCGAGAAGCAGGGCGCCGCGGTGCTATAGTGCCCTCGTGGGTCATACAGTGGGGCGACAGGTTCATCCGGTTGGACGCGTCCTTGGCCGATTGCGCGTGCCGGGAGACAAGTCGATCTCGCACCGCCTCCTGATGCTCGGCGCGGTTGCCGAGGGCGACACGGTCATCACCGGTCTCGCCACGGGCGACGACTGCCGAAGCACCAGGTCGTGCCTGCGCGCACTGGGCGTCCAGATCACCGAACGCGATCGAAACGGCGTCTCGGTGGTGACGGTCGCCGGCCGGGGACGCCGGGGCCTGGCACCCCCGGGCGCTCCGTTGGATGCCGGGAATTCGGGGACGACCGCGCGGCTGCTCATGGGGATGATCGCGGGACATCCCTTGACCGCCACGATCGTGGGAGACGGGTCGCTCCGGCGGCGGCCGATGATGCGCGTGATTGAACCGCTGACCCAGATGGGTGCCGCCATCGACGCCACCGATGGGCGACTGCCTGCCACTGTCGCGGGCGGCGCGCTTCGGGGTATCGACTTCGCGCCGTGCGTGGCCAGCGCCCAGGTCAAGAGCGCGGTGCTGCTGGCCGGGCTGCGGGCCGAGGGAACCACACGAGTCAGGGAGGCCCACGCCACGCGGGACCACACGGAAATCGCGCTGGAGCAGTTCGGGGTGGAGGTGGCCAGAGACGGCCTCTCGGTCGCGTTGGCGGGCGGACAGTCCTTGAGGGCCACCCAGGTATCAGTTCCCGGCGACCCGTCGTCCGCCGCGTTCTGGGCGGCCGCGGCAGCCGGAATCCCCGGATCGCACGTCACCGTCGAGGACGTGTGCCTCAATCCCACGCGAACCGGCTTCCTTCGCATCCTGGAGCGGATGGGCGCGCACGTCGAAACGATACGGCGTGACGAAGGCATCGGCGAGCCGTGCGGCACTCTGATCGTGTCGTACGGCGAGATGAAGCCCATCGGGGTCGCCGATGCGGACGTGCCGGGCGTCATCGACGAGTTGCCCGTGCTCGCCGCCCTGGCGGCTCTCGGCGCCGGCATGACGGTTCGTGGGGCAGCCGAACTCCGCGTGAAGGAGAGCGACCGGATCTCGGCGCTGGTCGCGGGGCTGCGCGGGCTAGGTGCAGCCGCCGAGGAGCTGCCGGACGGATTCACGGTTGATGGGTCGCGCCCTCTCCCAGGGGGGGTCGCCGACGCGGCTGGAGACCACCGGCTGGCGATGGCGTTCGCCATCGCCGCGCTCGGAGCCCGGCGTCCCTCGACGATCCTCGGCGCGGAGGCCGTGAGCGTGTCCTATCCTGGGTTCTTCGAGACGCTGGCGGTGTTGGACGCATGAGGGCCGACAAGCTCTACCTAGTCGGATTCATGGCTGCGGGCAAGAGTTCGGTCGCGCGCGAGACCGCTCGCCGCCTGGACTGGCGTGTCGAGGATGTGGATGAGCGAATCGAGGCGAAGGAGGGGCTGAGCGTCGCGCAGATCTTCGCCCTCAGGGGCGAGGCCCATTTCCGGTCCGTCGAGCGGGCCGTCCTGCTGGACCTTCTCGTGCCCCGGCACCTTGTCGTCGCCACCGGCGGGGGGACCTTCGCCGATCCTCTCAACCGGGCAGCCATGCGGAACGACGGGGCCGTGATCTGGATCGACGTGCCCCTCGCCGAACTCGTGGGCAGGATTCCGATGGACGGCAGCCGCCCCCTCGCCAGCACACGCCTCCAACTCGAGCAGTTGTACACGCAGCGCCGGGATGCGTACGCGCATGCCCACGTCCGCCTCGACGGCTCGCGGCAATCGGTCGGACAGCTTGTAGACGCCCTCATGGCGTGGATGAGTCCCTGACGGCTTCTGAGCAGATGCGCTACCTGGTCCTTTCCGATATCCATGCCAACATCGACGCATTGGATGCCGTGCTGGACGACGCCGCGGCGAGGGGGTATGGGCGGGTGCTGGTCCTGGGCGACCTCGTGGGCTACTGCGCCGATCCTGGCGCGGTGATCGACCGGATGCTGGGTCTCGACGTATGTGCCGCCGTCAGGGGGAACCACGACAAGGTCGCGGCCGGCCTCGAGGATGGCGCCGACTTCAACCCAATCGCCAAGCTGAGCGCCGAGTGGACCGGACGGGTGCTCACGGAAGAGCACCGGGCCTACCTGCGGAGCCTCCCGCGTGGACCTGTCCTCGTCGACGAGGACATCCAGATCTGCCATGGTTCGCCCGAGGATGAGGACCGGTACATGCTCGATAGCCTCGACGCCATCGCCGCCTTCCAGGCGGCGCGGCGGCCGCTCTGCCTCTTCGGCCACACGCACAACCCGCTCGCGGTCGTGCTCCAGCGACAAGAACTCGTCTACCTGCCGTCAGGGGACGGCGCCGTTCTCCACTGGGCACCCGACGCGCGGTATCTCGTGAATGTCGGGTCGGTCGGACAGCCGCGTGACGGGGACGCCCGAGCCGCTTACGGCATCATCGATTCGGATCGACGGCAGGTCGAATTCCTGCGCCTGGAGTACCCGGTCGGACGCGCGCAGTCACGGATCCGCGAGCGGCGCCTTCCCGAACCGCTCGCGGCTCGGCTGCGCGCGGGCCGCTGACGATCCTCCGCCGGTGGCGCGGCATCAGGGGACCGCGCCCTGAGTCGGCCCGGCTGCAGCCTTGGCGGCCCTCGCCGCCTTGCGCGCCACGTCCTCCTCGCGCTTCCGCAGCTCGGTGGCGAAGGCGTCCCGGGCAGCGCGCGAACCGAGAATCCAGCCGATTACGATCCCGATCACGACCATGGCCGGGATGTACAGGAAGTGTCCAGCGCCCATCTCTCCCATGGCCGCCGCTACTCCTGCTGTGCGCTGACGCGCCTGTCGAGATCGGCAAGGTCGCGTTCGACGCGCAGGACCCGGCGCCAGATGGACCAGACATAGACCAGCAACGCGACCCATACGAACGCGTACGCCGCGATCACCATGGGGGCGGCCGGCATCTGTTCCACCGCCGGGAGCTGGCTGGCCGGCACGAACTCGTCCTGCCCGGGCCCCTGACGCGTGTTCCTCAGGCCGTCGACGCCGGGCACGCCTGCTGCACGCCCGTGCGCCGTGAGTTCGTAGCGTGCCGAGAGCCGAGCATCGGTGCCCGGTGGGGCCTGACGCTGGGCAAAAACGGCCCCAGCCGAGCAGGCCAGCACGAGTACGGCTGTCCATCCCGCAATCGTCCTTGCGTCCATCATCGAAGTCACCCTCAGAAGTCGACGGCGCGGTAGAGATCCTCCACGCGCGCCCGCTGATGTTCCAGGCGCGTCCTCACGGCAAGCAGCAGGAGGTAGAGCGCGAGGAAGGAGGCCACCGAGAACCAGAACGCCAGCCGCATCTCCGGAGCGAGCGTCGGGACGACGGATGTCTTCGGGTGCAGCGTGCGCCAGTAGTTCACCGACACGTACACGAACGGCACGTTCGCCATGCCGAACACGGCCATGGCGGCCCCGAGCTTCTCCGATCCGGGACCGCCGAACCGACGGACAAGCAGGTAGGCCACGAAGATCATCCACAGCAACAGCGAGGACGTGAGTCGGGCATCCCACTGCCACCACACGCCCCACGCCTTGCGGGCCCAGATGGGCCCCGTCACGAGGACGACAAGACCGAAGACGACGGCGAGCTCTCCTGCTGCGACTGCGACACGATCAGCGCCAGGCCTCTTGCCGAAGAGGAAGACCGCACTCGCGATCCCGCACACGAACGCCGACAGGAACAGCACCATGGCGGATGGCACGTGGTAGTAGAAGATCTTCTGGATGAGCCCCATCGTCGATTCGTACGGGGCCGCAGCCACGAGTACGGGCGCCAGGGCGAACGCGATCGCGAGCAAGAACGCCAGCGGGGTGATTACTCTCGACGTCATCGTAGCGTTCCTCTCCTGACTCCTGACTCCTGAATTCTGACTCCTGACTCCTGACTCCTGACTCCTTCCCTAGTCCGTCATCAGCGGCTCGAACGTCCACAACGCCAGGGTGACGAACACGACGTCGAAGAAGACGAGGAGCGATGCCCAGAAGCGCGCCATGGGTAAGTCGGGCGTCGCCTGCAGGAGTGCCCCGGTGCCGCGGACTCCCGCGATGATGACCGGAATCGTGATGGGATACAACAGTACCGGCAGCAGGACGTCCCGGCTGCGCGCGCGTACGAGCATGGCCGCGAACAGTGTCCCGACCGATGCGAATCCGAGCGTTCCCGCCACGAGGAGGATACCCAGCCACGTCAAGCTGGCGGCGAACCGGGCGTCGAACAGCACGCCCACGAGCGGCACGAGGACGAGCTCGACGCCGAGGAGCAGCGCCACGATCCCAGACAGCTTGCCGACATAGATCGCCGGGCGATCGCTCGGTGCGAGCATCAACGCGCGCAGGGTCTCGGTGTGTCGCTCGCGCTCGAACGTCCGGCCCAGGGCCAGGGTGCCGGCAAACGCGATGGCGATCCACAGGATCCCGGCCGCCGCATCCTCCATTGGCTGACCCTCGCGGACCAGGGCAAAGGCGAACACGAGGACGCACGAGACGCCGAAGAACAGCGTGGTGTAGACGATCTCGCGGCTGCGGGCCTCGACCATGATGTCCTTGCGCATCACGACCCACGCAACCGCGAAGAAGCGGTTCATCCTCCGGCCTCCCCGCCGGCAGTCGCGCCAACTGCGGTCGCTGCTCGCCCGACGGCGCGGCGGTATCGGTCCCGCAGCGTGTCCGATCCCTGGTCCACCTCCGCCAGGCGTCCGTCGCGCAGCACCGCCGCCCGGTCCAGCAGGCCTTCGGCGAGGTCCAGGTCGTGTGTGGCAACGATGACGATCCGGTCTCCCGCCCGCAGTTCACGCAGGCGCCGGACGAGAGCCTGCCCCGAGGCGTCGTCGAGCCCCGTGAAGGGTTCGTCCAGCAGCAGCAGCCTGGGCTCGTGGAGCAGGGCACGCTCCAGCGCCAGGCGCTGCCGCATGCCTCGCGAAAAGCTCGACACCGCGTCACTGGCACGGTCGGACAACCGGGCCCGGGCGAGGGCGCCGGCTACCCGCGGGCCGACGGCGTCGAGGCCGTACAGCCGCGCGAAGAACTCGAGATTCTCGCAGGCGGTGAGCTCCGGGTACAAGTACAGATCATGACCCAGGAGTCCGATGCATCTCCGCAATGCCGGCCCGGCCTCGCGCGCCGAGGTGCCTCCGAACGTGACGTCGCCTGATGAGGGCGCCAGCAACGTCGAGAGGATGGCGAGAAGCGTCGACTTGCCCGCTCCGTTGGGTCCAAGCAGGCCGACGATTTCACCGGAGCGGCACTCCAGATTGATACGATGCAGCGCACGGCGCCGGCCGAAGTGCCGCGAAACATCGCGCAGGACGAGGCGGTCGAAGTCCACGATCACCCGTGACGTTCCGCGCCACCACCCACGACGGGTTGCTGATCGAGTTCGCCGTAGACGCGTTCGAGCTGGGCGATGAGCGACTCCCGGCGTTCCACCTGGCGGCCAGCGTCGCCCCCGGCCGCTCGCAGGCGCTCGACCCTGGCCAGGTCGGCCATGAGGCGCTCGCGCCGGCTCTCGAGCTGGGCGCGCCGCAACTGCGCGGCGGATTGCCCTCCTGTCGACCAGGACGCCCAGACGCCGACCCCGATGACGAGGAGGGCTGCCACGATGGTCAGGGTGCGACCCAGGCGGGTCCGGCTGGGCAGGCCGTTCAACTCGAGGACGAATGGCGTACCGGCCGGAAGTGCCGGGCCCTGTCCGAAGACGAACGCATGCTGGTCGCCCGGCATGTCGCTGACGCCCGTCAGCTGGCGGGAGCTCAGCTGCACCTTGCCGATCTGCGTCACCACGACCTGCACAGGTGTCCAGGCGATCGGAAACGCCTGAGTCAGTCTGCGCGACACGCCCGCCGGCGACAGGCGATAGGCGAGCTGGACGGGCGTCGTGCCGGGCTGGATCGGTCCGGCGATCGAGGCCGTCCGTCCGCGCAGCGTCATCTGCGTCGACGAGCCCTCGAGCGGCGACGGCGATTCCGCCTCGGCCGGCAACTCGAACACCAGCTCCCGCGGCGGCGCCATAGGTGTCGATGCCGGATTGACGAGCTCGAGCAAGTAGAACACCTCGAGTTCGTCGTCGTCGAACTCGATGTGAATGCGGCTTTGGCCGCCGAATGCCACCTCCCCGGCGGGAATCGGCGCGACTGCAGCCAGGGGCGGCCCGGCACCGGCCGGTGTCGATGCGGCCCCGACTCCCGCGGCGAGCAGCACACGGACGCCGGCCCCGGCCGGCAACGGGAAGCTCTGCGATTCGAGCGTCTCGCCATCGACTTCCGCCACGGCATGCACGGTGACTCCGGCCGGCAGGTTCTCGAAGGTGGCGCGACCCGTCCCGTCCGTGGTCGCGCGGCGCGTCTCGGCGCCGACGTGCAGTTCAACCGGGTGATTGGCGATGTCGTTGCCCAGCTGGCCGCGCACCAGCCGGACCACGACCGTGCCGGCCGGGGTATCGCCCGTCGGCATCGGGATCCCGGACATTTGTCTCGCGTCGGGCATCTGCGCGGCGGCCGGAGGGCCGCCGGCCATCGCGGCCAGCATCGCCGCAGCCAGCAGTCTCCGCTTCACGCCACACCCCCTGTCAGCGCGGCCCCGCACGCCTTGCAGTAGCGCGCGTCACTGTCGTTGGCGGTCCGGCACCCCGCACACACCGTCGCGTGCGGCACGATGGGTCCCGGCGCGGCGGGGGGCCGCGCCCCCTGCCCCGGTTCCCGGCCGAGCAGGGCCGCCAGATCCCGCTCGATGAGCGCACGATAGCCGGCGTCGCCGTCGAGCTGGCGGAGCAGACCGGCCGCTCGTTGGCGCAGGCGGGCGGACATCTCCTGGAAGTCGGCGTCGGAGATCTTCTTCATCGCGCGGTCGAACTCGGCTTCCTTGATCGACCGCAGGACCAGCATCTTCTCGCGCTCGAGTGCCGATCTCGTCCGACCCGCGACCATCTCCACCTGCTCTCCGGCGTCCGTGCGGGCGAAGGGGGCGAGCGTCCTGAAGACCCCCAGCGCAACCAGCACGGCCGACAGGATGGCAACGGCGACGAGGATGGTGTTGGCCGGGCCGCTCCCCGCGACGATGACGGCGCCCGCTGTCACGGAGGCCATCGCCCCGACGAGGAGCAGGTGCCAGGGGTGCAATCCCCCTGCCGCGCGATCGGGCGGTGCGGCTGCCTTGCCTGTCATAGGGACTCCTGACTTCACCGGACTGGCGTGACGACGGTCCCGGCTGCCACGCGGGCCTGCGCGAAGGCGAACGCGCGCTCTGGGAGCAGGGCGATGCCGGTCCCCAGCACCATGATCCCGAAGCCCGCCCAGATCCAGTTCACCAGCGGATTGACGACAACCTGGAGGCTCATCGACTGGTCCTTCAGTTCGTAGGCCGGCATGACGAGATACAGGTCCTCGGCCACAGTACGGCGAATGGCCACCTCGGTGGTCGGCTGCTCCTCGTGCTTGCGGAAGAACCACCGAGCCGGGTACATCGTGCCGAGCGCCTTGCCGTCCTCGGACACGGCCACGTGCCCCGTGACCATCTGCTTCTGGGCGTCCTCGGTGACCTTCACGCCGTTGTTGCGGACGGTGTAGTGGCCGACCTTCGCCTCCTGGCCCTGCTGGAGGAGCATCTGGCGGTCGATCTTGAACCCTTCGCCAGCGAACCCGAGGAACATCAGAGTGATGCCCAGATGAACGATGTATCCGCCGTAGCGGCGGCGTTCGCGCATGACGAGCCCGATCAGGGCAGTGAGGACGTCGGTGCCCGTCGCGTCCTTACGGACTCGGGTGCCTCGGACGAACTCCTGGATGATCGTGGCGAACACGAAGGCGCAGAGCGCGAAGCAGATACCCGACGCCCACACGCGGACGCCCAGGGCGATGAAGCTCGCCGTGACGATCAGCGTGAAGAGCACCGGCCACAGGAACTGGTCGCGGAGATTGCTGAACGTCGACCGGCGCCACGCCAGGAGCGGAGCGATCCCCGTCAACGCGAGCAGGATGAGCCCGATGGGCGTCATCCAGCGGGTGAAGAACGGCGGTCCCACGGTCAGCCGGTTCCCCGTGAGCGCCTCGCTGATGGTCGGAAACATGGTGCCCAGCAGCACGAGCATGGCCGACATGACCAGGATCCAGTTGTTCGCGACGAACGCCGCCTCGCGCGAGACCCACGAATCGAGATCGTAACGGGGCTTGAGCAGTGGCAGCCGGTAGATGACGAAGCCGAAGCTCACGACGAGCGTCGCCAGCATGAAGACGGTGAACATCCAGGCCAGGGCGCGATCCTCACCGAAGGCGTGAACCGACTGCACCACGCCCGATCGAGTCATGAAGGTACCGAAGATCGTCAGGAAGAAGGTCAGGATGACGAGCGTCATGTTCCAGACCTTGAGCATCCCCCTGCGCTCCTGCACGATGACGGAGTGCAGGAACGCCGACGCCGTGAACCACGGCAGCAGGCCGGCGTCTTCCACCGGATCCCAGCCCCAGTAGCCGCCCCAGCCCAGTTCCTCGTAGGCCCAGATCATGCCGAGGGTGAGGCCCAGCGAGAGGAACAGCCAACTGATCATCGTCCAACGGCGAACCGCCCTCAGCCACGAGTCGTCGAGATGCCCCGTGATGAGCGCCGCCAAGCCGAACGCAAAGGGGATCGTCATGCCCACGAACCCGGTGTACAGGCTCGGGGGATGCACCACCATGTAGATGTTCTGCAGGAGCGGGTTGAGCCCCTGGCCGTCGGAAGGCGTCTGGACCAGGTAGGTCTCGAAGGGGTTCTTGTGGACCACCATCAGGAACAGGAAGAACAGTTGCACGACCGAGATGACGGCGACCACATAGGGGATGAGTTCCCGGTGCCTGTCACGGTTGACGTAGACGGCGAGCGCGCCGAACACGGCGAGCAGGAACACCCAGAACATGATCGAGCCGTCAAGCCCGCCCCAGTACGAGGTCAGCTTGTAGAAGACGGGCTGAGCCGCGTCGGAGTAGCGCTGGACGTACTTGATCGAGTAGTCGTTTGTGACAAAGGCGTGCACGATGACCGCGGAGCCGAGGGTCATCAAAGCTGCGGCCAGGTAGAAGGCGCCGACCCCGCTCTCGATCAGCCGGCGGGACCCGCGGCGGGCGCCTGCAATCGAGGCAGCGATGGCATAGGCGCAGACGACGAAGGTGGCGTACAGCGTGAACGTGCCCAGTGAGGCCATAAGTCGGATCCACCTACAGGAAGGGGTCGCCGCACGCCCGTCCCGAGCGCGGGGCGAACACGTAGGCTGATGGAGTCACGTGTCAAGTGGGGCCGGGCGCACGGGGACTAGGCGCCCGGGCTGCCCTGCCCTTTCTTCGGCTCGTACTTGGACGGGCACTTCGCCATGACGCCGTTGGGCGCGACCCTGAACCCGCCGGGTTCGAGGACGCCTTTCAGCACCACTTCGGAGTCGTCCTTGAAGGTATCGGGCACGATGCCCGTGTACATCGCGTCCACCACGGCACCCTTGGAGTGGACCTTGAAGCGATACTCGAGGGAGTCGCGTTTGCGCAGGATCGAGTCCTTGACGACATGCCCGTGCAACTGGAGGTTCTTGCCCTCCCACTGCGCCGGGTTGGCCATGACTTCGTCGACGTGTTTGTAGTACTCCGTCCCTTCACTGAGGGTTGACCACAGCAGCCCCGCCAGCGCCAGGACCAGGACCACGCTCGTCAGACCGACTTTGAGGGCTTTCTGTCTCATAGGCTTGGAGTTAGCAGTTCCCGTGACATCAACAGAATACCGCCCCGACCGAGGCCTGGTCAATTCTCGCCAGCCCTCGCCTCCTCGCTTCGCTGCAGTTGGGCCAGCAGGCGGCGGACGCAACCGAGCGGCAGGCCGACCACGTTGTCGAACGGGCCCTCGACAACCCGGCAAAACCGGGCGCCAAGACCCTGGATGGCATACGCGCCCGCCTTGTCGAGGGCTTCCCCCGTCTTCACGTACCAGTCGACATCGTCGTCGCTCAAGGGGACGAACTCGACCCGTGATCGTTCGACCGCGGCGGCGCCGCGTCCGTGCCACTCCACCGCCACCCCGGTGAACACCTCGTGAACCCGTCCTGACAGCAGACGCAACATCCGCGCCGCGTCGGAAGGATCCGCCGGCTTTCCGAGGATGAGATCGCCGACGACCACGGCCGTGTCGGCGGCGATGACCGGACGGTCCGGGTACCGTCGTCCGACGGCCGTGGCTTTCTCCCGCGCCACCCTGGCGACGTAAATCTCTGCCGGTTCGTCCGGCCGGAGCCGTTCGTCCACGTCGGCGGGCACGATGTCGAAGCTCAAGCCGGCCTCTCCGAGGAGATCGGCCCGGCGCGGGGACGCGGAGGCGAGGACGAGGCGCATCGCCGGATGATACACTGTCGCCGCTGAGCGCTCGGTCGCCGTGAAACCCATCCAGCCCATCATGTCCGACGTGGTTGCCAGGCTCGTCAGGCCAGCGCCCCTGTCGGCCGAGAAGGTGCTGTTTGCGTGGCGGATGGCCGTGGGAACGGCGCTGTCTCGTGTCACGCTGGTCCGGCTGCGCAATGATGGGTGCCTAATAGTGTCGCTGCAGGACGAGCGCTGGCGGCCCGAGCTCGAGCGTGCGTCGGCCCTCGTTCGCGAGCGCATGACGGCGACGCTCGGAGCCGACGTCCTGCGGGACGTCCGGCTGGTCGGCGGGCCTGAAGAGGCGAACAGGCGTCCGGCCCGGGCACGTGCCGCTCCACGACGCCGAACGCCTGGTCCGCCGGCACCGGCCGGAGCATCCGCGAGGCACGAACGTACCGCCCCCGCGACCAGAAAAAGGAGACCACGATGATCAAGACCGTAGGCGTAGTGGGTGCCGGGACGATGGGAAGCGGCATCGCGCAGGTGTTCGCGCAGGCGGGCTACGACGTGATCGTGCAGGACATCGCCGCAAAGGCGCTGGACAAGGCAAAGGCCACCATCGAGAAGAGCTTGGGCAAGTTCGTGGAGAAGGGCAAACTCGCAGCAGCCGATCGCGACGCGGCCCTCGGGCGCCTCGCCTTCGGGACCGGCCTCGACTCGCTTGCTGTTGCGGACTACGTGGTCGAGGCCGCCATCGAGGACGTCCAGGTCAAGAAGGAGCTGTTCGGAACGCTCGACGCGCTCACGCGGCCGGAGGTCATGCTCACTTCGAATACCTCGTCGATCTCGATCACGGCGATTGCGGCGACGACCCATCGCCCCGATCGGGTGCTCGGCATGCACTTCATGAACCCGGTCCCGATGATGGCCCTGGTCGAACTCATTCGCGGGCAAGCCACCTCGGCCGAGTCCATGCAGGTGGCGGTGGATCTGTGCACGAAGTTGGGCAAGACTCCGGTTGAGTCGGCCGACTTCCCGGGGTTCATTGCCAACCGGCTGTTGATGCCGCTCATCAACGAGGCGATCTACGCCGTCATGGAAGGGGTCGGCACGCCCGAAGCGGTCGACACGGTCATGAAGCTCGGGGCCAACCACCCGATGGGGCCGCTCGCCCTGGCGGATCTGATTGGCCTCGACGTCTGCCTCGCCATCATGAACGTCATCCACGATGGACTCGGCGATCCGAAATACCGGCCCTGTCCCCTGCTGAAGCGGATGGTGGCGGGGGGGTACCTTGGGCGGAAGAGCGGGCGGGGGTTCTACAACTACGGATAGGGCCGGGGTTCGGGATTCGGGATTCGGGATTCGGGGCGGTGCGTTCCGCCGCAGCGGAAGCTGCATCCCTTGCGGCCCGGCGCCTCTGCCAGGCATGCCGCTCACCGGCTCGTTCGCCGACGCGACGCCGGTAGACGAATGCCGCTGTGGCCAGCGGCCCCAGAAGCAGGAGCTCGCGCGCCACCGAGCGGAAGTTGCCGAGGATGAACTCGTGGGGATTCCAGTAGCGCCGGGATACCTCGGCGAACAGGGCGAGCCCGGATGAGTAGAACTCGCGGCTCACGGGCCAGAGCAGCATCAATCCGGAAGGGGCGCTCGTGTCGCGGCCCAGCCAGTCGAGCAGCGCGTGCGATCCGGTCGCGGCGGCGCACACGAGACCCATCGCCGTCGCCGGCCGCCGAAGTGCGAGCGCCAGGGCCCATCCGGCGCACCCAGCGAGCGCTGCCCCGCCCAGACTGTGCGAGAGCGTCCGGTGGCTGTTCAGCAGGAGGTCGAAGTCCGGCAGGAGCGCCATGGCGACGGCCAGCAACGGGTAGCCGGCTGCGGCCCGACGGGAGCGGTTCGTCCGGCTTCGCGGCGGCGGGTCAGCCGGCGCCCCGCTCAGGCATTCAGCCACCCAGCCAACGGCGAGGCCGGCCAGTGCGTGTCCGACGGGACTTGGCATCACCAGCTACGGTAGCAACGGCTGCACTCCTGCCGCAAGGCGGCGTGGTGCAGTTTCTGCGCACCCGGGTCTTGGGGGCGAAAGTCTGTAATACGTCAACATACTGATAATAAAGCACTACTTTCGATGCTGCCGATGATTTTCGCTTGACTTGTCCGCTGGTACGTTTCTAGTATCACGAGAGACACGAGTCCACCTTCAAGGAGAGTCCATGCCCGCCGACGAGCGCAGCGAACGCAGCAAGGCCCTCGATGTGGCTGTCACCCAAATCGAGAAGCAGTTCGGCAAAGGCTCCATCATGCGTCTGGGCCAGAAGGGCGCGATCCAGCCTGTTGATGCCATCCCGACCGGAGCCATCAGCCTCGACTTCGCGCTGGGTGTCGGCGGCGTTCCTCGTGGCCGCGTGATCGAGATTTTCGGGCCGGAGTCGTCAGGCAAGACCACGCTGGCGCTCCAGGTCATCGCCCAGGCCCAGAAGTCGGGTGGCATGGCGGCCTTCGTCGACGCCGAGCACGCGCTCGACGCCACCTACGCACAGAGGCTGGGGGTCGACCTCGAGAGTCTGCTCGTTTCGCAGCCCGATCACGGCGAACAGGCGCTCGAGATCGTCGAGGTGCTCGTGCGGTCGGGCGGCGTCGACGTCGTGGTCGTGGATTCGGTGGCCGCGCTCGTGCCCCGCGCCGAGATCGAGGGAGAGATGGGCGACGCGCAGATGGGTCTCCAGGCGCGATTGATGTCCCAGGCGCTGCGCAAGCTGACGGGGGTCGTGTCGAAGTCGAGGACCTCCTTGATCTTCATCAATCAGCTGCGCGAGAAGATCGGCGTCATGTTCGGCAACCCGGAAACGACCACTGGCGGTCGGGCTCTCAAGTTCTATGCCTCGGTACGCCTGGACATCCGCCGCATTGCCAGCATCAAGGACGGCGACAGCGTTATTGGTGGCCGGACCCGCGTGAAGGTGGTGAAGAACAAGGTTGCCGCCCCGTTCCGCGAAGCGGAGTTCGACATTCTCTATGGAGAGGGCATCTCGAAGGAAGGCGATCTCCTTGATCTGGCGGTCGACAAGCGGATCGTCGAAAAGAGCGGCACGTGGTTTTCGTACGGAGGGGACCGCCTCGGCCAGGGGCGTGAGAACGCGAAGCAGTTCCTCAGGGACAACCCCGAGGCTCGTGCGGCGATCGAGCAGCGCGTCCGCAAGGAACTCGGCCTGATCCGTGAGGCCGAGCCGGCTCCGGCGCCCGAGAAGCCCTCAGGGCGGCGATGATCCCGGATGTCGTGGTTCAGGCCGATTGGTGGCTTCGCGAACTCATCGCCAGCCACCGAATCGTCATCCTCGACATGTTGGCCGTCGCCGTTGCGTGCCTCGGCCAGCACCTGCTCTGGCTCGTTCCTGCGGCGGCGGTGGCATGGCGGCGCCCGGCGC
>JBFMFH010000127.1:0-116790 GCA_040752275.1 Acidobacteriota bacterium
GGGTCCAACTACTCCGCGGGCTCTCAGCACCATAGAACAACCGACCTCTGGTCCAGCCTCGGCCGTCACTTTACCTCGTTTCATCGCGATGCGGGTCCGGCGCAGCCGGGTGGGGAACTACTCCGGCAAGGCTCCGGTGGCATTCGCTTCTCGATGGCAGCAGAAACACGGTAGTATTCCCGTCGGCCGGCCCGGGCCGGCGGCAACCTTCGACAGGCGACACGCACATGACGAACTCCCACCGACTCCAGCTTTTCATCATGATGGCGCTCGAGTTCTTCATCTGGGGCGCCTGGCTGCCGCTCATCTTCGGCTACCTACCGGGCCTCGGATTCACGCCCGCCGAGCAGTCCTGGATTCTCAACGCCTTCCCCATCGCAGCGATCGTTGGTCTGTTCTTCAGCAACCAGTACGCCGACCGGCACTTCGCCGCGGAGAAGTTCCTGGCCTTCAGCCACCTTGTTGGCGGCGCGGCCATGCTGTCTCTGGCCTGGGTGCAGACGTTCTGGCCGTTCTTTCTGCTGATGCTCGTGCACTGCCTGCTGTACGTGCCAACCATCTCCATTACGAACTCGATTGCCTTCGCGAACATGAAGGACCCGCAGCGGGAATTCGGCATCGTCCGCATGGGGGGCACGATCGGGTGGATTCTCGCGGCGTGGCCGTTCACCTTCATCCTGGTGGATTGGGCGGCAGTGCAGCAGGCCAATCCACAGGGTCTCGTGGACTGGCTGGGGACCGTGCTCAGCTCAGGGCTCACCGGCGAGGCGCTCCAAGTCGGCACCCGCTGGACCTACATCGTGGCCGGCATGGTCTCGCTGCTACTGGCCGCCTACAGCCTCACACTTCCGCACACGCCTCCCCGGAAGCCGGGCGAGGGCGCGGTCGAGAAGCTGGCTTGGCTCGAGGCGCTGAAGCTCCTCAGGCGGCCCTTCGTGCTGGTGCTCTGGGTCGTCACACTGGTGGACAGCTTCGTGCACAACTCCTATTTCAGCTGGACGGGCGTGTTCCTCGGCACGAGCCCGGATGCGGGAGGTGTCGGGATTCCCGGCAACTGGATCATGCCCGTGATGAGCGTGGGCCAGGTGGCGGAGATCCTCACGATGGCGGTCCTTGGAGCCGCCCTCACGCGCTTCGGCTGGCGCACCACGATGATCTTTGGAATCCTCGGACACGCGGCGCGCTTTGCCGTCTATGCGTTCTTCCCGCAACACCAGGCCTTCATCATCCTGGTGCAGGTGCTCCACGGCATCTGCTACGCCTTCTTCTTCGCCACGGTCTATGTCTTCGTGGACGCCTATTTCCCGAAGGACGCGCGGGCGAGCGCGCAGGGGCTGTTCAACGTGATGATCCTCGGCATCGGGGCCCTCCTGGCGTATTCGCTCTGCCCGTACCTTATGCAGACGGTGTTCACCCAGGACGGTGTCACCGATTTTCGCGGGTTGTTCCTCGTGCCTATGACGTCCGCCGTCGCCGCCGCCCTCGCGCTGGCATTGCTGTTTCATCCGCCGAAGGCGCGAACGGGCAGGGGCGGCGCGGCCTGAAGCGGAGCCTCGTCAGCGATTTCGCCCGCTTTCCCGGTCTGCGCTGGCGTCATCCGCTCGGGCCGTTGGGGTAGCGCCGCTATGCGACCGACCTGGCGCAGCCGCGAGACGGCTACTCCAGCGGCTACTGCACGTCAGGTAGAGGTCATGTCTTCAAGTCGGCCTCGCGCTGGCCTAATCTGATCTGAGCCGGCGTCTTCCGGAAGTTGCGTCGCAGGGCTCGCCGGAGCCCGCTCGCGTGGCTGAAGCCTGTGCTCATCACGTTCTACATTGGCGAGAATGACGTGACACCCTGGCGACCGGCCACGGCATGCGCCACGACCGCGTACCCGCCCCTTGCACGTTCGCGATTCCACGCGCCAGAATCACCGCCTCCGTCGAAAGCCCCGCCGATTGCGACGCCCCTCCGCGCGGCGCCCGGTCAGCCGACGATGTCTACGGCGTAGTGACGATGGCCGAGGCGGACGCGGTACGTGGCGAAATCTCGCCTATCGATCGTAAAGACCTTCCGCGTGCCCAACGCCTCGGCGGCCACCACGAGGGACGCATCGGCGAGGTCCATCGGATGATCGGCGTAGGTTTCCATCAGTTCGAAGGCGCGCGTCAATCCTGGCGCGTTGAAGAACCAGACCTCCAGCCCGCCCCGCTCGATGAAGTCGCGAAGCCGGTCGGCCCCAATGGACTCCGGCTGCAACAGGTGGAACGCCTCCGTGAGGACCGGCGTGGTCGTGTAGAGGGGTTCCCGGATGATCCCGAGAATGCGGACACAGTGGGCGTGCTGATGGTCCGCCGGGTCGAACAACGCGACGAGCGGCCCGGTGTCGGCCAGGATCACCGGCCGTGCTTCCTGCGGATGGCTCCAGCCACCGCTCGCCTCGAATCTGTCGCCGGCGCGATCGCCCATCCCCCGGCTCCAAGATCGAGCTGCCGGTAGACGTCGTATGGCGTCTCGCGCGTCTCGCGCCCGACGCTCTCCTGGAACGCGTGGAGCCCGCGCTTCAGCGCCTCCGAGATCGGCAGGCCGGTCGCCTTGCGGATGCGCAGCAAGGCGGCTTCAGCCTCCTCGTCAAGTCTGACCGTACGTGTCGCCATCTCGATTTCCTCTGTATTACATATCGTAATACACCGGCCGGACTGCGTCAAGCCCGCCCGTCGGCGGCCCTCGATGGTCTCCGCCGCGTCGGACGTCGGCCGCCATGTCGTGCCCATGTCGAGCAGGTTCACGAAGAAGTCGTTCGTCAGCGCCTCAGGCCGCTTGGTGAACGCGCCGAGTCTGGAACGCGATTCCGACCACCCCGACGCCCAGCCGCTTCGTCATGGTCCGGCACATTCCGCAATCCGCCATTCCGCACACGCCGGGATTCGGGATTGGGGATTCGGGATCGCGTCGCGCCGGTCGCGCGACCTCAACCTCTCGATTCGCAGGGTATGAGAGTCTCCGCAATCCGTGCCTCGCCCGGCGATTCTACCGCAGGCGCGGGCGCGGCCGCGGCCGCATGGGTTTCCTGCCACGGCAGTGAGTGCGATAGTATCTCCCGCGGCACCCGAACGCGTCAGGCTGCACACGACGGCGACACGCACATGACCAACTCCTACCGGCTTCGACTCTTGATCATGATGGCGCTCGAGTTCTTCATCTGGGGCGCCTGGTTCCCGCTGATTCTCGGCTACCTGCCCGGCCTGGCCTTCACGCCCGCCGAGCAGTCGTGGATCCTCAGTGCCTTCTCCATCGCCGCCATCGGCGGCCTGTTCTACCGCAACCAGTACGCCGACCGGCACTTCGCCGCGGAGGAGTTCCTGGCCTTCAGCCACCTGGTTGGCGGCGCGGCCATGCTGTTTCTGGCCTGGGTGCAGTCGTTCTGGCCGTTCTTTCTGCTGATGCTCGTGCACTGCCTGCTGTACGTGCCAACCATCTCCATGTCGAAACCGATTGCGTTCGCAACCATGAAGGACCCGCAGAAGGAAATCGGCCGCGTGCGAAGGCAGTCCGGAGTCGTTCACAATCTCGGGGTCCATATGTTCCAGAAGCTCACTCTGTCCGTCGTCCTGTGCCTGGGCGTCCTCGCGGTCTCCGCGCACGTCGCGCCGCCGGTTGCGGAGGATCTGAACAGCTACCTCAAGCCGGTGAAGTGGCGCGCGATTGGACCATTTCGCGGCGGACGATCCGTTGCAGCCACCGGCGTCGCCGGCGACCCGAGGACGTATTACATGGGCACCACCGGCGGCGGACTGTGGAAGAGCGACAACATGGGCATCACCTGGCGGAATGTGTCGGACGGCTACTTCAAGACAGGCACGGTCGGGGCCATCGCCGTGGCCGAGAACGACCCCAACGTCGTGTATGTCGGCATGGGCGAGCACGCCCCTCGAGGCGTCATGACGCACCACGGGGATGGCGTGTACCGGTCCACCGATGCCGGTAAGACGTGGAAGCACATCGGCCTGGACTTGACGCAGCACATCGCCCGAATCGTCGTGCACCCGAAGGACCCGGACACCGTGTTCGTGGCCGCCCAGGGCGCGCTCTACAGCCCGTCGCCGCAGCGGGGCGTGTTCAAGTCGACCGACGGCGGCGCGACCTGGAAGAACGTCCTGTTCGTGAACGAGAAGACCGGTGCCGCCGAGCTGTCGATGGACGCGACGAACCCGCGCATCCTCTACGCGGCCATGTGGGAACACGGTCGCCTGCCCTGGCAGGTCATCAGCGGCGGGCCCGGCAGCGGGCTGTACAAGTCGACCGACACGGGCGAGACCTGGGAGAAGATGACGGAGGGCCTGCCCGAGGAGATGGGCAAGATGGCGATCGCCGTCAGCCGGTCGAACCCCGACACGGTCTACGCGCTGATCGAGAGCGATTCGGCGAAGGACGCCCGCGGCCTGTACGTCTCGACCAACGCAGGGAAGAAGTGGACCCAGGTGACGAGCGAGCCGCGGCTGATCCAGCGGGCATGGTACTACACGGAGCTCTTCATCGATCCGAAGGACGAGCGCACGATCTACGTGCTGAGCGCTCCCGCCCTGCGTTCGACCGACGGCGGAAAGACCTGGCAGACCCTGTCGGGCACGCACGGCGATTTCCACGATCTGTGGATCAACCCGGACAATCCCCGCAACTTTGTCATCGCGAACGACGGCGGTGCGGCAATCACCTTCGACGCGGGCAAGAGCTGGAGCTCGCAGCACACGCAGCCGACGGCGCAGTTCTACCGGATCAACGTGGACAACCAGTTCCCGTACCGCATCTACGGCGGCCAGCAGGACAACACGTCGGTCGTGATCGCGAGCCGCGAACTGGGCAGCGGGGGCATCACCACCGCGAGCTGGAAGGCGTCGGCCGGAGGCGAGAGCGCGTTTCTGGCCTTCGACCCCGACGACCCCCGCTACGTGCTGGGCGGCAGCTACCAGGGCACGATCGAGGTGATCGACACGCGGGCGACCGCCGGCACGAACATCATGGCGGCGCCGATTCAGTACCTCGGCATGGACGCCAAGGACATGAAGTACCGGTTCAACTGGAACGCGCCCATCATCTGGAGCAGGCACGAGCCGAACACCTTCTACCACGGCGCGCAGTTCCTCCTGAAGACGACGGACCAGGGCAGGACGTGGAAGGAAGTCTCGCCCGATCTCACGCGGAACGAGAAGGAGAAGCAGGGCACGCCCGGCGTCCCGTACACCAACGAGGCGGTCGGCGCCGAGAACTACGGCACCCTGGCCTATGTGGCGGAATCGCCCCACGAGAAGGGAGTGATCTGGACTGGGAGCGACGACGGCCTGGTCCAGCTGACGCGGGATGGCGGCGCAACGTGGAAGAACGTCACGCCGAAGGGGCTGGCGGAGTGCCTGGTCAACGCCATCGAGGTCTCGCCGTTCGACAGGGCGACGGCCTACATCGCCACCACGCGATACAAGTTCAACGATCATGCGCCGGGGCTCTACAAGACCACGGACTACGGCGCGACCTGGACGAAGATCGACCGCGGCATTCCCGCCAACGCGTTCACCAGGGTCGTTCGCGAGGACGACGTCAGGCGCGACCTGCTTTTCGCGGGGACCGAGCTCGGTTTGTTCATCTCCTTGAACGGCGGAGGCGACTGGTCGCCGTTTCAGTTGAACCTGCCGGTCACGCCGATCACCGACTTGCGCGTCCACCAGGGGAATCTGATTGCGGCCACCTCCGGCCGGTCCTTCTGGATCCTGGATGATCTCGCGCTCGTTCGGCAGTACACGAAGGAGACGCCCGACCTGTTCCTGTATCAACCGGGCAGCGCGCATATGGTCAATGGCGGAAGCGAACTGAACAATCCCGACGAGGACTTCACGGGAGCCAATCCCTCACGCGGCGTGAACCCCGCGAACGGGATCGTCCTCTACTATCGCCTGCCAGAGCTGGAGAAGACCGACGACATCACGCTCGAGATCGCGGACGCGGCTGGCAAGCCCGTCCGTGCGTTCTCGTCGAAGAAGGACGATGCGTTCAAGAAGTGGGACGGAGGCCCGAGCGCGGAGCCCGTGCTGCCGAAGTCGAAGGGGCTGAACCGGTTCGTCTGGGACATGCGCCACTCGACGATTCCGGGCGTGCCGAACGTGTACATCGAGGCCAGCTACCGCGGGCACAAGGCGATTCCGGGCACGTACCGCTTCAGGCTGAAGCTCGGCGACAAGGCGCTCACCACAGATGCGGAGATCCTCGCCAATCCGCTGTATCCGACGAGCGCCGAGGTCTACGAGGAGTACCACACGGTGATGTCGGGCATGGAGCGCGAGGTGGCGGCGATGCACCGGCTGGTCAACAGCCTGTACGATCAGCAGAAGCAGCTCGAGGCGATCTTGGCGGCTCTGCCATCGGGCGACCAACACGCGTCCGTCAAGCGCGATGGCGAGGCCGTGCTCGAGAAGCTCAAGGCGTGGGACGACGAGATGGTCCAGCGCCGGTCGCGAGCCTACGACGATGTGGAGAACTTCCCAAACCGGTTCACGGCCAATTACCTGTTCCTGATCAACCAGACGGAGAGCGACCTGCCCAGTGTCAATCAACCCTCGCGCGATCGGCTCGAACAGTTGAACGCCGAGTGGGCGACGCTGAAGGCCCGCGCGGACCGGCTGACGGCCGAGGACATTCCGGCGCTGAACAGGAAGCTCTGGGAGCTGGGCTTCGGCGCGATCTGGAAGAAGTAGATGCAGTTCTGGTCGAAGCCTTCCGGCCGGAACGCCCCTTCCATGAACCAGTCGATGGTGTGCGCCACGTGCGCGACCTGCTGGGCGGCGGTCATCGTGCCTTCAGCCGGCGCGAAAGTCGAGTGCTCTTCCTTCAGGTTGCGGGTCGAGCGGTTGAAGAACTCATGAACGGTCTGCAGTTGCATCAACCCCTGTTCGGCAAGTGACATCGGGCGACCTCCTTGGCTGGCGCAAGTTTCGCCATTTCTTCGTCTTGTGTCAAGCGTCCGCCCTCGGCGCCGAACCAGATGTCGGAACCGCCGCGCGCGATCTGCTGGCGCGGTGGCTGAGACGCCGCCGCACTCGAGGCATGACGGCATCGGGCCGGAAGCGCCGGATCGAGAAGCCACCCCGGCCCGTTCCCCGGCGTTGAAGCGCCGTCGCCGAACATCTCTCCCAGTCTTCACGACGCCGTTCGGCGCGACGCCCGGGTGCGCACGCCGATCTGCTTCCTGACCTGGCGAAGTCGCCAGCCGTCGCGGACGCTCGAGTCGGCAGCTGCTGGTTCGTGCTGCCAGGACCGGGGACCGTCGAACACGTAGGGACGCGCGTCAGGAGCCCGTTCGGGGGTAATATCCCCCGTCATGAACAGACGCCCGACCACCATCACGCTCGCTCTCCTGACCGTCGTGCTCGGTCCCGATTTGCCTGCTGCGACGCAGGGCCCGGCGGTGAGCTCGGCGTTCACGGCCGAGGACATGCTGAAGGTGACGACCGTCTCGGTCCTCGATCTGTCGGACGACGGCCGCCGGGTGGCGGTGACGGAGCGTCGGACTCGTGACAACGCGCAGGTCGATCACCGCCGTTACGGAGATCCCGGCTACCTCGCGCCGAGCGCTGTGCGCGTCGCGGTGATCGACACGCACACGGGAGCCCGGTCGGTCATCTTCCCGGAGCTGGTGAACGTGCGCGGAGCCGCCTGGTCCCGGGACGGCAGGCGTCTCGCCGTCCTCGTTGCCGTTCTCGCCGGAAACGGCGACACCTCGATCGCCAGGCTCCATGTCTGGGATGCCGACCGAGCCGTGAGCCGAGAGGTCCAGGTGAAGACCGACAAACCGCTCGCGTTGAACTCGGGACTGGCCTGGTCGGCCGATGGCTCGCACCTGATCGTCGCGCTGGCCTCGCCGGCCCGGCTCTCGGCAGGGATCGGAACCTTCCGCACGCTCACCGAGGGTCCCGTCATCGTGCACAGTTCGAAGGACCCCTTCCTGGAGTGGGACGCCTTGAACCGCGCCAGCCGCTGGCGGTCGCTTGTGGAACTCGACCCGGCTACGGGCACGACGCGCGAGATCCTGGCGGAGCGGCGGCTGACATCCTACAACGTCAGCCGGGACGGCACGTTTCTCACGTTCATGGAGGACGTGACCGAGAAGACCGACTACGAGACGATCGGCGGCACGGACAGTACCCTCGGCCTCGTCCAGGCAGCCGGCGGTGAGCCCAGAACCTTGATAGCGGCGAAGGACCTCAAAGGACTGCAACTCCGCTGGTCCGACGACGGGCGCACGTTCGCCTTCGCCAGGAAGGGTGAGGTCTTCGTCCAGCGCATCGACGAGAAGAAGCCGCGGAGCCTGACGCCGCCACCGGAGAAGGACGAAGGTGTGAAGGCGGCGGACGCCGCGGCTGGGACGACGGCTGTGGACGGGAAGGCGGCCGAGCGCGAGACCTTCTCGGTGAGCCTCGTCGACCTGCACGGCTCGAAGCTCCTCGCCACGAGCAAGAAGGGCTGGTACATCGTCGACACCGCCACGGCCGCGCGGACGCAAGTTCTGACGCTCGACGAGGACGACGAGAAGAACCCGCGAATGTCGGCCGTAGCCTGGAGCCCGGATGGCGCGCACCTGTTCGCGACGTGGTCGGCGCGCGACCGGTACGAGCGCGGACTCGTGCGTCTCGATGTCGCGAGCGGTTCCATGACGCCGCTGGTCAGGGACTCGCGTCTGTACGGGGGTTTCCGCCTGTCGCAGAACGGCACGCGCGTCGTCTACACCATGGCCGAGGACGACCGGCCGGCCGATCTCTACGCGTCGTCGGTGGACCTGACCGATCCGAGGCGACTCACGGCCTCGAACCCGTGGCTGGCGACGAAGTCGCTCCCGCGGTCGGAGCTCGTTTCGTACCGCGACGCCGACGGCAAGCTCCTGCACGGCGTGCTCCGCTATCCGGTTGGGTACGAGGTGGGCAAGCGCTATCCGACCGTCTTCGAGATCTACGAGACGTTCTTCGACAACGGGTTCAACGCGCGAGCCGCGTTCCTGGCGAATCACGGCTATGCCGTGTTCCACCCGTCGGTCAACCTCGTGGTGGGGCGGCCGGGCGAGGCGTGGGTCAAGGGCGTGACTGCGGCGGCGAACCGGCTGGTGGACCTGGGGGTGGCGGACAACGATCGGCTCGGGGTCCACGGCACCAGCTACGGCGGATACGCCACCGTGCTGCTCATCACCCAGACCGACCGCTTCAAGGCCGCGATCAACATCTCGGGCAAGGTGGACATGGTGAGCTTCTACACCGACAGTCCGCGCCTGGGCGTCCGCAACACGCACGCGCCGGAGAAGAGCCAGGACCGCATCGGCGGCACGATGTGGGAGTTCCCGGAGCGGTATCTGGAGCACTCGGCGGTCCTGCGTGCCGATCGCATCAAGACACCTCTGCTCTGCATCACCGGAGACCAGGACCCCAATGTCCCGGCGAGCCAGTCCCGGGAGATGTACTACGCCCTCCGGCGGCTGGGGAAGGAGGTCGAGTGGGTCCGCTACGTGAACGGCGGCCACCGCCCTCCCAACAGCGTGCAGGAGGCCATCGACTTCGAGCAGCGGATCGTGGCCTGGTATGACCGGTACGTGAAGCCCGGCGGCAAGGATCGCGAAGACGTGAAATAGGCTTCTCGTTCTGCAGCGCCCCCGAGATGTCGCAGAAGTACTTCCCGGTCCGCACGTTGTACCCGTCGTGGGCCAGCTCGAGCATCTTCATCACGCTGACGTTAGCCGGTCAGGATGCAGGCTTCCTTGGCGAAAGCAAGCGGCTCCTAAGAAACGGCACGCCCCGCAGGCAGTTTCTGGCGTGCCGTGTCGCGGTGGCATCGCGTGGGGTGCTAAGAAGGCTCAGCCTGGTGTCCGATTGACATATTTATGGATGCCCACTCCAGGTATACTGGAACCATTACGGTTCCAACGCGGTGTGACATGGCGACATTGACGCTCAAGAACGTCCCAGCCGGGCTCCACGCTCGGCTCAAAGCCAGCGCCGAACGCAACCGGCGCAGCCTGAACAGTGAGATCCTGGTCCGCCTCGAGCAGGACATCGAGCGGCCCGTACCCGATTCGCTTCTTCAAGCAGAGATGCTGCGGGCCGTGGCGACGAGACTGCCGCAGGTCGCGCTGGACCGCGGGGCTCGAGATGAGCCCCTGCCCGATGTGCTTCGGCCCTTGTTCTGGGACTGGCCATTCGACGATCTCCGTTGGCCCGTGCACCGCGACTTCGTGATCGCGCGCGTGCTTCAATCAGGCGGGACGGTGGCCATCGCCTGGCTCCGGGATGCGGTGCCTGACGATGAACTGGCCAGGTGGATCACGCAGCGCAACGGCCGCGGCCTCGACGCGCGGCACCTGCGCTTCTGGCAGGTCGCGCTGGATCTGCCGGCGACGGACGTTGACCGTTGGGTGACGCTTGCGCGCGAAGGAGTGTGGGAGGGGCGGACACGCCGATGACCCTTCACACAGAGGTACTCTCCGATCGGCAGGCTCGCGTGCTCGATGCCATCGCGTCCGTTGCCCAGGCCGCCAACTTCTACCTCGCGGGCGGCACGGCTCTCGCGCTGCGGTTTGGCCACCGCCGATCGGACGATCTCGATTGGTTTGCCGCCGACGTCAGACGTCCCGAGGCCCTGGCCGCCACGATTCGAGAGGCCGCCCTGGCGGTTGACAGCCTCGAACTGGCAGCCGGCACAGTCAACTGTCGGATTGACGGCGTCAACGTGCAGTTCCTGGAGTTCGCCTATCCCCTGCTCGCCGCATCGGACACGTGGCCCGAGAAGCGTGTCGCGGTTGCGTCGGTTCGCGACCTGGGCGCGATGAAACTGCTGGCCATTGCCCAGCGCGGCTCCCGCAAGGACTTCGTGGACGTGTACGAACTGCTGCGGCAAGGCGCCCGACTGTCGGGCATGCTCGATGACTTCCGCGCGAAGTTCCAGGCGGATCCGATCTCGGTGCTCCGGGGGTTGGCCTTCTTCGATGACGCGGAACTCGAGCCCATGCCCGAGATGCTGGCCGCGGTCACGTGGTCGAACGTGAGGGACGGCATCACTGACGCGCTTCGTGCCGTGCTGCGATGACATGCGCCCGTGCGGCCGCGGACTGGCAGCCTGCACCGAGAGTGCGGATTCCGATGGCGGTGTTAAGATCTCCGCGATGGGTTGCGAGGTGCGGGAACCAGAAGACCCTGGATGGATTGACGAGTTCGAGGCGGCTGCGCGTCGTCCGCTTCGGGTCCGGGTGCGCTACTCGTTCATCAAGACCTACCGGCCCGTTCTGGATGACGAGCCCTTTCGTGCATTCGACACCATGGCCGACTACCGCGCGTGGTGCGAAGCCGCTCTTCCGAGTTGGCTCGGGTATGGCCGCGTTTGAGTACCGGCAAGCCGAGGAGATCCGCGAGGCGTTCGCCCGGCATGAGGTCCGATACCTCTTCATCGGGAAGTCCGGGGCCATCCTGTTGGGGTTTCCGGATACCACCCAGGACGCGGATCTGTTCGTCGAACGGACACCCGAGAACGGTGCCGCTCTCGTCGCGGCCATCCGCGACCTCGGATTCCGTCTGACCGACGCACAGGCCGCTGAGATCCTCAGGGGCAAGGACTTCGTGCAATTGAAGAACGGTCCGTTCGACTTGGACCTCGTCTTCGCCCCGGATGGCATCGAACGGTTTTCGGACGCCTGGGGCAGACGCGTGGAGGTCGAAGGTTTTCCGGTGTGCCATCCCGATGACATCATCGCCAGCAAGGCTGCGACGAATCGAGTCAAGGACCGCGAATCGCTCCCGCGCCTGCGGGCGTTTCGGGACTTCTGGGCCAGCAGGCGCAGGTAGCACAACGCGCCCTGCGGCGCCGTCGGTTTCTCTGGTCGTCGGTTCCTCTGGTTGACACTCCACGCTGACGGTGCCATCGTCGTCGTCGGCTACGGTCACGGGCGCCGCTCGGGCGTCCTAGCCGGATGGCCGGAGGCGCCATGGGCCTGTTCGACACAGTCGTGTGCCGCTATCCGCTTCCGCACCATCAGGATGCGGAATTCCAGTCCAAGGACCTCCCCGGTCTTGCGCTCGGCGATTGGGGTTTGGGCGGGTTCATGGATGAATACGAAATCGCCGAGGACGGACGACTGCGCCGCCACGTGCACGAGCGCGAGTGGACTGAGGACGCCTCATCGCCGCTCGCAGGATACCTGCGTTCGACGAGGGACTGGTGGGAGGACGTGCCGGATGTCCACGGCGACGTGGTGATCTACACCAGAGGTTCGGAGCGTGGACAGCCGGGTTTCCTCGAGATGGCGGCGCGCTACGCCGGCCGCTTCCAGGTCCCGCCACGCCTCCTCCCGAGCGGTTGGGCGGCTCTCCTGGAACTGTACGGGCTTCGGTAGAATGCGCGTGCAGTCCAATCCGCAGGGCTGGTCAGCCGATCATACCTACCGCAAAGTGGCGATGCCCGAGGCGAACCCAATACGCGGCGAAATCCTGCCAGTCGGTTCCCGGGTCCCCGATCCCCGGCCCCCGTCCTCAGAACTCCGCGTGCTCCGTCCGCCGGATGATCTCGTTCTGCAGCGCTTCGGAGAGATCGCAGAAGTAGTCGCTGTAGCCGGCCACGCGGACGATAAGATCGCGGTGAGCCGACGGATTGGCCTGGGCCTCGCGCAGGGTGTCGGCCGTCACCACGTTGAACTGCACGTGGTGCCCGTCCATCTTGAAGTACGTGCGCACCAGGCTGTGCAGCCGGTCGATGCCCTCGTCGCCCGCCAGCAGCGACGGCGTGAACTTCATGTTCAGCAGCGTGCCGCCGGTCTTGACGTGGTCCATCTTCGCAGCCGACTTGAGCACGGCCGTCGGCCCGTTGCGATCGGCGCCCTGCACCGGGCTGATGCCCTCCGAAAGCGGCTGGCCCTCGCTCCGCCCGTCGGCTGACGCCAGGCACACCTCGCCGAAGTACACGTGGCAGGTCGTCGGCAGCATTTCGAGGCGGTAGGCGCCGCCCTTGGTGTTCGGCCGGCCGTCAATCGACTCGAACAGCATGCGGAACGTCCGTGTCATCAGCGCGTCGGCGTAGTCGTCGTCGTTGCCGTACTTGTGCGTTTTGTTCACGAGGCGCTGGCGAAGGACCTCGTTCCCGTCGAAGTTGGCGTCGAGCGTCTCAACGAAGCGCCCGAGCGGCAGATCGCCGTGGTCGAAGACGACGTCCTTGATGGCCGAGAGCGCGTCGGTCACGCTGCCGATGCCCACGGCCTGGATGAACGTGTTGTTGTAGCGCGCGCCGCCGGCGTTGTAGTCCTTCCCCCGGGCAATGCAGTCGTCGGTGATGACCGATAGGAACGTATGGGGCATCCGCGTCGCGTACAGCCGCTCGATGATCTGGTTGCCGCGGATCTTGATGTCGAGCACGTGACGCACCTGCGCCTCGAACGCGGCGAACACGTCGTCGAACGTCTTGAACGACGCCGGATTCCCCGTCCGGGCGCCGATGTACTTCCCGGTTCGCACGTCGAAGCCGTCGTGCAGCGCCAGCTCGAGCATCTTCATCAGGTTGAAGTAGCCGGTGAGGATGTAGGCTTCCTTGCCGAACGCGCCCACCTCCACGCACCCCGAGCACCCGCCCTCGCGAGCGTCCTCGAGCGTCTTCCCCTGGCGCAACTGCTCCTCGACGACGGCATCGGCGTTGAAGATCGACGGGAAGCCGTAGCCATTGCGGATGACCTTGAGCGCGTGCTTGAGGACGACATCAGGGGTCTTGCGCGACACCTGGATATTGCTGCTGGGCTGCAGCAGGTGCATCTCGTCGATGATGTCGAGCAGGAGGTGCGTCACCTCGTTCGACCCGTCGTGGCCGTCGCGCAGGAGGCCGGCGAGGTTGATGTTGGCGAAGTCCGTGTAGGTGCCGCTCTCAGCCGCCGTCACACCGACTTTCGGCGGCGCGGTGTGGTTGTTGAACTTCACGAAGAAGCACTCGAGCAGCTCGCGGGCGGACTCCCGCGTGAGCGTGCCATCGGCCAGGCCCTTCTGGTAGAACGGCCAGAGATGCTGGTCGAGATGGCCGGGGCTGAACGCGTCCCAGCCGTTCAGCTCGGTGATGACGGCCAGATGGGCGAACCAGTAGGCCTGCAGCGCCTCGTGGAAGTCGCGCGGCGCGTGCGCCGGCACCCATCGGCAGACGTCGGCGATCTTCTCCAACTCGCGCCGGCGCGCGTCGTCGGTGGTCTTCGCTGCCTCAGCCTCCGCGAGTTCCGCGTGCCGCTCGGCGAAGCGGATGACTGCGTCGCAGGCGATGGCCATGGCGCGAAGCTCCCCGCACTTGTCGAGGGCTTCGGGGTCGCGCTCGAAGTCCAGGGCAGATTCGGCCGCCACGATCTCGGCCTTGAAGTCGAGCATGCCCTTCCGGTAGAGCTTGCCGTCCGCCACGGTGTGGCCTGGCGCGCGCTGCTCCATGAACTCGGTGAAACAGCCGGCCTCGTACGCGTCGTGCCACTCGCGCGGTAGCTCGGCGAACATCTGGTCGCGCAGCGAGCGCCCGTGCCAGAACGGAATGATCTCGCGCTCGTACAGGTCGATGACCGATGGGTCGACCATGTAGCTGGTCTTGGGGCGTGAGTTCAGGATCGTCAGATCCTGGACGCTGTGGCACGTCAGCTCGGGATAGGTCGGCACGGCCTTCGGCTTCGGGCCGCGCTCGCCGACGATGAGCTCGCCGTCACCCATCCAGAGGGTCTTCTTGTCGCAGAGCTCGTAGAAGTTGCGCGCCCGCATCATCGGAGCGCTGAGCCGGCCCTGCTGCTCGCGGTAGAAGTCGGTCACGATCTTCGCGCGCTCGCCACTGATGGACGGGACGGCGGCCAGGGTCTCGCGGCGTAGACGGGCAGTCCGTTCGGTCATGCGTGGCCTCCGATGGTCGTGTGCAAGCCCCTCGCGCGAAAGCACGCGGCCAGAACATCGAGATGTTCAGGCGCCGGCGACGTTGTGCCGTGCAGGGCATAGTCCTTCCCTGCCCGGGCGAACTTCGCTTCGCCGATCGAATGGTAGGGGAGCAGGTCCACCTGTCGAATTGAGGGCAATCGCTTCACATACGCCGCCGTCGCCTCGAGATTCGCCCCATCGTCATTGACGCCGGGAATCACCGGAATCCGGACCCAGACACTGCGGTGGTCCGCGGTCAGCTTCTCGAGGTTCTCCAGAATGACGTGATTCGAGACGCCCGTCACCGCACGGTGGCGCGCCTCGTCCATCAGCTTCAGGTCGTAGAGCACCAGACTGGCCTGCGACGCGGCGGACTCGAGGTCCTGCCACTTCGCGAAGCCGCACGTGTCGAGCGCCGTGTGCACCCCCTCGGCACGCAGCCGTCGCATCGACTCGGTCACGAAGGCGGCTTGCATCAAGGGCTCCCCTCCCGAGAAGGTGACGCCGCCACCGGACTGCTCGAAAAACGGACGATCGCGCAGCACCGCCGCAACCAGTGTGGCGGGGTCCATGACTCGACCGACGTGCTGGAGCGCCCCGGTCGGGCACGCGTCCACGTCGTCGTCTCCGCGTCCCCGCACGACGGGATTCGCCAGTTCGTTCTCGCTGCAGTGCCCGCAACGCATACACCGGCTGAGGATCCGGACGTACTCGATGCGCGGGTCCTGGCTCTCCGGGTTGTGGCACCACGCGCAGTTCAGCGGGCAGCCTTTCATGAAGACCGTCGTCCGGAGGCCGGGGCCATCGTGGAGCGAGAAGCGCTGCACGTTGAAGACGAGGCCGGTCGGCGTCACGTCCCCCTCTCCGTCTCTGCGGCCTGACCGGCGAAGTAGTACGCGCGGACGAACGGCTCCTGGACCCGGAAGGACCAGTGCACGTCCTGGATATGGCCGGCTGCCTCGGCAATCCGGCCGTGCTCCAACAGGCGCACGAAGTCCTCGTGCTCGACGACCGAGTGCTGCTCCCAGGCCTGGAGCATGCCTTCGCGGCGTGGCCAGTCGTAGAGGCGCTGCTTGAGGAGGTGGACCTGCGCCACCAGGCGCGCGTTGTCGCTGCGCCGCAGGTAGGTGTCGTGGAAGGCGAGGTTGGCCACGTAGTAGCGGTCGAAGTCGCGGGCGGCAACGGCGTCGGCCATTTCGGCGTCCAGAGCGCGCATCCGGGCGAGGTCGTCGGGGCCGAGGGTGTGACCAACGTGTTTGAGGGCGGCCGATTCGAGCGCGCCGATGATCTCGTAGAAGTGCCGGATGTCGTCGAGCGTCAGTGGGTTGATGCGAAATCCGCGGCGCGGCAGCACGGCGACGAAGCCTTGGGACTCGAGTTGGAGCAGGGCTTCACGCAGCGGGGTCCGGCTGACGCCCAGGCTGGCGGCAAGCTCGTTGAGGTCCAAGAAGGCGCCGGGCTGGAGGCCGCCTCGGGCCATCTCGGCGCGGAGGACGTCGTAGACCTGCTCGCGCAAGGGGCGGGTTTGGAGGGCAGGGGTGCCCGGGGCCCGATTCGGGCTGGTGGGAGGCGAGCCACGTGAGGCAGGCATCAGATATCTAATATATCAGAAGCCTCCTGGTTGTGCGCAGCCGACGTCTCGATGACCGCGGCGCCAGCTCCGGGGCACGTTCGGCGCGGGCGCTGCAGCGAGGACGACGATCGCGGGTCGCGGCCGTGGAAGAACTCCTTCACCCGAATCGGAGGCGCCTACCGCGCCGTCTGCATCGCCTGCGCAACCTTGGCGACCTCCTCCCACACGCGGAGGAGATTGCCGCTCCAGAGCTTGCCGACCTGTTCTTCGGTGTAACCGCGGCGCACCAGCTCGAGGGTGACGTTGAACGACTCGGCCGCGCTGTTCCAGCCGTCGACGCCGCCGCCGCCATCGAAGTCCGACGAGATGCCGACATGGTCGATGCCGACGAGTCTCACCGCGTAGTCGATGTGATCGACGAAGTCCCTCACCGTGGCGCGGCCAGCCGCCGGCCACTTGGCGTCGATGTCGGCAAGGCGCTGCTCATATTCGGCCCGGCGCTCAGGTGGCAACTGGGCCAGTATCGCAGTTCCCCGGCCGCCGCCGCCCCGGCCCGCACCGCGGCCGCCCGCCGGGGCATCCGCGCTCTCGACCGGGCAGGGGGGAACAGTCGGCCTCGGCGCGGCAGCGGCACCCCCGGCAGGCGGAGCACCTGCACGACCGGCGGGGACGCCGGGCTGGGCCGCCGTGCTTCGTCCGCCTCCCGCGCCCTGCCCGCGGCCGCCCCCGGGCAGAAACTCCGCCCGCAGTCTCGCCAGCGCTTCTGAGCGCTCGGGCGGATCGGCCTTCACGTAGGACGACAAGGCCACCATCTGGGCCACGCCGCCGTTCTTCTTCAGCGCGAGCAACTGCTCATCGTCAAGATTCCGGCTGTGGTTGGCGAGCGCGCGGACGGACGAATGCGAGGCGATGATCGGGGCCTTCGAGATGGCAAGCGTCTGCATCATCGAGGCCTTCGACGGGTGCGAGATGTCGATCATGATCCCGAGGCGGTTCAGCTCGGCAATGACCTCCTTCCCGAGCGGCGACAGGCCATTCCACTTCCACCCTTCGCGCTCGCCGGTGTTCGAATCCGAGAGCTGGCTGTGGCCGTTGTGCGCCAGTGACAGGTAGCGGCCGCCACGATCGTAGAACTCCTTGACACGCCTGATGTCCTCCCCAATCGGATAGCCGTTCTCGATCCCGATGACGGCGACACGCTTTCCCTCCGCGACCAGGCGTCGCACATCGGCAGGCGTCAGCGCAAGCGCGATCCGGTCGGGAGCGATCTCCTCCGTGAGCCGGTGGATCGCCTCGAACTTCGCGATGGCCTGGCGGTACGCATTGTCGTAGCCCTCGGGGGTGAGCGGCCCCTGCCCCACATAGACGATCATGAACGAGACGTCCAAGCCGCCGTCGGACATCTTCGGCAGGTTCACCTGGTTGGTGAGCCGCATGGTGTAGTTGCAGTCCGGCGTGAAGTAGTTCGTATTGATGTCGTTGTGTGTGTCGAGCGTGATCGCCCGCTCGTGAATGGCCTTCGCGCGAGCCACGAGCGCCGGGTCGGCGGCCGCCGGCCCGGCGGCCACACCCTGACCCTGCGCGTGGAGCGCGGTCAGCAGGAACGCGAAGGCAAAGGTGGCGGCAGCGCGGCGAGTGCGGACGGACATGGCGACCTCCTGGAAAGGACTCCCCACTATAGCAGGCGAGAGGTGCCCCCGAATCCCGACTCCCGGTTCTCAGGCCCAATACGCCTCTCCTGCCCGCTCCGTGATGACGATATCCCTCAGAAACGCGATCGCCTTCTTCAGCCCCTCCGTGCCGGACATCAGACTGTCTTCGTGCTCGATGCTGAGCACGTGATCGTAGCCCACCAGGCGGAGAGTGCTCACGATCGCCTTCCACACGTGGGCACCGTTGCCGTAGCCCACCGTCCGGAAGATCCACGAGCGCTCCAACTCGCGCGTGTAGGACTTCGCGTCGAGCACGCCGTTGACGCTGATGTTGGCTGCGTCGAGCTTGCAGTCCTTGGCGTGGACGTGCAAGATGCCGTCGCCGATCGCCCGGATCGCCGCCACGGGGTCGGCTCCCTGCCAGAAGAGGTGCGAGGGGTCGAAGTTGCAGCCAATCACCTTCGGGGCGATGGAACGGAGCCGGTTCATCGTCTCCGCGTTGTAGACGGCGAAGTTCGGGTGCATCTCGATGGCCACGCGGACGCCGGCCTTCCGGCAGCGCGCCGCAGCCTGCTTCCAGTACGGCCCCACGCGCTGGCGCCACTGCCACTCGAGAGCCTTGGCGAACTCCGGCGGCCACGGCGACACGATCCAATTCGGCGTGACGCTTCTCGCATCCGCCCCGGGGCACCCGCTGAACGTGATGACGGTGCTGACGCCCAGTTTCGACGCGAGCTCGACCGTCTGCTCAAACACGCGGTGGTGGACCCTCGCGGTCGGCGCGTGCGGGTGCAGGGGATTGCCATGGCAGCTCAGGGCGCTGATCGTCAGGCCTCGCCTCTTGATGGCCTCGGCGAACGCCTTGAGCCGGCGTTCACTCGCCAGCAGCGTCGCCGGTCTAGCATGGGCGTCGCCCGGATAGGCGCCGGTGCCAATCTCGATGGCCTCGAGGCCGAGTTCGACGATGAAGTCGAGCGTCTCCTCGAACGGCTTGCTCCCGAACAGGACGGAAAAGACTCCGAGCTTCATGCGATCCCCTTCACGCGCGCCCATCGCCTCGTCCGTGAGGACCGTTCGATGGCGTCGAGCACCCGCTGATTCATCACACCGTCGCGGAAGTTCGGCGACGGCAGTTTCCGGCTGGCCACGGCCTCGAGCAGGTCGAACACGGTGTGCGTGAACGTGTGCTCCCACCCGATGATGTGACCGGGAGGCCACCACGCGCCAACGTGCGGGTGCGCCGCCTCGGTCACCAAGACGGTCCTGAACCCGCGGACCTCCGGCGGATCGGATTCGAAGTACACCTCCAGCTCGTTCAACCGCTCGAGGTCGAACGCCAGGCTGCCAAGACTGCCATTGATCTCGAACCGGTTGTAGTTCTTCCGGCCCGGCGCCAGCCGGGTGGCCTCGATCGCGCCGATGGCGCCGTTCGCGAACCGCACCGCGGCCACCGCCGCATCGTCGACGGTCACGCGCCCGCGGCGCTTCGGCGCGTCGGGCAGTGGCCGCGTCTTGATGAATGTCTCCGTGGCGCCGGCCACTTCCGCGATCTCGCCGACGAGCATCCGCGCCAGATCGACGACATGCGAGCCGATGTCGCCCAAGGCCCCGGAACCGGCCTGATTCCTGTCGAGACGCCAGACGAGCGGAAAGGCCGGATCGGTGATCCAGTCCTGCAAGTAGGTGCCGCGGAAGTGCCGGACCTTCCCGATACGCCCGTCCTTGATGAGCTCCCTGGCCAGCGCGACAGCCGGCACGCGGCGGTAGTTGTGGCAGATCATGTGGGGCACGCCCGCGCGTTCGACGGCCGCCAGCATCCGCTCGGCGTCCCTCACGGAGTTGGCCAGAGGCTTCTCGCACAGGACGATCTTCCCCGCCTCCGCGGCAGCGATGGCGATCTCGGCGTGGCTGTCGCCGGGCGTGCTGACATCCACGACGTCGATGTCGGGACGGGAAACGATGGCACGCCAGTCGGCTGAAGTTGTCTCCCATCCATACGCGCGCGCCATGGCACGCACCTGCTGGCGATTGAGGCCGCAGATGGCCTTGAGACGCGGCGTCAGGCGCGGCGCGAAGAAGGCCGTCACCTGCCGCCAGGCGTTGCTGTGGGCCTTGCCCATGAACCCGGCGCCAATGAGTGCGATGTTGAGGTCGGACATTGGGGGATTCTACTTCAGGGGATTCGGGATCTGGGATTCGGGATTCGGGTCCCCCTCCACGCCCCCGGTCGCAGGGCCGGGGCGACAAGGTCCAGCAGCGGTGCGGCAACCGCTACGGCGCCGTCACACGTCGCCCGGCGAGAGCGGCGACGTAAAACGCGGCCACGAGCACGAGCAGGAACTGGAAGCCCATCAACAGCGACAGGTACTCGCACACCCCGCCGGCCATGGCCCCGAGCAGGTTGGCGCCGTAGTCGATGGTGACATCCGGCGAGCGCTTGATGCTCGACCCGAACAGCAGGCCGGCGCAGTAGATCGGGCTGAACACGAGCAGGCTGTACACCACCGACTCGCCGAGGCGACTCTCGAAGCCGATCGTGCCGACGGGCACGACGTAGTTGACCGCCAGCAGCGCGAGCAGGATCGTTCCAACGAGACGCGGCCGGCGAACCTCGACAAGGGCCACCGTCCAGTTCGCCAGGAGCGCCATCACCAGCACCGCGGCAATCGTGAGCGAGGCCACCACCCACGTCGATCCCCACAGCAGTGCGAACTGGATGATGGACTTCGTCTCGAGCAGCATGAAACCGGCGCCCAGGAAGAAGAACTCCCACGACCACCGCCGCACCGCACCCCGGACCACGCCGAACACGGACACGAACGAGACGATGAGGATCACCGCTAACACCGACGTGTAGTGCGACGGCAGGTGTGGCTCGCGCATGTAGAGAAACGGCCAGTTGTCGGTGGCCGGCACGATGGCGCGGTCCCGTTCGTGACGCACCGGCGGTGCCAGCGGCGATCCCTGGTTGTAGGCAGTCACCTCGGAGGGCGGCGCGGGATAGCCGGACAGCATCTGAAGGCGGGGACCGACCACCAGGACGCCGAGCTGGTCCTTGGCCGGATGCACATAGACCATCGGCTCATCCCCAAAGGCCTCCGCCGCGGTGTTCGCCAGCCGGTCCACCAGCCACGGCTCGCGGAAGTAGTTGTAGACGACGAGGGCGCCCTCCGGCTTCAGCACGTCCCGCACCGCACGAAACGACTCTTCCGTGAACATGTAACTCTCGAGACGCACGCCCGAGAACGCCGACTGCACTGTCAGGGAATCGATCAGGGCGAACACGACCAAGTCGTACTTCTTCCTCGTCGTGCGCAGGAAGTGCCGCGCGTCGTCGGTGACGGGATGGACGCGGGGGTCCGAGTACGGGCGATCCGGGTGCCCCGTCTGGCCCAGGCGCAGGATGGCCGGGTCAATCTCGACCGCATCCACCCGCGCCACCCCGTGGCGCAGCGCCGCCGCCACGTCCGTCCCCGATCCAGCCCCCAGAATGAGCACGTCGACGAACGTGTCGCCGAACACCATGTAGGGCCACTGGTAGAAGTACTCCTTCGTCCCGACCGGGGCCATGGACTGGTGCCAGATGTTGTTGACCTCGAGCACCGTCTCGAAGCCCTGGTGCTTGACGGTGATCTTGTAGTAGGGCGACCAGATCGTGCCCCGCTGCATGTCGGCTGCCAGCCACACCGACGCCGCCAGGCACGTGACGCCGATCACCCCCGCGACGCTCCACCTGGCGCCTCTCAGGAACGGCGCGGCCGCGACGAGGGCGACGATGAACCACGTGCTGGGCCGAGCTTCGAGCCATGAGGCCACGGCAAACGCCCCGACGCCGGCGAGGCTGCCAGCCAGATTGATCGTGTAGGCGCGCAGGGGCGGCAGCGCGGCCATCTCGCCGGCCATGCGCTGCGCAAGGGCCACGAAGAGCGCCGCCACGCCCACGAACAGGATCGGCAGCAGCAGCGTGGTCTCGACGGCCGTCACCGCCTCGCTCGTGCCGCTGGTGAAGTAGATGCTGCCGGGTGCGTCAATCCGAACCTCGAGCCTGAGGAAGTACACGACGGCGACGACCGCCAGCAGCAGCAGCGGGTGCCAGGCAAACAGCGCCCGGCGATGGCGGCCGAGCAGCGCGCCGATGCCGATGCCCAGGAACGATGCCAGCAGAATGAAGTTCGAGAAGTAGGAGAGCAGCCGGATCTGCGCGGGCAGCCACCGGATCAACGCGACTTCGAGGAACAGGACCAGGAACGACGACAGGAAGACACGTCGCGGCGCCGTGAGCATCCCGCTATTCTATCCGCCCGGCAAGCCGTCAGCCGATCTCGCGTGCCGCCCGCCAGTCGGAACCCAGGATCGACCAGAGATCATCGTCCACGAACTCGGCACCTCGCGGGAACGAGCCGCGCAGACGCGCCTCGCGCATGGCGCCCAACTTGCGCAAGGCGCCCATGCCCGCCTGGTTCGTCGCGCTCGTACGCGCTTCGAGGCGGTGCAGCCCCATGGTGTCGAAGGTGAAATCCAGGACGAGGCGCATCGCGGCGGGAAATACCCCGGTCCCCCGGCAACTCCGCGCCAGGAGCACGCCCATGTCCGCGACGGCCGCCTGGCGTTCGAGGCACCGGACCTGCACAAGCCCGACCGGATCCGGACTGTGGTTGGTGAGAATGGCGAAGCTGACCGCCCGGCCCCGCGTGCGTTCCTGTTTCGCCCACGCGATGTAGCGGTTGAACGCCTCGACCGTGGTCGTGGGCGGGTTGATGCAGGCCCGAATCTCGTCCGGCGTGAACGTCTTCAGCAGCGCGCGAGCGTCGCCGGAACGGACCTCCCGCACCGTCACTCCCGCTCGGCTGGCAGAGGGCGGCGTCTGGGTCCAGGGCGGCGGGGGGTCGTCCGTGTCGTGCTTGGCCGGTTCGGGCGGCGCCTCCGGTCTCGATACGACACCAAGGCCCAGGCGCACCGGCGCGTGCGCGCGGTCCATCCACTCGGGTCCGAGAATCGACCACAGGTGCTGATCGACCAAGGCATCGCCCGCCGGCCAGGATTCTCGCAGCCGCCCTTCGAGGGTCGCTTCGAGGTCCCCCAGCAGTTCGGCTTCTCGAACCGTCATCGTGCGGACCTCGAGGCGATGCAGGCCGAGGTAGCGGAACGCGAAGTCGAAGGCCTCCCGCAAGACACCAGCGGGCAGGAGGCCGTCCCACGTCGGGTCGTCGAAGACGAAGGATGCGTCGGCGATGCGGAACGCTGCGTCGATGCGTCGCAGGCGAATCATGCCGATGATCGGATCACCGCCCCCGACCGCGACGCCGTACGCCAGGCCGCGGCCAGCCGCGCGCTCGGCCTGCAACCAGGCGATCAGGCGAGCACTCTCCCCTTCGGTGCGAGGTACGGTCGCTGTCACCGGCCAGATGGGCTGCGTGGCAGCCAGCCGGGCGAGGACGGGCGCGTCGCGAGGGTGCACCTCCCTGAGGTCCGCACCGGGCCCGAGCAGGGTCGGAAGGCAGACCTGCCAGGAGGTCCGGTCGCCCGGTCCGGACGGCGGTCGCCGATGTCCTCCCACTCGACCCATCGACACTACCTGCGGGGCCGGGCGCCAGAGGGACGACCGGCGTGATCGTAGCGGGGCGCTCTACCGGATCGCCGGCGAAGCGCACGTCCCGGAACGTCCTGCAAGAGACGCTCCGGGACCAGAGGAGTCTATTTCGGGCGGGTTCCGATGGCAAGACTCGACTGGGTCCCGACATGGCCTTCGGTGTGTCTCGGAACCGGGCACCGTGTGTGCGGAAACTGGACTCGGTCCCATCACTCGTGAGGGACGAAGAAGCCCCGGGCGGTCCGTCAGGCGACCGCCGGGCCCCCATCCGGCTGTCACCCCGGAACCGACCGGGGCCATCTGGGCACGGCCCCGCAAATCGGGCTGCTTGGCTACGTGCTCGTCTTGTGGCCGCCACTGACGCGAGTGGCCGCCCGTGCCGCCTTGGCCGCCTTCTCGCGCTTCCTCGCCGCCAGATACGCCTCGCCTGGGGCCCAGGACGGCGCGACAGCCACGGCGACCTTCATGAAGGTGTCGGTCGCCGCCCGCTTTGCGGCGCGCGCCGCGTACCCCAGCACCATCGCGAACCCGACGAACGGCAGGAACACCACGTACAGCGCGCCCATCATCGGCGCCATGAGTAGGAACAGGAAGCTGGGAATCCGCGTGTAGGTCCGATCGCCTCCGCCGGGAAGCAGCCCGCCTCCGGCCGGCACCATCGCCATGTCCCATGCCTTCATGCTCCAGTAGAACCCGCTCTTGACTCTCGTGCCGCCCGTGTATGCCATGATGTCCCTTCCTTCCCGAGTATGAAGTGCGACGTCCTCTCGCGATGTCAGTCTCACTCTCTGCCCATAATGTAGGTCGGATCGCACTTTCGGGAAATCGGGTCGACATCCCGGTCGGTCGGGACAAAGTCCCGAGGCGACCCGGCAAAACGCCGGTGGCGCCCCGGGAAGACACCTGAGAGGGGGGGCCGCGAATCGTCCAGAGACGCCAGGGCGTTGATATCAGTGGCGTTGCAGGACTTCCATCGTCCGCAGCACTGGGTAGAACTCGGGCCCGGGAGACGTCCCCAGGACGGCGTCCAGTAGGTTCCACGCCATCAGGCCGTCGTCCGACCTGGGATCGAACAGGACGAAGGCCAGGCGGGCCAGCGGCTGATCCATGGGAACGACGAGCGACCCGGCTGGTATGGTCAGCTCGCTCGGTTCCCAGGCGCCTGTGAGGGTGCGCAGTTTGTGCGTTCCTTGGTACTCACGCTCCTCGGTGCGGGACGACTCGATCCTGAATCGTTCGGCCTTGATCGCCTGCTCGCCGGTCGTCCGGTAGTAGGCGATGCCGTGCGCATCGAGGCGGTCGACAACGGTCGCAATCATGCGCGTTGTGGGGTTGCCTCCGCCGAAGCCCCGTCCCATGAACTGGCCGACGCCGGATCCGCCACCTCCGCGACCGCCGCCCGGGGGTCCCTGGGGCGGCTGGGCGCCGGCGATCGCGGCCCGGGGCACGGCCTGCGCACCGGACGGCGGAACGGCTGCGGGCGCCGATGAGATGACCCACGCCCGAGGCGCAATGCTGGTCTCAGTTGTCTCGACCATGCCGTAGTGCGGCATGACCTCCGTCCGCTCGGACCCGGTCACGCGCACCCGAATCGGCCGATCCGGCACGTAGGGGTTGCGCTCGTCGACGACGTCAGCCAGCACGACCGTGACGGGATCCGGATACTTGGCGAGCCTGATGCGCACGGCCTGGGGCTGGCCGACGATCGACTCGGCGTCGGCCGCGGCCGTGGTGCGGCGGATGGCCTGGCCGTTCTGGACGGCGAAGTTCACGATCTCCTCGACGAACCAGTAGTTGGACTTGATGCGATCCTCGAAACTCGCATATGAATAGGTTTCCGACAGGATGCCGATGCGATTGCGTATCCCGAAGTAGGTCTGCGTGTATCGCGGCTTGTAGAGCTCGGCATCGCCCCGCCAGGCGCGTTCCCCCTGGCGCGACACCCCGCCGTAGTAGAAGTAGTCCCATCCGTGCTTCGCCTTGATCGCGCTGGTCACCGACGGCAGCAGCCGGTCGTGGACGAGCGCGCGGATGAGGTTCGAGGTATTCGGGTTGATCGACGTTTCGTAGGTCAGGTAGAAGCCGTGGTCGCTGCCATTCGTCGTGTGCAGGTCCACGGCGATGTGCGGGTCATACCGGGTCAGCAGGCGGGCCAGCGAACGCGCCTCTGCCGTTTCCAGCTTGGTGTTGTCGCGGTTCAGGTCGAGGTCCTGAGCGTTGTGGCGCTGCCCCATCCCGCCGACGGGTCCGTTCTGGCTGCCGCGGTTGCGGAGGCTGACCCGCTCGTTGCCGTCGGCGTTGTAGATGGGGTTGATGAGCAGGACGACGTTCTTCTCCCAGTCCGCCCGCTCGCCTTTCGCGACCGAGCGCAGGATCCAGAGCAGGGCCTCCTTCCCCTCGACCTCGCCCGCGTGGATGTTGCCCTGGATGAACACGCGGGTCTTCCCCGTGGCGAGCACCTGTTCGGGCGTCGGGTCCGGTGCACCGATGACGGCAAGGGGCATTGGCCGTCCTTCGAAGCTGTAGCCGTAGGTGGTGAGGTGGATCTGCGGCGCCACGGCCGCCATGGCCTTCATGAAGCCGATCACTTCGTCGTACCGGCTGGTCTCGGCGTAGCCGGTGGCTTCGGGTCTCGTCTGCGGCCAACTACGAGTCGCTGCCGACCCGGCCGCCGGCGCCTGAGCGGTGAGAGGCACGAGCGCGACGGGGAAGACGAGCAGGCCCGCGACCAGAAGCAAGGCACACGCGGTGCGGCGGTTTCGCTGGATCATGGAAGACTCCGGAAGCTGTGTCGCTGACGTTCTACCTCGTGACCATCGCCACGCCGTCCCAGATCCTGACCTGGCGGATGACATCCCACTGCTGCAGTCGGTCGACCACCTCCATCCCGGTCACGACATGGCCAAAGACCGTGTAGCGGCCGTCCAGGTGCGGCTGCGGCGAATGGGTGATGAACCACTGGCTGCCGCCGGTGTCAGCCCAGTCGAGGGCCATACCGAGGGTCCCGCGCAGGTAGGGCCGTTGGTTGATCTCGTCGCGCAGGGTGTAGCCGGGACCGCCCTCGCCGTCGCCGCGCGGATCGCCGTCCTGCACGACGAAGTTCGGCACGACACGGTGGATAGCGAGCCCGGAGAAGTACCCGTCTCGGGCGAGACGGACGAAGTTCGCGCAGGTCTGGGGCGCATCCAGCACCGCCAGTTCGAGTTCGATCGTGCCCTTGTCGGTCTCGAGGAACACGTGGGGCGAGACCGCGGGCACCGCGAGGCTCGCCATCCCGTAGTCGGTCGGGCGGCTCGGCGCCGGGCGGATGGCGGCCTCGACGTCGATGGACGCGTCGAGCCCTTTCAGCAACCCCGCGGCGCGGACGCGGACGGCCCAGTCCTGGTCGGCCAGCCCCTGGGTCAGCGCGGGAAAGGCCACGGCTGCCCCGTACTGGCTCAGCGCGGCCAGCGCTGCGGCCCTGGCCGCGTAGGCGCCGTCGCCGGCACCTGTCTTGTACGCTTCGAAGAGAGCCGCCTCGGCACCGGGGATCTTCCGCTCGCCGATCGCGGTGGCAGCGGCCGCCCGCACCATCACGTCTGGATCCTTGAGCAGGTCGAGCAACGTACGATCGAGGCCCGGAGCTTTGATCGCGGACAGCGCCTGGATGACGGCGGGCCGGACGCGGGTGTCCGTATCGGTCAGCATCCCGAGGAGACGCGGTCCGGCTATGCCGGGGTCCATCCGTGCCACGAGGCTCGCGATGGCGGCCCGCACGGAGGGGTGCGGATCGGGCGTGAGGCCTGAGAGCACCAGGGGAAAGCCATCGGGATCGATGGCGTGCACCGCGCGGAGGGCGGCGACGCGCATGGCGGGCCACAAGTCCGCCAGCAGGTCGAGCAGGACGTCATACGACTCGCGGTCTCGGAGCGCGCCGAGGGCGGCGACGACCTCGAGACGGAGGTTCGGGTCCACGGCGCGGGTCGCAGCAAGCATCCGCAACACCGGCAGCGCATCGCCGCTTCCGATCTGTGCGAGCGCGCGAACCGCCATCACGGCGGGTCGCGGGTCGCGATCGCCCGACTCGGCCATGAGCGTGAGCAGGGGCACGGCCGGCGCGTGCTTCAGCGCCCCCAAGCCCCGCGCAGCGAACGCCTTCGTGTAGCTGCCGCCGGTGCGAGCCAGGGTCAGGAGCGCCGGCGCGGCCCTCGGATCTTCGATGCGCGAGAGGGCGTACGCCACCGGCCACCAGCGGAGCCGAGGTTCGGGTCCGTTCCCACCCGGCGCCAGCACCACCGACGCGAGCGCGTCCCAGGCCTTCAGGCGCGTCAGGGCGTAGATCGCGAGGCGGAAGGCCTCGACCTCCGGCTTGAGCGGGGAGGCCATCTCGTCAGGGTCGAGGCCGAGCACCTCGCCGTCCTTCATACGCGCGGCCGCCATGGCGGCGATGGCCGGGGCCGACTCGCGGTCCCCGATCGTGCCGAGCGCTTCAGCGGCCCTTCCCTGCACGAGCGGCGAAGAATCGGCCAGCGCCGCGCGCAGCGAGGCAGCCGGCGCGAGATCGCCGATCAGGCCAAGGGCGAAGGCGGCCATCTGGCGCACCTCAGGGTCGTCTCTGGAGAGCAGCAGGCGCGTCAGTTGGGGCACCGGCCGGGCAAGACCGACACGCCCGATGGCGAGCGCCGCCCGGCGCCGCACGCGCGCTTCGCCGTCGCCGAGCATCGCGATGAGATCGGGCGTGACCGCTGCTCCTGCTTGGCGCCGGTCGCGGCCCGCCCGCCCGCGGCCCTGGCCGGCCTGCTCTGGGCCGGCGGGCAGCAGCAGCGAGAGGTCGTCGAGGATGCGCCGGTCCTCGAGGCTGAGAATCCACGCCATCTTCCGTTCGAACGGTACCTCGCCGGACAGGACCGGCTGCTGGGCGCCCGGACGGGTCTGGTCGGCACCGGCCACGATTCCCAGCAGGACCACGCCACAGATGAGTGGGGCCGAGGCCTGCGGCCGGAGTAGGCAGGGACGATGATCCCGAGCGGGTGGCGCCGGACGGGCGCCCGCCGCGGCGGAAGGCCCCCAGCCGTGGTCGCGTTCGTGGGCCCAGATGTCTTGAAGGCCCCCTGCCCGCGGGGGCCTTCGAGACGTCTCGCCCCGCCGGAGGCGGGGCACGGCCAACACTGTGACCTCGCGAGGCGCCGCCTCGCGAGCGGTGGGCTGTCCGGCGACAGGACCCGCGAGGGAAGGGTCACAGAGGAGGCGGCTCCGGCTCATGACGGCCGAAGCTCCAGTCGCCGCAGGGTGGCCGCCTCGAGGCGTTCGGGCACGACGCGCACGCCAATGCCCGGGCCATCGATGGGCATCGGAATCGTTCCGTCCGGGCGGACCTCGATGGGCGGCTCGATGAGATCCGGCTGGTAGTACCGCTTGCTGGCGGCTACGTCGCCCGGAAGAGAGAAGTTGGGCAGCGACGAAAGGTGCAAGTTATGGGCGCGGCCGATGCCGGACTCGAGCATGCCGCCGTGCCAGACGGGGATGCCGTTCTCGGCGCACAGATCGTGCAGGCGGATCGACTCGGCATGGCCGCCGACCCGACCCGGCTTGATGTTGATGATGCGGCACGCGTCGGCGGCGATGGCGTCCCTGGCGGCGCGCACCGAGTGGATGGACTCGTCGAGGCAGACCGGCGTCCGAAGCTCCCGCTGGAGGGCTGCGTGGTCGGTGATGTCCTCGTAGTCAAGGGGCTGCTCGATCATCATCAGGTTGAACGGATCGAGCCGCTTGAGGTGCGCCGCGTGGTCAAGGGTGTAGGCCGCGTTGGCGTCCACCATCAGCGGTACGTCGCCGAGGCGTGACCGGATGACTTCGACGGCATCCACGTCCCAGCCGGGCTTCACTTTGATCTTGACACGCTGGTAGCCCTCAGCGAGCTCGGAGGCCACGCGCTCGGCGAGCTCACCGAGCGAGTCCTGGATGCCGATCGACACGCCCGCCGCGAGGCTGGTGCGCTCGCCGCCGAACACGCGATACAGCGGCTCGTTGCACTGCCGGGCGAACAGGTCCCAGGCGGCCATCTCGAGGGAGGCCTTGGCCATGTTGTGCCCGCGGACCCTGCGCATCGACGGGAAGATCTCCTGCGGATGCGCGACGTTGACGCCGAGGACCATCGGCGCGAGAAAGTGCTCGATGACGTGCCAGGCGGTTTCGACGGTCTCCGAACCATAGAAGGGATTGTCGTCGGCCACGCATTCGCCGAGGCCCGACGCACCGCCACCATCGAGACGTGTCAGCAGGAACGTCCGATGGTGGACCCGGCCGAAGCTCGTCTCGAAGTGGCGCACGAGAGGCAGCCGCACGACCCTCAGTTCGATGCGCTCGATTCGCATGGGGCACCATTGTATCTCTCCCGGGATTCGGGATTCGGGATTCGGCCCTGACGCCTGCCGCCTGACGCCTGTTGTATATTCCCCCCGTGGACTACCGGTACCTGGCCGTCGAAGGGCCCCTGGGCGTGGGCAAGACGGCGCTCGTCGAACGGCTCGCGGCGCGTGTGGACGCGACGGCCGTGCTCGAGGACACCGACAATCCCTTTCTGCTTGACTTCTACCAGGAGAAGAGCGGCGCGGCCTTCCAGGTCCAGCTCTTCTACCTGCTGAGCCGGCATCGCCAGCAGACCAGCCTCCGCCAGGCCGACCTGTTCAGCCAGGCGATTATCTCCGACTACCTGTTCGAGAAGGACCGGATCTACGCCTACCTGAACCTTGACGACAACGAGTTGTTCATCTACGAGCGCGTGTACGAACTGCTGGCGAAGGATGTGCCGCAGCCCGACATGGTCGTCTACCTCCAGGCGCCGACCGATCTCCTGCTCAGGCGCCTCCGCGAGCGCGCACGTGATCCGGAACGGGAGGAGCCCCGCCTGGATTCGCACTATGTGAAGGAGCTGAACGAAGCCTATCAGCACTTCTTCTTTCACTACTCGGCCACGCCGCTGCTCGTCATCGAGACCTCACAGGTCGACTTGCATGCGGACGAGGCCATCGACGATCTGATCAAGCAGATCCGGGCCATGGGGCGGGGAACGCAGTACTACGTGCCGAGGACGGGGCCGTAGCAGGCGACAGGCGCCTGTCGCCTCCCCTGTCGCCTGTCGCCTGTCGCCTGTCGCCTGACTTTGATAAGCTGAACACCCTGATGGCCTGGTTCAAGAAGGAGAAGACCCCCATCGCCCCGCCCAAGGACACCTCCGTCAAGGTGCCTGAAGGGCTGTGGATCAAGTGTCCTTCGTGCACCCAGGTCATCTACAACAAGGACCTCCAGGCCAACCTCCAGGTGTGCCCGAAGTGCGCGCACCATTTCCGGATGACCGCCGCCGAGCGCCTCGCCTCGCTGCTCGACGGCATGTGGGAGGAGCACGACGACGGCCTGGTGTCGACCGATCCGCTGAACTTCACCGACACCAAGCCGTACGGTGGCCGGCGGACGGCCGCGATCGCGGCCACGGGCCGGCGCGACGCCGTCGTCGTCGCGATCGGTGCCCTCGATTGCATCCCGGTCGTCGTGGCGGCGATGGAATACGGGTTCATCGGCGGCAGCATGGGCGTGGTCGTCGGCGAGAAGATCACTCGCGCCATCGAGCGCGGCCTCTCCGAGCGCATTCCGGTCATCATCGTGTCGTGCTCGGGTGGCGCCCGCATGATGGAAGGCGCGCTGTCCCTGATGCAGATGGCTAAGATCGCAGCGGCGCTGGCGCAGCTCGACCGCGCCGGCGTGCCGTACCTGTCGGTGCTGACCGACCCGACGACCGGTGGGGTGACGGCGAGCTTTGCGATGCTCGGCGACCTGAACATCGCGGAGCCCAGGGCGCTCATCGGCTTTGCCGGCCCGCGGGTCATCGAACAGACGATCCGGCAGAAGCTGCCGGAGGGCTTCCAGCGCTCGGAGTTCCTCCTGGACAAGGGCATGCTCGACATGATCGTCGACCGGCGGGACCTCAAGGCTACCCTCGCTCGGGCGCTCCGATTCATGGGCTACGACCACGTGTCGAGCGCCGCGAAGGGCGCAAGAGACGCCTAGGGTCCCGGTGGCAGGCCCAGGGCCCCGGCCGTCGGGTGGTTCCTTCGTGCACGATCCGAATCCCGAATCCCGAATCCCGAATCCCGGCGAGGATCCGATCGCCTACCTCTTCGGCCTGGAGTTCCACGGCCACAAGCTCGGCCTCGAGAACATCCGCACCCTCGTCGCGGCCCTCGGTCATCCAGAACGCGCGTTTCAGGCCCTGCACATCGCCGGCACCAATGGCAAGGGATCGGTGGCGGCCATGTGCGCCGCGGCCCTGGCTGCCGCCGGACACCGGACGGGCTGCTATACCTCGCCGCACATCGTCTCGATCGAAGAGCGCTTCGCGATCGACGGCGAGCCTGTCTCGCGCCGGGAACTCGAGGCCGCTGTCGAGCACATCCGGCGCGTGGCCGTCAGGCTGACCACGGACGGGACGCTGCGGGCGCTCCCGACCTTCTTCGAGGTCGCGACCGCCGCCGCGTTTCTGCTGTTCCAGTGGCGATGCGTCGATGTGGCGGTACTCGAAGTGGGTCTGGGCGGTCGTCTCGACGCGACGAACGTCGTCTCCCCGTGCGTCGGCACCATCACGACGATCGACGTCGACCACCAGCGCCACCTCGGAGACACGCTGGCCGCCATCGCCCGCGAGAAGGCCGGCATCGTCAAGCCCGGCATGATCATCGTCTCCGGCGAACGGAAGCCGGACGCGGCCGGCGAAGTCGAGGCGGCATGCCGGGAGCGGGGAGCCCGCCTGGTGTGTGCCTTCGAGGGCACCGAGGTGTCGGTGGGCGCGCACCTGAGCGGTCGCGATACCGGCCGCGCCACGATTGCGCTCGCAACGCCGGTCCGTACCTACCCGCCGGTCACACTGTCGCTGCGGGGACGCCACCAGGTGGACAACGCGATTGTCGCGGTCCGGGCGCTGGAGGCCCTCGACGCCTGCGGCACCCACGTGCCAGAGAGTGCGATCAGGGAGGGCCTGGCATGCGCCCGGTGGGCCGGCAGGCTCGAGGTCGTCGACCTCGGACAGGGCCGCTCGGTGCTGCTGGACGCGGCGCACAACCCGGCGGGGGCTCATGCCCTGGGAGAGTATCTCGCCGAGTGTTATCCGAACGGCATCGTGCTGGTCTTCGGCGCCGTACGCGACAAGGACCACCGCGGGATGCTTTGCGAGCTGCTGCCCCACGCCACCCATGTCGTGCTGAGCGCCCCGCCGACGCACCGGGCCGCGCCCACGCATGAACTCGTCGCCATCGCCCGCGAGTTGCGCCCCGGGCTTCCTCTCATTGAATCTCCGTCGCCCGACGAGGCACTGGCGCATGCCCTCGCACTCGGACCCAGCGTGTGCGTGGCCGGGTCGATCTATCTTCTTGGCGCCGTCACGCCACGGCTGGCGCCCCTGCGCCTGGAGTGAGGTCCGTGTGCTACCCTTGTCCGTCCATGACCCGTCCGGCCGTGCTGGTGACCGGCGCCGCAGGCTTTGCCGGCAGCCATCTGCTCGATCTGCTCCACGCCGATGGTGCGCGCGTTGTCGCCTGGCGGCGGCCGGGCATCGGGGCGGAGGTGCAGCAGCAGTACCCGTGGGTCGAGTGGCGCGAAGTCGAATTGCTCGATCGCCAGGACACCCGTGCCCAACTGGCCATGGTCGCCCCCGCCTTCGTCTACCATCTCGCGGGCGCGCCGCATGTCGGTGAGTCGTGGAAGGCCACCACCGACACGCTGGCCGTCAACGTCCTCGGCACTCACCACGTGCTCGACGGGATCCGCGCCGCTGGTCTCCAGACGCGCGTCGTCGTCCCCAGCTCCTCGTACGTGTACCGCCCGTCGGGCCACGCATTGACGGAAGAGGATCCCATCCAGTCCACGAGCCCGTATGCCCTGAGTAAGATTGCGACCGAGCTGGCAGCCGAACACGCGTCCCGGTACGATGGCGTTCCGGTCGTGGTGGCGCGGTCCTTTAATCACATCGGACCGCGGCAGGATCCGACCTTCTTCGCCCCGGCCGTCGCGCGCCAGATTGCCCTCATCGAGAAGGGGCGGCTGGAGCCGGTGATCAAGGTCGGCAACATCGACGCCAAGCGGGACTTCACCGACGTGCGCGATACGGTTCGCGCCTACAAGTCACTGGTCGAAGGTGGGAGTGCGGGCCGGATCTACAACGTGTGCTCCGGGGTCCCCCGGACGATTCGTTCGCTGCTCGACATCCTGATGGCGCATTCCACGGTGGGTCTGTCAGTTGAAGTGGACCCCGAGCGGTTCCGTCCGAACGACATGCCAATCATCGTCGGCGACCCGACCCGGATTCGGAAGGAACTTGGCTGGTCGCCCGTCGTGCCCATCGAGCGGAGCCTGCTCGATCTGCTCGAGTACTGGCGCAAGACCGTGTAGGGTTGCATCCATGCGCGTGCTGGTCACTGGAGGGACGGGCTATCTCGGACGCTCGGTCGTGCGGGCACTCGCCTCAGCGGGTCACGACCCGGTCGTCTACAGCCGTACGGCCTGCACGTCCGGCCTGCCCGGCACGCTCATCGACGGCGATGTGCGAGACCGTGCGTCTCTGACGGCTGCCGCTGCGGGGTGCCGCGGCCTCGTGCACGCGGCTGCGCTCGTCGCCGTCTGGCGGCGTGACCCGGGTGAGTTCGACGCGGTCAACGTCGGTGGGCTCCTGAATGCCATTGCCGCCGTCGAACACCACCGGATTCCGCGCCTGGTGTACACGTCGTCCTTCTTGGCGAGGACGCCGGAGGGATTGCGGCGCCCGCCGCGATGGAACGACTACCAGCGCACCAAGGCCACGGCAGACGCCGAGGCCCAGACGGCCGTTCAGCGTGGCGTTCCCATCGTCCGGCTCTACCCGGGCATCATCTACGGTCCCGGCCTACTCACGGACGGCAATCTCCTGGGCCGGCAGATTGCCGATCATCTCGCCGGCCGGCTGCCGGGCCTGGTCGGCGCGGACCGCATCTGGTCCTTCAGCTACGTGGACGATGTGGCGGCGGCCCACGTGGCGGCGCTGGAGCGCGGCGCCGCCGGCCGTCAGTACCTGCTCGGCGGTGTGAACGCCCCCCAGATGCGGGCGTTCGAGATCGTCAGGGACATCACCGGCCGGCGCCTGCCGAGGCGCCTGCCGGGGTGGCTGGTCGCGCTGGTGGCAGCAGCCGAGGAGACGCGCGTCTCACTGGCCGGCGGTCGCGCCTTCGTCACCACCGGGACGCTCGAGATTCTGCTGCGGGACTGGCCGCTCGACAGCGGCGCGGCCGAGGAGGAGCTGGGCTACCGCATCACGCCCCTCGAGGAAGGCATCAGGCGCATCGTCGACGAGCTCAACGGCAGCACGGACGAGGACGCCGGTCCTTCCCAGGCGTAGCCGATGCACTCAGAGACCAGGCGCCAGGTCGTCCACATCGCGATGAGCGGGTTCGCACTCCTGCTGCCATGGCTCACCTGGTGGCAGGCAGCATTGTGTGCACTGGGCGCCTTGATCTTCAACGTGCTCGCGCTGCCGCGGCTCGCCGGCGAGACGATGAGCAGGCCCGCGGACCGCAGCCGGGGATACCCCCTGGGAATCTTGCTGTATCCCCTATCGGTCCTGCTGTTGATTCTGGCCTTCCCGGCGCGGCTGGACATTGCGGCCTCCGCTTGGGCGATCATGGCCTGGGGCGACGGCGCGGCGACACTCGCGGGCCGCGCATGGGGACGACGTCCGCTGGCGTGGAATCGAGACAAGACGGTGGAGGGAACACTCGCGTTCCTCCTTGCGGCATCGGCTGGAGGGGTGTTGATGTCCTGGTGGACCGCCCCCTCGATCGCGCCAACTCCGCTGGTGGCGTTCACGCTCCTGGCGCCATTGGTGGCCGCAGCGGCCGCGGCGCTGGCCGAAACGGTGCCTATCAGGCTCGACGACAACATCACCGTGCCAGCGATTGCCGGCGCGGTCTTGTGGGGACTCAGCCTGGTCGATCCGCCGTCCTGGCAGGAATCGGCTCCCGCGATCTGGGATCACCTCGTGCCGGCGCTCATCGTCAATACGCTGGCCGCGTTGGGTGGCTGGCGCGCGGGAGCCGTACGCGCATCGGGCATGGCGACCGGGTGGGTGATCGGTGTCGTGGTCTTCACCTGCGCCGGATGGCAAGGGTGGGCCCTGTTGTTTGCCGCGTTCATGTCGGCCACGTTGTCCACGCGACTCGGGCTGAAGCGCAAGGCGGTGCTCGGCATTGCGGAGGATCGGGGCGGGCGCCGTGGCGGCGGCAATGCGTTTGCCAATACCGGGCTGGCCGCTATCGCCGCGGTGCTGGCGGTGACCACCCCGTTCGGGCCATTGTGGTGGCTCGCCTTCGTCGCCGCGCTCACGGCAGGTGGGAGCGACACCGTCGCGAGCGAGGTCGGCAAGGCCTGGGGCGGCAGGACGTATCTTGTCACGACCCTCTCGGAGGCGCGGCCGGGGACACCCGGCGCGATGTCTATGGAGGGCACCGCAGCCGGCGTCGTCGCCGCCCTGGTGCTGGCGTCATTCGGCGCCTGGCTCGGCGTGATCCCCGCCGCATGGATTTGGGTGGCGGCCACGGGTGCGATCGTGGGGTCGCTGCTCGAAAGCGCGCTGGCCGCCACGCTGGAGGGACCGGGTCTCGTGAACAACGACGTGCTGAACTTCCTCAACACGTCGGCGGGAGCGATAGCCGCCGTTGTCATCGCGAGGCTCCTGTGATGCCGTCCTCCCGGCTGCGGGCGATCGACGACTTCGCCAGGCCGTTCACGCTCATCGCACCCGCCCTCGGCTTCTTCTCGGCGGCGCTGGCGGCCATGGGCGCCCGCCCACACGAACCCTGGAGCTGGGGCCTCTTCGGGCCACCGGCGCTCGGCTCGATCATGGCGGCCACGCTGAACATCGCGTCGAACGGACTCAACCAGATCTTCGACCTCGAGATCGATCGCATCAACAAGCCCGGCCGGCCGCTGCCGTCCGGCCGGCTGTCGCCCGGCGGGGCGTGGGCCGTCACGCTAGGGGCGTTCGCGGCCGCATTCGTCATGGCCTGGTTCGTGGCACCCGGCGGGCGGCGGGACGTGTTCTGGTGCACTGCGGCGGCAACTGTGATCACTTCCTTGTACTCAGTCCCCCCGTTCCGAACCAAGCGGCTCGGGATCTGGGCGAACGTGACCATCGCCATCCCGCGCGGGGTCCTCCTGAAGGTCGCAGGCTGGGCTTCGGTGAAGAGCGCGACAGGCGTCGAGCCCTGGTACATTGGCGCCATTTTCGGGCTGTTCCTCCTCGGCGCCACGACAACCAAGGACTTCGCTGACATGGAAGGTGATCGTCGTGGCGGATGCCGAACGCTCCCGATTCAGTACGGCGTGGAGAAAGCCGCCTGGATGATCGCGCCGTCGTTCATCGTGCCCTTCCTCATGATTCCGGCAGGAACGTGGCTGGGGGTCCTCACCGGCGACTTCTGGCTGCTGCAGGCGCTGGGACTGCTGATGACGGCATACGGGCTGTATGTGTGTTACCTGATGCTGCGCCATCCCCACGAGCTGGCCGTGGAGGAGAACCACGTGTCGTGGGCTCATATGTACCGCATGATGTTCGTCGCCCAGATCGGGCTTGCCGCGGCGTACCTGCTCTGAGAACTGGGACCGGGGACCGGGGATCAGTTCTGGATGTTCCCAGATTCCCGGTCCCAGGTCTCCGGTCCTACTGGCCCAGCAGCGCGCGGATCCGTGAGTCGGTTGGCGGGTGCGTGCTGAAGAGCGACAGCATCCCGGAAACGCTGAACGGCTTGATGATCATCATGTGAGCCGTGGCCGGGCTGGCGTCCATCGGGATGCGCTTCGACGCTCCCTCGAGCTTGCGCAGGGCATCGACCAGGCCGTACGGTGTGCCGGCGATCCGTGCCCCGCCTCGGTCCGCGCCGTACTCCCGGGAACGGGAAATGGCCGCCTGGATCAGCATCGCCGCCAGCGGCGCGATGATGATCGTCGCGAGCAGGCCGATCGGATTTGCACCCTCGCGATCATCGCCGCGGCCGCCGCCGAAAATCGCCGCAAACTGGGCCATGCGCGCCACCATCATGATGGCCGCCGCGATCGTGGCCGCAATCGAGCTGATCAGGATGTCACGGTGTCTCACGTGGGCCAGTTCATGGGCCACGACACCTTCGAGCTCCCGCTCGTCGAGCAGGCGGAGGAGGCCCTCGGTGGCCGCCACCGCCGCATGGGACGGGCTGCGACCGGTCGCGAATGCGTTCGGCGACTGATCCGGGATCACGTAGACCCTCGGCATTGGCAGGCCTGCCCGCTGCGCGAGGCGCGCCGTGAGTTGGTGGAGCCGGTGCTCGGGCCCGACGGGCTTCGCCCGGTACATGGCCAGGACGATCTTGTCCGAGAACCAATACGAGGCGACGTTCATGACGATGGCAAAGCCGAGGGCGACGACGAGCCCGCTCTGACCACCCAGGTACTCGCCCAGCACGAGCAGCAGTCCACTCATCAGTCCCAGCAGCAAGGTTGTCTTCAACGCGTTACCCATGGTCTCTTCCCTGTGGCCTGACGCCCATCTCGGCGCGATCAGCCTCCGGCTTACCACCTACCATCTACTGTCTACTGTCTACTGTCTACTGTCTGCCGTCCACTGTCTGCCGTCCACTGTCCCCAACCCCGCCTTGGCGACCAGGATCTGCCGAATCAGGCCCGCGGCCAAGGCCGCGCGCCAGGGCAGGTGCGCTGCCTCGACATGCTCGTCGAGTGCGTGCGCCCCGCCGCCGACGGCCCCCAGGCCGTCAAGTGTTGGGACGCCGAGTGCCGCGGTGAAGTTCCCGTCGGAGCCCCCGCCGGTCGCCCCTTCGTCCAGTTCCCTATCGACCTCAGCCGCAAGGGCTCGCGCCTGCCGAAACAGGCCCAGCCCACCGGGGGTCCGCTCGAAGGGCGGACGGTTCACGCCGCCGGTGACGTCGAGGCTCGTCCCAGGAATTGTCGTGCGCAGCGCGCGGAGTGCCGCGGTGAGACGCCTGGCATCCTCCATCGAGGTCACGCGGACGTCAACCATGGCTTCTGCCTCGGCCGCAATCACGTTCGTACGCGTGCCGCCGTGTACGAGGCCGACATTCACGCTCAGTCCGCGGCCGGGATCCTGCAGCGATTCGACGGCCAGGATCTGCCGGGCGAGTTCGTGGATCGCGTTCGAGCCGCGTCCCGGCTCGATTCCCGCGTGTGCAGCCACGCCCCGCACCCGCAGGGTGAACTCGCCGCATCCCTTGCGCTGCGTCTTGACGGCGCCGCCGGGAAGCGACGGTTCGAAGACGAGGACGGCATTGCTGCGCCGCGCCACATCTTCGATGAGCGCTCTCGACGTCTCGCTGCCGGTCTCTTCGTCGGTCGTGCAGAGGAGCACCACGCGTCCAGGCAGGCCCTCGGCGCTCGAGCGCAGGGCACGAAGCGCCTGCATCGCGATGGCGAGACCGGCCTTCATGTCATAGATGCCGGGACCGAACCATCGGTCACCCTCCCGCCTGAGCGGCAGAGCGGCCAGGCTCCCAACCGGCCAGACCGTGTCGATGTGCGCGAGCAGCAGGACCTGGCGCGTTCCGCGGCCGAACTCGGCCAGCAGGTGGTCTCCCGCGGCCTCGCGTGGGTACCGACGGACACGTCCATCGATGGTGCCGAGTCTCGCGGCCAGCTCGCGCCCGCAGGCGTCGACGGCGGCCTTGTCCGTCGTGGGTGATTCGAGCCTGACCAGCGCCTCGATGGTCTCGTCCATCCAGGGCTGTTCGGTCTCACACCACGAGAGCAGTTGCTTCATGGGCGTCGTTCCGATTCGCGCCTCCCTCGCCAATGGCGATTGTCCAGCTAACGTAGCACGATTGCCTGGCGCCCCATGCTGCTCGCCCGGTACGCCTCGCCTTCCCGACAGCCTGCCGCCGCGCGCCTATCGCCTATAATGACCGGATGCGTCCTGCGGCCCTGGGTGCGGCACTCGTCATCGCCTCGGCACTCACGGCCGCCGCTCAGCCTCCGGTCGCCAGGCCGTCGCCGCCGCCTGCCGCGGTCGTACAGAGCGCTCCCCAGCGGGTGGCTCCGCCGGTGCGCACCGGCACAGCCGAGCCAGGCGGTGAGCGGGCTCCGACCGAGGAGTTCCTGAACGCTCCGATCTATCCGACCGCCGACTTTCTTGGTTCGTACGACGCGGGGGGCAGCGGCCAGCGTTTCTACCTGTTCGGGACCACGCAGACCTTTGCCGCGATCGTGTCGTACTACCAGGCGGTGCTCAAGCAGCGGGGCGAGCTGGTGTTTGACGATCCGGCGGTCCATATGTTCGAGGTCGGACGCTTCCGTGAGGAGGACGTGGCCTTCCCGCCCGGGGTGACGGTGAAGAACTACGCCTGGGGCGGCGTTCCAGGTTACCTGAACCCGAAGGCGGGCGTCACGCCGCTCAGCTATCCGACGGTCATTCAGATTGTGCCGCCCCCGGGCGTCGTGCCGGGAAAGCCCAAGCGCTGACCGCGGTTCCCGGTCCTACGCGACTCTCCGCAGGATGAAGCACTTCAGGTAGTAGGTCTCGGGCACACCGAGCAGGACGGGGTGGTCGCGCGCCTGCATCCGCTTCTCGAGGACGGTGACGCTGGCATGTGCGTCGGTCGAGGCATCGAAGACGATCTCGCCGAACGCCGCCTCGCTGACGTGATACGAGCAGGTACAGGTCACCAGGATACCCCCCGTCCGCAGCAGCTTCAGCGCACGCAGGTTGATTTCCTTGTAGCCCGCATACGCCTTGTCGACCGCGTCCTTGCTCTTCGCGAACGCCGGTGGATCGAGGACGACCATGTCGAACTGCTCGCCGGCGCGCTCGAGCCGCCGCAACTCGTCGAAGACGTTCGCGACCCTGGCCTCGACGTTGGTCAGCCCGTTGCGCAGGGCATTCTGCGCCAGACGCGTCACGGCCTCGTCTGAGACGTCGACGGCTTCGACGCCCTCGCACACCGGCGCGAGCTGCAGGGCGAACGAGCCGTGATAGCTGAAGCAGTCGAGGAGCCTGCCCTGCGCGTAGGCACGGGCCGCCGCACGGTTTTCCCGCTGATCCAGGAACAGGCCGGTCTTCTGTCCGCGCCGCAGATCCACGCCGAATTCGATCTCTCCCTCCCGGATCGTCACCTCGTCCGGGATCGTGCCGTGGAGGACGTCGACCGATTGGTCGAGCCCTTCGAGCTGGCGCACGCGCTGGTCGTGGCGCGCGAGGATACCGTCCGGGTGCAGTTCGTCGACGAGGATGCTTACCAGATCGGGGAGCAGTCGCCCAGTTCCTTGCGAGAGCGCCTGCACGACGAGGTGCCGGCCGTACTCATCGACAACGAACGAGGGCAGGAGGTCCGCTTCGCCATGGACGAGACGGCACGCATTCGCATTAATGCCGAGGCTCCTTCTGAAGGCGATCGCAGAACGCATCCGATCGCGCCAGAGATCGAGGCCGGCCGGTCCCTCGCCGTGCGTCAGCAGGCGCAGGGCAATCTGGGACCGGTCGCTGAAGAGACCGCGACCGATGGTGCGTCCCCTCGGCCCCCGAACGGCCACGGTGTCGCCGCCCTCGGCATGCACCGATACCACATCCGCCTGGTAGATCCACGGATGGCCGGCCCGGATGCGGTCCTCGCCACGGGCGTTGATGATGACAGTCGGCTCAGAGCGGGTAACCATGCGTGCCAAGGATCATGACCTACACCGAGGAGGAGGACAACCTGGATTGCCGCTCTCGCGGAAATGACGAGGGCGTGCCCATCAGGCCCCGCGTCATCTCTCCCGGCGCCGGTCTCCGCGTCTGCGGTCCTCCAACCGGACCGGCAGCGTATCCCCTCTGGCGGACATGCTGCAGCGGCACTGTCTCCGGGTCTCTCCCCTGTCGCCCGTCGCCCGTCGCCCGTCGCCTGCATTACAATCTCTGCGTGCGCATCGCCATTGGCGCCGATCATGCCGGGTTCGAGCTCAAGGCACGCCTGATTGGGGTGCTTGAGCGAATGTGCATCCCGTTCGACGACGTGGGCACCTCGTCAGCAGACTCGGTCGACTACCCCGACTTCGCGGCGGAGGTGGCCCGCCGTGTCGCCGGCGGGAGGGCCGACTGCGGCATCCTCGTCTGCGGCACGGGCATCGGGATGGCGATTGCCGCCAACAAGGTGCCAGGCGTCCGGGCCGCCGTCGTCTGGAACGAAGAGAGTGCGCGGTTGAGTCGCGCCCACAACGATGCCAACATCATGGCGGTCGGAGGGCGCACGACCCGGCCAACCACCGCGGAGGCGATGCTGCGCGCCTTCCTCGACACGCCGTACGAGGGCGGCCGCCACGATCGCCGTCTCGCCAAGATCGGTGCCCTCGAAGGCAGGACTCCTTTATGATGACGCACACCGCACACCTCCGCACGCTTCGCGAGACCGACCCGGACATCGCCGACGCGATTCGCAATGAAGTCCGCCGCCAGGCCACGGGCCTCGAACTCATCGCCTCGGAGAACTTCGTCAGCAATGCCGTGCTCGAAGCCGCCGGATCCATCTTCACCAACAAGTATGCCGAGGGCTATCCCGGTCGCCGGTACTACGGCGGCTGCGAGTTCGTCGATGTCGTCGAGCGCCTGGCGATCGAACGCGCCAGGCAACTGTTCAAGGCCGAGCATGCCAACGTTCAGCCGCACTCTGGCGCCCAAGCGAACATGGCGGTCTACCTCGCGACGCTGAACCCGGGCGACACGGTGCTCGGCATGAACCTGTCGCATGGCGGCCACCTGACGCACGGTCACCCCCTCAACTCGTCGGGCCGTCTCTACAACTTCATCGCCTACGGCGTTCGAAGGGACGATGAACGCCTCGACTACGAGGACCTGGACCGGCTTGCCCAGGAGCACAAACCGAAGCTGATCATGGTCGGGGCGAGCGCCTATCCACGCGTCATCGATTTCTCCCGGATCCGGTCGATCGCCGATCGGGTGGACGCCGTCATGGTGACCGACATGGCGCACATCGCGGGACTCGTCGCCGGTGGGGTGCACCCAAGTCCGGTTCCCTACTCGCACTACGTCACGACGACGACGCACAAGACGTTGCGGGGACCGCGCGCCGGCCTGGTGCTGTGCCCGGCCGACCGGGCCAAGGATCTCGATCGCAACGTATTTCCGGGGATCCAGGGCGGGCCGCTTGTGCACATCATCGCGGCCAAGGCGGCCTGCCTCAAGGAGGCACTGGAACCCGGGTTCGCGGCCTACCAGCGCCAGATTGTCGCGAACGCCGCCCGTCTGGCCGCGGCCATCGCGGCCCATGGCTTCCGTCTCGTGTCGGGCGGGACGGACAACCATCTCATGCTGGTCGACGTGTTCTCGAAGGGCCTCACCGGCAAGGACGCCACGACGGCGCTCGGCAAGGCCGGCATCACGGTCAATCAGAACACCATTCCTTTCGACCAGAATCCCCCCCTCAAGGCCAGCGGCATCCGCATCGGCACGCCGGCCGTGACGACCAGGGGCATGGGCGAACCCGAGATGGACCGGATCGGCGAATTCATCGCCCGAGTACTCGCCTCGCCGGACGACGAACGGGTGCACGCGATGGTGCGCTCCGAGGTGGAAGCCTTGTGCGCGATGTTTCCACTCTATCCGGACAAGCTGACGTAGAGCGTCGATGCAGGAGGGCCACCGCCTCTCCGTGCCCTCAGGGGTCGCGTCGGCCCTCGATCGCGTCTTCGCAGACGACGGCCCGCTCGCGCAGGCGGTGCACGAGTTCGAGCCGCGCGCCGGCCAGCGGGAGATGGCGAACGCCGTCGCCCGGGCCTTCATCGAGGGCCGCATCCTCCTCGCGGAGGCCGGCACCGGCACCGGCAAGACCCTGGCGTACCTGGTGCCTGCGATTCTCTGCCGCCAGCGGGTCCTCGTTTCGACAGGTACCAAGAACCTCCAGGAGCAGATCTTCTACAAGGACCTGCCGCTGCTGGAGCGGTCTCTCGGGATGCCCTTCACGGCCGCCTACATGAAGGGCCGGAGCAACTACCTCTGCCTGCACCGGTTCGCGCAGCTCCGCGAGGACCCGGACGTCGGGTCGCCGGCGGATCGCGTCTACCTGCGCATGGTCGAGGACTGGGCACTCGAAACAGCTACCGGTGATCGCGCCGAACTCGAGGACCTGCCGGAAGACGTCGGGTTCTGGAGCCGCATAGCCGCCACCGCCGAGGAGTGCCTCGGGACGGCGTGTCCCGAGTACGACGACTGCTTCGTGACGCGCATGCGGAGGCGTGCCGCCGAATCCGACCTCATCGTCGTCAACCACCATCTGCTGTGCGCCGATGCGTCGGTCCGCCGGGGGGCGTACGGCGAGGTCATCCCTGATTGCGCGTTCGCGGTCATCGACGAGGCCCACCAGCTCGAAGACGTGGTCACCCAGCACTTCGGCATGTCGGTGAGCACCTTCCGCGTCGAGGACTTCGTCGGCGACGCGGAACGGCTCCTCGCGGGCGCTGGCGTGGTCGATGACGAGGGCCTGGTCGGCCGGGCAATCAACGCGGTCGAGGATCGGGCGCGGCTCTTCTTCGCGGCGCTGGCCATCGCCCGGATGGCGCATCAACCGGGGACCCAGGCATTCGCCTCGGGCGGGTCGGACGACCGCGTGCGCGTGCGGCCCGGCATGCTGGATCCGGCGATCGAGCCCGGCGGGAATCTGGTGCAGGCATTCGACGACGTGGCCGCCGCCATCGCGGACCTCGACGAACCTCCCGAGGACGCGAGGGCCATCGCTGCCCGCGCAATCGCGATGCGTGACGAACTGCGGTTCCTCCTTCGGACAGGCGACGCTGACTACGTGTACTTTCTCGAGTGGCGTGGGCGAGGGCTCTTTCTGCGCGCGTCGCCGATCGAGGTGTCGGCGATCGTCCGCGAGTCGCTGCTCGACCGTTTCGCTTCGACGGTGCTCACCTCAGCGACCTTGAGTGTCGACGGCTCGTTCGGGTATCTGCGAGGCCGGCTCGGCATCGGCGCCGCCGCCGAGGTGCGGCTGCCCTCCGAGTTCGACTTCCGCACCCAGGCGATCCTGTACCTGCCCGCGTCGATGCCGTCGCCCAAGCAGCCGGAGTTCGGCGCCGCGGCGGCCCGCGAGATCGTGGCCATTCTCGAGCGGACGCTCGGCCGGGCGTTCGTGCTGTTCACCAGCTACGCCATGCTGCGGGCGGTCCAGCCGGTCGTCTCGGCGGCGCTCGATTTCCCCATCTTCGTACAGGGAACGGCGCCGCGCTCGGTCCTGCTGCATCGCTTCCGGACGACGCCGCACGCCGTGCTGCTGGCAACGTCCAGTTTCTGGCAGGGCGTCGATGTCGCCGGGGAAGCACTGAGCTGCGTCATCGTCGATCGGCTGCCGTTCGCCAGTCCGGCCGACCCCATCGTGTCCGCCAGGCTGGAGGCCATCACGGAGCGCGGGGGCGACGGATTCGCCGACCTTCAAGTCCCCCTGGCGATTCTGACGCTGCTCCAGGGGCTGGGCCGGCTCATCCGGCATCGCCGCGACCGGGGCGTGCTGGCCATCCTGGATCCGCGGGTTCGAACGATGGCGTACGGACGCCGCTTCCTGGCCTCGCTCCCGCCGGCCCCGGTGACGGGGGACATCGAGGAGATCAGACGTTTCTTCGCCTCGTAAGTCGGGGACGGCCGGGCTGTTTGGTGTAAACTACAGGCGATCGTCCCCCGGCGTGTCCCGCTCATTCGGGGCGCGACGTCTTCATCTCCACGGAGGAGTCCCATCATGCTTCGCCCGACTCCCGGCCGCTTCCTGCCGGTCCTGTTCGTCGCTGCCTGCGCGCTCGTGCTGGTGGCCCCCCCCAGCCACGCGCAGACGGGCATGCTGAAAGGCAAGGTCGTCGACGGTGCTGGCAAGCCCCTGGACAAGATCGTCGTCACAATCGAGTTCAAGGACGGCATCAACCGCAAGTACGAAGTCAAGAGCAACAACAAGGGCGAGTTCATCCAGATCGGCCTGCCACCCGGCAACTACCAGGCGACGGCGACCCACAAGCAGCTCGGGACCCAGAGCTTCTCGGTGCGGGTCCGCCTGGGCGAGGCGGCCGAGATCAACTTTGTCCTCGGCGGCGGTGAGAAGGGCGAAGGCGGCATGAGCAAGGAGGAGGCCGCCAAGGCTGCGCTGCTTCGTCAGACCTTTGACGCGGGCGTCGCGGCCAGCAGGGCCAGCAACTTCGACGAGGCCATCGCGAAGTTCAATGAGGCCATCGGCATGGTGCCGAACTGCTTCGACTGCTACTACAACATCGGGTACGCGGAGACGCAGAAGAAGGCGTACGAGCAGGCTGAGGCGGCGTTCTTGAAGGCCATCGAGCTCAAGCCCGACTACGTGGACGCGTACAACGGCCTCGCCACCGTCTACAACGCGCAGAAGAAGTTCGACAAAGCCCAGGAAGTCAGCCAGAAGGCCGTCGAGCTGGCATCGGCGGCGAGCCCGGACGGCACGGCCAGCGTCGACTCGCTCTACAACCAGGGCGTCATCGCCTGGAACGCGGGTCGGATTGCCGAGGCCAAAGGCCACTTCCTCGAGGTGCTCAAGCTCAAGCCCGACCATGCCGATGCCAACTACCAGGTTGGCATGGCGTATATCAACGAGGGCAAGCTGGCGGAAGCGGCCGCGGCCTTCGAGAAGTACCTCGAGATCGCCCCCGACGGGCAGTACGCGGCCCAGGTGAAGGCCATGCTGCCGCAGATCAAGAAGTAGGCCTGGCTGGATGGGGTCCTCGTCGCTCCGGGACACCATCGCCGCCAGGCTGGCCGATGTTCGAGCCCGGCTGGCGCGCGCCGCGGCGCGGGCCGGCCGGGATCCCGCTTCGGTCCGTCTCATCGCCGTCTCCAAGACCTTTCCCATCGACCACGTGCGCGCGGCCTATGCGGCGGGCCAGACCCTGTTCGGCGAGAACCGGGTTCAGGAAGCCCTGGAGAAGATGTCCCTGTCGTCCGATAAGGCAATCGAGTGGCATCTGATCGGTCACCTGCAGTCGAACAAAGCGCGAAGGGCCGGCGCCTCGTTCTCCTGCATCCACTCGATCGACAGCGTGGACCTGCTGCGCCGCGTCAACGATGCCGCGGCTGGGGCATTCCGGCAGCTCGACGTGCTGGTCCAGGTCGACCTGGGAGGTGAGCCGACCAAGCACGGCGCCCTGCCGGGCACACTCGAACCCATCTTCGAGGCGGGTCGGGCGTGCCAGGCTGCGCGGATCGTCGGGCTGATGGTGCTGCCACCGTTTCTCGCCGACCCGGAAGACGTGCGCCCGTACTTCAGGCGCCTCCGGGCGTTGCGGGACGGGCTGGCGGGTCGTGGTGTGGTGCCGTCGATGCTCCGGGAGCTGTCGATGGGGATGAGCCACGACTTCGAGGTCGCGATCGAAGAAGGCGCAACGCTGATCCGCGTCGGCTCGGCCATCTTCGGCGAGAGAACACTCCCGCTCTCGGGCGGGAGTAGTCCGGGATGACTCCGGGGTCAGTCCGGGATCACTCCCGGTCGAGAGCGGGAGTGCCCCCGACGGAGCGCCCGCGAGGAGCGAATCGATGAACGTCACCCCCCTCGACTTGCGTCAGCAGCAGTTCCGGACGGTCATGCGTGGGTTTGACAGAGACGAGGTGATCGCGTTTCTGGCCGAAGCGGCCGACGACTACGAGAAGGCCCTGCAGGACACGGAACGGCTTCGCCAGGAGGTCGCGCGCCTCGAGGGGGCCATCGCCGAGCACAAGGAGCACGAGCGCGACCTGCGCAACACGCTCATGACGGCCCAGCGGCTCTCGGACGACATCCGCGACAACGCCCACAAGCAGGCGGCCGCCATCGTCAAGGACGGCGAGACGAGGGCCGGCATGGTTCTCGACAAGGCCCAGTCGCGCCTCGAGGACGTGCAGCGCGAGATCGACGGCCTGCGCATGAAGCGCAGAGAATCCGAGGCCTCCGTGGAGGCCATCATCAGCGCGCTGCGGAGCACTCTTGACTTCATCCGGGAGCAGGATGCGCGCGATCGCGAGGAGCGTGTCATCATGCACCGGCCGCGGCATTCGGCGCGCGACGCGAGTTGGGGCCCTGAGCGTCGCGGCGACGGCGAAGACGACGCACCGCGGCTTGTGATGGCCGCCGAGCGCTGATCCTGACGCGAGGCGCTCCGGTCACCGGCAGCCGGGTCCCCACTTTCCGTCCCACCGCACGCTCGACACCCGCACCTGAGCGGATTACGATGGCCGCGATGGGGGTCCCGCCGTGGCCGGCCTGCTGATCATCCGCAACGCCAGCACCATCTGGACCTGCGCAGGGCCCGCCCCCAAGTGCGGGCACGGACAGGCCGATGCCCGCCCGATTGCGCACGCGTCGATCGTCGCTGAGCGCGGGACGATCGTGTTCGTCGGTCCGGCCGACGAGGCGGACCGGCGTTTCGGCACTCACACGGGTGACGTCATCGACGCGACGGGGTGTGCCATTGTCCCCGGATTTGTCGATTCTCACACCCACGTCGTGTTCGCCGGAGACCGGCGGGCCGAACTCCGTCGCAGACTGGCCGGGGACAGCTACGCGCAGATCGCCGCCGAAGGCGGCGGCATCGTCTCGACCGTGCGCGCCACGCGGGCCGCGTCGGAGGACGAGCTGGTCGAAGCGACCCGCGCGCGCCTGGATCAGATGCTGCGGTGCGGCACGACCACGGCGGAGGCCAAGAGCGGGTACGGCCTCAGAACCGACACCGAGATGCGGATGCTCAGGGTCGTGCGCCGCCTCGACGCCGAGCACTCCATCGATCTCGTCCGCACGTTCATGGGCGCCCACGAGATACCAATCGAGCACCGCCAGAACCGCCGCTTCTACATCGATCAGGTCATTCGCCAGATGATCCCGGCGATTGCAGGAGACGGCCTTGCCGAGTGGTGCGACGTCTTCTGCGAGACGGGCGTCTTCACGCCGGACGAGTCCCGGGAGATTCTCGAGGCCGGTCTGCGGCACGGCCTCAAGGCGCGCATTCATGCCGATGAGCTGTCCGAAAGCGGCGGATCCGACGTGGCGGCGGCCGTCGGCGCGCGCTCGGCGGACCATCTCCTGTGTGCCGGACCCGAGAGCCGAGCGTCGCTCCTGCGCGCCGGCGTCGTCGCGACGCTGCTGCCGGTCGCGGCCTACTATCTGAAACTGGGACGCTTCGCGCCGGCGCGGGCCTTCATCGACGAGGGAGTGCCCGTGGCCCTCGCCACGGATCTCAATCCCGGCGGCGGGTTCTCGCCGTCCATGCCGTTTGCGATGTCACTGGCGTGCTTCGGCATGGGCACGACCTTCGAGGAATCACTCGTCGCGGCTACTCTCAACGCCGCCTACTCCCTGGATCGCCACGATCGGGTAGGCAGCCTAGAGCCCGGCAAGGCGCTCGACGCCGTCATCGTCAACGGAGACGCGGTGGATCTCCTCAAGGTGGGAGTCCCGGCCATCCGTGCCGTGGTCAAGAACGGCGCCGTCGTGCACCGGGCCTGACGCGCGTACGGAAGGGACAACGCGACCTGGAGTCTCGCCGTTCCGAGCCCTGGGTCCGGGGTTCGGGCCTGGAGTCCTCTCGCCCCGAGGTTCTTCAGATTCAGAGCACGACCACCGACCGGATGGTCTCCGGAACGGCAGTCCCGATGCGTGGCCGGTAGGTCCCGGACGGAATGAGCCACACGTCCGCCCTGAGCTCGAAGGTCCAGGTGTAGGACAGCCTCGGCAGGTATTCGATCCGCCGCTGATAGGTCGCGGCAATCGACAGGCTGTCCTCGCCCAGCCGGACGGCCACCTGATCCGGATCGAGGCGGACGCCAAGGTCGGCCGCTGCCTGGACGACAGCCGCCCGCACCTGGTCTTCGCTGCGGTTGACGCTCGACTGCGCCAGGCGCTGGAGCCGGTCCTGCAGCTGGAGGTACTGCCAGTACGCCGCCCCCGTCTGCCAGGCGGCGTAGGCCACCAGCAAGGTCAGCGCGATGCGGATGAGCCGTCTCACGAGACTACTGTAATGCAAAGCCCGATCCGGCAGGCAGGGCAGATGCCAACCGGAGGGGGCGGCGGCGTTTCCGCGCACGGCGCGAAGCCGGGCTTCGCTTCCGTGCCCGGACGCGGAAGCCCGGGCGCGCGGCCGGCCGCGCCGGACAGAGGTCAGTGAATCTGGTGCAGCAGGCGCGACCAGCGCGTGCGGCTGAACAGGTTCCAGGACCCGCCCGGGGTGTCCTCCCAGGACCAGTAGATCATGAGCGCCCGGCCCTTGACGTAGCTGCGCGGCAGGAAGCCCCAGTAGCGCGAATCCTGTGAATTGTCGCGATTGTCGCCCATCATGAACAGCGAGTCTGACGGAACGAGGACCGGGCCGTACCGGTCGCGCACGTCCTCCGAGTCCAGTCCGCCGGTTCCGGCTGGCCTGGGCAGGTAGTGGGCGTACGGTTCGTCAATCGGCCGGCCGTCGATGAAGACGGTTCGGTCCCGCAGTTCGACGGTTTCACCCGGCAGCCCGATGACGCGTTTGATGAAGTCGCGCTCGGGGTCTTCCGGGAACTTGAAGACGACGACCTCGCCGCGGCGAATGCCGGAGACCGGAAGCAGGGTCCGCTCGGGACCCACGGCCGTCGGCGCGAAGACGAACTTGTTCACCAGCAGATGGTCGCCCACCAAGAGGTTCGGCTCCATGGACCCGGTCGGGATCTTGAAGGCCTGCACGACGAAGGTCCGGATGAAGAGCGCGAGGATGACGGCGATGACGATGGACTCGAAGTACTCGCGCACGATGGACTTCTTGAAGGTGGACACTACTCTTCTCCCCCGACCTTGAGCACGGCGAGGAACGCCTCCTGCGGGATTTCGACCCGCCCGACGCGTTTCATCCGTTTCTTGCCTTCCTTCTGCTTCTCGAGCAGCTTCCGCTTGCGAGTGATGTCACCACCGTAGCACTTCGCCAGGACGTTCTTGCGCAATGCCTTCACCGACTCCCGCGCGATGATCCGGCCTCCGATGGCCGCCTGGATGGCCACCTCGAACATCTGCCTGGGAATGAGTTCGCGCATCTTCGACGCGAGCGCCTTCCCGCGGCCGTAGGCGGTATCGCGGTGCACGATCACCGAGAGCGCGTCGACCGGATCGCCATTGACGAGGATATCGAGCTTCTGCAAGGCCGATTCCCAGTACCCGCTGACGTGATAGTCCAGCGAGGCGTACCCCCGGGAGATGGTCTTGAGCCGGTCGTAGAAGTCGAGCACGACCTCAGCGAACGGCAGGTCGTAGGCGATGAGCACCCGGTCGCTCGACAGATACTCGAGTTTCTTCTGGATCCCCCGCTTCTCCTGGCACAGATGGAGGATGCCGCCCACGCAGTCGGCAGGCGTGAGGATCGTTGCGGTGATGACCGGCTCCTCGAACATCGCGATTCGCCCGGGCTCGGGCAGCTTGGCCGGGCTGTCGATCTCGGCGACCTCACCGTCGGTCGTCGTGATCCGGTAGAGCACGCCCGGTGCCGTCGTCACCAGGTCCATGCCGAACTCGCGCTCGAGGCGTTCCTGCACGATCTCCATGTGCAGCAGACCCAGGAATCCGCAGCGGAACCCGAAGCCCAGCGCCATCGATGTCTCGGGCTCGTAGAAGAAGGAGGCGTCGTTCAGTCGCAACTTCTCCAGGGCGTCGCGCAACTCGGGGTACTGGTGCCCCTCCACCGGGTACAGCCCGGCGAACACCATGGGCTTCAGCTCGCGGAAGCCAGGGAACGGCGAGGTCGCCGGTTTCGCGGCGTCGGTGATCGTGTCCCCAATCCGGGCATCGGTGACCTTCTTGATCGACGCGGTCAGGAAGCCGACCTCCCCGGCGCCGAACTCATCGACCTGGAGCGGCTTGGGCGTGAACACGCCGATCTGCTCCACCTCGTACTCCTGACCTTCGGCCATGAGGCGGATCTTCGTGCGCGGCCGCAGGGTGCCATCGAGCACCCGGGCCACGATCACGACGCCGCGATACGAATCGTACCACGAGTCGAAGATGAGGGCCTTGAGCGGCCCATCCGCGTTCCCTTCTGGAGGAGGAAGCCGGTCGACGATCGCCTCGAGCACGTCGCGCACGCCCGTCCCGGCCTTCGCGCTCGCCAGGATGGCGTGGGCGGGGTCAAGGCCGATGATGTCGGCGATCTGGCGGCGGGTCTCGTCGGGCTGGGCGCTGGGGAGGTCGATCTTGTTGATGACCGGCACGATCTCCAGGTTGTGATCGACGGCCAGATACGCGTTGGCCAGCGTCTGCGCTTCGACGCCTTGCGAGGCGTCGACGAGGAGCACCGCGCCTTCGCACGCCGCCAGGGACCTGGTGACCTCGTACGAGAAGTCCACGTGCCCGGGGGTGTCGATGAGGTTCAGCACGTAATCGCGGCCGTCGAGGGCGCGATAGGTCAGCCGCACCGGGTGCGCCTTGATGGTGATGCCTCGCTCGCGCTCCAGATCCATGGAGTCGAGCACCTGCGCTTCGGTCATTTCACGCGGCTGCAGCGCTCCCGTCACCTCGAGAAACCGATCGGCGAGCGTCGACTTGCCATGGTCGATGTGGGCGATGATCGAGAAGTTCCTGATGAAACGCTGGTCCATTGCGGGCTGACTCTGTTGATCATATCCCGTAGGGCCGGGATTCGGGATTCGGGATTCGGGTTCGCGATGGGCTCGGGCTACCGCGCGCCGGCCCCCCGAGGCAGCAGCGGCCGGTAGACGAGACCGACGATGACGCCGTAGATGGCCATCTCGACGATGGCATCGATCACCAAGGCGACGGCGAAGCCGGCCGAAATGGGCAGCCGCACATAGGCCCAGGCCACGGTGAACGAGGCCAGCAGGAGTCCGACGATGACCCCGAACCGCAGACCCTCCGCCGGTCCGGCCCCGCCTTCGTAGCCCTTGGCGTAGGCGTAGGCGAAGACGAAGAACCCCACGACCGCCAAACCGAATCCGATGGCGCCGTACTGTTCCGCTCCGCTGCGGAACAGCGGCGCGTGCTGGCGGTAGAACTCGTCGAGCAGGAGGGGAGTGACGTAGGTGCCGATGACGACAGACGCCGCCCACCCCGCGAGTGCGGCGGCGGCAACGCGGCCGAAATCCATGCGGGGCACCGTGGCCGGTTCGCGACGGCGGACTGCGGCCGCAGCCTTCGAGGCGGTTGACCGGCGCCGGGCGCTCACACGTCGCACCTCGTCGGCAGGCTACTCGCCTCCCGCCACCTGCGCGCTCAGGGCAGGCGGCCCGCCGGCGTACTGCTGGATGATCGACAGTGCGCCCGTGTAGAGGAAGCCCGCCTGGAAGAGCACGAGAAACGGCAGGGTCCCATAGATGCCGTTCGCGAGCGCATAGAAGACTGTCATCGTGAAGTACAGCCCCAGCGCGATTTCGATGAGCGACTGGACCGAGAACGTCTGCCGGTACCTCTTCGCCGCCCACTCGTCGGCCGAGGACTCGACTCCGTACTTGGCCGTCCGTGCGAACGCCGACTGGCGGCCGAGCAGGGCTTCGATGACCGCCCGCGTGTTGTTGACCGCGAGCCCGATACCGATGGACATGAGCAGCGGGATGTACCGCAGGCGCACCGTCCAGTCCGCGTACAGCTCCCGCTGCGACACGACGTAGAAGTTTACCACCGAGAAGGTCGCCGCAAAGAAGAGGGGCAGGTCGATCAGGAGCATCTCGTACCAGCCCATGTTGTAGCGGATGACCATCGACGGGAACATCAGGATGGACAGCACCGACATCAGCACGTAGTTGAAGTTCGCGGTGAGGTGGAAGAACGCCTCAGCCTTGACGCCGAACGGCAGGTTCGACTGCAGGATGCCCGGCAGCAGCTTCAGGCACGTCTGGATCGAGCCCTTCGCCCAGCGATGCTGTTGGGACTTGAAGGCGTTCATTTCGACAGGGACCTCGGCCGGCGCCACGACGTCGGGCAGGAAGAGGAACTTCCAACCCCTGAGCTGCGTGCGGTAGCTGAGATCCAGATCCTCGGTCAGCGTGTCGTGCTGCCACCCGCCGCCGTCTGTGATGGCGCGGCGCCGCCAGACCCCGGCGGTCCCGTTGAAGTTGAAGAAATGCCCAGCCCGGTTCCGACCTCCGTGCTCGAGCACGAAGTGTCCGTCAAGCAGGATGGCCTGCGCTCGCGTGAGCAGCGAATAGTCCCGGTTGAGGTGTCCCCACCGCGCCTGGACCATCCCGACCCGATCGTCGTGGAAGTAGGGAATGGTCCTGCGCAGGAAGTCGGGTCCTGGGCAGAAATCCGCATCGAAGATGGCAATGAACTCGCCGCGCGCGATTGCCATGCCGGCGGCCAAGGCACCGGCCTTGAATCCGACCCGGTTGGTCCGGTGGTAGTACTTGATGTCCAGCCCGGCTGCCGCCAGCCGTTCGACCGCCACCTCGGCGACGGCGGAGGTATCATCGATCGAATCGTCGAGGACCTGGATTTCGAGGCGATCGGGCGGGTAGTTCAGCTTCGCGGCAGCGCCAAGGAGGCGCTCCACCACATAGCGCTCGTTGTAGATGGGAAGCTGAACCGTGACCCGGGGCCACTCGCCTTCCCACAGTGGAGGCGTCCCCGGGACCTGGTCCCGGTTCTTCATGTAGACGTAGACGAGGTAATAGCGGTGCCAGCCGTACAACGCCAGGATGACGAGTACGAAGAAATACGACCCCAGGATGAGCGCATCGAGTAGTGTCATGACTGCGGGTCCTGCCCTTCCGTCGGGGACTGGAAGAGACAAACGCTTATTATAGGCCAGAGACCGGCCTGCGGGGTCACACGTCGATGAAGTTGCCGTATCTCCGGCAGGTGCTCGGGAAGCTCCAAGCTGGCACTCTGACCCTGGACGAGGCCGAGGAGACCCTGGCCGAGCACCTGAGGGGTCTGCCCTTCGAGGACCTGGGCTTCGCACGCGTCGACCATCACCGAGCGCTGCGCCAGGGGTTCCCGGAGGTCGTGTTCGGGCAGGGCAAGACGCCGTCCCAGATTGCGGGCATCGCGGGGCGCATTGCCTCCCGCGGGCAGAGCCTGCTTGTCACGCGTACGGACGAGGTCGCATTCGAGGCGGTCCGGCGCATGGTGCCCGAATCCCGGTTCCATGAGACCGCCCGGATCATCGAGCGTCGCGCGGACGACGTCCCGCCCGGGCGCGGCACCATCCTCGTGGCGGCGGCCGGCACCTCGGATCTGCCGGTGGCCGAGGAGGCCGCGGTATCGGCTGAGGTGATGGGCAACACGGTCGACCGCCTCTTCGACGTGGGTGTGGCCGGACTCCACCGCCTGTTGAGCGCCCGTGGTCGTCTCGAGGCCGCCCGGGTCATCATCGTGGCGGCCGGCATGGAAGGGGCCCTGCCCAGTGTCGTCGGGGGCCTGGTGGCGGTGCCCATCGTGGCCGTCCCGACGAGCGTGGGGTACGGCGCGAGCTTCGGCGGCATCGCGGCGCTGCTGGCGATGCTGAACGCGTGCGCTCCGGGGATCGCCGTCGTAAACATCGACAACGGATTCGGGGCTGCCGCCCTCGCCAGCGCGATCAACCACTTGTAGGGATCGGCCCGTTGACAGAGGCGGCGCCGGTACCCATATTGGAAGTATTGCGGCCACGTTTGTGCCCGTGGTAAGTTGAAGGGCTTGGCCGAACTGGGCGTGCCGGCCGGAAACCGGGCACAGGCCTGCCACTCCTCCCCAGATCCCGAAGGATGCAGTCAGCGGTCCTACAGGCGCTCGAGTTCCCTCGCATCGTCGAGGTCGTCCGCTCGCTTGCGGCCACTCCGCTGGGCAGCGAACGGTTGGCGGCGCTCCGTCCCTCGTCGGACTCGCGCCGCATCAGCCAATGGCTCACCGCCACGACCGAGGGCGTCCGCTGCATCGAGCAGACCGGCGCGTTCGCCCTCAGAGCCTCGGCGGAGCTGCCGTCGACGCTGGCCAGCCTCGCCATCGAAGGCCGGGCCCTCGAAGCGTCGCGCCTTCTGGCGCTGGGCGGTTTCCTCGATTCGGTCGAGGAGACCCGCGCGGCCATCAAGCGGACGGGCGAGGCCTTCCCCACGCTCCGGACCCTGGCCGAAGGCGCGGCGTCGTTTCGTACCGAGACCGCAGAGATCCACCGCGCCATTGCGCCGTCGGGCGAGGTCGTCGATGACGCCTCCCACGAACTCAAGACCGTGCGCGAGCGGCTCCGACGCCAGCGGAACCGTCTACGGGGAACCTTGGAGTCCTTCCTGCGGAGCAAGGAGACCGCAAAGTACCTGCAGGATCAGGTCGTCACCGACCGGAATGGGCGTTTCGTTCTCGTCGTGCGTGCCGAGCACCGCACGGCGATTCCGGGAATTGTCCACGGGAGCTCGTCGAGCGGCGCCAGCCTGTTCCTCGAGCCCCTCAGCACGGTGGAGATCAACAACGACATCGTGGCCCTCGAACAGCAGGAGGCCGAGGAGGTGCATCGCATCCTGCTGCACCTGACGGACCAGTTCAGGCGGCGGGCGCTCGACGTCCAGCGCACCATCGAGTCGGCCACCGAGCTGGATGTCATCCAGGCGAAGGCACGGCTCTCGGCCCTGGTCAACGGCACCGAACCGGCTCTCTCCGGTGATGGTGCGTTCGAACTGCTCGCAGCGAGGCACCCGCTGCTCATCCCGTCCATTGCCGAGCGGATCGATGCCGATGGCCGCGAAGCGGCCGCTTCGTCGGAAGGGGGCGAGCGGGGCGAGTGGCCGGTGCGGCGGACTGATCCGGTGCCGGTCGACATCAAGATGGTGCCGCCCGTGACGACGCTGGTCGTCACGGGCCCGAATACCGGCGGCAAGACCGTCGCCCTGAAGACGGCCGGCCTGCTCGCGCTCATGGCCCAGGCCGGCCTGCATGTCCCGGCGGCGGCCGGGTCTCGCATCCCGGTCTTCCGGTCGGTTTTCGCGGACATCGGCGATGAACAGTCGATCGCCGCCAGTCTCAGCACGTTTTCCTGGCACGTGACGAACATCGTGCGGATGGACCGTGCCTTGACCCTCCCGGCCCTCGTCCTGCTCGACGAGGTCGGCGTCGGGACCGACCCCGTCGAGGGCGGCGCGCTGGGCCTGGCCATCGTCGATCATCTGAGGCGCCGGGGCGCCCACATCGTGGCGACGACACACTACGAGCAACTGAAGACCTATGCGTCGACGACTGGCGGCGTGTCGAGCGCGGCCTTCGGATTCGACCCCGACACCTACGCGCCCACCTACCAGCTGCTGTACGGCACGCCGGGCCGCAGTCTGGCACTCGAGATTGCCGCGCGCCTGGGCATGAACCCGGCGGTGCTCGACGAGGCGCGCCGGAACGTGACGGAACGCGAGGCCCGCCTGGCCGAGCATCTGGCCAAGATCGACGCGGACGTGCGCAATCTCGACCACGAACGCCGGCTGGTCGCCCGCGAACGCGACTCGCTCGCCGCGTCCGAGGAACGGGTCAGGCTGCGCGAGCAGGGCCTCAAGGACAAGGAAGACCGCCTCCGCCACCGCGCCGACGAAGAGATCGAGACGCGCCTGCGCAACGCCCGCCACGACATCGACAGAATCGTCGAAGACCTGCGCCGGGAGGTCGAGCGCCTGAGCGCCGACGCTGCGCGGCGGGCCCGGCACGGCACCGGGCTCTCGACCGGGGATGCGGGCATGGTGCGCGCGGGCGCCCGGGCCGCCCTCGACCAGCTTGGCGGGGCACTGAGGGGCGACGGCTCGGCCCCGCCAGCCGGGACGGCGGCCGCAGCCCGGCCGTCAGGCGCGGCGCCGAGGCCCGGCGATCGGGTCCTGATGAGAATGCTCGGGCTCGAAGGGCGAGTCCTGGCCGTTCAGGGAGGGGCCGCGGAAGTGGAGGTCCGGGGCAAGCGCCTGCACGCGCGCGTTGCGGAATTGCAGGTCATGGCGGACGCGGCGCCGGCGCGGGTGAACGTCAGCGTCCAGGTCCAGTCGCGGGAGGGACTGCCGACGGAGATCAACGTGATCGGTTGCACCGTCGACGAGGCGATCGGGCGCGTCGAGAAGTTCCTCGACGAAGTCCTGCTGGCCGACGAGCGCGTGGTCCGCGTGATCCACGGCCACGGGACGGGGCAGTTGCGGCGCGCCATCGGCGAGCACCTCCAGCGGCATCCGATGGTGGCCCGTCACCAGGCTGCACCGCCCGAGCAAGGGGGATCAGGCGTCACGGTGGTGGAGCTGAAGGATTAGTGGCGATCTTTCCGGCCGCCTTCATCGAGGATGTACGAAGCCGCACGGACATCGTGCAGGTGGTGCAGGAACACGTGTCGCTTCGCAAGTCCGGGGCCACCTACAAGGGTCTGTGTCCATTCCACGCCGAGAAGACGCCGTCCTTTCACGTCAATCGCGAGAAGGGCTTCTTCCATTGCTTCGGATGCGGCGTCGGCGGTGATGCGATCACGTTCGTCGAGATGCACGAGAAGCTCGGCTTCACCGACGCTGTCCGTCTGCTGGCGCGCAAGTTCGGGCTCGAGATTCCCGCACTCGCCGACGGCGAAACTGAGGCCGATGCCCGTGAGCGGGAGACCCTGCTCAAGATCCACGAGGCGGCCGCCGCCTGGTTCCAGACCCAGCTGGCATCGGCCGAGGGAGGGCGGGCCCGCCAGCAGCTCGCCGAACGAGGCATCCGGCCGGAGACCGTCGAGATGCTCGGCTTGGGCTATGCGCCGCCCGCGCGGGACAGTCTGAAACGCTGGCTCCTGGATCGAGGCTTCACTCTTCCCATGGTCGTGCGAGCCGGCGTCGTCGCGGAGCGTGACAACGGGCAGACGGCCGACCGATTCCGCAACCGGCTGATCGTGCCGATTGCCCGGGATGCCGGTTCGATCATCGCCTTCGCCGGTCGGGCGATGGACCCCGGCCAGGTCCCGAAGTACCTGAACTCGCCCGAGACGCCCATCTACTCGAAGAGCCGGACGCTCTACGGGCTGAATCACACCAAGCCGTTCCTGCGGCGCACAGGCTTCGTGGTGCTGGTCGAGGGGTACTTCGACTTCGCCCAGGTGCTGCAGGAGTGCCGGCTGCCGGTCGTGGCGACCTGCGGCACGGCCCTGACGCCGTCGCAGGCCTACCTCTTGCGGCGCTTCGTGTCCAAGGTCGTGTTGAGCTTCGATCCCGACGCGGCGGGCCAGGGTGCGGCCGCCCGGTCGTGCGATCTGCTGGTGTCGGAGGGTTTCCAGGTGAACGTGGCGGTGCTGCCCGGCGGGGAGGACCCGGACACCTTCATTCGGAGGATGGGGGGGCGATTGTATACCGCCCAGCTGCAGCAGTCGAGGCCCTACCTCGAGTTCCTGATCGAGCGCACCGCGGCGGCGCACGACCTGCGGAACGACGACAGCCGCCGGGCGTTCCTGCAGGCGATGCTGGGGGTGGCGGCCAGGATTCCCGACGCGGCGGCCCGCGACCAGTTCGCCGACCGGATCGCGCACCGGGCACGGATTACGGAATCGGTCGTGCGGGCCGAGATTCGTAAGGCAGCGGTGGATCGGAGGGTCGACGTCGGCGGGCGGGAACTTCCGACCTTCGGGCAACTCAAGCCGGCTGAACGCGGTCTGGTCTGGGCATTGCTGAACAATCCTGAGGAGGCGGCCGAGGGCCTGGCGTGCCTTGAGCCGGACGACTTGGATGGCCTGGCGACCTCGGGCGTGCTGGAGCAGGCGTTGCAGCTGCACGACGGTGGCGGTGATGTCTCACCTTCCAGTCTCCTGGCGCGTCTAAGTACAGAGGACCGGGAGCTGGCCACGGGTATCGGGGCCGCGCCGGCGCCGCCCGCGCCCCCGACGGCCTGCGCGCGAGCCCTGAAGCGTCTTCGGTACGAACGGGAGGGGGCCCGCGTGCAGCGCGAGATCGACCGCCTCCAGGAGGCGGGCTGCGGGGCGGACATCGATCGGTTATGGCAGGAGAAGCGTGATTTGCTCCAGCGCATCGAGGCGCTGGGAGTATCCGGAACCTGACGGGAGGAGAGCCTTGTCGATTGAGGACAAGTTCGACGAAGTCCAGCAACTGATTACCATTGGCAAGGAGAAGGGATACCTGCTCTACGACGAGGTCAACGATCTCCTGCGCTCGGACATCACATCGTCCGAGGAGCTGGACGATCTGTTCAGCACCTTCGGGAGCGCCGGCATCGAAGTCATCGACTCGGAACAGAAGTTCCGTGAAGACAAGCCCGAGTCCGACGACCTCGAGCTCGATCTCACCCCGGGCGCCCTCGACAAGACCAACGACCCGGTCAGGATGTACCTGCGGGAAATGGGCACGGTCCCCCTGCTGACCCGCGAAGGCGAGGTGGAGATCGCCAAGCGGATCGAGCGAGGCAAGCTCTCCGTGATCAAGTCGATCTCGCGGACGCCCACGGTGGCCCAACGGGTCATCGAGATGGGGGATCAACTCAGGGCGGGAGCCCGATCGATCCGCGAACTGGTGATCTTCAGCGACGAGGAAATCACCGACGAACGTCTCGACGAGCGGACGCGCGAGGTGCTCCGGCAGGTGGAGGCCGTTCGCAAGGCCAGAGTGATCTTCGAGAAGACTGAACAGAAGCTCGACGGCACTCCGAAGAAGGACAAGCGCAAGTACCGCCGCGCCCGGTGGCGGGCCATGCGAGCCCGGATTGCGGTGTCCCAGCTCATTCGCCAGATCGAGTTCACCGAGGGCGTCAAGCGGCGGCTCATCGACGACATCAAGGATGCGGTCGAGCGGGTGCAGAAGGTCCAGCGGGATGTCGATCTGCTCGCGCGGCAGCTGGCGGCGAAGGCCCGGAAGCACCGGCTCAAGGAAGACGAGCGGAAGGCCGCCATGGCACGCCAGCGCGAGCAGAAGGCGGAGGTGAAGCGCCTGGCCGGCGATCTCCAAGAAACGCCCGACTACCTGCGGCGGACGCTCGAGACCATCCGCCGCGGAGAAGCCCAGGCTGAGCAGGCCAAGAAAGAGCTGGTCGAGGCCAACCTCCGGCTGGTGGTGTCGATCGCGAAGAAGTACACGAACCGCGGCCTGCAGTTCCTGGACCTGATCCAGGAGGGCAACATCGGGTTGATGAAGGCGGTCGACAAGTTCGAGTACCGCCGCGGCTACAAGTTCTCGACCTACGCTACGTGGTGGATCCGCCAGGCCATCACCCGGGCCATCGCGGACCAGGCCCGGACGATCCGGATCCCGGTGCACATGATCGAGACGATCAACAAGCTGATCCGCACGTCCCGTTCCCTGGTGCAGGAACTGGGGCGCGAGCCGACCTCCGAGGAAATCGCCCAGCGCATGGACATCCCGGTGGCGAAGGTCCGGAAGGTCCTGAAGATCGCCCAGGAGCCCATCTCCCTCGAGACGCCGATCGGGGAGGAGGAAGACTCGCACCTCGGCGACTTCATCGAGGACCGCAACGTGGTCTCGCCGGCCGAGGCGGTCATCAACCTCAATCTGCGGGAGCAGACCGACTCGGTCCTCAAGACTCTCACGCCGCGCGAGGAGAAGGTCATCAAGATGCGCTTCGGCGTCGGCGACGGCTCGGAACACACCCTCGAGGAGGTGGGTCAGAACTTCGCCGTCACACGCGAGCGCATCCGGCAGATCGAGGCCAAAGCGCTGCGCAAGCTCCGTCACCCGTCCCGGAGCCGCAAGCTGCGGGCATTCCTCGAAGGGCGGTAGCGGCGGCGGCGTCTTTGACGGTATGCTTACCGGGGCCCATAGCTCAGCGGTTAGAGCCGCCGGCTCATAACCGGCCAGTCCCAGGTTCGAATCCTGGTGGGCCCACCAGACGCGGATGCACCCAGACCTCGACCGGTTGATCCGGCTCCAGCGGCTCGAGGACCTCGCCGGGCATGCCCGGCGGGTCATCGCCGACGAACCAACCCGCCAGCAGGACCTCGACGCCCGCCTCGCCGCCGCCCAGAAGCGACTCGACGACGAGCGGCTGCACCTCGACACCAACAGGGCGGCGCGCCGGGAACTCGACAAGGCGATCGCCGCGCAGCAGGGTCGGCTGTCGAAGTTCCGGGACCAGCTGATGGAGGTGAAGACCAACCGCGAGTATCACGCGGTGCAGAAGGAGATCGAGGTCGCCCAATCGGAGTTGCAGAAGCTCGAGGACCAGCTGCTCGAACGCATGATCGAGTCCGACGAGGTCAACGCCGCCCTGAAGGACGCCGAGCACGCGTTCGCCGACGAGATGGCCGCCATCGCGGCGGAGCGTGATGAACTGGCCCGACAGGCGGCCGAGTCGAAGCACAGCATCGGGGCGGTGACCCGAGAGCGTGAGGCGATGGTGAAGGACCTCAACCCTGCCCTGCTGGCGACCTTCGAGCGGATCCTCAAGCTCAGGAAGGTGTCGGCCGTGGCCGAGGTCCGCGACGGCCGCTGCTCGGTCTGCCAGGTCCGCATCAGACCCCAGGTCGCCAACGACCTCCGGCACAATGACATGATCTTCCAATGTGAGAGCTGTCAGCGGATCCTCTACTATCCCGTCGCCGCTCCAGCGCAGTCCTGATGCCATGGTGTTCTTCATCGATGGCGGCGCGCGGGGAAACCCCGGCCTTGCGGGCTACGGCGTGCGCGTGGTCGGTGCGGACGGGTCGATGGTCGACGAGATCGCGGAGGCCATCGGTGTGGCCACCAACAACGTGGCAGAGTACCGCGGGCTGCTGGCCGCGCTCGAGTACGCAGACGCCCACGGCCTTCGCGACATCACCATTCGGTCGGACTCCGAACTGCTCGTCCGGCAGATGCGCGGCGAGTACCGGGTGAGGAACGCCGGGCTCCGGGCGCTCCATGCCGAGGCCTCACGCCTCGTGCGCCGCATCGGCCTGGTCCACTTCGAGCACGTGCGGCGCCGCCAGAACGCCGAGGCGGACGCCCTCGCCAACAAGGCGATGGATCAGGCTCGGGTTCCCTGACGCCAGTCGCCTATCGCCCGCAGCCGGGCCTGATCGCCCCGACCATCCTCCCCGAGTGCGATCCGTCCACCCGGTACGAGTGGAACACTTCGCGGTAGCACGACGTGCAGAGGCCTGAAACGTGGATCTGGCCGCGCGGCACGCCAGAGGTGGCAAACTGGTCCGCGTTGGCGGTCCAGGTGTCGAGGAATCGCGATCGGCGGCCCGACGCCGCCGGGTCGACGCCGGGAATGCCTCGGCGGGCGGGCCGGGGCGGTGCCGGCGCCAGCCAGTTCGCGAGAAACGGCTGCCAGGCCGCTACGCCACCAAACGCCTCCTCGACCTCTCCTCCGACCCGGTAGCAGCAGGGGCCGATGCTCGGGCCGATTGCGACCACGACATCGGAGGGACGAGTCCCGAAGGCGGACGCAAGTGCCTCGATCGCCGCGCCGGCGACACCGGCGCACGTACCGCGCCAGCCGGCGTGCACGGCGGCAACGGCGCCCGACGATCGGTCGGCCAGAAGGGCCGGCACGCAGTCGGCCACGCTGACCGAAAGGGCCAAACTCCCGTGACGCGTGACGGCGGCGTCGGCAGCACCCCAGCGGCCGGAGGCCCCAGGCTGCCGCAGTCCGTCGCCGGCCACGAGGACATTCCGGCCATGGACCTGCTCCAGTTGGACGATGCGACCGGCTGGAACCCCTAGGGCAGAGGCCAGCTGATCCCACCCGGCCTCCGCTCCAGGGAGGCCGCTCTTGAGTTCCGGCTCGCGCGTGGTGAACACGTGGGCGGCAACGCCCGCCAGTGGCTGGCACTGGAGGCCGACACCCCAGGGCATGACGACCCAGTCCCACCGTGGATCCAGCTCGACTTCAGGCATACTGACGCTCTATGCATATCATCGGCATCGGTCTCGACGCCACTGACATTCCTCGCATCGAGAACGCGATTGCGCGCTACGGGGACCGGTTCCTTCGGCGCGTGTTCACCGACGCGGAGATTGCCTACTGTGCGGGCAAGTACCGCCCGGGCCAGCACTACGCGGGTCGCTTTGCGGCCAAGGAAGCGGCGATGAAGGCGCTCGGCACCGGCCACACCCAGGGCGTGCTCTGGAAGGACATCGAAGTCGTCCGCGGCGGGGGCCCACCACGCATCCGGTTTCGGGGCGGGGCACTGCGGCGCTTCGAATGCCTGGGGGCCACCTCTTCGCTCCTCTCGATCACGCATTCCGAGACGCTCGCACTGGCGCAGGTGCTGCTGCAGCGGGGCGCCTGAAGGGAGCGCGGCGGGTCGCCGCGCGTTTCCTCGTAACCGCCCGCACGTCGCGGGATCCTGCAGCCGGGCCGGAAGGCACGGCCAGAAGGCCCGCGCCGACGCGAGGTTGGGGCGCCAGGACCTGATCCAGGCCGGCCGGCACCGGCCTTGATTCTGTCCCCCTCGTGGCGGGCCGGCTTCACCGGACGCCGCTGTCCCAGGCCAGGGGTCTTCACCCGTCCCGGCCCGCCCACTCCAGTCTGGCGCGGCGGCGGCGGGTGCCCACTGTGCACCCGAAGGAGGGCCCATGCTCGTCAAGTTCGCACCCAACGATCGCGGCAATCCGCCCGGCAAACTGGCCGATGCCGAACTGCACTTCACCGGCGGCACGCTCGACGGCCTGAAGCTCATCGGCTTCGGCATCTGGGAGCGGCGGAACGGCACGGGGCGCAACGTCACCTTCCCCGCCCGCCAGTACTCGGTCAACGGCGAGCGCCGGAGCTTCGCCCTGCTGCGTCCCGTCGTCGACGCCGCGAGCCAGGATCGACTCCGGGAGTTCATTCTGGAGGCGTTTGCCGACTACGAACAGCAGAGCGCTCAAGGCGAGTAGGCCGTCCGGTGTGTGGCAGCGTCCACTGCGCGCGCTGGCTTCTGTCGAACTCGGTTCTGAGGAACTGGGCCTTCATCCCGCCGTCGATGATGTCCCACGGCAGCACGGGATCGCGGCTCCGGTCCCGGAAGACGTAGAACGCCGGGTCGACGCCGGCCTCGGCCGCGGCGGCCCGCCACTGGCCCCCGTTCTGCTCCGCCGCGAGGATCACCGGCGCCACCCGCCGGTCGCCGAGCGACAACAGGGCCTGGAAGAAGGAGTGTCGTTCGGACTTGATCGAGACATACACGTTGTCGATGCCGGCCAGGAGCTTCCGTAGGCGCGTGATCTTCCGTTCGATGGTCGCGGTGTCTGCCATCGGCATCCACTGGAAGGCCGTGCCGGGCTTGGGCACGAGCGGATTGACACTGGCGCTGATGCGGCCCAGACGTCCCACCTTCCTCCCGTGGTGCAGCATCCGCTCGCGAATGGCCAGCGTGAGGTTGCGAATGGCGACCAGGTCGTCGTCGGTCTCGGTTGGAACGCCGATCATGAAGTACAGCTTCAGGTTCGCGATGCCGGCTGCGAACACGAGGTCCGCCTTCTCGAGGATGTCTTCATTGCTCACCGTCTTGTTGACGACGCGGCGGAGACGATCGGAGCCGGTTTCCGGGGCGATCGTGAGCGAGCGTTCCCCGCCGGCGCGGAGCAGGCGGACGATGGGCTCGGTCAGATCGTCGAGACGGAGGGAGGCAGGACTGATGCCGTACCCCATCTCGACGAGTCGGATCAGGATGCGTTCGATCTCCGGATGATCGCAGAGGGCGATGGAGACGAGTCCCACCCGGCTCGCGTGCGGCCGGGCCCGTTCGGCAACAGCCAGGATGCGGTCGGCCGGGAATGCCCTGACTGGCAGGTAGTTGTAGCCGGCCCAGCAGAAACGGCACAGGTTCGCGCACCCGCGTACGACCTCGACGAGCAGCCGAGATCCGAACTCCGTGTCGGGCGTGAAGATCGACGTCGCCGGCGGATCTACGGCGTCGGTCGTCCGGAGCGCGGCCTTGCGGACGGGTGGGGGCGTCACGCCGTCCTGGTTCGGGACGAACGCGTCGATGCGCCCGTCGGCGCCGTAGCGCACGTCGACGAACGACGGCACGTAGATGCCGGGGTCGGCAGCGATTGTCCGCAGGCGGGATGCCCGATCCGACGCCGACAGCAGAGCGCGGACGAGCGAGGGTACGAGGACTTCGCCTTCGCCGGCGGCCACGCAGTCGGCGAACGGCGCCAGCGGTTCCGGGTTGACGAACGTCACGGCGCCGCCGATGACGACCAGTGGATGGCCCGGCGACCGCTCTGACGCCAGCGGGGGAACGCCGGCCAGTCGCAGCATGCGCACGACGTTCAAGTAGTCCCACTCGAACGAAACCGAGAACGCCAGTACGTCGAACTCGTGCACCGGAGTCCCCGATTCGACGGTCTTGAGTGAACCGGGCACGGCCTGCGCCCCTCTGGACGGCAAGAAGACGCGCTCACAGACGACCTCGTCGTGGGCGTTGAAGAGCACGTAGATGGTCTGGAAACCCAGGTTGGACATGCCAACGGCGTAGGTGTTGGGGAATGCCAGCGCGATTCGCAGCCGGCCTCTGTGTGACTTGCGGATCGGGCCGATCTCGCGGGCAGAGTTGTCGGGATCGGGTCTTCGCGCCCCGTGTCGTGTGCGATCCATACGTCAGCGAACACGCGGACCGGTCGCCGGCCCACTTCGTGCCGATGGTGCGGGACCTGAAGCTCAGGCGGCGGCGGTCTCAACGTCCGGGTGTGTACTCAGTGTACCACGCGGCACCGGGAACGGGAGGTGCGACGGGCCTCGACATGTCCGGTATAGAGTCCGTCGAAGCCCTATAGGAGCGCCGTCGGTGGCCGGCCGCCAGGCTCAGGCCTGCTTGGCCCGTCTGAGGAAGGCCGGCACGTCGAGAGTCGGGGCATCGTCGGCCGCTTCTCCGGGAAGGACGGCCTCGGGCGCGCCGATCTGACCGAAGCCCAGCGGGTGCCGGCGGGCGATGCTGAGCGCTGGCGCAACGGGCGCGATGGCACCCTCGTACTCTGGCCCCGTCCAGGTCGTGTAGGCACTCATGTCGACCGGAGTCCGGCTCGTCGCCCCCGGGACCGTCGATCGGGCACCCTCCCTGTCGAACCCCGTGGCAATGACCGTGATCTTCACGGCACTGCCAAGCTTCGGATCCACCACGGCACCGAAGATGATGTTCGCGTCTTCGTGCGCCGCCTCGTAGATGATGGATGACGCGTCGTGGACCTCCATCAGCGAGAGGTCGGATCCACCGGTCACGTTGATGATGACGCCCCGAGCCCCCTGGATCGAGGCATCCTCGAGGAGCGGACTGGAGATGGCCGTCTGGGCGGCATCGATGGCTCGGTTCTCACCGCTGCCGAGGCCTGTACCCATCAGGGCCACGCCCATCCCGGTCATGATCGTCTTGACGTCGGCGAAGTCGAGGTTGATGAGACCTGGCACGAGAATCAGATCCGAGATCCCCTGAATGGCCTGGCGCAGCACGTCGTCCGCCGCAGCGAAGGCCTCGAGCAGCGGCGTCTTCCGATCGATGGTCGTCAGGAGCCGCTCGTTCGGGATCGTGATGACGCTGTCGACGCACTCGCGCAGCTCCGCCAGGCCGCGTTCCGCTTGCGCCGCGCGCTTCCTCCCTTCGAATCGGAAGGGCTTGGTGACGACCGCAATCGTGAGCGCCCCCAGTTCGGCGGCCAGACTGGCGATGACGGGCGCGCCACCGGTACCGGTTCCCCCGCCCAGCCCTGTGGTGACGAAGACGAGGTCTGCCCCGTCCAACACCTGGATGATCTTCTCGGTGTCCTCGAGGGCAGCGGCCCGACCCACATTGGGGTCGGCCCCGGCGCCGAGTCCCTTCGTCAGCTTCTCGCCGAGCTGGAGCTTGATGGGTGCCGCGCTGAGCCGCAGGGCCTGGAGATCCGTGTTCGCCACGATGAACTCGACGCCGTCGAGGCCCTCGGCCACCATGCGGTTGACGGCGTTGCTCCCGCCACCTCCGACGCCGATGACCTTGATGCGCGCACCGCGGTGGGTGGAGTCGTCGATGGTGAGCCTCAGCGGCGAGCTCAGCCCTTCAATGCGCGAGTATGGCAACGCACTTGCGCCCTCAGGACTGAGTGCTGAGCGAGCGGATCCGACCACGTTCGGCGGCAACGAATCGTGGCCGTACGTGCGAGTCGAAGCACTCAGCGGCCGGTCGGCCGGGATCGGCTGGTAGGTGTTGGGCTTGGGCATCACACGGTCTCCCATCAGAAGAACTCCTTGAGGACTCCCACGATGCGGTTGGTCAATCGGCCGAACAAGCCGCCTCCGGACGACTCGTCGCCCCGCGCGCGCCGGCGGCTGGCGTGCACAAGGAGCCCGACTGCCGTGGCAAACGCCGGGCTGCTGATGTGGTCCGCGAGCCCACCGACGCCCTGCGGTTCCCCGCGCCTCACGGGCATGTCGAAGATCTGCTCGGCAATCTCGACCATGCCCTCAAGATGGGCGCCGCCGCCGGTGAGCACGATGCCGGAGTTCAGCAACCGCTCGTACCCCGCTCTGTTGATTTCGTCCCAGACTCCGTGGAACAGTTCTTCAGCCCGGGGCTGGAGCACCTCCGACAGAATCCGTCTCGGCATGGTTCGCGTCGGACGGCCCCCGACGCTGACGACCTCCATGCACTCGTCGTCACCGACGAGCGTCGACAGGGCTGCGCCGCACTTGCGCTTCAGCTTCTCGGCCTCCGGCACGGGCATGCGAAGCCCCACCGCGATGTCGTTGGTGAAATGGTCACCACCAATGGCCACCACGCCGGTATGCCAGAGCGCGCCGCGCTCATAGATCGCCACGTCGGCGGTGCCCCCGCCGATGTCGACCAGGCCGACGCCAAGCTCCTTCTCGTCTTCGGTCAGCACGGCCTCTGCGGCCGCCAGTTGCTCGAGGACCGGTTCGCGAACGCTGACCCCGGCCCGGTTGACACACAGGACGAGGTTATGAGTGATGGAGGCGCTGCCGGTCACGATGTGCACGTTGACCTCGAGCCGCGATCCGGTCAGACCAACGGGGTCACCGATTCCGCCCTCGTCGTCGACGACGAACTCCTGAGGCAGCACGTGCAGGATTTCCCGGCCCGGTGGCAAGTTCACGGCGCGGGCCGCGTCGATGGCCCGCTGCAGATCGTCGCGCGAAACCTCCCTGTTCTTCCCGGCCACGGCAACGACGCCACGGCTGTTGAAGCCTTTGATATGGTTGCCGGACAGCCCGATGTAGGCGTTGTCGACGTCGACGCCAGAGGTGAGTTCAGCTTCCTCGACGGCCTTCCGAATCGACTCGACGGCAGACTCGATCGCGACGACGGCGCCCCGCCGAATGCCCTGGGTCTCGGAGACGCCCAGTCCGATGATCTCGATCTCGTGACCGTCGCGCACCTCGCCGACGATGGCCGTGATCTTCGAGGTTCCCAGGTCGAGTCCGACCAGATGCCGTTCCTTGCGTCCCACCGATCCTCCAGCGTGTCTCCGCGTCTCTGCCTTCGTCCATCCCGGGGCACGTTTGTCTTCTGCCCACCCCCGGGGCTGCTCCTGCCCTCGTGGGCCGCGGCGCGTGGCGAGCGGAGTGCCCTACCGTTCCTGTCGCCCCTCGCCTGTCGCGCGGCGGGGCCCCACATACACCCGGTTCTCGAACCGGAGGTCCACGTAGTCGATATCCGGCACGCGTTGCCTCAGCCTCGCCTGCAGCTGCACGTACGATTCCAGCCGGTTCAGGAAGTCCTCCACGCCGAGACGTACGACTGCCGGGTCGCCGTCCAGGATGACGTGAACGTCACTTGGGTCGCTGACGTCGACCTGGGAGATCCTCGTGGCCAGTGTCGGCCGCGTCCGGACGTCGGCCAGCAGCCGGGCGACCAGTTGGCTCCGGAGCGGATCGATCGCGACGCCGTGACGGCCGGCGGCAAGCAGACCGTCGACGACGGGCAGGTTGCAGTCCGCGTAGCGGGGGCCGAACTGATCGATCACGGCCCCGGTGATGTCGACCAGGTAGAGTTCCGAATGGAGGCGGGCCATGCCGACCGGCTGTCGCTCGACGATCTCGATCTCGACGGTTGACGGCAGCCGACGCCGCAGCGAGACGTCCGCCACCCAGGACGAGGCCAGCAACCGCTCTCGCCAGCGCGACAGGTCGGTTAGCAGGATGTTCTCGCCCTTCAGATCGTCGATGAGACCGGCGACGTCGCCGGAGGAGAGGCGCTGGTTTCCCCTGATCGTCACCTGCCGGACAGCCAGCCACTGTGCCTCCAGCGCAAGCACAGACGCGTGGTACCCCGCATATCCCATGACGCCGAGCACCGCCATGGTCGGGAGGGCGCGCAGAAGTGCGCGCGCGCGCGCGTGGCGATGTCGGACCGGCCGTTGGGCAGCCCGTCGGAAGCGGCGATCGGAAGGGGCGGCGACGCTCACGCTCGTGCCTCCCCGCAATGGCCACCACCGAGTGCGTCGAGCAGGCGAGGTCCGAGCGCGCTGATCGAGCCGGCACCCAAGGTGATCACGGCGTCACCCGGAGACACGACGTCGAGGACGGCCGACAGCGCCTGGTCGAGGGAGGGCGCCACGCGCAGGCGGGGGCCGAGGTGGCGGTCGATGGCGGCCGCAAGTGCCTCGAGCGTCGCTCCAGGCACGGGCGCCTCTCCTGCCGGGTAGATGTCGGTCAGCACGACGACGTCGGCGCGGGAGAGCGCCGGGCCGAATGCCTCGAGGAGCGCGGCGGTGCGCGAGTAGCGGTGCGGTTGGAAGACCACCACGAGGCGCCGCCCGAGGGCGATGCGGGCCGCATCAAGCACCGCGGCGATCTCGGTCGGGTGATGGCCGTAGTCGTCGATCACCTGCACGCCGCGGGCCTCTCCCCGGACCTGGAAGCGGCGGTCGGCCCCCTGGAAGGCTCTGAGCGCCGCAGCAACGGCCTCGATTGCGAGACCCAGCTCCAGGCCGACCACCACCGCGGCCAGCGCGTTGAGGAGGTTGTGGCGCCCCGGCACTCGCAGCCGCAGATCGCCGAGGCCTGGCGGCGGCGCCGACGTCAGCCCCACAGCGTCCCTCAGGCCAGGTCCGGGCTCCATGGAGCACACCCACTCGGTCCCGTCTTGCCGGACGCGGCGGCCGACCAAGTCCGCGTCGGTCGGCTCGAGTCCGTAGGTCACGACCCGGCGGGTCAGTCTCGGGATGAGCGACCGGAGGTGAGGATCGTCCACGCAAGCTACGACGGCCCCGTAGAAGGGCACCCGGTTGGCGAAGTCGGCGAACGCCGCGCACAGGTCGTCGAAGTCGCGGTACGCGTCGAGGTGTTCGTGGTCGACGTTCGTGATGATGGCAAGGGTCGGCGACAACCGCAGGAACGACCGGTCGCTCTCATCGGCCTCGACAACCATGTACGGTCCGCGGCCGAGGCGAGCGTTGCTGCCGAACGCGCTCAGCTTGCCCCCAATCACCGCAGTCGGGTCCAGGCCAGCGCGTTCGAGGACGAGAGCCACCATCGACGTGGTCGTCGTCTTCCCGTGCGAGCCGGCGACGGCAATCCCTGACCGCAGCCGCATCAATTCCGCCAGCATCTCGGCACGGGGAATGACCGGGATGCGGCGGCGGTGTGCCTCGGCGATCTCGGGGTTGCCGGCACCTACAGCCGACGACGTGACCACGACGTCGGCGCCGACGACGAGCCGGGCGTCGTGTCCTTCGCTCACACGCACGCCCAGCGTCTCGAGCCGGTCGGTCACCTCTGAACGCTTCACGTCGGACCCGGTGACGCGGTACCCGAGGTTCGCCAGCAGTTCGGCGATGCCGCTCATCCCGATGCCCCCGATCCCGACGAAGTGCACCGTCCTGGTCCGGCCCAGCACCGCGGCTACTCCCACGCCCCGGCAGACGCCTGCTGGGAGATGTTGAGCAGGACCCCCATTCCGGCCATGCTCATGATGAGCGACGACCCACCTGCACTGACGAAGGGCAACGCGATTCCCTTGGTCGGCAGCAGGCCGAGCACCACGCTGATGTTGCCGAACGCCTGCGCCGCGATCATGATCGTCAGGCCGATGGCCAGGAACGCGCCGAACCGATCCGGAGCCCGCGATGCGACACGCAGGCCGCGCCAGGTGATCACGCAGAACGCCACGAGCACGAAGGTGGCCCCGACCAGGCCGAGCTCCTCGGCCACCACGGCGTAGATGAAGTCGGTGTGCGGTTCGGGAAGGTAGAAGAGCTTCTGCACGCTCTCTCCCAGTCCCCGACCCGCCACGCCTCCAGTCCCGACGGCGATGATCGACTGGATGGCCTGGAATCCGTCGCCCAGCGGGTCCTTCCAGGGATCGAGATACGCCATCAGCCGCCGCAGGCGATATGGCTCCCAGACAGCGAGGACGCCCAACGCGGGAACGAGACAGCCGGCAAGCGCCGCGACGTACCGGTAAGGAAGGCCCGCGGCGAACACCATGGCACCGACGATGGCGAGGAAGGTCACGGTCGTGCCGAAGTCGGGCTGCAGCATGATGAGCCCGAGGACCGGCACGAGCACAAAGGCCAGCGGCCGGAGCGCCGAGACGGGTTCGTCGATCCGGTCCATTCGCTTCTCGAGCACGGCGGCACAGAAGACGATGACGGCGACCTTCGCCAGTTCCGACGGCTGGATGCCGACTCCGGCCACGGCAAACCAACGCCGGGCCCCTTTGATGGGCGGGCCGACGAGCAGCACGGCGGCCAGGGCGGCGAGAGAGATTCCGAGCAGCGTCCAGACGAACGCCGGGCGGCGGTACCGCCGGTAGTCGGCGTTCATCGTGAGCCCGAGACCGAGAATGCCAATCAACACGAAGACCGCCTGCTTCGTGAGGAACAGGTTCGCCTGCTGGAACTTGTCGAGGGCGAGGGCGCTGGACGCGCTGTAGACCATGACCAGGCTGAACGCGACGAGGGCCGCCGTCGTCAGGAAGAGGATCCGATCGGATTTCAGCTTGCGCGCCATGGCCCAGAGCACACTCTCGTTGCGTCGATCACCCGCCCCACCGGACGAAGCACCTAAAGTCGCAGGCCGGCAGGCCCGATACCTACCGAACAGCAGTCGGATCTCCGGGTCCCCTCGCCCGGGTGTGAGCCGTCAGCAGTCATCAGCCAGCCAGAGGGCAGCGACACTCGCTCCACACGCCGGGGCGGCGTGCGGTCCCAGCAGCCAGCTCCCTGCCGCTCGAGCCGACTGACGACTGCTCACGGCTCACACGAGTTTCCGGCGTTCCCCGATCTCCCTTCGCAGCCGCTCCGTCTCGGCCTTGAACGCCAGCCCGCGGGCGGCGTAGTTCTCGAACATGTCGAAGCTCGCGCATGCGGGCGCGAGCAGCACGGTCCCTCCGGGAGGCGCCGCGTCCCACGCCAGCCGAACGGCTTCTGCCATCGAGTCGGCCTCATGCACGGGCACGTCCGGCCGGAGTGCGTCGTTGATCAAATGGCGAGACTCGCCGATGACCACCACCGACGCCCGCCTTTCCACCAGGCTCGGCCGCAGATCGGCGAAGCGGCCGCCCTTGAATCGGCCGCCCATGATCACGACCAGGCCGGGGCCGAACGTGTCGATGGCCTGAAGCGCGGAGGCCACGTTGGTCGCCTTCGAGTCATTCACGAAGGCGATGCCGCCCACGTCGCCGACCGCCTCCATCGCGTGCTCCAACCCTCGGAACCCCGCCACCGCGCTCCGAATCGGATCCGGCGCGAGGTCCAGGACCCGTGCAATGGCCGATGCGGCCAGCACGTCCGCGAGCAAGTGGCGGCCCATCAGCCGGATGTCGGTGACGGCCACGAGCGGCATGGGAGCCGGCGTGCGCCGGTCGACGATCCAGCCGGACTCCACCGCGATATCCGCCCGGTCTGGTTCGGCCAGCGAGAAGGTCACCCGCGCGGCCGGGGTACGTCGCGCCAGATCGAGCACGCCGGGATCGTCCGCGTTGATGACAGCCCAGTCGTCGGCGGTCTGACTGGCAAAGACTCTCGCCTTGGCGGCGGCGTAGGCTGCGAACGTCCCGTGGCGATCCAGATGATCCGGAGTCAGATTCAGGACGGCTGCCACCATCGGATGGAAGCTCGACGTGCCCTCGAGCTGGAAGCTGCTGACCTCGACCACATGGATCGTCTCCGGTCTCGAAAGGGCCACCTGAGAGGCCAACGGCGTGCCGATGTTGCCGCCAACCAGGGCGTGCCGGCCCGACTCGATGAGCATCCGACCGGTCAGGGCGGTCGTCGTGGACTTGCCCTTCGTGCCCGTAATGGCCACAACCCGGCCGCGCAGCCACCTCGACGCGAGTTCCACTTCGCTGATCACCGGCACCCCGGCGGCGCGAGCCGTCGCGACCTGCGGCAGCGCGAGCGAAACGCCGGGGCTGAGGACGATGAGGTCGGCGCCAGCGAGCAGTTCGGACGGATGGCCACCCAGCGCAAGGTTGACGCCGAGCGCGCGCAGTTGTTGCTCGCTGCGGATCGTGGGGCTCACGTCGGTCAGCGTGACTCGCGCGCCGTGGTCAACGAGCAGGCTGGCAGCCGCAGATCCGCTGTCGCCGCCTCCCACGACGACCGCGTGACTGCCGCGCACGCTGAAGGTCATGGCCCCTTCCGTCATCCGCGTGCCGCCTTCACGGCGTCCGCCACGACGTCGGTGCGGACGCCGTGAGACCCCTTCACGAGGATGACATCGCCCGGGCGAAGCACCTCCAGCAGCAGTGTGGCCGCCTCGCCGCTCGTCGCCACGTGTGCGATCGCATCCGCGGCCAGGCCCTGCTCCGTAGCTGATTCCGCCATCGCCGACGCGGCCTCTCCGCCAACGGTGATGAGCATCGAGAGACCCGCGGCCGCAGCCGCGCGGCCGCACTCCCGGTGCAGGGCGATGGACTCGTCGAGCTCCAGCATCTCGCCGAGCACCGCAACCCTCCGGGCGCCGGCGGGAGCCCGGCCGATCACCTCGAGCATGCGTTGGAGGGCGTGGGGATTGGAGTTGTACGAATCGTCGACGAGCGTGATCCCGTCGCGGAGGCGAATGACCTCGCCGCGGCGGGGCGCCGGCACCAAGCCTTGCACGCGCCGGGCGATCTCCTCGAGAGGGACCCCGAATTCCAGAGCAACGGCCGTCGCCGCCAACACGTTCGCCAGGTGGCCGCGGCCGAGGAGCGGTACGCGAAACGTGGCGCTGCCGAATGGTGTGGTCACGACGGCCGAGCTTCCCCCGAGGCCCAGGTCCTCGATCCGTGCGGCGCCGATATCGGCGGGGACTCCGATGCCGAAGGTCACGATCCGGGCCGGGCACCCGGCAACACGCGCCATGACGCGGGGATCGTTCGCGTTGGCCACCACCACGTGGTCAGCCGTCGCGCCTTCCAGCACCTCGGCCTTGGCATCGGCAATCTCGTCGATAGAGCCGAAGAAGGCCGAGTGCACCTCGGCCACGAGCGTCCAGACCCGCACGTCGGGTTCGGCCAGGGCCGTCAGCAGGCGGATTTCGCCGGCGTGGCTCATGCCGAGCTCGACCACGGCCACCTGCGGACCCCTCTGCAACTCGAGCAAGGACAGGGGCACACCGATGTGGTTGTTGAAGTTCCCCTGATTGCGGAATACGTCAAAGCGAAGGGCCAGTAGGTCGGCCGCAATCTCCTTTGTCGTCGTCTTCCCCGCGCTGCCGGTGATGGCCACCACCCGTGATCCCGAGTGACGACGCACGTGGCGCGCGAGCATCTGGAGCGCGCCGGTCGTGTCGGCGACGAGGACGATGCTCGTCGGACCGCGAGTCCCGCCTGGGATCGCGCGGACGTCCGACACGACCACGCCGCAGGCCCCAGCGGCCAGAGCGGCCGGAACGAAGTGGTGCCCATCGAACCGTTCGCCAAGGATCGCGAAGAAGAGGTCGCCGGCCCGCAACGTCCGCGAGTCGATCGACACGCGACTGACCGGCTGGCGGGGTGGACCCGACACCAGTCTCCCGGACGTCGCCGCCACGACGTCGGCAACGGTCAGGGCAACGGGTCTCGTCTCGCGCGGCACTATCATCGCCAATCGGTCCCTGCTACGAAGCGCGCGCCCGGCGCCTGGCGCCAAGGGCCGCCTGTGCCACTTCCGCGTCGTCGAAGGGGACGATGCGGCCGCCGCTCTCCTGGTACGTTTCATGCCCCCTGCCCGCAATCACGACGAGGTCTCCACGTTCGCCGTCGGCGATGGCGCGGCCGATGGCCGCCCGCCGATCGGCCAGACGGGCATAGGCCGCTCGGCGGTCCGTCGGCCACCAGCCACCGCTTGCGGGTCCGGCGTGGCGGTCCTCGTGGGGCAGCAGACCGCGCTCGATGTCGTCGATGATGACGTCAGGGTCTTCGGAACGCGGGTTGTCGGACGTCAGGACGACGAGGTCGCTGAGCTGCGCGGCCACGGCTCCCATGAGAGGGCGCTTCGTGCGATCGCGGTCGCCGCCGCACCCGAACACCGTGATCAGGCGTCCCGTCGCCAGCGGGCGCACGGCCTCGAGCAGGTTGCGCAGGGCATCGTCTGTGTGTGCGTAATCGACGATGACCGAGAGATCGTCGTCGGCTGACGAGACGATCTGCAATCGGCCGGGCACTGCGCCGATTTCCCAGAGGCCGCGCTCGATCGCGTCGGCCGGAAGGCCGAGCGCGACACCGGCCGCCGCCGCCCCGAGCAGGTTGTACAGGTTGAAGCGCCCGATCAGACGCGAGCGGACGGACAGGACACCGGCCGGCGTCCGGATCTCGCACTGCAGGCCACCCAGCGACGGGAGCACGGGCCCCGGCGTCACGTCCGCCGGCGTCTCGACGGCAAAGGTAATCCGATTCGAGCATTCCCGCGCGAGCACCGCACCGCGCCGATCGTCGACATTGAAGATGCCTGGCGCCGAGGCCGGCAGCATCTCGAAGAGGCGGCGCTTGGCGGCGAAGTAATGGTCCATGCTGCCGTGGAAGTCGAGGTGGTCCCTCGTCAGGTTCGTGAAGAGGGCTGCTGAGAAGCGCACGTCGTCGACGCGGTGGAGCGCCAGCGCGTGGGACGACACCTCCATCGCACAGGCCCGGCTTCCCAGCGAACACATCTCACGCAGCATGCGCTGGAGATCGGTGGCCTCCGGTGTGGTGCGCGACGCATCCCGGGCCTGCTGTCCGATGAGGTACTGCACGGTGCCGATCAGGCCACAGGGCCGCCCGGCAGCCTCGAACATCCCGCGCACGAGATAGGCCGTCGTCGTCTTGCCGTTCGTGCCGGTGATGCCGACGACCGTCAAGTCGCGGCTCGGCTGCCCGTAGTACGTGTCGGCCGCACGGGCCAGGGCACGACGAGCGTCCGTCACAAGGATCCACGGGACCATGACGCCGGGCGGCCGGTCCTGATCCGCCAGGACCGCCACGGCGCCGTTCGCCGCGGCCTGAGCGGCAAAGGTGACGCCGTTGGCGCGCGCCCCCCGCAGGGCCGCGAACACCGACCCCGGCGTGACAGCCCGGGAGTCGCTGGCGATCTGCGAAATGCGCCCGTCGAGCCAGGCACTGTCCGCAGAGCTCGGCCCGGTCGGCGCCAACAGGCCGGACAGCTCGAGCGCGGCAAGCAGGTCACGGATGGTCATCGTTCCTGTGACCCGGCTGACAGGGGGGCCCGCACGAGCCACAACCGGCACGAGCTGCGCTGCTCGACAGGGGTGCCGGGCTCGGGATCCTGGTGAACGACGATGCCATCGCCTGACAGTCGTGCCACCAGGCCGAGCCGCGCCAAGCGGAGCACGGCTTCTCTGGCTCCGAGCCCGCGCAAGTTCGGGATGGTCGGCGGTCCTGTCCTGACATCGAGATCGCCGGCCTCGATCGGCGCGGCAACCGCCTCGATCGTGCCGAGTGTGTCGCTGGCTCCTCCAGACGTTGTCGACGCGACGAGCACGGGAGGCGATGGGTTCAGCGTCGGCGGGATCCGCAGGTACCTCAGTGCCTGGGTCGCGACTCGGCTGAAGATGGGCGCGGCCACCACGCCGCCGAAGATTCGGTCCTTGCTGCGGTGTGGGGAATCGATCACGACGAGCACGGCCAGTGCGGGCTGCCTCGAGGGCACGAAGCCGACGAACGAGGCGTGGTAGTCGGTGTCGGAGTAGACCCCGTTCACGATCTTGCTGGCGGTGCCAGTCTTGCCCGCGACCGTGTACCCTGGGACTGCCGCCTGCGTGGCGGTCCCCCGTTCGACGACCTGTTCCATGATGCCGAGCAACTGGGACGCCGTGTCGGCCGTGATGACGCGCCGTGGGGTGACGGGCGTGATCTCGGTTCGGCGCAGCGCCGTGCGGACGGCCCGGACCACGCGCGGCTGCGGCAACTCACCCTGGTTGGCGACTGCCGAGACCGCTGCCACCATCTGGACGGGTGTCACACCGATCTCGTAGCCCATTGAGATCGAGGCGAGGGTACCGGCGGACCACCGAGCGGGATCCGACAGCATGCCTGGTGTCTCGCCGGGAAGGTCGCCGCACGCGCGGCGGCCGAAGCCGAAGCGAAGGACGTACTGTCCGAGGCGCCGGGACCCCACTCGGTCGCCGATCTTGATGGCGCCGACGTTGCTCGACTTCACGAGGACGTCGGTGAACGAGAGCGGGCCGTAGCGGTGGACGTCCTCCACCAGTCGGGATCCGATCCGGATGGTGCCCGCGCTCACGTCGATCACCTCGTCGGTGGTGTACGCGCGCTCCTCGATCGCCGCCGAGGCCGTGACGATCTTGAAGGTGGAACCCGGCTCGTAGATCTCCTGCACGCCACGGTTCCGCCACACATCCGGCTGGGAGCGCCGGAACGAATTGGGATTGAAGGTCGGGTCGTTGGCCAGGGCGAGGATCTCGCCGGTGTGCGGGTCCATCATCACGATGGTGCCGCCCTCGGCCCGCTCCGCCTTGACGGCTTCGCGCAGTTCGCGCTCGGCGATGTGCTGCAACTGCGCGTCGATCGTCAGCTCCAGCGTGGCCCCGGCCGTCGGAGGCCGCTCCACGCGGCTGAAGGCGCGCTGGTGGGCGTCGGTCTCGACGAGGATGGTGCCTTCGCGTCCCCGAATGCGGGAGTCGTAGGTCTGCTCGATGCCGGCAAGACCGGTGTTGTCGGTGCCGACGTAGCCGAGGACGTGGGCCGCCAGCTCTCGGTTCGGGTAGAATCGGCAGCTTTCGGCCAGCAGTCCGATTCCCGGGAGGTCGAGGTCGGTGACGCGCTTCGCCTCGCCAGGTCCGACCTGACGGCGCAGGTAGACGAATGCGCGCTTCTGGCGAAGCCGGCGCAGGAACAGCTCCCGCTCCTCGTCGCCGCAGTCGACGAGCGCCTCGCACACGGCCCGCGCCGTGTCCTCGGGTGAGGCGACGTGCCCGGGAACGGCATAGATGGAGTCGGCGTCGACGCTCAGGGCGAGCGTGCGCCCGTGGCGATCCACGATATCACCGCGACGGGGCGCCACCTCCGCGACCCGCTGGCGCTGGTTGTCCCCCCACGCGGCCAGCTCGTGGTGCCGGTACACCTGGAGCCACACGAGGCGGGTTTCGATCGCCAGCGCCCAGAGCCCGAATCCGAAGGCAGCGACGAGAATCCGCCCCTTGATTGTCGGACGCCAGTGCTGTGTGACGGCTTCGTCCACCTATCACTCCGTGCAGGGCGGCTGGGCTGCCGCTATCGCTGCGCCACGATGGCACCCGAGGGGCGGGCTGCGTCGCGGACACGCTCGAGGATGATGACGTCGGCGTCGCCCGGCGGCACGAGCTTCAGCCTCTCGGTCGCGAGCCGCTCGATCAGGGACGGCGAGCGGAGCATCTCGAGCTCGAGCCACAGCTGGCGGTTTGCCTTCTCCACTGCCGCGCGTTCCCGCTGGAGGCGCTCGATCTCATAGCCGTACCGGCGCAACTCGGAGTGCTGCCAGACGGCCACGAGCACCGCAGCCACCAGCACCGCCAGGCCGACGAGCGAGCCCCACATCGCCCGATGCCGCACCCGATCGACCTCCCGGACCGGGTTGTTGCGGATGCCTGAGTGGACGGCGAAGCCGCCCGAATCCACGACCTCGTGTGTCCGTGCCCCCATGCTCATTCCCCCAGCCGTTCGATGGCTCTCAACTTGGCGCTTCGTGCACGTGGGTTCCCCGCCATCTCGTCATCGCGTGGCACGAGTGGCTTCCTGGTCAGCAGTCGGTACGACGCGCCCCCGGCGACCATGTCGCGGAATGTGTGCTTGACCGGTCGGTCCTCCAGCGAATGAAACGTGACCACCACAAAGCGCCCGCCCGCTTGCAGCCGGCCGCATACCGCGCGCAGGAACGTGTCGATTCCCTCGAGTTCGCGATTCACCCAGATCCGAATTGCCTGGAATGTCCGCGTCGCCGGATCGATGCGCCATGACCCGGGTCGACCGACGACTCTCCGCACGACGGCGGCCAGCTGGCCGGTCGTGCGAAGGGGCTCGCGTTGCCGCAGGGCCACGATGGCCCGGGCCACCGCGCGCGCGCGGCGCTCCTCTCCGTAGTGAAAAATCACGTCCGCGAGCTCGGTCTCGGTCGCCGCGGCCAGCATGTCGGCCGCCGTGGGTCCGGTGCTCGCGTCCATCCTCATGTCCAGCGGCTCGTCGCGCCGGAAGCTGAAGCCGCGTCCGCGCCCGTCCAGCTGCAGCGACGAGACGCCCAGATCCGCGACGGCTCCGGCGATTTCCCCAACCGACCGCTCGTCGAGCACCCGCTCGATGTCGCGGTAGTCCGCCTGTACCAGCTCGACGCGTTCCCCCCACGGCGCCAGCACCGCGGCTGCCCGGGCCAGCGCGTCCGGATCCCGGTCGAGGCCAATCACCCGCGACGCACCAGACTCGATGAGCGCCCGGGCATGCCCGCCCAGCCCGACTGTGCAGTCGACAAAGAGCCCGCCGCGCGAAGGCGCAAGCGCCGCCACGACCTCCACGCTCATGACAGGCAGATGCTGGGCCATGCCGCCCGCCAATCGTCAGATGCCGAACTCAGCCAGCGCACGCGCATCGTCGTCGGTGTAGGGTTCACGTTCGAGCTTCGTGAGGAAGCGCTCGTGGTTCCACACCTCGAGATGGTCGTACTGTCCGAACACATCCACGACACCCGCCATGGCCGCCGACTCGCGCAACCGCGGGTGAATCAGGACGCGCCCTTGGCTGTCGACCTCGCCTGTCTGGCCGTAGTAGTTGACCCGGCTGAGGAATCGGAGGCGCGCAGGATGGGTGGACGGCATCTGCCCGAGCTTCCGCTCGATCTCGATCCAGACGGGCATGGGGTAGACAAGAACGCTCTCACCCTTCAGACTGGTGACGAAGACGTCGCGCCCGTAGTGGGCCTCGACGAGGCTCCGAAACTGGTTGGGAACTTTCAGCCGGCCCTTGTCATCGATCTTGGCCGGCGCGTTCCCCCTGAGGATGGCGGTCTGCTCCACTTTGCTCCACTCTGGACCACTTGGATGGTAGAGAACCGGCCTCCCGTTGTCAACTGGTAAAAAGCTGTACAAATTGGAGTTACGTCTTCTATTCGCCCCTCACTGAGGCGCCCGGGTGACGTCTCCGCGTGCAGCTGCGTGCTACGATGGGCAATTCTGTGCTCGGGCGGAACGCCAGCCGGGGCGAGGTTGGGTCATCACCATGCTGCGCACGGCCTTGATCGGCTGCTCCCAGGTCGGCAAGTCCACGCTGTTTCAGCTCATGACGCGCGCCCACGAGGGCGCGCGGGGGGGGCACGGCAAGCCGGAGGCGGCGATCGGCCTGGCCCGTGTCCCCGACGCCCGCCTGGACGTGCTGACGCAGATGTACAAGCCGCGCAAGCGCGTGCCGGCCGTCGTCGAATTCGCGGATTTCCCCGGCCGGGGCACGCTCTCCGGCACCGAGGCCCTGCTCGATGTGGCTGCCTACCGCAACGCCGACGCGCTCGTCCATGTGCTGCGCGCGTTCGCGGACCCGTCAATCGCGCATCCGGCCGGCTCGGTCGACCCGCGGCGTGACGCGCGGTCGATGGAGGACGAACTCATCCTGGCGGACCTCGCCATCGTGGAGCGGCGACTCGATCGGCTGGAGCGGGACCTCAAGAAGATGCGGAACGCCGAACTCGAGCGCGAACGCCGGGTCCTGGTCGAGTGTCGGACGCTTCTCGAGAACGGCACCCCGTTGCGCGGCCTGTCGCTGGATGGCGACGATCGCAAGCGGCTGCGAGGCTTCCAGTTTCTCTCGGCCAAGCCACTCCTGCTCGTCCTCAACCTCGACGAAGCCGACGTGGCTGGCGGTGCGCGGGCACTCACCGCGGCAGTCGATCGGGTGGGGCTCGACGCGGTCGTTCCGGGACCATCGGTCCATACCGTGGCGGTCTGCGCACGGCTTGAACTCGAGATCGCGGACCTCGAACCGAACGATGCTGCCGCGTTCCTCGCTGATCTCGGTCTCGCCGAATCCGGCCTCGACCGGGTCATCCGCGCAAGCTACGAACTGCTGGGCTACCTATCGTTCTTCACGGTTGGCGATGACGAGTGCCGCGCGTGGTCGATTCCCCAAGGCACCTCCGCCCAGGCCGCGGCCGGGGAGATCCACACCGATCTCGCCAGGGGGTTCATCCGGGCCGAGGTCGTGCCCTACGACCGCCTCGTCGCCCGCGGCTCCATGCAGGCCTGCAAGGAACACGGCGAGGTGCGGCTCGAGGGCAAGGACTACGTCGTTGCCGACGGGGACGTGATCACGGTGCGCTTCGCGACATGAGGAAGAGAGTAGACAGTAGACAGTAGACGGTAGACAGTAGACGGTAGATAGTAGGGGCGGCGATGTCCGTGCGTACCGTACTCGTGTGTGAAGCCCAGGTGCCCTTCGTCCAGGGGGGCGCCGAGAGCCACGTGCGTGAACTTGTCGCCCACCTGCGCGGCCATGGGTATCAGACAGAGCTCGTCTCCGTGCCCTTCAAGTGGTATCCGAAGGACGAGATCCTCGCGCATGCCGCGGCGTGGCGGCTTCTCGATCTGAGCGAGAGCAACGGTACTGTGGTGGACCTGGTCGTGGCCACCAAGTTCCCGACCTATTTCGCGCGCCACCAGAACAAGGTCGCCTGGCTCATTCACCAGTACCGCGCGGCATACGAGCTCTGCGGAACCGAGTACAGCGACTTCCAGCACACCGACGAGGACGTCGGCCTGCGCAGGCGGCTCATCGCCCTCGACACCGAGATGCTGGGCGAGTGCCGGCGACTCTACACGAATGCAGCCAACACCGCCCGGCGGCTGGCTCGCTACAACGGGCTTCAGGCCGAGCCGCTCTACCATCCGCCCCGCCTGGCCAGCCGGCTCCACGGCGGTCCCTACGGTGACTACGTGCTGTCGGTAGGCCGGCTCGAGACCGTGAAGAGAGTCGACCTCGCCATCCGGGCCGTGGCCGAGACGCCTCCTCCCCTGCGCCTGGTCGTCGTCGGCGACGGGACGCAGCGAGAGAACCTGGCGCGGCTGGTTGCGGAGCGGTCGCTTGGCGACCGGGTCCACTTCGCCGGCACTGTCGACGATGACACGCTGCTCGATCTGTATGCCGGGGCGCTCGGGGTGGTCTACGCTCCGTTCGACGAGGACTATGGGTACGTGACACTGGAAGCGTTTCTCGCGCGGAAGCCCGTCATCACGGCGAGCGATTCGGGTGGCACGCTCGAGTTTGTGCAGCACGCCGTCAACGGATTCGTGTGTCCGCCCGAACCAGACGCGCTGGGCGGCGTGCTGAGCGACCTGGCGGCAAGCCAGCAGCGGGCGGCCTCTCTGGGCGAGGCCGGGTACGAGCGTGCCCGGCTCGTCACGTGGGATGGCGTGGTCGAGAGGCTGGTGGGTGCATGACGAAGCTGATCGTCCAGATCCCGTGCCTGAACGAGGCAGAGACGCTTCCGGCGACGCTGCGGGACATACCTCGATCCGTTCCGGGAGTCGATACGGTCGAGATTGTGGTGATTGATGACGGATCCACCGACGGGACCGCCGAGGTCGCCCGACAACACGGGGTCGAGCACATCGTCCGCTTCCCGCGCCGCCGGGGTCTCGCAGCCGCCTTCGCGGCGGGCCTGGACACCTGTTTGAAGCTCGGCGCCGACCTCATCGTGAATACCGACGGCGACAATCAGTACGCCGGGCGGGATATTCCGACCCTGCTGGGCCCGCTCCTGCGTCGCCAGGCTGACATGGTGATTGGCGATCGGAAGATCCCCGATCACCTGTCGATGTCTCCGACCAAGAAGCGACTGCAGCGTCTCGGGAGCTGGGTCGTGCGTCAGGTCTCCAACACGCAGGTGCCGGACACCACGAGCGGGTTTCGCGCATATACCCGATCGGCGGCACTCCAGATCTCCATCGTGTCGGAGTTCTCGTACACACTCGAGTCGATCATTCAGGCGGGCAAGAAGCGGATGGCCATCGCCCACGTACCGATTACGACCAACCCGCGCACCCGGGAATCGCGGCTGTTCGGGAGCACGTGGATGTACGTCAAGGCGTCGGCAGCCACCATCGTACGAATCTACGCGATGTACGAGCCGCTCAAGGTCTTCGGCCTCATCGGCATGGTGGTCTTCGCCGGCGGGCTGGCCGGCGCGCTGCGTTTCCTGTTCTTCTGGGTGACGGGCGAAGGGTGGGGGCACGTCCAGTCCTTGATCCTCTCGGCCGTGCTGATGATCGTCGGGTTCCAGATTGCGCTCATCGGCCTGGTGGCGGACGTGATATCCGGCAACCGGAAGCTCATCGAGGACCTGCTGTTCCGAGTCCGGCGGATGGAGATTGCCGGGGGGCAGGCGCCACCCCCCGAGGGGGACAAGGACCGTGGCTGAACCGGCATCGACCTCCGTGGTCATCCCGGCCTTCAACGAGGAGGACGCGATTGGACCGCTGGTGCAGACGCTGGTGGCCGCGGCGCGCTGGCACGAGATCCTTGTGGTGGACGACGGATCGTCGGACCGGACGGCCGAGCGTGCCCGGGCGGCGGGTGCCAGAATCGTCCGGCACCCGTACAACAAGGGCAATGGCGCCGCCGTCAAGAGCGGCATCCGGCAGGCCACGGGAGATGTCGTGCTGGTGATCGACGGCGACGGTCAGCACCGCCCGGCGGATGCCGTCCGCCTGGTCTCCTTCATCGGGGAGTACGATCTCGTGGTGGGCGCGCGATCGGCAGCCACGCAGGCGAGCGGGGCCAGGCTGCTCGGGAACTCGATGCTCAACAGGCTGGCGTCGTACCTCACCGGCCAGGCCGTTCCCGATCTGACGTCGGGGTTCCGCGCGGCTCATCGGCGGCTCCTGCGCGAGTTCCTGCACTTGCTGCCGAACGGCTTTTCCACTCCGACAACGACCACGCTGGCGTTCCTGAAGGCCGGCTACAACGTGCACTTCGAGCGGGTCGAGGCCGAGCCTCGCCGCGGCAGGTCGAAGATCAAGCTGCTGCGCGACGGCGCCAAGTTCTTCATCATCGCCCTGCGGATCGTCACCATCTTCAGCCCTATGCGGGTCTTCGCGCCTGTTGCTGGCGTGTCGTTGCTTCTCGGCATCGCGTACGGAATCTGGATTGTCGCAGCCGACGGCAAGATCCCGAACGGGTCCGTTCTGCTGATCATGTTTGCCGTCATCGTCTTCCTCGTCGGGTTGATCTCGGAGCAGATCGCGGCGTTGCGTCTCGAAAGGCGCGACTGAGCGCCCGCGAATCCGAGGATCCATGTCGGCCCGACGCGCAATCTGGTTGGCGGTGGCCGTCGGGCTCGTGGCGCGTCTCGCGTTCGGACTGGGCTACTGGGTCGGCAAGCCCCTGACCCACGACGAGCGCGAGTACCTGCTTCTCGCGCGGAGCCTGGCGGAAGGTCGCGGGTTCACCTACACCAGCCCGGGCGGCGCTCCCTTGCCGGGAGAGCACTACGGACGCGCGCCGATCTACCCGCTGATGCTGTCCGTGGCGGTGGCCGCGACACCAGGACCTCAACCCGGGCAGGTCGTGCCCGACCAGCCTCCTGTCTCCACCCGCACGCTCTCCATCATCAAGGTCGTGCAGGCGTGGATCGGCGCGCTCACAATTCTCCTCGTCGCGCACCTGGCCCGCGTGGCATCGGGAGACCGCGCCGCCGTGGCGGCCGCGAGGCTCGCCGCAGTGTACCCCTCGCTCGTCTGGACGCCAGCCTTCGTCCTCTCGGAAACCCTGTACGGCACCTTGGCCCTCGGGTGCGCGGCCTGGCTCGAGTACGAACGACGCACGGGCACCGGACGATGGCGGCTGATCGCCGCCGGTCTGCTTGCCGGTGCAACCGTGCTGACTCGGCCAGCCATGCTGGTCTTCGTGGCGCTGGCCTTCCCGTGGCTCTGGCGAAGGCACAGTCCGATCGCGGCAGCAGCCTTCGCCCTCGGGGCAGTCCTGGCCGTCGCACCCTGGACGGTACGCAATGTCGCGGCCTACGACCGTTTCGTGCTCGTCGCATCCGAAGGGGGAATCACGTTCTGGACCGGGAACCACCCCCTCGCCGTCGGCGAGGGCGATCTGGCCGCCAATCCCGACCTGAAGCGGGCGAATCTCGCGCTGAGGGCGCGGCATCCCGGCTTCACGGCGGAGCAGCTCGAAACGGTCTACTACCGGGAGGCGTGGTCGTTCATCCGTCACCAGCCAGCGGCCTGGCTTGGACTGATGGTCCGGAAGGTCTTCTACACGGTCGTCCCAATCGGGCCTTCCTATCGCCTTCATTCCCCGCGGTACGTTCTGGCGTCGGTGTTGCCCTACCTGATCGTCCTGCCCACAGGCGTGCTCGGCTTCGTGTGGGTCTGTCGACGCAGGCGTCTGCCCGAAGCCTTCATCCTGCTCGGTGCCGCCTCGGTTCTCGTGGGTTGGCTGTTCTTTCCGCAGGAGCGGTTCCGAATCCCCGTCGTCGATCCTCTACTGATCGTGGGGGCCGCGGCGTGGTTGACGCTGCGAACGAAGCGGGGTGACCGCCGGCGGCCAGGGTAGACCAGACCGGCTGCGGAGACCCGCCGTCGGGGAGGCAGGTTTGTCCCGACCGCGAAGCCCGTGAAAAGATAGTGTGCTGCCGGGACGCCCGGTCCACCAGACGTCAGGGCTCATGATCCGCGTTATCGTGCACGCTGTCGGTCTGTCACTGTTCGGCGCTCTCGCGGGTGCCGTAGGCCTGATTCTCGTGTCATCTGCGGACCCGGTCGTGGTCTTTGAGATGGACCGGGACCTTTCGTTGGCAAAGGGCCTCTACCCTGCGGAGCGAAGCGGTGATTTCACATTCGCCTGGACCACCGAGCGGGCTTCCTTCAATCTGACCGGCATCAGCCGGCGACAGCCGTGGACCTGTTCGGTGCGGTTCCGCGGTGCCCGCCCGGATCCCGCCGTCCCGCAGCCCGATGTCCTCGTGACCGCGGACGGCCGGCTCGAGGCCCGGGTGCACGCGTCGAACGAGCTGCGGGAGGTCGAACTATCGGTACCGGCGCGCCCTGGACACAACGGTGTCACGCTGACTGTGTGGACACAGCCGACCTTCGTGCCCAGCGCGTCCGATCCGCGGGCACTCGGTGTGCAACTCGACCGGCTGTCCTGCCGGCCGGCCACGAGTGGTTTCGTGTCGCCCCCGGCTCGGGCATTGGGATATTCAGCTCTCTCCTTGGCAATCCTGGCGGCGGGATTCGCCTTGCTGGGTCTGTCGCCCTGGCTTGGGGCAGGGCTGAACGTCGTGGTGGCAGCAGGCCTGGCATGTACGGTGGCTGCCGGGACTGGGCCGTTCAGTCCGTTTGTCGGCGGGCTTGTCCCAGTTGCTGCGTGGAGTACGCTCGCTGCGGTCGCATTGGTCGCAGGCGCCCGCCGCATCACACGCCGGCACCTATCAGCAGAGGCCAGACTGGCGGTGGCTGCGTCCCTTGCCTTTCTGTACCTGAAGCTCGCGGCACTCCTTCACCCCGACAAGGCGATCGTCGATGCCCTGTTCCATGCGCATCGGCTCGAGTGGGTCCTGGCGGGCCGGTTCTATTTCACCCAGCTCTCGACGAGCGCCACGCCATTCCCGTACGCAGTCGGCCTGTATGTGTTCGCGGCACCCTGGTCGTGGTTGACCCGCGACCACGTCGCGCTCCTCAGGGTGGTGGTGTGCGCGTCGGAAGCGCTCGCCGGACTCCTCCTGTACGTGATGGTCAGCCGGACCGGCGGAAATCGCCTGGCGGGCATCTTCGCAATCGTCCTGTACGGCCTCCTTCCGTTGCCGTTCACCATCCTCGGCAATGCCAATCTGACCAACGCCTTCGGTGCCGCGGTCTCGCTCGCGACCGTCGGGGTGATCGTCGTCTGGGGAGACCGGCTGATGCGTCCCCTCCTCCTGGCAGGACTGGTTCTGCTGTCGTTGCTCGGCTTCGTCTCGCACATCAGCACGTTCGTCCTGTTGTCCACACTGATGCTGACGATGGCCGGCCTGTTCGGCGCGCGCGGCGATTCGGCGCTTCGGGGTGCCGCCTCTGCGACGGTGCTGGCAGCTCTCCTGGGGATGGTTCTCGCCGTCGGGCTGTACTGGGGCCACTTTGGCGACGTCTATCGCCAGCAGCTCAGTCGAGCGCGCGAAGCCGTCATTGCACCGGCCCCGCCTGGCGGTGACCTGGCTCGCTCGCTCGAGGCCCGGGACGCTGCAGCGCCTGGCCTGGCACTCGGCCGCCGCACTCTCACGCTTCGGGAGCGGGTCACGGACGCGGTCGGCCAGGCGGTGGACCGCGCCGGGTGGCCGGCGCTGGCCCTCGCCCTGATCGGCGTGTGGCGGCTGCGGCAGACGGGTGTGCGAGACCGCCTGGCCCTGACCCTCATCGCGTGGGGGCTCACGTGTCTTGGCTGGATGACGCTGGCGGTGCTGGGTCCGGGTAACATGCGCTATCAGCAGGACGCCTGGGAGTTCATCAGTCGGGTACACGCAGCCACCCTCCCGGCAATCGCGATTCTGGCAGGCCTGGGCGCGGCATGGTGCTGGCGCGGCGGCGTTCTGCTCCGCTTCGGGCTGGGAGGGGCTCTCGTGTGGGCGCTGACCGCCGGCGCTGACGCATGGGGTGCGTGGCTTCGCTGATCCGGAGTCCGCTTCGCACAGGCGGGGCAGGCACAGAGACGATGACGCTGGGGACTCATGGACGTTCTTGTCATCATCCCGACCTATAACGAACGCGAGAATCTCCCGGTGCTGGTGCACCAGATTCTGGCGGAGACGCCGTATCGCGTCCTGGTGGTCGACGACGACTCGCCGGACGGCACCGGACGTGTCGCCGACGCACTTGCCGGGGAGCATCCGGGGCGAGTCGAGGTGCTGCATCGCACCGGCAGGCGTGGTCTAGGCCTGTCCTACCTCGACGGATTCCGCCGGGCCCTGGCGGGGGATGCTGACCTGGTTTGCCAGATGGACGCCGACCTGTCCCACGATCCTCGATACCTGCCCGACCTGGTCCATGCGGCGCTCGAAGGTCACGATGTCGTGATCGGATCGCGCTATCTGAACGGCATCAGCGTGGTGAACTGGCCGCTCCGGCGCATCATCCTGAGCGTGTTTGCGAACTGGTACGTCCGTACGGTGACCGGCTTGACGGCGCGTGACGGGACCAGCGGCTACCGGTGCTGGCGACGCCAGGCGCTGGCGCGGCTGGAGCTCCGGCGGATTGTGTCCCAGCGCTATGCGTTCATCGTTGAGACTGTGTTCGAGGCCGCTCGTGCCGGGTGCCGAATCGGCGAGGTTCCCATCATCTTCGTGGAGCGGCGGCAGGGGGCGTCCAAGATGTCTGCCCGGGTCCTGCTGGAGTCGATGGTCATGCCCTGGCGCCTCCTCCTCCGCGCGCGGGGCCGTCTCGGTTGGAGGAGTGCCAAGCCGTGACAGATCGCCACATCGTCGTCATGCTGACGACGTCGTACCCGCGCTTTGCGGGTGACGCGATCGGTACGTTCATGGAGCCGATCGCAAAGGGGATCGCCGCGCGTGGTCACCGGGTGCACGTGGTGCTTCCCTGGCACCCGCGTCTGACGCGATCAGGGGTGGAGGAGGGGGTGCGGTTCCACACCTTCCGTTATGCGCCGCATCCCAGCATGAACGTGTTCGGCTATGCAGGCGCCCTGCGAGCGGACGTACACCTGCGTCAGGCGGCTTATTTCGCGGCTCCTTTCGCTCTGTTCGCCGCCTGGCGGGCTGCACGCCGCGTTGCCCGCGACGTGGGAGCCACGCTCCTTCACGGTCACTGGCTCGTCCCCAGCGGCGCCGTCGTCTCCGCGGCTGGCCTCGATCTGCCCAGTGTGATCAGCCTGCACGGCTCGGATGTCTTCGTGGCCGAGCGCCACGCGCTCGTGCGCCGCGCGGCCCGCTTCGCCCTGCGGCGTGCCGATGCCGTCACCGCGTGCAGTCGGGACCTGGAAGACCGGGCCGTTGCCCTCGGCGGTCCCGCCGATCGCATCGAGACGATTCCCTACGGTGTCGACAGCGAGCGGTTCCGGCCCGATCCCGCCGCGCGGCGTCGGGTGCGGGCGTGTCTGGGACTGGACACGAATGATCTCGTGGTGTTCACGGCCGGCCGCTTCGTGCGCAAGAAGGGCTTCGAGTTCCTCGTGGACGCTGTCGGCCTGCTGGCTCGGCGCTGGCCCACGCTCCGCCTGCTGATCGCTGGGGGAGGAGACCTGGAGGGGGAACTTCGGCTTCGCGCGCGCGATCGCGGCGTGGCGGACCGGGTCCACTTCGTCGGCGTCCTGGACCAGTCGGATGTGGCGGCCCACCTGGCGGCCGCCGATCTTGCGGTGGTGCCTTCGGTCCACGACGAGGCCGGAAACGTCGACGGCCTGCCCAACACGGTACTGGAGGCGCTCGCGTCGGGAACACCAGTGGTCGCAAGCGCCGTCGGCGGCATCCCATCGGTCATCAGCGACGGTCGGACCGGCCTTCTCGTCGCCGAACGGGACGTGCCCGCGCTCGCTCAAGCGGTCGAGTACCTGCTGGGCCATCCTGACGTTCGGGTCCAACTGGGCCTGGCGGCCAGGGAGGAGGCGGTTCAGGCTCGGACCTGGCCGCGTGTCGCCGAGCAGTTCGAGCGCGCCTACGGGCGCGCAGCTTGCCGGGCCCGAGAACGCCATGCTAGGGTGAGGAACCTCGAGTAGCCACAGTGCCTGAGCAGACCCCCGGACTCACCGTATTCTTTCCGGCCTACAACGACAGCGGCACTATCGCGAGCATGGTTCTCGGCGCGGTCTTGACCGCCGGCCGCCTCACCCCCAACTTCGAAGTGCTCGTCATCAACGACGGCAGTCGCGACGCCACTCCACAGATCGCCGATGAACTGGCCCGCGTGTACCCGCAGGTCAGGGTGATCCACCACGACCGGAACCGTGGGTACGGAGGCGCGCTGCGCAGCGGGTTCGCCCACGCCACGAAGGAGCTGGTCTTCTATACCGACGGGGACGCCCAGTACGATCCCGCCGAACTGGCGGTCTTGTGGGCGAGGATGGGGCCTGGCGTCGACCTCGTGAACGGCTACAAGATCAGTCGATCCGATCCCCTGCACCGCAAGGTCATCGGACGGCTGTACCACCATACGGTAAGGTGGCTGTTCGGCCTGAAGGTCCGGGACGTCGATTGTGACTTTCGCCTGATGCGCCGGGCGATCTTCGATCGCGTTCAGCTGACCAAGACCAGCGGCGTGATCTGCCTGGAGATGATGAAGAAGATCCAGGACGCCGGCTTCGTTGTGGCCGAGGTTCCCGTGCATCACTTCCACCGGGCGTACGGTAAGTCGCAGTTCTTCAACGTCAGGCGGCTGGCGCGGACCGGGATCGACGTGCTGAAGTTGTGGTGGACCCTCGTGGTCCGGGGCATGCCCCGCGTTGAAGCCGGTCACGGGTCGTAGCCATGGAGTACAAGGCCTTCTACAGGGATCGGCCGGTGATGATCACCGGCGGGCTGGGCTTCATCGGCAGCAACCTTGCCCGGCACCTCGTATCCCTGGGCGCTCGCGTTCTGCTCGTCGACTCGCTCATCCCGGACTACGGCGGGAACCTCTTCAACATCGCCGGCATCGAAGACCAGGTCCAGGTCAACGTGGCGGACGTGCGCCAGTCCAGCACCATGAACTACTTGGTGCGGCGGGTGGACGTGATCTTCAACCTGGCCGGCCAGGTGAGCCACATCGACAGCATGCAGGATCCCCACACCGATCTGGACATCAACTGCCGCAGCCAGCTGACCCTGCTCGAGGCGTGCCGCCGAAACAACCCGAATGCCAAAGTGGTGTTCGCGGGAACCCGCCAGGTCTACGGACGGCCCGAGTGTCTTCCCGTGACCGAACGGCATCTCGTCGGTCCGACGGACATCAACGGCATCAACAAGGTCGCCGGCGAGTTCTACCATCTGGTCTACAACAACGTCTTCGGCGTGCGCGCGTGCTCGCTTCGTCTGACGAACGTGTACGGCCCCCGCCAGCTCGTCAAGCACAACCGGCAGGGTTTTATCGGCTGGTTCATCCGGCTGGCCGTCGAGGACCGCGAGATTCAGATTTACGGAGACGGATCGCAGCTTCGAGACTTCGTGTTCGTCGATGATGCGGCGGACGCGTTCCTCAGGGCGGGCGCGATCGACGCCTGCAACGGCAACGTCTTCAACGTGGGAGGGCTCGAACCCACGAGTCACCGCGACCTGGTCGGCCTGCTCCTCGAGATCGCCGGCACCGGCCGCGCAAGACACGTCGACTGGCCCGCTGACAAGCGTGCGATCGACATCGGCAGCTTCTACGCCGACTCGACCAAGTTCTCTGCAGCCACCGGGTGGCGGCCGGCGGTCCGGCTGCGAGACGGATTGGCACGCACGGTCGCGTTCTACCGGGAGCACCTGCGCCGCTACATCGACGACGAGGCCCTGGAAGGCGGCCGCGGATGAATCCGCCGCGCGTTCGCTTCATGAGCCTGGCGCCCGGGGAGGACGGGCCGGCCGTCGGCGTGGCCATTCGGAGGGTCGTGGATCGCGGGTGGTACGTCCTGGGTCCGGAGGTCGAAGCGTTCGAGCACGCGTTTGCCGCCGCCTGCGGCGCCGGACATGCCATCGGCGTCGGGACGGGAACCGATGCCATCGCGATCATTCTCCGGGCGCTGGGCATCGGGACCGGCGACGAGGTCGTCACGACGCCGCTGTCTGCCGCCTACACGGCCCTTGCCTGCATGATGGTGGGCGCGCGCCCGGTGTTCGCCGATATCGATCCCGTACGTCTGACCATCGATCCCGCGGCGGCCGAAGCCGCCATCACGCCTCGCACCGCGGCCATCCTGCCCGTGCACCTGTACGGCCAGCCGGCTGAGATGCCGGCTCTGGCCTCCATCGCCGCGCGACACCATCTCGCGCTCGTCGAGGACTGCTGCCAGGCGCACCTCGCGACGTGCGAGGGCCGCCCGGTCGGCGGTTTCGGGGTCGCCGCCGCCTACAGCTTCTATCCGACCAAGAACCTCGGCGCGCTCGGCGACGGCGGTGCGATCACGACGCGCGACGCGGATCTCGCCTCGCGGCTGAGGCGCCTGCGCAACGGAGGTCAGACGGACCGGTATCACCACGTCGAGATGGGCGTCAACAGCCGGCTCGATGACATCCAGGCTGCCGTGCTCTCGGCGCGCCTGCCGTTCCTGGGCGCGTGGACGGCCGCACGCCGGGCCCGGGCCGCGCAATACCGGTCCTTGCTCGCCGACACGTTCGTCGACGTGCCACCCGAGTGCGATCCGGGCCATGTGTACCACCTGTTCCCTGTGCTCCTGCCGGACCGTGACAGGGTGCAATCCCGTCTCGAGAGCGCGGGCGTCGAGACGCTCGTGCACTACCCCGTCCCGATTCCCAGGCAGCGGGCCCTCGCGACCGAACAGCCGGCGGACTGTCCGGTCGCCAATCGCGTGTGCGCCCGGATCTTGTCGTTGCCCCTCTACCCGGGAATCCCCGCCGACCACATCGACGCCGTGTCGGCCGCACTCCGGCAGGCTCTCGTCTAGACGTCTTGAAGGCCCGAATCTCATGCAGATGAGTCAAGTTTCCGTCCCCGGCCTTCAAGACGTCTGCGCCCCGCCGCAGGCGGGGCAAAGCCAACACTGTGGTCTAGCGAGGCGGAGCCGCCCCCACACGCCTCGGCGGTCTGAGGCGGAGCCTCGCTAGACATGTTGGCCGACCTGCTCGAACTGTCTCTGATCGCGTATCTCCCCGGTGCTGTCATCTTCCGCATGCCGATGGCGGACCGCGCCCGAAGGGCGTCGCTCGCAGCAGAGGAACGGGCGTTCTGGGCAGTCGTGGTGAGCCTGGCCCTGACGACGCTCCTCGTCCTCGCGCTGGCCGGCCTCGGCCTGTACACCTGGAATCGCCTTCTCGTCGCACATGGAGTCCTGACGGGGGCGATGCTCGCCATCTTCCGGGCTCGACTCCGATTCAGCGGGCGCGTATCGCGGCCTGGCTGGTCCGCCCTTGCGCCAATCGGACTCGTCGCGCTCGGTTCTGCCCTGTACTTCCCTTCGTCGGAATACGTCATGGGTGGCAAGGACCCGGGAACGTACATGAACGAGGGGATTCAGATCGCACAGCGTGGTTCGCTGCGGATTCCCGACCCCACCATCGCGGAGGTGCCCCCGGATCTGCGGGAGCTCTTCCTGATTGGCGAGCTCGAGAGCGACTTGTACCAGGGCACCAGGTTCATGGGGTTCTTCGTCATGGACCGGGACGCCGGGGTGGTCATGGGCCAGTTCCCCCACGCATTCCCGTCGTGGATCGCCGTCGGATACGGCCTCGACGGACTCTCGGGCGCGCGACGCGCGGTGGGATTCTGGGCCGTGCTGGGCCTGCTGGCCGTCTATTTCTGCGCGATGCGGCTGGTCGGTCCGGTAGCCGCCGGGGCCGCGGCTGGCTTGTTGGCCCTGAACGTCGCAACCGTGTGGTTCGCGCGTTACCCCAACTCGGAGATGATGCAGCAGGCGCTGGCCTTCGCGGGCCTCCTCGCACTCGGCCGATCCGTCATCGACGAGGATCCGTTCTTCGCGCCGGCGGCCGGCACGCTGTTCGGTCTGATGCTCTTCATCCGGATCGATGCCATCCTCCTGTTCGTCGGAGCCGCTGCGGGCCTGGTGCTCGTGGCGCTGCAGGGACGGGCACCTCGGTGGACGCTCCTCGCGCCGTTCCTCATTCTGTTCGGCGTGGCAGGACGCTACCTCACCGCGTGGATGGCACCGTACATCGACATCACAATGGCACAGCTCCGCGGGTATCCCGGGATCGCAGGCGGCGCAGCCGCCATGGTGTGTTCCTGGTGGATGGCACGCCGGCTCTATTCCCGGGCACCACTCGTGGCGCGCGGCCTGCAAACGTGGATCCCGCGTGTTCTTGTCGGCGGCGTGGTGCTGCTGGCGGCCTATGCGTATTTCTTTCGCGAGCCGGTCGGGCGATTGGCCCTCCACGACGCGTACGCGCTCCGATTCTACTCCTGGTACGTCGGACCGGCCGGCCTCCTGGCCGCTGTGCTGGGGTTCGCCCTGATGGGTTGGCGCAGGTTCTGGCGCGATCCGTTCCTCATGGCCACGGGCGCCCTCGTGGCGTTCGTCGTCTTCTACAAGATCCGGATCGTGCCCGAACACTTCTGGCAAGCCCGTCGATTCGTGCCGATCGTCCTGCCATTCACCTGCATCATGATTGCGGGAGGTGTTTTCGGGGCATTCGAAGCCTGGCGGCCAGGCAGGCACTCGACCCCGGCGGGTCGCCCGGCGATTGGGGCGGTGTTCGGTCGTGTTCTTCTACCCTGCCTGGTCGTCGCGGCCGTTGCGTGGCCGGCGGTCCAGAGGATACGGCCGATCCTGCCGCATGTGGAGTACGCAGGGCTCATCCCGGAGATCGAGCGGTTCGTGCCGAATCTCGGAAACGACGATCTCGTCGTGGTCGAGTCGCGCAACGCGTCGGACGTCCACGTGCTGGCCACCCCTCTGGCCTACATCTACGATCGACACGTGCTCGTCCTGGCATCACCGCGGCCCGATCCGGGGGCATTCGAGCGGTTCCTCCATTGGGCTGGAGCGAAGTACGAGCGCGTGTTCCTCCTTGTTTCGGACGGCGGCACCGACCTCGGCAGTGCCCATATCGAGGCGCGCCCCATGTTCGAACGGCGTTTCGTGCTTCCAGAGTACGAGTCGTCAAGAAACGCGTATCCGACCGGTGTCCGGACGAAAGCGTTCAACCTCACGCTCTATGCGCTGTCGCTCAGTCCAGAGCCTGTCTCAGTGAGGGATGTCGACGTGGGTGGCTACGACGACCTGCGCGTGCTGCGCATGCACGGAAAGGAACAGCGCGGCGAAACGACCTTCCGGTGGACGGGTCCCTACTCGTACGTCACGCTTCAGGGCCTCCGGCCGAACGACAAGAGCCTCGCACTCTGGATGTCCGCCGGCCGCAGGCCTTCCCAGGTGCCGGTCGCTCGGGTCCGGGTGCTGCTGAACGACCAGCCGCTCGCTCAGCTCGACGTGTCTGGAGAGCTGCGCCGTTACGACGTGGCGATTCCGCCGGAGGTTGCCGCGGCCGCGGCCGCCCGCCAGACTCCCTCCACACTGCGGTTCGAGTGCAACACATGGGTTCCAGGCGACGTGGTCGGCGGACCCGACCGCCGGGCGCTCGGTGTCATACTCGATAGGGTGAAGGTGGAGTAGGCCGCGCCCCCGTCCCATGTTCCAGTACCTTCAGATCTCGAACCCCGTTGAACGAACGCTGGTCGGTCTTGTGGACCTGGCGCTCTGGATTGTGACGGCGCCCCTGCGCGCGCTCGGGTCTCCCGGCGCCGCGCCGCCGCGACGAGTGCTGGCCTTCCGCCTGGAGCGGGTTGGGGACCTGCTCATGACGAGACCGGCGCTCCGGGCCTTGAGGCACGCCTTCGGCAGTACGTCGATCGACCTGGTCGTCGGCAGCTGGAACGCTCCGCTGGCGAGGCTGTTGCCGGAAGTGGACCGCGTCTTCGAGCTGGATGTGGGATGGCTTGCCCGCGGAGCGCCATCGTCCAGGGTGATGGACACAGTGGGCCGCATCAGGGAATGGCGCCGGGGCGGCTATGACATCGCCATCAACTTCGAGCCGGATGTCCGCAGCAACCTCCTGCTCTGGACCACCGGCGCACCGCGCCGGTTCGGGTTTCGCTCGTCTGGTGGTGGGCAGGCGCTCACCGTCGGCCTCGACTACGACCCCTCGGTGCACTCCGCGTTCAACTCGCTCCGACTGGTCGCCTCGCTCACGGGGGAGACGCCGGTCGAAGCCGATCTGGCGACGGCGCCGCTCGTGCTGCCCGAGGTTGCCGTGCGGGCCGCGGCGTCGCGACTCTCGGCCGCCGGCCGGTTCCCGCCGGACCATCCGTTCATCGCCGTACACCCGAGCGGCGGGCGCCTCGTCAAGCAGTGGGATCTCGGCCGGCTGGCCGAGGCCTCGGTTAGCGTAGCCCGTTCCGTTGGAGCATCCCTGGTCGTCACGGGTAGCACCTCGGATCGCCAGGTCGTCGACGGCTTTCTTGGACACCTGCCGCCGGGCATGTCGGTGCTGGATCTGACGGGCCGCCTCGATCTCGTCGAACTGGCGGCGGTCCTCCGGCGGTGTCGGCTGTTTCTCGGCAGCGACAGCGGTCCGATGCATCTTGCCGCCGCGGTGGGCACACCGGTGGTGGCTGTCTTCGGCCCCTCGTCCCCGGTTCGCTGGGGGCCGTTGGGCGGTGCGGTTGCCGTGGCACGCGCCGATCTTCCCTGCAGCCCGTGCAACCGTATCCGTAATCCGCCGCAGAGGTGCCGCGGCGGGGTGCCTGACTGTCTGCGTGGCGTGGACGCGCCAGATGTCGTCGGGCCGGCGTTGGAGCTGCTCCGCCGCAGCCCTCTTGCGGAGAGGATCGATGCCAGCCGCTAACGACGTGGTCCTGCTCGATACACGGCGCGGTCGGACAGAGGTGCATCTGTCGCGCGAACTCGGAGCAGGCCTTGCGGAACTCGCCGAGGACGAGGCCAATCGCTGGATCAAGTCCTTGCGCGTGCTCACCGTGGACGGCCGGCCGCTCCGCGATCGGTTCTCCTATCGCGGCGACTCCCTGTGGTGGTTCGCCGAGCTCTACCTCCACAAGATGCAGGTCGTCAGATCCGTCCTGCGCACCATCTTGGCGCTCGAAGCCGTCGTCGCCCGCGAGGCCCCGCGCGCGATCGCGGTGCCCGGCGGCGATGCCCTCACCAATCTCGTCGCTCGTGAGTTGGCCAGACAGCACGGCATCCGGTTCAGCGGACGTGTGGCCTCCCGATCACGAGGCCTGGAAGCGGTGCGCCTCATCGCTCGTGCCCATGTCTTCGAGTGGAGGGCCAGCATGGCCGCGCGGCGCGCCGAGGGGCGGTCGGTCGTCCGGCAGAGCCGGATTGCCGCATTCGTGCACACGGCCTTCTGGAAGCGGGACGAGGAGCAGTACATCGGTCCCGTACTCGACTGCCTGGCGTCGGCACGGTCGCCCGAGGAACTGACCATCATTGGCGTGGGACCGCACACCAGCTATCGGGCACGCACGTGGAGGCATCGCGTCTCCGACCTGCGCGGCACCTCGGCGGGTGCGGTTCCGATCACGCCCATCGACTGGTGCGCCGGGCCCGGAGCCCTCCGCCTGTCCCGTCAGGTCTGGGACTCGCGAGCCTCGATGCGCCGCGCGCTCTGTGCCAGTCCGGCCATCCGGGACGCCGCCGTCATTCGAGGCTGTGATGTCTGGCCGCTGCTGGAGCCGCAGTTCATCGGAATCGCATACCTGCAGTTTCCGTGGTCGGCGTACGTCATGGATCAGATTGGGACCGTGCTCGATCAGGTCCGGCCGGACGTTGCCCTCACCTACGCCGAGGCCGGCGGTTGGGGCAGAGCGCTGGTCCTGGAGGCGCGGCGGAGGGGCATTGCGACCGTCGGCCTCCAGCACGGGTTCATCTATCGCCACTGGCTGAACTACCTGCACGAGCCGGACGAGATGCGGCCGTCGCCGCTGAACCCCTCGGACCGCGGGTATCCAAGACCCACGCTCACGCTGGTCTACGACCGTCTCGCCGCCGGACACCTGGCCCAGCAGGCGCGCTACCCGTCCGACGCGGTGAGCGTCACCGGCAGCCCCCGCCTCGACGCCCTCGCGCGCGAGGCGCGGAGGTTCACCGAGTCCGACGACGCTGCGCTGAAAGCCCGTCTCGGCGCCTCGTCCCGGGCGCATCTCGTGGTGGTCGCAGCCAAGTTCACCCAGATCAGTTCGGTGTTTGGAGAACTCGTTCAGGCGGTCCTGGACCTGCCGGACGTCCATCTCGTCATTCGGTGCCACCCGGCGGAAGGGCCCGATCCGTACGTCGAGCAGGTCGCGGGAGGGGCGCGCGTCAGCATCGCGCCCGCCGACGTGAGCATGGCTGCCCTCATGCACGCCGCGCGGCTGATCGTGACCGTCAACTCGACCGCTGCGATCGAGGGGCTGGCGCTTGGGATTCCGTCGATGGTGATTGGATTGCCGAGCAACCTGAGCCCGCTTGTCGAAGCGGGTGTCATGTTCGGCGTCCCGGAGGGGCAGGCGATCAGGCCCATCCTGGAGTCGGCTTTGTCCGATGACGCGATTCGGACCGATATGGCTGGACGCGCAGCGGCCTTTGTGTCCGACTTCCAGATCACATCGGACGGGCGTGCCGCAGCGCGGGCGGCGGAGCGGGTTCTGGCTCTCGCGCGAAGCGCCGGCACCGGGTCCGTTGTATCCTAGTCAGGGAGCTCACGTGTGTTGATGATGGTCGCTCCGGGGCCGCTGGCCGCCTTGGGCTTCGCTCGGGCCAGGAGTATGACCCACCACCGGCGTTCGCAGGGCCTCGCGTGATCAACACACTCAGACGGCGCAGTCGCCGGGCAGTGGAGGCAACGCTGGCGCGCCACGCCCGTCTCGTCCGCCGGCTCCTGCTGCTGGCCGGGCGCGATCGCGCGCCCGGACTTCCTGAGATCGTCCAGATCGAGAGCACCAACATCTGCAACGCCAAGTGCACGTTCTGTCCGCGGGACGACATGGAACGGAAGCAGGGCATCATGGAGATGCACCTGTTCCGGAAGGTCGTTGACGAGTGCGCGCGACTGGGTATCAGTCACGTGCGCCTGCACAACTACGGAGAGGCTTTCCTCGACAAGCGGCTGCCCGAGAAGATCAAGTACGCCAAGCAGGTCGGCATTCCCGAGGTCGGTGTCATCACCAACGGATCCGTACTCGGCGAGCCTGTCGCTCGCGCCGTCGTCGAATCCGGTCTCGACGCGATCAACATCAGTTTGGATGCGGCCGGCAAGCAGACCTTCGAGACGACCAGAATCGGGCTGAAGTACGACAAGGTGATGGCGAACGTCGAGGGGCTTGTACGCATCCGGCGCGAGTTCGGCCGCTCCCGGCCCAAGCTGATCCTCTCCTTCGTCAGACAGAACAACTCCGCGGAAGAGCAGGCGTTCATCGACCGGTGGTCGGCTATCGCGGACAAGATCCACGTCACCGAGCTGCACAACTGGGCGGGCACGCTGCACTCCAGATCCGAGGTCAGCTTCCCCTGCTACCGGCAGTGGCTGACGTTCACTGTGCTGTGGGATGGACGGGTGAGCCTGTGCTGTGCCGATTTCGACGGCAGGGTGACGCTGGGCGACGTGAGGCACGCCTCCATCGAGGAGATCTGGAATGGCGACGCGTACGTGAGGGTTCGCCGCGCGCACCTCGAGAGCGGCGGACCTGATATCTGCCGCCAGTGTGACCTGCCCGCCAAGGATTCGCCGCTCTGGATTGCAAAGCTGGTCTAGCGGCTGCCGCGCATGTAGGCTAGTGGATCGTGTTTCAGAAGTTGAAGCAGCTCTCCGTCAACCTGACGGTGTACGGCGTTGGCGACGTCGCCATCCAACTGGCCAGCGTTCTTCTGCTTCCTGTCTACACCCTGGTCCTGTCGCCGAGCGAGTACGGCGTGATCGGGGTCCTGCTGGCGCTCGAGCTCGTCGTCAGGGTGGTGTCGCGGTGGGGTGTGGACGCGGCCTTCATGCGTTTCTACACCGAGTGCGCCGACTCTCGCTCGCGCCAGCTGCTGGCGAGCACGCTGGCCCTGTTCCTGGCCGGCGTGAGCGGCGCGCTGCTCGGAGCAGGCATCGCGGCCTCCCCGTGGCTGTCACCCGCTCTTCTGGGCCGAACCGGATACGTGATCCCCACGCAATTGGTGTTTCTCAATGCGCTGCTCGGCTGCTTCAGTTTCCTGCCGTTCCATGTCCTGCGCCTCGAGGGGCAGGCCAGGGCCTTCGTCGCCTTGACGTTCTCGGTCAACCTGTCGACGCTGCTCACGAAGTTCCTGCTGGTCGTCGTGGTCCGGTGGGGAGTCCTGGGCGTGTTCTTGGCCGACACGATTGTCGCAATCGGGCTGATTCTGGCGCTGCTGCCCCGGTTCGCGGTCCTGCTCCGCCCGGTTTTCTCCCGGGACCTCCTGGGCGAGTGCCTGCGTTTCGGTCTACCCAGGCTGCCTCACGGTATTGCACATCAGATCACCTCGAGCACGGATCGGTACTTCCTGAGCCTGTTCCGTCCCTCATGGGAAGTCGGCGTCTACCAGATCGGCGCCACGCTCGCGATGGGAATGAAGCTCTTCTTGAGCGCCTTCGAGACCGCATGGGCGCCCTTCTACTTCAAGGAGATGCACGAGCGGGACGCCAGGCAGACATTCCGCATCGTCACGACCTACGGCGTCGCTGCCCTTGCCCTGCTCTGCTCGGGCCTCGCAGCCGTGGCGTTCGACCTCGTCCGCCTCATGACAGCGACGCAGTATGTCGGGGCCTCGCGCGTGGTGCCGTGGCTCGGGCTGGCCGTCGCCATCCAGGGACTCTATCTTCTGACGTCGATCGGGCTGAACATCACCAAGCGCACGGCGTACTACCCCCTGGCCACCGGGGCGGCTGCCGTGACCAGCGTTGTGCTCAACCTCCTGCTCATCCCGCGTTTCGGCATCCTCGGGGCGGCGTGGGCGTCGGTGGCGGCGTACTGCGTGCTGGCCGCGGTGGCGTTCGGATTCTCGCAGCGGTTCTATCGGATCGATTACGAGTGGGGCCGGATCCTGCGGGTGATCGCCGCCGCCTGCCTCGCCTGGCTCGCTGGCCGGTCCGTGTTGCCGCCGACGACGGCACCGGTCGTTGGTCTGCTCGTGCGTGGGATGTCGGTCGTCGCGGTATTCCTCGGTGCGCTTGCCTTCATGCGCTTCTTCCACGAACGCGAGCTCCGCCAGATCAGGCGCCTGTGGCCGGTGGCCCGCCTGACGAAGTCGTGACCCGACGCCGGGGTCGGAGACCACGGCTCGCCTCGAGATCAACGTCCTCTATAGAGTTGGGCGCCGGCGATCGCTCGGGGATGCCGGGGCCGCCCCATCGAGCCGCGCGTGGGAGCTCGGAGTGACGTGCCTCGTCGCGAAGCTGCTACAATACGAGGGTTCCTGGCAGCTTGCAGGTGCTCGAGGCCGTGGCCGTTGAGGCCCGGATGGTGGCGAATCTGCCGGCGCCCGACGCGTGAGTCCGACGACACATGCTTGGTCGACACATTCTGCTGCTGAACCCTCCGGTCGTCAACGGAGTCGCGTACACGCGGCAGGGTCGCTGCCAGGAGCGTGAGGAGGTGCTGGGCACCACCAAGCCTCCGTACACTCTTGCCCTGCTGGCCGCCCTGTTCCGCGAACGTGGCCTGGACGTTCGCCTGGTCGACCAGACGGCTGAGCGCCTCGACACTGAAGCGCTCATCCGCCGGCTGCGCGGGGAACACTTCTCCCCGACCCTTGTGCTGTTCTGCAGCGCCACGCCAACGCTCGAGGCGGACGCGGCCGCCGTCGGCCTCCTGAAGCGGGCCCTTGGTGCACCCGTGGTGTCATTCGGCCCGCATGCGTCGGCCGCGCCGCTCGAATCGATGCAACGGGCCCCCGGCGTCGATGCGATGCTGGTGGGCGAGCCCGAAGATGGCGCACTCGCCCTTGCGGAACTCGACTCCTGGCGTGAGCTGGACCGGGTGCCCAGCCTGACGTTCAGGCGGGATGGGGCCATCGTGCCGCACCGCGCGCACGGGTCCTTCCAGGGGTTCAGGTCGATGCCCTACCCGGCCTGGGATCTGCTACCTCTGGACCGATACCGCGTGCCCCTCGAGAACAGGCCGTACCTGATTGTGGAGACGAGTCGAGGCTGCCCGTACTCGTGCGACTTCTGTGTGGCTCCCATTCACCAGGGCCACACGTTCCGGGAGCGGAGTGCCGAGAGCCTCGTTGACGAGATCGAGCGCGGCAAGCGGACACTCGGCATCGAGCGTTTCTATCTGTGGGGCGACACCGTCACCCTCAACGCCAAGAGCTTCAGCCGGTTCTGCGATGTGCTGATCGAGCGCAACCTGGGCATCCGCTGGTTCGGCAACGCCCGGGCCGACAACCTGGTCGATCCGGCGTTTGTGAGGCGGCTGCGGCGGTCGGGCTGTTGGATGCTGTCGCTCGGCATCGAGTCCGAGTCCGACGATACCCGGAAGAACATGCTGAAGAAGCTCGAGCGGCAGAAGATCGTCGCCGCCCTGCGCAACATGCGCGAGGCAGGGATCCGGTCGTTTGCCTTCTTTATTCTCGGTTATCCGGGTGACACGCGGGAATCAATCGAGCGGACGCTGGAGTACGCCCTCGACATCGATCCCGACTACGCCAACTTCTACCCTGCCGTGCCGTACCCCGGGACGGATCTCTACGAGAAGTGCCGCCGCGAGGGCTTACTCGTCTCCGAGGACTGGTCGAGGATGGAGTATTCGTACTACCTGCTGCGGGGCAACGGACTTGACGAGCAGGTGGTGATGGGAGCCATCAGTCGCGCAACGCGACGCTTCTTCCTGAGACCCAGCTGGATTGCACGCCACGGCAGCGACCTCCTGCGTCTGCTGGCCAGTTCCGGCCCTCTGGTGCTCAGCTTCGGCGCCCGCCTCCTTCTCGGAAGCGGATCCCGGGCGTCGATGGGCGCCTCTCATGAGTCGTCGGGACTCGGCTAGGAGACGGTCAGGAGGGCAGCGCTCGCGTGTCACCTCCGGATGCGGCCTCGCGTCGGTGTGCGGCAGCAAGGCGCCAGCGGTCTTCCTCCGTCAGCACGATGTGCGTGACCTTCAACCCAGGCCGGTTCCGGCGGGCCCACCGGCTCAATTCGAGCACCTGGAGAAGGTAGCCCGTGGCTTCTCTGTGGTTCATCTTGCTCTGACCCGCCGCCCTGTCGACAAACACGTACGGGACTTCGGCCACGGCGCGGCAGTTGCCCCTGACGAGCAACTCGAGGCAGATCTTGAAGCCGGCAGCCTCGATCTGGACATCCTGGAGGACGCATCGGCGCATGACGAAGAACCCGGACGCCGCGTCGCGGACCGGAGTCAGCACGCGGGCAAGGAGGCACGCCGCGCGGGACATCACGGCCCGCGACATCGGCCAGTTGCGGGTACCGCCACCCGGGATGTAGCGGCTGGCAATGGCCATGTCGGCGCCGGTCCCGTCCAGAGCAGCGACCAGCGACGGCAGGACGGCCGGAGGATGGCTCAGATCGGCGTCCATGACCGCCAGGGCCTCGCCGCGTGCCACACTGCAGCCGGTCACGACGGCGCTGCCGAGGCCCAGCTTCCCAGGGCGATGCACGACCCGCAGGGGGTAGTGCGCCGACAACCGATCGGCCAGCTCACCAGTGCCGTCCGGCGAGCGGTCGTCGACAATCACGATCTCGCCGGTCATCCCGGAGTGCGACAGGACATCGAGCACGGTTCCGACGAACTCCTCCAGTCGTTCCCGCTCGTTGTAGGTGGGAACCACGACCGATAACCCGGGGGATGGACCGGGCCGAGCGTGGCCGTCTTCACCGCGACTCACGGGGCGCTCCGGGTCCGAACTTGGCGACGAGCGCGGCCACGTCGTGGCCGCTGGCCGTCTCGGCGACGTCGAACGTGGCGATGACGGTCCGCCCTGGGTAGGCATCGAGCACGTCTGTGATGACGCTGCCTTCATAGCCGATCCGCGGCAGCAGGTAGGTCAGGACGTAGGGGATGTCGTCTCGCCGGGTGCGGTCAGCGAAGTTGCCAAATCCGCGACCGACGAAGACCGGCCGGATGCGGTTCTCCAGGGAAAGGCCGTTTGCCAGCTTCCCGTGAACCAACGTGCCGGGCGGCAGGACGCGGCCGACCGCGCGTGAGGCATCATAGTTCAGTGCGGTCCGCCGAGCCCCCCACTGGGCATACTGCGCCAGATCACCTGCCACGACGAGCAGGACGAGGGCCAGTGCCCCGGACGCAGCGATCCTCTGCCGGCCGAGCCACTCACAGAGGCGGCGCCACTGCCAGACGATGCATGCCCACGCGACCGCCGCCACGCCCGCCGACAGATACACCCCCGCCCGGACATCGTCCAGAAATGCCAGGCGGGCGATGCCGCCGACCACCACGTAGGCCAACGCCAGCCCGAGGAGCAGCGATACTCGTCGAGTCCACCGGTCGGACTGGTCCATCGGAGGCCACAGGGGTCCCGAGCGGCCCAGCACGCCGGAGGACAGTGCCACGAGCGCCGGAATGAACATCACGTAGCGCCGCTGGTTGCCCGAATCGTGGACGATCAGCTCGGCGAAGCCGAGCACTACCCACAGCACCAGCAGGCGCTCGGCCGGCTGTGCTGTACGCCAGCGCATGACGATCGCGGTAATTCCCAGGCATGCCGCCGCGGTGACCAGCCACATCCGCGTGAAGGAGTCGTGGACGATGGGTATCCACGATGCCCGGTCGGCCAGCGCCGCCAGCGAGTAGTCGGGCTTCCTCAAGACCGACATCTGCCAGTTGTAGAAGCGGTACTCCTGCCAGTTGGGTAGAACGAATACCACGAGGGCAACCCCGCCGCCGACGGCCAGACCGGCCAGCGTCCAGCCGGCCGCGCGAACCGTGTCACGTCGTGGGCAGCCGACCGCCAGCCGCCGCCGGAGGGCGCTCCAGCGCGCCAGCGCGAGCGTGGCCACGGCATCGGCCGCGAGCGCAAGCAGGAAGAAAGCGGCCGCGGCCTTGGTGAACCACGCCAGGACTGCGCCCAGCCCGGCTATCACGCCGAGTGAGGGGCGACGCTCGGCCGCGGCGTACGCGGCCCAGCTCAAGACCATGAACGCCGTCATCGACGACTCCATGAGCGCCGCGCGATTCCACATCACGAAGACATAGTTTGATGCCAGCAGCCAGGCGCCAATCACGGCGGAGCGGCGCCCGCCCGAGATCGCCAGCCCCATGGCGAGAAGCGCCACCGCAGCCAGGCCTGAGGCTACCGGCACCGTCCGGGCCTGCCAGGTTCCGACGCCGAACACGTGGAAGGCGGCGTACTCGAGACCCGTGAAGACCGGCGCGATGAAGATCGGATTCCATTCGTCGGTGCGCCAGGTACCCCAGAGCGCGCGGTTCCGCGCGTTGTGCAGCCACGCACCCTCGTCGTGCCACACGATGCCCACCGACGGATGCGTCGGCGGGTCCGATGTGAGCCACGCGCAGCGCAGGAGCGCCGCCGCCGCAAGCGCACAGGCCAGACCGGTGAAGATTCCGAGCTTCGCGCCGTCGAACATGAGAAGGCCGCCCGCCTGGCGTCATCATACCAGCCAGGACTTGCCCTTTGGCGACCCGGATCCACCTGACGGCGGGAACCGCGCTTGCGGTGGCTCGGGCCGCGACTGGCCGGCAGAGTGAAGGTATACTTCCAGAGTCGACGATGTCTCGCAGCCTGCTTCTGGTTTTCGCGCTCGTGCCAGCGGTCACGCTTGGCGGCGCCTCGGCGCAGCAGCGGGCCCGGCAACAGGCCCGCGGCGAGACAGGGGCGCGCCCGGAGGCCGTCAGCGTCGAAGAGGCGACGGCGATCACCAACGGGTGGGCGTTGCTGGCTCAGGGGATGGTAAACGAGGCGGCCGCAAAGGCCGCCCAGGCTCTGGCCGCCTACCCTCGCAGTGCAGGCGCCATCGTGCTGGCGCTCGAAGCCGAGATCGCTCGGGGCGGAGCTGGCGCCGGCCTCAGCCTCTACGAGCGATGGCTTCGCGACCGCACGCTGGAGGAGCCTGCGCTGCTCCGCCGCCTCGCCGGGGCGGTGCTGCGAGAGCAGTCCGCGCGGCGGCAGGACCCCCTCGCGCGAGTCGAGGCGCTCCTCGCGTTGGCCGGTGACGGCGACGGCGACGCCTCTCGGGAACTGGAGCGCCCTTCGGAGGCACCGGGGGCGTCGGAGACGTTCGCCCTGGCGTCGCTTGGTGACGAGCGGGCCGTCAGGCGCGTGATCGAGGAATTCAGGAATGGAGTCAGCAGCGGCGTTCCGGCCATCGACGCACTCGGCTCGAGCCGGAGTCGACTGGCGATCGGCCTGCTGACCGGCCTCCTCGACGATCCGAGACAGGAGATCCGTGGAGCGGCGGTCGACGCGCTCGCGAAAGTCGGGTCACCCGGCAGTGCGTCACGGATCGCACCGCTGCTCTCTGACCGGAGCGTCTACGTTCGGGCCAGAGCCGCTGGCGCGTTGTACCGTCTGGGCGACTACTCGGGGCTGCCCTTTCTGCAGGACCTGATGGCGGATCCGACCCCGTCATTGCAGCTGCTCGCGGCTGAGGCCATGGCCAGCCGGCCGGACGGAACGTGGTTGCGTTTCGTACAGGATCTGACCGCCTCGCCGGATCTCGAGGTTCGAGCGGCTGCCGGCCGACTCGTCGCGCCGCACGATCCCGAGCTGGCGCGCGCCACCTTCGAATCCCTGATGCAGGACGAGAATCCGGCGATCCGCGAACTGGGATCCCGTGGCCTTGCCGATGCCGTGACCAACGACCTGACCGCCTTGCGCCGCCTCTTGCGGAATACCTCCAGCCTCGTGCGGGTGCGAGCCGCAGCACGCGTGCTTCTGTTGACCCGCTAAGGTAACCTGGCGCCCCTGGAAGCCCGGCGAGAAGGCCCCCCATGTTATGCTGGTGAGGCGTGGGACGATTCCACCGGCCGCCGGACCTAAAGGAGTCGATGACTGCCGTCGATAACGGCCGGTACGGAGTGGTCGGCACCCCAGGCGCTCGGGCGGCTGGGGCCTCAGTGGCCGATGTGAAGGACGAGGATTCCGGACTGTCGGGCTCCGCAGCAGTCCCTTCTAGCGCAGGTGTCATGTGAAACTCAGACGCACAACCACACGCGTTGGCAGTGTGGCAGCAGTCGTCATGGCGATGCTCCTGGCCACGGGCTCGCCGGCACTGGCGCAGGGCTCGCGGCTGGGCGGCACCTTTTCGGTCAGTCCCTCCGACGATGGGGTCCGGCGATTCTCTGCGGTCTCCTACGATGCGTCGAACGACGCCTACCTCGTCGCCTGGGGCCAGCGGAACATCGGGGCACGATTCGTGTCTGCGGATGGCGTCCCGCTCGGCAGTGCGCTCGTGCTCAACTCGGACGGCGGCAGCCGGGACGCGTCGACGGCGGGTGCGGCGTGCGGGGCCACAGCCTGTCTGGTCACCTGGATCGAAGAGAAGCCCTCGCACGCGGTGTTCGGACGTGTGGTTCGCTACAGCGGCGGGGCCGTGGAGCCGCTCACTGGTCCGTTCGTGGTCAGTCAGAATGGCCGTCCCAAGCACACCGAGTCCGATCCCGGCGTCGCCTACTCAGCCGCGGCGAACGAGTTCCTGGTGGTCTGGGCCGAGTACCCCGGCTCCTTTCCAGATGTGAAGGCCCAGCGGGTCTCCGCGTCGGGTAACCTCGTGGGCAACGAAATCTCCGTGGGGACGACATCCCTCTGGGAAGGACATCCGTCGCCAACCTACAACTCGGTCCAGGACGAGTACCTCGTTGCGTACTACTACGAGACTTCGGGGGGCACGAACGCGGTCGGCGTGCAGCGCATCAAGCCCGGGACGGGAGACTTGATCGGGGGCCGATCCACATTGCTCAGCAGTGGATTCGACCAGTACCCGGAGGTCGCGTACGACTCGTCCAGGAACCAGTACCTGGTGATCACGTGGGGGTTCAGCGGGGGGTGGATGCTGCATGGGGCGGTCGCCAATGGCAACGGCGAACCCATCACCGGTTCTCTGTCTCTGGCATCCGGGGGCGGTGGCGACGGAATCGGGTTGGCCTACAATCCCGTCAGCAAGTCCTATCTCGGTGTCTACCAGAGTCAGAACAACGACGAGGTGTGGGGGGTCGTCGTCAACGAGAATGGCGGGCCAGGCAATCAGTTCCAAGTGACCGACTCTGGGACACGCCTCTCGACACAGCCGCACGCAGCAGGTAGCTCACGGGTGTCGCGGTGGCTCACCGCAGCCTCGGATGCGTTCGTCAGAGTGATGGGCCAACTCGTTGAACACGGGTCGACCGGTTCTGTTCCCTCGTCTGGCGGGAGCGGCTCGGGTTCGTCGGGCGGCTCGGGCTCGTCGAGCGGCTCGGGCGGCAGCTCGGGGAGTTCCGGCGGAAGCGGCAGCAGCGCCTGTCCGACCACGCAACCCGGCAGCGGCTGGATCTGTGACGCCGCCACGGGCAACTGGCTACCCCCGGGCTCCGGCGGCTCCAGCGGGTCTGGCGGCTCTAGCGGGTCTGGCGGCGGTTCGGGCGCCTGTCCGACCGCGCAACCCGGCAGCGGCTGGACCTGTGACGCGGCTTCCGGCAATTGGCTGCCCCCGGGCTCCGGCGGCTCCAGCGGGTCTGGCGGGTCTGGCGGCGGCTCGGGCGCCTGTCCGACCACGCAACCCGGCAGCGGCTGGACCTGTGACGCCGCTACCGGCAACTGGCTGCCTCCGGGCTCTGGCGGCTCCAGCGGCTCGGGCGGGTCTGGTGGGTCTGGCGGCGGCTCGGGCGCCTGTCCGTCCACGCAACCCGGCAGCGGCTGGACCTGTGACGCCGCCACCGGCAACTGGCTGCCTCCGGGCTCTGGTGGCTCCAGCGGCTCGGGCGGGTCTGGTGGGTCTGGCGGCGGCTCGGGCGCCTGTCCGACCACCCAACCCGGCAGCGGCTGGACCTGCGATGCCGCCACTGGCAACTGGCTGCCCCCGGGCTCGGGCGGCTCGGGCGGATCTGGCGGCGGCTCGGGCGCCTGTCCGACCGCACAACCCGGTAGCGGCTGGACCTGCGACGCCGCCACCGGCAACTGGCTACCTCCGGGCTCTGGCGGCTCCAGCGGGTCTGGCGGCGGCTCGGGCGCCTGTCCGACGACGCAACCCGGCAGCGGCTGGACCTGCGACGCCGCCACTGGCAACTGGCTGCCTCCGGGCTCTGGCGGCTCGGGCGGGTCTGGTGGGTCTGGCGGTGGCGGGTCGTGTTCGACGGCTCAACCGGGCCCAGACTGGACCTGCGACGCCGCCACCGGCAACTGGCTGCCCCCGGGCTCTGGCAGCACATCGGGTACGTGCCCCGGAGCTGCTCCGGTGGCGGGCTGGGTGTGTGTCGCGGGTAACTGGCTTCCGCCGAATCACCCGCTCGCCAGCGGGCGCTGAGCCTCCGCGTGCGATTCGGGCCCAAGGGGCCGGCCGCCCGGTCGACCCTTGGGTTTGACTCCTTCCGCAACTCGGTCGTCCCAGGATCCGTCCCGTGACGCCGCGCCTCTCACTCCTCCCCGTCGGGCGGGGTACAATCAGTGCCTGCCCATGATGCCCTTGCGGAGGTTCGCCGGTCCCTTCATCGCATTGATGCGTCGCCTGCCGGCAATGAACCGCATTCTGGCACGCGTGCGGCGTGCCAGGTACGAGCGCACGGTCGCCAGGTTCGTGCAGGCCGGCACGGGCGTGGCCGCCAGGTTCCCGTCCGGGATCGTGTACGAGGCGACCATGCGCTGCAACCTGCATTGCGAGTTCTGCTACGTCGGCGATCTGCTGAACCTCGAAGGAGAATGGCGCCGGGAACTTCCGCTCGACGTGTTGGAGACCGCCTTCCCGCGATGCGACGGCCTGCAGGTGAGTCTGACGGGCGGCGAAGTGTTCATGCGCAAGGACATCATGGAGGTGCTGGATCTCTTCGCCCGCAAGCGGTACGTGTGCGGGTATCTGACCACCAATGGCACCATCATCGACGAGAAGCGCGCCGATGCCCTCGCGGACCTCGCGGCCCGCGGATTCCTCAAGCACATCAGCGTCTCGATCGATGGCCCGGGTGAGCTGCACGATGCCGCCAGGGGTGTGAAAGGAACGTTCGAACGGACGGCAGCCGGCCTGCGGCGGTTGCAGGCGGCTTCCGGCCGGCGGGGCGCGACGCTTCGCATCAGCATCAACACGACAGTTGCCGCCGAGAGCCTGGCTGCTCTCGATGCGATGGCTGACGTGGCCGATGCGCTCGGGGTCTCCGCGATCGGATTGAACCACCTGATGTACGCAACCCCGGAAGAAGCGCAGCAGACGGCCCGTATTCTGGGCGAGGGTGATGCCTCGTGCATCGCCACGTATCTGACGCCCGACCCTGGTGTCGCACCCGTTGAGGTGGGTGAGCGCGTCGAGTCGTTGAGCCGCAAGTGCCGCCAGAAGGGCATTCTCTTCGACGTGCGGCCGAAGGTGTGGCCGGCTGTCATGGACAGCTACTACAGGCCCGGCGCGCCGCTGCTCGGACGGTGTCTCTATCCGTTCCTGCACGCGAGAGTCGGATTCAGCGGCAAGGTTTACTTCTGTCCGTTCATTCGCGTCGAGGTGGGGGACCTTGCGGCGTCGACCCTCGAGGAGATCTGGAACGGCCCTCGGTACGTCGCCATGCGCAAGCTCCTTCTCGAGCGCAAGCTGTTCCCCGTGTGCCGGCGCTGTTGCAAGGTCGAGCTCTCTCCCGAACCCGTGCCCGTGGTCGAGCCGGTCGTGGCGCGCCGTCGCATTCCGCTGATCCCCGTCGGCGGAGGTCCTTCGGCTCAGTCCTGATAGCGGGTGGCCAGGCTCCGTCTCCGGCCGCCAGTGATGCGTGGCCACGCTGCTAGAATTGAAGTGCCGTGCGAACGATCGACGACAATGCCATCAAGGCTCACGCCCGCGAACGATTCAGGTCCGAGTATCACTACGCCCTGTTCGAGTACTACCGCAGCGCCAAGGTCTTCCTCCTGCTGGAGCGAGCGGGCGTTGCTCTGCGCGGGCACATCCTGGATGCCGGGTGCGGGGGCGGCGGCATGCCGGTCTCGCTCGCCGAGGAGGGCGCGCGTGTCTGCGCGATCGATCTCGCGCACCGGTTCGGCGACGCCGGTGTCAGACTGCAGCGCGAGAAGGGAATCACGTCACTCTGCTTCGCGCGGGCCGATGGACTGGCGCTTCCGTTTCGGAACGGCCAGTTCGACGGCGTCCTCTCGCACGCGGTGATTGAGCACGTGGCCGATGCGGGCGGCTACCTGAGGGAGTGTGTCCGTGTCCTCAACCCAGAGGGCTGGATGTACCTCTCCACCGCGCCCTATCTGTCCTTCGCCGGCGCCCACCTGCCGCGCCTGCGGATCCCCGTGCCCCTGCACCTGCTGCTCGGACGGTCGCTCGCGTTCCGGACCTTTTCGTTCCTGGCCCGCCGCGCGACGTGGAGTCTGCGCGAACAGGCCGATGAGAACACGTTCATTAAGGACGCTCAAGCATGCAGGCGGAAGGATGATGACCTGCTGGAGAAGGTGAGGGTCGGCCGCCTGCGGAGGCAGATCGCGGATGCGGGTCTGTCAATCGTGCACGAGGAACTGACGCTCACGGGAACCTTCAAGGGCCTTCCCTTCGGACTCCCGGGGCTCATCCGTTCGAGCGCCCTCGTCCAGGACGTGGCCATCAGCGCGATGCAGTACGTGCTGAGGAGGAACTAGCGAGGCTGCGCCTCAGACCGCCGAGGCATGTGGGGACGGCTCCGCCTCGCTAGATCACAGTGTTGGCTTTGCCCCGCCTGCGGCGGGGCGTAGACGTCTTGAAGGCCGGAGCGAAACTTGACTCATCTGCAACGGATCTGGGCCTTCAAGACGTCTAGCCGAAGGGGCCGCAGGTTCGGCTAGAATCAAAGGACGTCTGCCACCTCTGTCATCATGGTCGATATCACGCGCTACGTCTCGGGTGACGCCAGGGCCATCAACTCCCTCTACCGGCGGGTGTTCGGCGGCGACGCGGCGGAGGCCAACCAGCTGCGCTGGGAGTGGCAGTACGCGCGGAACCCAAACGTGCCGGCCGACGGCCCTCTCATCTGGGTGGCGCGCGAGGGACCGACCATTGTCGGCCAATATGCGACGATGCCTGTGAAGCTGGCCGTCGCCGGACGCGAGATCGACGCCTCGTGGGGCATGGACGTGATGATCGCCCCCGAGCGGCAGCGCCAGGGCCTCGGAGAGGTGCTGTTTCGAACGTGGGACCAGCACACCGGCGCCTCGCTCGGTCTCGGGTTGTCGGTGTCGTCGTACCGCCTTTTCCAGAAGCTGCGCTGGCCGAACGTGGGACCCGTGCCGTGTCTGGTCAAGCCCTTGACACGGCGCGCGCTCCGGCGCCCGGACTGGCCCCTCGTCATCAACCGCCTCGTGTCGGCGGTCACACTTCCGGTGGTGCTCCTCGTGTCGCGCCGGAAGCCGCTTCGCGCCGATGTGGCAACCGTCGAACGGTTCGACGAGTCCTTTACGGAACTCTGGGAGCGGCTGGCGCCCTCCTACACGGTTGCCGTTCGCAGAGACGCCACGTACCTGAACTGGAAGTACGTCGAGCCACCCCACGTCCGCTACTCGCGCGTCGCGCTGCGGCGTGGCGATAGGCTCGAGGGATACGCGGTGTACCGGCACGTTCGCGAGCCGCGCGGGAAGGTCACCCTACTCGTCGATTTCCTAGTCGAGCCCTCTGACGAACTCGGGCTCAAGACGCTGCTGCGGTGGATCGACCGCGAAGCGAGAGCCGCCGACTCCGACAAGATCCGCGCGTTCGTCATGCACGAGGTGTTTCAGAAGGTGTTCCGGCGGTGCGGCTACTTCAAGGTGAAGTCCACGATGGAGTTCGCCGCCAAGATCAATGCCGTGCCGGTTTCCGCATCGTTCTACGACGACACCGGCGGGTGGCACGTGACGCTGGGCGATTCAGACCAGGATCGGTAGGAGCCGGTGAAGCGCTACCTGTTGGTCGGCGTCGACACCGAAGGGGACAATCAGTGGTCCGCCGACAGCCGCCGGCATCAGACCTTCGAGAACATCTACGCGCTGCCGTCCCTGCACAGGCTGTTCCAGCAACAACGGGCGAGGCCGACCTACCTGATCACCCATCCGGTAGCCGCAGACCTCAAGTCCGCCGCCGTGCTGCGAGAACTCCTGCAGGGCCGCGACTGCGAGATCGGCGCTCACCACCACACGTGGGAGACGCCACCATGTTCCAGGGAGGACATCGAGCGCCATGCCTACGCCCTCTCGCTGGGGGAGGCGCAGTTTGCCGCCCAGGTGGCGTCGCTGACCTCGGCCATCGAGCGTGCCGTCGGAGAGGCGCCGGTGTCGTACCGGTCCGGGCGCTTCGGCTTTTCGGCTCGCCACGTCCCGACGCTCGAGCGCGCCGGCTACCGTGTCGAGTCGAGCGTCGCGCCTCTCTTCTACGAGGGCCACAAGAGGGGCCCCGACTTCGTCGGCGCGCCCGCCGCACCGTACTTCCTGTCCTACAAAGACGCGACCCGCGCCGGATCGAGCAACCTCCTCGAGATTCCTGTCTCGGCCGGGCTCAGTCGGCGTGTTCCGGCATTCGTGGAGCACTGGTATGCTCGGGCGCCCCGGCCCTATACGACCAAGCGGATCCTCCGAAAGCTCGGGATCGTCCGTGTGCGCTGGCTCCGGCCATCGTACTCGAGTCTCGCCGACATGCGTGCCTTGGCCCGGGGACTCGGAGCCGATGGCGTGCCGGTCCTCAACGTGATCTTCCATTCCAGTGAGATCATCGTCGGAGGCAGCCCCTACAATCGGTCCGAGGCGGAGCTCCACGCTTTCTTCGATCGCCTCCGGGGATTCCTCGAGTACGCGAGGACGGAGCTGGGGGCCACGCCTGTGACCTTCAGCGAGTTCCGGGTTCTCTTCAGTGAAACCCAGGGCGTCCCTCCGTCCGCTGTGGGCACCGGCGCTGCGTGATGCGCATCTGCCACGTCACGTCGCATCTGCCTCCTGACCAGGCGGCCAACGCACTGCTGCCGCACCACCTCGGCACCTGGAGCCGCGAGGCCGGCCACGAGGTGTGTTTCATCGCGCATCCCCCCAGGATGCTCGGCGCAGTTCCGCGATCTGAGGTCACTGGCCACGCCGCGTCGCTTGCAGGCGCGGTCGTCTGGGTCCCGCCGCGACCTCGATTCCGGGTGCTCGACCGAGTGCTGCCGCTGTCGGCCATTTCCGGCGCACGGATTGTGAGTCGCTTGGCCGCTCCCGTGATCGCCAAGTCCGACATCGTCCACATCCACAGCAACGGCCTCCTGCCCGAATGGTGTGCCTACCTGGCGGCACGGGCAGGCAGGCCCGTCGTCCTCACGCTGTACGGAACCGAGATCTGGCACTACCGGCGCCGCTGGTTCAGACCGGACCTCTTCACGCGCATCTACCGACAGGCCGACCGGGTCACCTTCTACAGCCAGGCCCTACTGGGGCGGGCCGTCTCTCGGGGACTGGCGCGAGAAGGGCTCAGTGTCATCTACCCGCCAGTCGCCGGCTACTTCGAGCCTGCGAGCCCGGAGCGGCGCCGGCGGGCCCGGTCCTCCCTCGGCGTCGTCGAGCGATTCGTTCTGCTCAACGTCAAGCGTCTGCATCCACTCGCCGGACAGCGCGATCTGCTCGCGGCCATGCCGACCGTCCTCCGGCGTCACCCCGACACACGGCTGTTCGTGTGCGGAGCGGGGCCGTTGCGCGACCAGCTCGAACAGCTTGCCAGGCAGCTGGGCATCTCCTCGCAGGTCACCTTCACGGGCCTCGTCGATAACACCCGGGTCTCCTCGTACTACGAGGCGGCGGATCTGTTCATTCTGCCGTCTCTGCTCGAGGCGTTGCCCACGGTCGCCGTCGAAGCCCTGGCCACGGGGACCCCGGTTGTCTCGACCGACAGCCCTGGCGGGACCGAACTCTCGGGACTGTTCGGGCCGGATGTTGTCGTCGTGCCCACTCGGCGTCCGGAGGCGCTGGCGGCCTCAATCGTGCAGTTCCTCGAGGCCCCGCGCAGGACACTGCCGGCTTCGTTCCAGGTCCTAACACGGCTGTTCAAGGGTCCCACCGTCTACGGCCGATACCACGATCTGTACGGCGACGTTCTTGCGGCACCAACGTGAGCCCGGCACGGTCACGACAGCCACGGGAGACGGCTTGGTAGGTCTCGGGTGCAGGCGTATACTGCAACTCAGCAGCACCTGGGTGGGCTCCATGACACGATTCCTGGCACGGACAGTCGTCGCGGCGCTCGCGGTGGTCTGGCTCGCAGCGCCGGTGGTGGGCCAAGACCGCGTGACCCTGAGCTTCGAGAGCGGGCGGGTCACGCTCGTGGCCCGGAACGCCTCGCTCGGCCAGATTCTGGCCGAGTGGCAGCGTGTTGGCAGGACGCGCTTCGTCAACGTCGAGCGTCTGCCCCCATCACCGGTGACGCTCGAACTCACCGGCGTCTCCGAGCGGCAGGCGCTGGCTGTGCTGCTTCGGCCATTCAGCGGTTACATGGCGTCCCCTAGCTCCAAGTCGACCGACGGGGCGTCCAGCCTCGCGGTTGTGCTCGTGATGCCCACGCTCGCACGTGTGTCCCCGCCGCCGTCAGGCGCCAACGTCTCGTCGGGTTTTCAACCGTCAGCCCAGCCGCGGCTCTTGAATCGGGGCTTCGGCAGGCCGGGGATTCAGGTTGGCGGGGATCCGGACCCGGACATGTCCGATCCGGGTGTCGGGGTAGACCCACAGGACCAGCCCGAGGCGGTCCAGCCGGGGATGCCCGGCGGAGCCGCTTCTCCGGGCATGCCCACTGCTCCTTCCCAAGGTCAGTCGAGCGATCCGAGGTCGGCAACTCCTCCGCCGAACAGATTCCCGGGGTACCCAGGGGTACCCGGTACGGCCCTCGTGCCTGGCATGGTGGTGCCGGCCCCATCGACGCCAGGCGCGAGCCCGGCAAAGCCGCCCAAACCACCCGGCCGCCCCGACGCACCGCCGCCGCCCTAGACGTCTTGAAGGCCCGAATCTCGTGCAGATGAGTCAAGTTTCCGTCCCCTGCCTTCAAGACGTCTTCGCCCCGCCGCAGGCGGGGCAAAGCCAACACTGTGAACTAGCGAGGCGGAGCCGCCCCGACACGCCTCGGTGGTCTGAGGCGGA
>JBFMFH010000128.1:0-34306 GCA_040752275.1 Acidobacteriota bacterium
TCCCGAGCGGGTGGCGCCGGACGGGCGCCCGCCGCGGCGGAAGGCCCTCAGCCGTGGTCACGTTCTTGGGCCTGAGCAGCGGTGGGCTGTCCGGCGACAGGACCCGCGAGGGAAGGATCACAGATGCGAGGTCCGGGACCAGGGCGGTGCCCCCGGGAAGCTCCCCTACCGAAGTCCGGCCATCGAGCCGATAAAGCCCCCGGAAGGGATCCGTCTGGCAGCGGCTTGCCGTTCGGGAAGGGTGTCGGTCCATGCGCCTGTACAGCCGTAGTGACCTTGTCCTGATTGCGGGCCTGACGGCGGCGGCCTTCGTGGTCTTCGCCCGGCCGGTGACGCAGGTGCTGACCTTTGCCAACGACGTCCAGACCTCGCTCGGGTTGAACCTCATTCCCGGCCTCATCATCTTGACGGTGGTTCTCGTCGCGCACACCCAAGGGCGCCGCCACGAAATGCGGGTGCAGAGCCTGGCTGCAGAGGCCGAGGCCCGCCAGGCCCACGAACGCTCGGTCGAACTCGAGCGCCTCATGGCCTTCGGAGCCGATCTGTCCCGGGCACTCGACCTGGTCGCCATTCGCAACGTGCTGCTTCGCCAGTTGCCCCTGTTGGCCGGGCGCGACGACGTGTGGGTGGTGGCGCGGTCGGGGGCTCAGTGGCGGACGCTGGTGAGCGCGATGGCCGTAAACCGGGAAGACCTCGACGCGTGGCGCGAGAAGCTGATCCAACAGTACTTCGCCGGTCAGGTGGGGCCGTCCCAGGACGGCGACTGGATCGGAATCGAGGGCCAAACGTGCTTCCCGCTGCTCTCGGGCGGTGCGGCTGAAGGCGCGATCGGGCTGCCGGTCGCCCCGGCGTCGCTGTCGGTCAGCCAGCGGCGTGTCCTGGCGGCGGCCGGGTCCATCCTCGCCATCGCCATCCGCAACTCGGAGCTGTTCCGCGAGGTGCGAGAGAACTCGCTGCGCGACGGGCTGACGGGCTGCATCAACCGCCGGCACGGCCTCGAGACCTTCTCATCCGAACTGCGCCGCGCACGGCGGTCGAAGCTGCCGGTCGCGGTCATCATGCTCGACATCGATCACTTCAAGCTCATCAACGACCGCTTCGGACACCAGTGCGGCGACGACGTGCTGGCCGGCGTCGGACGCCGGTTGCGCGAGATCCTGCGCGGCAGCGACCTCAAGTGCCGGTACGGAGGCGAGGAGTTCCTGATCGTCCTGCCCGACACCTCGCTCGAAGGCGCCACGCGGGTGGCCGAGAACATCCGCCGCGAGATCGCCGAGCTGAAGATCATCTTCGACAACAGCACGATCCAGGTGACCGTGAGTCTCGGCCTCACCATCGCCCATGACGACGAGCTCGAGACCAACCAGGTGATCAGCCGGGCCGACACGGCTCTCTACCGGGCGAAGGAACTCGGACGGAACCGGGTGGAGGCCGAGACCGGGATTCGGGAGTCGGGATTCGGGATTCGGGTGGTTGCGTCGGCCTGAAGGGCCGGGAGTCGGGAGTCGGGATTCGGGATTCGGGGTGGGTCGCGCGCTGCAGAATCGACAGTCATTGCAGTTGCCAGATTGCGGCAGTTTCTTCACTCCCCGTTCTGTAGCAGATCATTCTCGGCCTTGCTCGGCCAATCCACGCGGGCACACTTTCTGCAGCGCCCGTCCCTCATGAAGAGAATCTCGTCCTTCCGCGATCTCGAGGCGTGGCGTCTCTCGATGGACCTTGTGCAGGCCTGTTTCGAGCTCAGTGGGTCGTTCCCGAAGTCGGAGATCTTCGGACTGACCGCCCAGTTCCGCCGGGCCGCCCTGTCGATTCCGTCCAACCTGGCAGAGGGACATCGCCGTCCCCGACCGGCTTACCTCAACCACGTGTCGATTGCCCTTGGGTCGCATGCCGAGCTCGAAACCTGCCTGGAGGTGGCTAGCGAGGCTGCGCCTCAGACCGCTGAGGCATGTGGGAGCGGCTCCGCCTCGCTAGATCACAGTGTTTCGTTGCCCCGCGTACCGCGGGGCGTAGACGTCTTGAAGGCCCGAGCGAAACTTGACTCATCTGCAACGGATCTTGGCCTTCAAGACGTCTAGGCGCATGGGGTGGCTGAGCGCAGAGGTGAACGCGTCGTTGCCAGCGCTGTCCGAGAGGGTCGGCCAGATTCTGCACGGTCTCGTGCGTGGGCTGCAGATATGAGTTACCATCCCGCAAGGTGGGTAACCACCCGAATCCCGAATCCCGAATCCCGGTTCCCAGATGATGCCCCGCCTTTCCCCCATCGCCTCCCTCACGCCGGACCAGAGCGGTTGGTCCTTCTACCTTTGCACGCACAAGGAAGCGCGCATGGGGCGAGGTGGCGAGTTCCTCTCGCTCACGCTCCAGGATGCGACGGGTCGGCTTCAGGCGCGCGTGTTCGACGATGTGCAGCGGATGAAGGAGGAGTTCGACGCCGGCGAATTCGTGAAGGTGCAGGGGCGGACGAACCTGTTCAACGGCCGCCTGCAGATTGTGGTCGAACGCATCCGCCGCGTGCATCGCGAGCAGGACAGAGCATCGGGGTTTCGTGAAGAGGAGTGTGTGGCGTCGGCGCCACGGGATCTCGACGAGATGTGGGCCGAACTGCAGCAGGTCGTCGCGCGCATCGGCCATACGCAGGTCCGCGCGCTCGTCGAGAAGATTGTCGCCGAGCAGGAAGAGAAGTTGCGGGTCTGGCCGGCGGCCCAGGTCGTGCATCATGCGTATCGGGGCGGATTCCTCGAACACATCCTGCAGATGGTGCGCGTGTCCGAGTTGCTGGGCGAGGCGTACCGCGCCGACCGGGACATCGTGATCGCGGGCGCCATCCTGCACGACATCGGGAAGCTCGAAGAGCTGCACTACGACCTGGCGACGTCGTACTCGCGCGAGGGCAACCTGCTCGGGCACATCACGCTGGGATGGGGGATCGTGCGCGACGCGGCGCGGACCATCCCGGGATTCCCCGAAGATCTGTTGGCCCACATCCAGCACATCGTGCTGTCGCATCATGGATCGACGGAGCTCGGGTCGCCGGTCGAGCCCATGACGGTCGAGGCGTTCATCCTGTCGATGGCGGACGATCTGGATTCGAAGATCCACCAGGTGCGCGCGGCGATTACCGAGGATCAGGGCGAGGGCGAGTTCACGCAGTACCAGCCGCGGCTGGGGCGGGTGCTGTACAAAGGGCCGGGAGTCGGGAGTCGGGAGTCTGGAGTCGGGCCGTCTTCACCGCGGGTGGGCTCTGGCGAGCCGTGGAAGGACTCGCGCTGATCGCAGCGCCGCCCAGCGCGGTGCCGCGAGCCTTCGTCGTGTCACACCGGGTGCCGAGACGGGCGAGATCGTAGGCCCAGGGCTTTCCTGGCCTGAGCGACGTCGAAGGCAGCCCTGGGCTTCACGCGTGTTGCGGTGTTGAAGAGCCCCGTCGTCGTTTCGGTCGTTGTGACACTCGTCCTTGCGGGACCCGTGTGCGCACAGACGGAGCCACCGGGCGTGGCGTCGGGTCCCGCCGATGCCGGCACGCCGGGCGCCGAGCGGCGCGAATCGACGGGTGTGCAGATCGCGAAGTTCCTGGGCGGTGCGGCGGCGGGCCTGGGCGTGCACGAGCTCGGCCACGTCGTGTTGGGTGCTTCGGTCGGAGCCACGCTGCGCGTCAAGAAAGTCGAGTTCAAGGGCATCCCGTTCTTCGCCATCACCCATGGCGCCAACCTCTCTCGGCGCCAGGAGTTCGTGGTGTCCTCGGCCGGCTTCTGGATGCAATGGGCCACGAGCGAGTGGATCCTCTCGGCCAATCCCCGCCTGAGGTCTGATCGCCGGCGCTTTCAGGAGGGCGTGCTCGCGTTCCACGTGGGGACATCGATCATGTACGCCGGCGCCTCATTCGCGAGAGCGGGACCCTACGAACGAGATACGCGGGCGATGGCGGAGACGCTCGGTATCAGCGAGCGGTGGATTGGACTGCTGGTGCTGGCGCCCGCGGTGCTGGATGCCTACCGGTACTTCGACCCGGACGCCCAGTGGGCGGCGTGGGCGTCACGGGGTATGAAGATCGGAATGGTGGGGCTCGCCTTCAAGTAGCGTCGTTCGCCCTCTTGCCCAACGAAAACGCCATCGTGCCTTCGGCGCACAGTTCGCCATTGACACGGGCAATGCCGTGCAGCCGTCCCATCCGGCTCCGGAGGCGGCGGACGGTCGCGACAATCTCGACCTGCTCGCCAGCCCGCGCGGGCCGGCGGTAGCGAGCGTGATCGATGCCCATGAAGAAGATGAGCCGACCGTCGTTCTCGGGCTTCGTGAGGATGAGGATGGCCCCCACCTGCGCAATGGCCTCCGTGAGGATCGGCCAGGGAAGCGTGGCCGGCTGCCCGGGTTCGGTCGACAGGTACTTGTCGTTCAGCGACACGCTCTTGATGCCGACGATGCGCGTGTCCGGTTCGAACTCGGTGATCCGATCGACCAGCAGGAAGGGATGGCGGTGAGGCAGAATGCGCTGGATGACGGTCTGATCGAGGGGGAGGGACAGGTGCAAGAGAGTACCTCACAAGCCGGGAGTCGGGATTCGGGATTCGGGATCCGGGTTGTTGCCTCGCGCTGATCGCGCGAGCTCAGTTCTCCTTCTCGCCGGCGCAGCCCGCGGCTCTGTCGTGGTTGGCACCGAACACCGTCCAGTATAATTCCCCAGTGACCGAGCCGATCAACTTCGACGTCCTCGTGGGCCCGGAGGGCAGTCAGGCCTCCAAGAGCCAGCGCCAGTTGTTGACGACGCTCTTCGCCCTGGGGCGCGAGGTGGCGTCGGTGCTCGACCTCGACGAACTGCTCCGGAAACTGCCGGAGCTCATCGAACGCATCACCGACTTCCACGCCTTTGCCATCTATTTGCTCGACGAGGAGTACGGCGACCTGAAGATCGCGTACTCGACCGGCTACCCGCCCGAGCGGCGGAACATCCGCCTGCAGATCGGCGAGGGTCTGGTCGGGTCGGCTGTTCAGGGCGCAAGGCCGCTGGTTGCCAACGACGTCGCCAGCGACCCCAGGTATATCGAGGCTGTCCCGGGCACGCGGGCCGAGCTGGTCGTGCCGCTGCGGCGCAAAGGCAAGGTTATCGGTGCGCTCAACCTCCTCAGCGCGAACGTCGGCGAATTCACGCCGGACGAGGTCGAGACGCTCCGGAACTTCGCGGCTGCGGTCGGCATCGCCCTCGAGAACGCACGGCTGTTCGAGACGGAACGGCAGTACGCGGCGACCCTCGAGACGCTGGCGGAGATCGGCCAGGAGTTCGCCTCGATCCTCGATCTCGATGTGTTGCTGAAGCGGATCGCGCATCACATCAAGCGGGTGATCGACTACCGCACCTTCGGCATCCTCCTCGTTGACGACCGCGAGGGAGTGGTCGAGATGCGGCACGCCGTCCGGTACGACGAGCGGGCCCTGCACAAGCGGGTAAAGCTCGGCGAAGGCCTCGTCGGTTACGCCGCCCTGCACAAGGTGCCGGTGCTGGTGCCTGATGTCTCGAAAGAGCCGCGCTACATCAACATCCTCGACGACTGCAGGTCGGAGCTGGTCATCCCGCTCCTCGTGCAGGACAAGTGCGTGGGCGTGTTCGACCTCGAGAGTCCCGAGCTGAACGCCTTCACCAAGGCCCACATCGAACTGCTCTCGCCGCTGGCGGCCAGCGCCGCGATCGCCATCGAGAACGCGCGGCTGTACGACGAGATCAGGGTGAACGAGGAGCGCCTCGAGAAGGAGCTGCGCTTCGCCCAACGCGTCCAGAAGGCGCTCCTGCCGACGGCGCTGCCCAAGCGGGTCAAGCACGTGGACGCCGCCTGGCGCTTCGAGCCGGCGCGCGAACTGGGCGGCGATCTGTTCGACTTCCTGGTCCTCGGACCGCACACGCTGACGGTGGCCGTCGGGGATGTCTCGGGCAAGGGCGTGCCGGCGGCGCTCTACTCGACGTTCGCGGCGGAACTGCTGCGGTCGCGCACCTACCGGCGCCGGTTCATGCAGGAGCAATCGAGTCCTGCCGGCGTGCTGGCGTCGATGAACCAGATCATGCACGAGCGCCGGCTCGAGGAGTACTACTGCACCCTGGCCTACGCCAACTTCGACCTCAAGCGCCACATCATGACCCTGGCCAACAGCGGCCTGCCGTACCCCATCCAGTGCACCGAGGAGGGGTGTGCCCAGATCGAGCTGCCCGGCGTGCCGCTCGGTTCGCTGCCGGGCATCACCTACGACGAGATCTCGCTCGACCTCGACGTGGACGACATCTTCGTGTTCGCGACAGACGGGATCTTCGAGGCGATGAACGAGGAGGGCAGCGAGTTCGGCGCGGACCGGCTGATGGCGGTCGTCAGGAACTACCGCGGCCAGCCTGCGAAGGCCCTGGTGGACGCTATCGTGGCGGCCGTCGAGACATTCCGCGGCGGCGCCGACCAGAACGACGACATGACGGTGGTGGCGATTCGGGTGACGGGGTGATGGAGCCGCGCCGAATCGCCCTGCCAGACGGGACGGGAATGCCAGCGCCTGCCTGTGGTTGACCCACCCCGTTGATCCGGCGCGACTCCGCCCTCCCGAGCATCAAGAACCATGCCGGACCCGGGACCCAGACAACTCCTCAGTTGCAGGCCAGAAGTGCCGATATAAGCTAGGAGACGTCCCCAATCGGGGACGAGGCACCTGACCTCACCAGGGGTCAGGCAGGAGGGCGATGTCGAAACCACTCGAATCCTTGCTTCGTCAGGCCGGCCTGGTCTCCGAGCCCGTCCTCCACCGCAGCCTCGAACAGTCCCGGAAGCGCGGCGTCTCACTGGTCGACGTGCTCATCTCCGAGGGCCTGGTCACCGAGGAGGCGCTGGCCGATGCGCTCTCGCGGCTGATGAAGCTGCCTCGCATCCGCCTGGCGAACTCGGCCGCCGACCCGGAAGCCATCAAGCGGCTATCAGACAAGGTCGCGCGGAAGCACGCCTGCCTCCCGCTCAAGATCGAGGGCCGCGTCCTGGTGGTGGCCATGGTCAACCCGGCCGACTACCTGGCCATCCAGGACATCGAGTTTGCGGCGGCGATGTCGGTGAAGCCGGTCGTGGCGACGAGAACGGAGATCCTGGACGGCATCGAGGAACGCTACGACCCGGAGGATCGCATCGGCGACTTCCTCGCCAACGTGCCCGACGTGAGCGACATCCAGATCTTCCAGGACGATTCACAGCAGGACCTGAGCATGGAGGTGGCCGACACCAGGTCCGCCACCGACGCGCCGGTCGTCAAGATGGTCAACCTGGTCGTCTACGATGCGCTCAAGGCTGGGTCGAGCGATCTGCACATCGAGCCGACGCTGCACGACGTCCAGGTCCGCATGCGCGTGGACGGTGTGCTGCGCGACTACACCCGCGTGCCGAAGTGGCTGCACGGGCCGGTCGTGTCGCGCCTCAAGATCCTGGCGAAGCTCGACATCGCCGAGCGGCGGCTGCCCCAGGACGGCCGTATCAACGTCCAGTATCAGGGCCGGACGATCGACATCCGCGTCTCGACGCTGCCGACGCACTTCGGCGAAAAGGTCGTCCTGCGAATCCTCGGCGGATCGACGCTGCCGAAGATCGCGAAGCTGGGCTTCGACGAGAGCCAGACGGCGTCGGTCGAATCGTCCATTGCCCAGCCGCAGGGTATCATCCTGATCACCGGACCGACGGGTTCCGGCAAGACGACGACGCTCTACGCGATGCTGGCGCGACGCCGTTCTCCGGAAGTGAACATCGTCACGGTCGAGGATCCGATCGAGTATCAGCTGGCGGGGATCAACCAGGTTCAGGTGAACCCGAAGGCCGGCTTGAGCTTTGCCAGCGTGCTGCGATCGATTCTGAGGCAGGATCCCGACGTCATCCTCGTGGGCGAGTTGCGCGACCAGGAGACGGCAGAGGTCGCCTTCCAGGCTGCCATGACCGGGCATTTGGTGCTGACGACCCTGCACACCAACAGCGCGCCAGCGGCCATCCCGCGGCTGTTCGACCTCGAGGTCGATCCGAGCATCCTCTCGACGTCGCTCACGCTGGTGATCGCCCAGAGGCTGGTCCGGCGCATCTGCGAGGGCTGCCGGGAGTCGTACGTGCCCGATCTCGCCACAGCGACGAAGGTGGGCCTCACGGCCGGCGAGTCCGCATTCCGCGGCCGCGGCTGCCAGGCGTGCGGGAGCACGGGCTATGCGGGCCGCATCGGGATCTACGAGTTCCTGCGGCCAACCTCCGTGGTGCGGAAGCTCATCCACGAACAGGTCGGCGAGGCAGACCTGCGCAACGCCGCACGTCAAGGGGGAATGAAGACGCTGCGCGAGGACGCGCTGGCGAAGATCAAGGCTGGCATCACCTCGCCAGACGAGGTGATGCGCGTCGTCCAGATCGACGAGACGGAGGTGCCCTGCCCGAACTGCAAGGCCCCAATCGAAACGGACTTCTCGACGTGCCCGTACTGCCTGCACAGCATCAAAGTGAGTTGCCAGGCCTGCGGCCAGGAGCTGAAGCCGGGCTGGAAGGCGTGTCCGTACTGCCACACCAAGTCAGCGGGTGCTGCGGCGTTGGCTCAGGAACCTGTCGAGGTCGAGGCCCCACCGGCCCTGGTCAGGCCGACGGAACAGGAGGCGGCCCCTGTGGCGCCGCCGCCGCGACGTCGGCCCGCACATGAGAAGCCGCCGCCGGCCGCCCCGGCCGCCGAGACGGAACCGGCGTGGGAGATGAAGACAGTATCCGGCAAGGTGATCGAGGACGAGCCGCCGCCAACCATCGGGGAGAAGTTCGTCACGCCCGGGGCCGGCCGGTACCCGGGTGTCCAGATGTTCGATTTCGAGCTGCCCGAGAACGCAGGGGCAGCGGCCGCGTCTGCCAAGCCAGAGGAGGGGAAGCCGGACCTGGACCTGGACGTGTCGTTGGACGAGGAACAGAACCTGCTGGAGGCTGTGGACGAGGTACTTCCCGCGGGACGTGGCCTTGGTGGAGACGCGAGGCCCACCGGGCCGCAGGCGGACATATCGCCCGGGGTGGGACAGGCCCCCTTGGAGGGCGCGGACGTCGAGCCAGCCGGTGCATACGACGCCGGGCCGGTGACCGAGGACGACTTGCCCGAGTCTCGGCGACTGCGGATCCTCGTCGTGGATGATGACGAGGACATCCGCCAGGTCGTGTCGTTCACGCTGCGCAAGCTGCCGGTGGCGGTCGACGTGGTGACGGCGGAGGACGGGCAGGATGCGGTCGAACAGGCCGAAGCGACGCCGCCGGACCTGGTCGTGCTCGACGTGATGATGCCGCGCATGGATGGGTTCGAGACATGCCAGCGCCTGCGCAAGAACGTCAGGACGGCGTTCGTGCCGGTGCTGATGCTGACGGCGAGCGCCGACGAGGCGAGTCGGACGAAGGGGTACCTGGTCGGGACCGACGACTACATGAGCAAGCCGTTCATGCCGCCGGACCTGAGCCTGCGCGTGACGCGTCTGCTGAGGCGGACCTACGGAATCTAGGGACCGGGATTCGGGATTCGGGATTCGGGATTCGGGCTGTCGAGTCGGCCTGGCCGGCCGACCTCCTTGTCGGCCCTCACGGGCCGAACAAGACGAGAACGGGTTCACAACCGAGCGGGTGGCGCCGGACGGGCGCCCGCCGCGGCCTGCAGCCGGAGGAGACAGGGGACTCCGGGATGACTCCGGGACGACTCCGGGAGGACTCCGGGATGAGACCCGCTCTACTCCGGGATGAGACCCGCTCTAGAACGGGGGTGTTCGGCAGGATCACAGATGACCCCCGCCGCGGCCTGCGGCCGGAGTAGACGAGGATGTGATCCCGAGCGGGTGGCGACAGGACCCGCGAGGGCTGTGAGCGTCTCACGAGATCCCAGAGGGCACGAGGATCACACACGATTCGCGGACCGGTGGACGTATGGCGCACGAGGACGACTCCGGGCCGGAGCACGACACATATCCACCCGCCTACGTGGCGAAACTCGTACACGAACTGCGTACCCCCCTGACGGCACTCCGCGGATCGCTCGGCCTCCTCGCCTCCGTTGTCGACGAAGCCTCGCCCGAGGTGAAGAACTTCGCCGCAATTGCCGAGCGCAACGCATCGAGACTGGCGGGCATGCTCGATGACCTCGCGGAACTCGAGCGCTTCCGGAGCGGCGGAATCGCTGCGGGACACGAGTCCGCGGACATCCAGGATGTGGTCGACGCTGCCGTGTTCGGCGCTCAGGCACTCGCCGAGCAGGCAGGCGTCAGCGTCGACGCCTCGGTCGACGCCGGCGTCATTGCGACCGACGGCGCACTCTTCAAGAACCTCCTCTCCCGCATCCTCAGCTATGCCATCCGCATGTCGGGTCCGTCAACGCCTGTTCGCGTGCGCGCACGACGCGAGGACGGTCTGACGGTCCTCGAGGTCAGCGACTCCGGGAAACGGACGGACATTGCAGACGGCCACGAGGTGTTCGACCCCTTCAGCCTGGCGGCCCGGCGCGGCCAGGATCCGTCGGCCCGCCCGGGCCTGGGACTGGCCATCGCTCGCGCCATCGCGGAGCTCATTGGCGCGACACTCACCTTCACCATGACGGAAGGTGGAGGAGTCTTCAGGATCGGGATTCCCGGAGAGCCGCGAATCGGGAGTCGGGATCCGGGGCTCGGAACTCCGGACCACACGTCGGGCTGATCGCGCCACCTTCCCGGCGCCGACGCCTGTCCCCAGGGCTGCCTTCGACTTCGCTCAGACCAGGAAAGCCCTGGGGCAGCGTCCGACAGCTTGTCCCTGCCGGGCGACCTCTACCGCGCGACGTCTGCCGTGGGACGGCAGCCGTCAGGATGGCGGACAGACAGGGGCGTCGGCGACGGGAACGGTGATGGTGAACACGGATCCTCTGCCGAGTTCGCTGCGGACGCCGACCTCGCCGCCCTGCATTTCGATCAGCGCCTTGGTGATGGCGAGCCCGAGGCCGGTGCCCCTGAACCGGCGCGTGTCGGGGCCATCGACTTGCTGGAACTTCTGGAACAGCAGATCGAGCTTGTCGGGCGGGATCCCGGGACCATGGTCGATTACGGCAAACTGCACGAATCCATCATCCAGCTTTGAGCCTTCGAGCGTGACGGCCGTCTTTGGCGGCGCGTACTTCAGCGCATTCGACAGCAGGTTGACCATCGCCTGAATCGTGCGGTCCGAATCGACCAGCACCGAGGGGAGGTCCGCCGGCACGACGGGCTCGAGCGCCACGCCGTTGGCTTCGGCAATCGGGGCAACGCTCTCGACGGACTGGCGGACCAGGTCCTTCGGCTCGTGCACCTTCACCTTGAGTTCGAGCTTGCCGGCTTCGATCTTCGAGATGTCGAGGATGTCGTTGATGATGCGGATCAGCCGGTCGGTGTTCGACAGCGCGACCCCCATCAGCGTCGCATGATCCGGGTCCGGCAGCTCGATTTCGTCGAGCAGTAGCTGCAGCGCGCCCTTGATCGAGGTCAGGGGCGTGCGCAGCTCGTGCGAGACGACCGAGACGAACTCGCTCTTCAGCCGATCCACCTCGTGCAGCTTCGTGATGTCCTGGAAGGCGGCGACGGCGCCGGTGATCTGCTGCTGGTCGTTCACGAGCGGAGCCGCACTCACGAGAATCGGGATCATTCTCCCGTCCGGATGATTCACGATGAGTTCCTGGCCGACGACGACCTCGCCTCGCAGCGCGCGGCCCGGGCCCCAGTCCTCGCGCGGACACGCCGTGCCGTCGCGGTACGTCGCGACATAGCGCTGCCAGTGCTCCTGGCGGGCCGCTTCGTCTTCGGGCTCCTGTCCAATCAGCGACTCGGCCGCCTTGTTCTGGAGCACGATGCGCCCGGTGGCGGCGTCGTAGATCACGAGCGCCGCCGGCACGGTCGAAATGGTTGCCAGCAGCCGGGCGTGCTCGTGCTCGGCCTTGCTCCGAAGCGTGGCGTACATCGTCGAGACTTCCCGCTCGCGCGACAGTGCGTCGGTCAGATCCCGCTGCCGCCGCTGGACGGCGCTCGACATGTCCTCGAACGCCCGGACGAGGGCGCCGATTTCATCGCGCCTGGGCTCGGGCAGCGTGACATCGAAGTCCCCGCCGGAGATCAGCCGGGCCGACTGGGCCACGGCAGCCAGCGGATCGAGCAGGATGCGGGCGAGGATGGCAACCAGGACGAGCAGCATCACGATGGCGAGCGCCGGGATGGCGAGCGTCACGAGCGTGATGCGCAGGTACTGCGTGGACGCCTGCTGGCGCTCGTTCGTCAGCCGGTCGCGTACGACGATGTCGAGGCGGTCGAGGTCGTTCCGGATGGCGCGCATGCGCGGCAGACTCTCCCGCAGCAGCGTGCCGGCAAGGTCGGACGCCTCACGGCCCGCCTCGATCAGAGGCACGGCCACGGTGTCGTGCCAGTCGCGGACGAGCGCGTCGAGCTCCCTCAGGCGGCGCTGCACGTCTCGATCGTCGACGTACTGGGGCAGGAGCGTGACGGTTCGCTCGTAGACGCTCCACAATTGCTCGAACTCGATGCGGCTTTCCGGCGCGCCGCTCAACAGGTACCCGCGATGAGCGCTTTCGAGCTCGGTCACGAGTCGGGTGAGCCGGTTGTGATTCTCGAACTGCAGCAACGTGCGGTCGAGGTCGGCCGTCATTTTCGTGCGCTGGCCCTCCAGGTAGATCACGACGAACGTCTGCAGGAATGCAGCTACGACGACGCCGCCGATCACGCCGAAGATGCGGGACCTGATGCTCACTGTTGCAGAATCGCCTTCACCTGTTGGCCGAGCGTCAGCGCGTCGAAGGGCTTGCCGATGCAGCCCGCAGCGCCGAGCGCCAGGGCCTTCGCGACCTCGGACTCCTGCACCTTCGCGGTGAGGAAGATGACGGGAATCGCCGACGTGGCCGGGTCGGCCTTGAGCCGCCGGCACGTCTCGAAGCCGTCCATGTCGGGCATCATCCAGTCGAGCAGGATGGCGTCGGGGCGTTCCTCGATCACGCGGGCGAGGACTTCGACACCATTGCCCACGCTCACGACCTGGAAGCCCGCCTTCTTCAGCGCCAGACGTGCAATCAGCTGCACGTCGGGCTCGTCTTCTGCTAGCAGCAGTTTCATGCCGTCTGGAACCCCTTTCGTTTCATCTTCCCCCACTCCTGGTTTCCGCGAAGGAAGCGGAACACGCCGCGCACCCGCCACCATGTGGAGAGCTGCCGGTAGCCGAAGTTCTCCAGCACGCCGTACAGGGCAAGCCACAGCAGGTCCGACAGCCGCGGATACCTCCTGAACGACACCTCCTCGAGAATGACCGACGCGAGCGATATCATTGCTCCGTACACCACGGCCGCGAGAAACAGCAGTTCAGCAAAGACCCAGTTGACGAGCCCGAAGTAGACCGCCAAGATCGTCAGCACGTATCCGGCGAGCTCGATGATCGGCCCGATCCCCTCGAACAGCACGTAGTAGGGAAGCACAACCATCCCGAGAATGCCGTACCTGGGGTTGCCCACCATCCGCCAGTGGAAGCTGAGCACCTGGAGCGTGCCCCGCTGCCAGCGGTCACGCTGCCGGGCGAGGATCGACAGCGATTCGGGCACCTCGGTCCAGCAGACGGGATCGGGCTGGAAGACGATGCGGTACGGCTGCCGCTTCGTGCGGAAGTGGTGGTGGAGCTTCGCCACGAGCTCCATGTCCTCGCCGACGGTGTCCTGCCGGAACCCGCCGACCTCGATCACGGCCCTGCGGCTGAACACGCCGAAGGCGCCCGAGATGATCATCAGCCCGTTGACCATCGACAAGGCGACACGGCCGGCCAGGAACGCCCGCAGGTACTCGATCACCTGAAAGCGAGCCAGGTGGCTCTTCGGCAGGCCGATATCGATGACGCGGCCGTGGTCGAGGCGACACCCGTTCGCAAGGCGCACGATCCCGCCGACCGCCACGGTATGCGGGCTCTCGATGAACGGCAGCACGGCCCTGGTCAGCGAGTGCTCCTCGAGGACCGAGTCGGCATCGAGCACACAGATCAGCTCGTGGCGGGCGGCGTTCAGCCCGGCATTGATGGCGTCCGCCTTCCCGCCGTTCAGCTTGTCGATCACGACCAGCTCCAGACCCGAGATCGAGCGGTACACGGCCCGCACCTGCTTGGTCTGGACCACGTGCTTGTAGGTCACCGGTGCGCGCAGCAGGTCGAACTCGTCGACGAGCACGGCGAGCGTCTCATCGGTCGATCCGTCGTTGACGACGATAACCTCGTACTGGGGGTAGTTGAGGAACAGCAACGAACGCACGCTCTCGACGACGTTGGCCGCCTCGTTGCAGGCGGGCACCAGCACCGAGATACCGGGCGTCGCGGGCGAACGCATCACCGCACCGAGCTCACGGGCCGTCCAGCGCTTGCGATGCTGCCTCAGATGTCCGTACGCCACGACGGAGAACACGAGGTAGATGGTGTTGATCGCGAGGAAGTACGCCAGCAGGATCAGATCGACCACGATGAGGGCTTCGACGACGTAGCTCCTCACGCGAGACCCCCGGCTGCGGCGGTGCGCCGCTCCCACAACATCTGCCGGGCAAGATCCCCCGCATACCCAGCGTCGGACACCCGGGCTTCCAGCAGGTCGATCCCCGCCCGACCGGTCTTCCGAAGTGCATCGGCGGCCGTGGCGGCGACAAGCCACTCGTCGTCCAAATGCGTGGCAAGCACCCGTGCAATGTCCGCGCGCCTGACCCGGCCGAGGGCGCGAGCCGCCATCGCCCGGACGGGCGCCTCTGGAGCCTCCAGCGAGCGCACCGTCAGCGCGACCCCCTCGTCGTCGAGCCCGATGGTCCCGAGAGCGTGCAGCGCAGCGGCGCGGACGTCCGGGCGCTCGTCCAGCGTCCACGACTTCATCTCGTCGGCCGCTTCGTGCCCGCCAATCTGCTCGAGGACCTCGGCGACCATCACGGCGTCTTCGGGACGCCTCCGCGCGTGGGCGATCAAGGCCGGCGTTGCCCGGTCGCCGAACTCCCGAAGCGCCTCGACGACGCGCGCGCGCTGGTGGCGGGACTGATCCGCCAGACGCTCGAGCAGAGCCTGGATGGCGTCGGGATGGCGAATGAGCCCAAGAGATTCGACGGCGGCCGCGCGGACCTCCTCGTGATCGTCATCCAGCGCGCGGTAGATCCGGGGGAGCGCGTGGATTTCGCGAGCGAGGCCCAACGCACGCGTGGCCTCGGCGCGAATCCACCAGCGGCGATCCGACAGCTTCGTGGCCCACTCGTCGATCAGGCCCGACACGCGGGCTGCGTTGCGCAGGCGATCGACGACGGAGCCGGTCGAGAGGGCCAGGGGCCTGAGCAGCATCGTCTCGAGCACGGGCCGATGGCGCGCCGGGACCCGTGACAGAACCAGAAAGACATCGTCGGATGGGACGGGACCGAGGAGCGAATCGACGACGGGCCGGTAGTGCGCGATGATGCGCTGGCGCCTGCGGTAATGAATCTCATCGACGCCGTGTTTCAGGACGAGGAACACCAGCAGCGACACCAGGGCCAGCCCGCTCACCAGGAGGAAGGGGCGAAGGACGGCGAGGAAGAGGTCGGCGATGTGGAGCATGCTGGTCAGTAGTGAGTAGTCAGGAGTCGGGAGTCAGGAGGCAGCGGACAGTAGGGATTGCGTCACGCCGATCGTGCAACCTGCACGGCCAGCTGCTCTGCGTCGCGTCGGCGTGGACGGCCGGCCTCCCACGCGCGACTTGGGTATCACGCTCGCGGTCCCGCTCGCACTCGCCGGCAAGACACCTCTCCGTCCCGTTGAGGGCCGCTGGCCGCCGGCTGCCGCTCCGCGGACGAAAGCGCCGGCTGGCCCCCTTGTCCTTCGAGGCGTCTTGCAGACTGACGCCGTCGGCCTTGGCCCGCCGTAGCTCGGCATGGCCGAGTCGAGCGAAGGCGGCTCGGCTCAAGGGCCCGCTCGGTGATACCCAAGCCGCGCGTGTCATCGCCGGACACCGAGAGGCCTGCGCACGTGATACCGCCGCCGCGCGTGTCATCGCAGCAGCCTTTCGATCCGCGCGAGGAGCTCGTGCGGGCTGAAGGGCTTCGTCACATAGTCGTCGGCGCCGAGCGCGAAGGCGCGCGTCACGTCCTGCTCGCGCCCGCGGGCGGAGAGCACGACGATGCGCGGCCGGCCGGGCTGGTGGCGCAGCTTCATCAGCACGTCGAACCCCGTCATCCGCGGCATCATCATGTCGACAATCACGATGTCCGGGTGGTGTTGTTCGATGGCGGCAATCGCCTGGCTGCCATCCGAGGTCAAGGTGGTCTGGTAGCCGGCGGCACGCAGCTGGGCGTCGATGAGTCTCGTCACTTCGGGGTCGTCGTCTGCCACCACGACCTTGCCCTTCGCGACGTGAGCCCCGACTGTCGTCGGCGCGCCCTCACCAGCCACGGCCAGAAGCAATCCGCGCTGGCGTGCCATGACAATAGCCTGGTCGGCCTCGGCCAGAAGGGCTTCGAGACGCTTCGCACCGGGCTCGGTGGACGATGCGAGGCCAATCTGGAACCGCGGAGGCTCGCCAGGGTCGAGCTGCTCGATAATCGCGGAGAGCCGTTCGGTGGCCGTCGACAGCGACATCTCGCCAATCAGCAGGACGATGTGCGACCCGTCGTACGCGGCGACGAGGTCGCGGCGTCGAGACTCGGACTGCAGAGCGGCAAACGTCTGGTAGAGTCGGGCCTCGGGCGCCCGAACCAGCGCCAGGACGGCCGCCGACCGCCGCAGCTGCTCCCGCGCCACTGTGACGAAACTCTCGTAATCGAGCTCGCGCGGCGCATCGATCGGCGCGGGAGGCATGATCGGAGCCGGCGGAGGCATGCCCTCCCGGTCAGCCTTGCGCTTGAGGAGAATCTGGATGCGCAGCACCAGCTCGGTCATATCCACCGGCTTCGTGAGGTAGTCATCGGCGCCGAGCATCAGACCGACCGCCTTGTCGTCGATGTGCGACCGGACGGTCATGAACACCACTGGTGTGCCGGCCAGCTCCGGATCGGCCTTCAGGGTGCGGCAGACCGCGTAGCCATCCATGCCGGGCAGGTTCGCATCGAGGAGGATCAGATGTGGCCGGTGCTGGCGCGCCGCAGCGAGCGCCGCGTCTCCGGTCGAAACGGGCACGGGCGCAAACCCGGCTGCGCGCAAATGGATCCCGACCACCTCGCGCTGATCCTCGTCGTCTTCCACGACCAGCACGCGATAGATCTCTTCCGATGCCGGCATCGTGATGGCCCACGACGGCGGATTGGCCAGGTCGTCGGCAAACGCTTCCTGCAGCAGGTCGAACGTGCGCGTTGCGTGCTCGCTATCGAAGGTGCCGGCCCCGATGGCGCCGAGCTGCGTCTCGAGATCGGCGGCGTACTTCGACACCGACGGAAACCCGAGCGTCCCGGCAAGACCCGCGGTGCGATGCACGATCTGCCGGAGCGGCTCTACCGGCCCAGCGTCGCCGAGGGTGGCGACCATGCCCAGCAGGAAGCCGATGGAGTCCGACCGCTTCGGGAACGCGGCAATGAAGCGCTGGCGGGCATCGCGCATGGCCAGTTCGGGATCCTCGCCGCTCCCCGAGCCCGTCAGGTTGACGTTGGTGTCGTGTGGCTCCATGAAGGTCGCTCCAGCCTGAGACGTCGGATCTCTACTCTGATTCATTGGCCGCCGAGATGCCGGGCGGCTCGGACGCGCTCGAGTACGCCTTGCAGCTCGGAATTGTCAGGGGCGAGGTGCAGAGCCGCTTCGAGATGTGCAGCCGCCTGGTCGAGCTTGCCGGACCGGTAGCAGACCAGGCCCAGGCCGCCCAGCGCGTCCGCATCATCGGGCGTCTTCGCGATGGCCTGCCGGAAGTAGCGCTCGGCCAAAGCAGGCTCGCCGTCGCGAAGCGCACAATACCCGAGGCCGACGGCCGCGGGCCCCTCGTGAGCGGCAGACCGGCCGGCAGATTCGAATGCTGCCCGGGCCTGCGGGATCTCGCCGAGGCGGAAGTGGCTCCACCCTCGGAGAATGCGCGCGGCGGGCGACATTTGACGATCATCGATCCTCGACAGCGCCGCAAGGGCATCGCGGAAGCGGCCATCGGCGTACGCGGCTTCGGCGGCGTCCGTCTGGATGGCCGAGTCCACCCGTTCGCCGTGGCGGACAGCATACGTGCCCGCCTCGATGCCGCGGGAGGCCAACCGGGTCCGGACCGCCTGGATGCGGTGCATGCCGAGGTAGCAGTGCAGGTAGACCTTCGTATCGGCACTTGCGATGGCCTCGGCGGCCCGCGTGGCGCTGTCGTCATAGTAGTTGCCGAACCGCTGGCCCAGAACGCTGGACATGGGGAAGTTCCGGACCTCGATGCCGTGGCGCTCGGCCAGGGCCTTCTCCCGTTGCAAGAGCGTGGCCTCGTAGGGCAGCCGCGGGTCGAGGAGCGTGACGATGAGGCCGACATCGTGGGCCTTGAGAAGCCGGAAGTCTCGGTCGGCCGGATATGGGCCGATGATGATACGTGCGTTGACGTCGGAGATCTCGCGACGGAAGAGGTTGGTCAGCGGATTGTCCGGCGTGACGAGCACCCACCAGGCAGACGCGCCGGTGATCACGACGGCCAAGAGCATTAGAAACAGTGACTTACGGGAGAACGTCGGCATGGGCCCTCTCCTCCGCCGGGCAGACCACACGTGTGGAGCCCGGGAACGGCTCCTTGGAGGTATCGGCAGGACGGGCGTCAGGCGTCAGGCGACGGGCGACAGGGGAGGCGTCAGGCGACAGGTCCGGCCGCTTGCCCCTGCCGAACGTCTCACCCTGTGTAGGTTGACCCGTTCCGGGAGGAAGAGCCATGGGCGTGTGGAAGATCATCGGGGTGGCCGCACTGGGGCTCGCGGTGGCAGCGGGGGCCGCCGTGTGGGCGCCGGGCGTGGCGGGACAGGCGGCCAAGAATCGGGAATCGGGAATCGGGAATCGGGATTCGGGCGAAGGGCGCAGCTTCGTCGAGGCAGACGGGATTTGGGGCCCGGGGGGAACGTCGCAGGCCGAGACAAAGGCGAAGCAGACCGTGGTCGCTCGGAAGAGGGCCGGCGGAACGGCCGTGTTCGTCGGAGAGGGCGACGGCCCGCAAGTCGTCGCGTTCGGCGAGGCGTTTGGCCAGATGGGCGGCAGCCGGCTCGGCGTGCGGATCCGCGACGTCGAGAAGGATGATGTCGAGAAGATGAAGCTGCCGTCGCCATCCGGCGTCGTCATCGACGAGGTGACGGACGACTCGCCCGCGGCGAAGGCCGGTCTCAAGGCCGGGGACGTCGTCGTGCAGTTCGACGGCGAGCAGGTACGGAGCGCGAGCCAGTTTGTTCGGCTCGTGCGCGAGACGCCCGCGGGGCGGGCGGTGAAGATGTCGGTGATGCGCGGCGGCTCGCGCGTCGACGTGACGGCGACGACCGAAGGGCAGGCCGCCGCGTTCTCGTGGGTCGATGAGGGGCCGCGTGCTAACGCGGAACGGTTGCGCGCTCAGGCGGAACGGTTGCGCGCCCAGAGCGATCGGTTGCGCCAGGAGCTGGAACGGTCCACGCGCGAGCGGCAGCGCGAACTCGCCGAACGCGACGTCCTGTCGCGGGTGGCACCCGACGTGCTGCGCGATCGGCTGATGTGGTTTGGCGAGGGCCCCATGGCCATGGTGCTTCGGCGCGGGCGCCTGGGCGTCTCGATCCAGGATCTGACACCAGAGCTGGCCGAGTATTTCGGGGTCAAGGACGGCGTGCTGGTGTCGAGTGTCGACAAGGACAGTCCGGCGGCGAAGGCCGGAATCAAGGCCGGGGACGTCATCACATCAGTCGACGGGAAGAGCGTCGAGGATACGGGCGATCTCCTCGAGGCGATCCGCGGCAAGGCGGGCGAGGTGTCGATCGGGCTCTCGCGCGACAGGAAGGCCTTGACCGTCAAGGCGACGATCGAGAAGGCCGAGGCTCCGCGCGGGCGGATCATCACCCGCGGGCGGATTATCTAGAAGCCCCGATCACGACTCCTGGCGGCTGAGTTCGTCGACCGCCGCCAGGACCCTCGCGAATTCTCCCTCGGCCTCCGGCAGCAGGGCGGCGGCGCGGTCGAATCCTCCCTGCTCGCCGGCGGCTTCGAGCTCGGCGCACAGCGCAGCCATGCGCAATGCGCCGAGCATGCCGCAGTTGCTCTTCAGCGTGTGCGCCACGTGTTCGAGGCCGCCGCGGTCCGACTGCTGAATCGCCTCGCGGATGGCGTGCATGCGTCCGGGTGCGTTGGCCTTGAAGATGGCGACGAGTTCACGGATGAAGGCGGGCTTGGCGTACTCCGCCTGCAAGCGGTGCAGCTCGCCGATGGTCGCCGGGTCGAGCGCCGGGCCCTGTGGGACGTCCACGACTACCTGCCGCGGCCGGCCGGCCGGCCTTCCTCCGCCGGCGAAATCAGGGTGGCCAGCTGAGCCGACACGATGGCCGCGAGCGACCGGCGGTGATCAGATGCCTCGACGCCTGGCCTCAATTCGATGGCCATGACGCCCGAGCATCCGTCTGCGGTGACCAGGGGCGATACGACCGCGGCGTTCGAACCCGTCTCGGCCGGAACCACATGCTGTGCGCGCGTGCGGAATGCCAGCGCGGTCGCGTTGTCCGCGTCGGTCGCGATGGTGCCCATGCGCGTGATGGCGAGGGGTGGGTAGCCGTGGGCGAGTACGGGACGCAGTGCGCCCTTGGGGCCGTCGGGCATCCAGATAATCAGTCCTGCCGCCTCGAGGGCCGTCGCCACGCGTTCGAGCAGCGGAGGCAGTTCACGAGGTTCCTTGACACGCGCGAGCAGGGCGCAGATGTCGGCCACCTCGGTCACCGGCCCCTGCACGGCGGCGGGCGGCCGCGGTGCGATGCGCGGGGCATCCGCATCGAGGCTCGACAGGTCGACGGTGGCGTCGCCCGCATCGTCGTTCAGGGCAGTGAATGCGGTTGAGATCTGGCTCAGACCCAGGCCGCCCGCCCGCGACACCGCCGCCGTACCATCGCCGGCCTCACCTGCCGCCGAGCGCGGCACCGGGAACAACAGCAACAGCGCGAGCAGCGTGAGGGCAGCCGCCCCAGTCAAGGCGTAGAGCTGCTGGCGCCGCAGGTCGGACATCTCGGTCGCGCGAACCGCCGATTCACGCAGGCGGGCCTCGTTGACGGCAGCTTCTGCCTTGGCGATCGCCGCGGAGCCGTCCGCGAAGATGACGTCGGAGGCCAGGATCCGCTGCGTGGCATCGAGATACTCGCGCGCCCGCCGGTCGGTGTCGGCGAACGCCGCAAGCGTCTCGACGGCACCTTCGAGGGCGCCCTGCGCCTCGGGTGAACGGGCGGCCTGACGGGCCTCGCCGAGACCGGTGGTGATGGCGGCGGCCAACGCTGTCGCGGTCTTCACCCACGCGTGGGCATCCTGTCCGTCGGCGACATAGGCCTGTTGGGCTCTGCCCAGGTGAGCCAGGTCGACGCCGAGCTGCCGCGTCCGATCGCCAAACTCCTCGGCCTCGCGGGCGGCGGAGGCCATCTGCCCTTCCACCTGCCAGAGCCAGTAGCCGGCGCCCGCCATTGCCGCGAGGGCGAGAAGCACCAGCAGGGCTCGCACCGCGCGATTCTTCATGATGCCTCCCCCAAGATCCCGGTCCCCCGATCACCCCCGCTCCGGATCACTCCCGCTCCAGTCCCGGGTCACTCCCGCTTCAGTCCCCGATCACTCCCGCTCTAGTCCCCGATCACTCCCGCTTTAGAGCGGGAGTGTTCAGCAGGGCGTATGCCATGCCGCCCGGTAGACTGGCCGTCACGGTCACGATGAAGTAGAGCAGTGCCATGGAAACGGCCGCGTCTGCAGGGACGCCGATACGTCCGAGCAACAGCAGGTACAGCGCCTCTCGGACGCCCAGCCCGTTCACGCTGATGGGCAGCATCCCCGCAAGCGAAATCAGGGGCACGAACACCGCCAGTGCCGCGAGCGGCACATCTTCGGCCAGGGCTTTGGCGTTCAAGAATACCACGAGGATTACGACCGCCTGGAAGAAGAACGACAGACCCAGCGCGGCCCCCAGGCGGGCGTAGGCGCCCCGGTAGGGCACGACGGCCTCGTAGAGCGACGACGCCCGCGATCGCAGGCGTGCCAGAGGTGTCAGCGCGATCAGGTGGTCGACGAACCGGTAGGCTCGCGGAGTGGCGATGACGAGGTTGGCGGCGAGAAAGGCCGCGAAGAGCACGAGCACGAGCCCAGGGATGGAGAACCCAAGCAGCTCCACCGGCGGCGCGAACCGGGCGGCAATCGTCGCAATGCCGAAGAGTGCGACGAGACCGGTGTTGCGCTCCATGAACACGGACATCACGGCCCGGGCCGGCGCCCCCGTCTCGCGGGCCAGGAAAAGGGCCTTGACGGCATCGCCGCCGACAATGGTCGGGAGGAAGATGTTGAAGAACATCCCGATGAAGTAGAAGGCAACCATCCGGAGGTACGGCACGGCCAGCTCGACCGGTGCGAGCAGGATCCACCACCGCCACGCGCTGGCCCACTGACCCACGACATAGGCCAGCGTGCCGAGCACGACCCAGCCGAGTTCGACGCCCCGGAGGCGTGCGATCAACGTCCCCGCATCCACCCAGTAGAAGACGGCCACATAGAGCAGGACGGTAACGGCGAGCTTCAGGGCCGTCGCGGCCAGGCCTGCACGGGGCGGCGAAGGGGGCACGATCTTGGTGGAAACGGACATTCGAAGGCGTACTATAGCAGGCGACTGGCGACCGGCGGCCGGCGACAGGGAGGACGGCTGGCGACAGACCTCAGGGGGTGGCTTTCAGAACCACGTATGTCGGCAGCCCAACCGCGTCGAATCGCCCCATCAGAGACCGGGCAGGCTCCTGGTCGGGCTCCTCGGCCTGGAACTTGATCTTCACGTAGCCCGCGAGCGCCTCCTGCACCGACGCGTCCGCGAACGTCGTCCGGTCCATCGTCAGGCAGTTCTTGCACCAGGTCGCCCACATGTCGATCAGGACTGGTTTGCCTTCGCGCATCGCGGCGTCGAGACCCTCGTCGAGTGAGGCGTACCAGCCGGCCTTGAGTTGCTCCTCGACGCTTGCCTTGACGGCCGCCGGGTCGACCCAGCGGCTCGAGAAGAGCGTGTAGGCCTGATATCCGTAGTAGAGCGCCGTGCCGAGGATGAACACGCCAAAAGCCTGCTTGACGCGCACCATCCACGCGCCAGGCTTCGGGAGCGCGGCGATACCGGCGCCGACGAGAGGCCAGGGAATCGCCATGCCCAGGCCCAGGAAGAACGGCAGCGCGAGGGCGAGGGTCGTTCCCGACGCGTAGAGATCGCTCGAAAAAACGACGACCTGGATGACCACCGGCGCCACGCACGCGCCAGCGAGCAACGCCGCGACAGCGCCCATCGCAAAGGCGAGTGCCAGCGTGCCGCGATGCTCGCCGGGCCTGAAGCTGCTCGAGAATCTCGAGAAGTCGATGATGAACACATCGAACATCGCCAGGCCGAGAGCGACGAACAGCACGGCTATGCCGGCGTTGAACCAGGGCGACGAGTTGATGGTGCCGAAGGTCCCGGCGGTCAGGATCACCACCAGGCCGAGCACGCCATACACAATGGCCATCGCCGCGCCGTAGGTGGACCCAAGCAGGAACCCGCGAACACGCGAACCGGCCTGTGCGCCGGCGCCGATGATGGCGATATTGATCGGAATCATCGGAAGGACACACGGCGTGAGGTTCAACGCCAGGCCCCCGACGAGCACGAGCAGGAGAATGGCCAGCGGCCCGCGGCCTTCGAACAATCCCCGCGTCGTGATGCCGGCCTCGGCGTTCCTGATGAACGTCAGGAAGTCCTCGACGCCGAGATAGCCGCCCGTCGTGGCCAGGACCGTGAAGCCGTCGAGTCTTGCCAGCACCCCCCCCTCAGCATCCGCACCACGAACCCTATCCCCCTGGCCGGGAGCAGAATCCGCCGCGCGGGGCCTGTCTCCTTGGCCGGCAGTGGCATCTGCCGGGCGGGGCCTGTCTCCTTGGCCGGCAGCAACATCTGCGGGGCGGGGCCTGTCTCCTTGGCCGAAGGCGATCGTGTTGAATACGGGCAGGCCTGCAGATGCCACCGGTGTCGACGCAGGCACGACGCGGATCGTCCATTCGAGTTCGGACGTCGCCGGAGCGAAGCACATGACGTCGTTGCACGCCTGGTAGCGCAGGCGTGCCGGCACGATGAGGTCTCCCACCGCAACGTCGGGTGCGAGCGTCACCTGTACGCCGACGGCGAACGCGTGCTCGAAGACCGACAGCGGTTGATCCTGGCCCTCTTGCGCGAGGTCGACCGCAGGCGGGTAGACGATCTCGTCGACGATGACGCCCGGCGTCGCATCGATGGTAAGGACGGTGGCAATGAACGCCGGATCGCGAGGCTGGTTCGACTGCGTGTGCAGCCCTTCCGGCAACGACACCTGCAGCGCCAGACGGACCGAGTCACCTGCGTGCGCGCCGGTCCGTTCGACGAGCGGCGTCAGCTCAGCCTGCGGGCGGTGGAGCTGGGCGTCTGGGGTCGCGCCGGTAAGGGCAAGGAGGGCAAGGAGAGAGAGCTGGCGCATGGAGTTGATTCTGACAGAAGACAGAATACAGAATACAGAAGACAGAAGGGAAGGAGTCGCGCTCATGGCGCGACCACCTTGCCGCGGGCTAACCCGCCTCCGTCCGACTTCGCTCTTCCGGCTTCGCTGGGCCTGCGCGGCCACACGACACCGGTCTGCCCCGCCGGGACCGAAGTGAGATTGACCTCTCTAGTCCTGTTACTTCCTCACCAACTCCGCTCTGACCATGCGCGGCTCACCCTTGACTGGCGGCAGGTCCTGGAACAAGTGGTCCCACTTCCAGCGCTCAGACGGGTTGGACATCTGCAGCCATGTCCGTGCGGCGACAGGCCGTGCAAACTCGATCTCGCCAAGCTTCTCGTAAGCCGGTTGACCGGCCAGTGTCTGGGCGATGGCCGCGCGCACGCCCTCGTCGCCGGAGTAGGGCACGGGATGGCCGAGCTCGGCAGCCACCAGCGTCAGGATTTCCCAGTCGGGCTTCGCGTCGCCGGGCGGTGTGAGGACCCGGGCGGTGCCCTGCACGCGGCCCTGGTCATTGGTGTAGGTCGCGTGCTTCTCGACCCACGCGGCGCCCGGCAGAGCGATGTCGGCCGCAGCTGACAAGGGAGTGGCGACCACGCCCTGGACGATGAGGACGGGCAATCTCCCGGTGGCACGGAGATCGAGCAACCACTGGACGTCACCGAGGCTGCCAGCGAAGCCCGGGTCGAGCACATAGAGCGCCTGTACGGCGCCGGCCTCGATCGCGGCCCGCAAGCCGCTGAGCGCCGCCCCGACGTCCTCGGGCACCGTGAAACCCAACGCGCGTGCGCCAGCCACGTTCGGCGCGTCGATGGGCGGCACCTTGAACCTGGCGTTCGCGGGCTGCTCCTTCGGCGACTGGCGCCAGCTCACGGCGACGCGGCGCTCGGCACCGGGGCCCTGGAGCGCGCGGACAAGCTCACGCACAAGGAACAGCTCCTCGTGCGAGGCGTGTGCCGAAACGAGTACCCGCAAATCTGCCGGCGTGGTCTGAAGCACCGGCGAGAGCTTCTCGCGAAGGCGCACCAGGGCGCCGGCCCACGTCGAAGACGCCTGCGACCCCGACCCGCTTCGCACGAGCGGCGTCGTCAGGCGCCGATCGCTCTCGACCCAGTGGTAGCCGAAGCGGCCGATGTCGCACATCCAGTAGCCGTTGACATCGGAATTGAACCGCGGCGTAAAGCGGACGAGCCGCGCACCCTTCGCCCACTCGGGCTTGGCCTTGAGCCACGCTGTGGTGTTGCAGCCCTTCGAACATGAGGTGCAGATGGTATCAACCGCGACGGGGTTGTCCCACGGCCGCGACGTGAACCGGTAGTCGCGGGTCGTGATGGCGCCGACCGGGCAGACGTCCATGAGGTTCCCCGACAGCAGCGAGTGGACGCCGCGTTCCTGGAAGGTCGCGATTTCGCTCCCGTAGCCGCGGTCGATGACGCTGATCTGCGCGTCGGTGTCGATCTCGCGCATGAAGCGTACGCAGCGGGTACACAGGATGCACCGGTTGCGGTTCAGCATCAGCGTCGGGCCGAAATCCACATCGGCCTTCACACCCTCGCCATCGAAGGTCCGCCTGGCAAATTCCATGCGGCTGAGCTTGGGACCGAAGCTGTAGGAGAAGTCCTGCAGCGGGCACTCCCCACCCTTGTCGCAGACCGGGCAGTCGAGAGGATGGTTGATCAGCAGGAACTCGAAGACGCTGGCGCGCGCCTCGATGACTTCGGGACCGCTCGTCTCGACCACCATGCCGTTGGCGCAGAGGGTCGAACACGCCGTCTGCAACTTCGCCATCTTCTCGACCTTGACGATGCAGACGCGGCAGGAACCGTCGACGCCGAGGCCGGGGTGGTAGCAGTAATAGGGGATAGTAATACCGTTGTCGAGCGCGGCCTGGAGGATGGTTCGACCTTTCTCGACGGTCAGGTCGCGCCCGTCGATCTTCAGGGAGACGGTTTCCATGGGGAGATCATAGCAGGCGACAGGCGTCAGGCGACAGGCGTCAGGCGACAGGCGCCAGGCGGTAGACTTCCACCGGCGTGATCTCGTCCTGATTGAGCTCGATCTTCCGCACGTCGCCGCGGGTGGGGATCCGGATCTCTCCGGCCGGCTCCCGGAGGAAGACGACGGTGTCGTCCACGTCGCGGTCTCCGTAGGTGATGCTCGCGGTCACGGGAATGTCGAAGACGCGGCCGACCTGTTCGTAGCGCAGCACGACGCTCTGGCCGCCCGGAACGGACGCCCACGAGTACTTGACCACCGGCGTGCCGGAGGAGTGGATCCACCCCTCGAAGAACCGTTCCAGGTCCTGGCCCGATTCGATCTCGAACGCCCGCTGCACGTCGGCCGTGCCGGCCTTCTGGAATCGGTGGCCGATGTAGAACCGGCGCAGCGCGCGGAAGAAGATCTCGTCTCCCAGCCGCCGCCGCAGCATGTGCAGCACGACCGCCGCCTTGTTGTACACGAGCGCACGGAAGACGCGTCCCTCGCCGCGGATATGTCCCAAGCGGTAGCCGAGCGACACGGGGCCCTGGTCGCCCATGTCCCTCGCCCACCTGGTCATGCGGCGCATCAGGTCATCGAACGACCGTTCGCCCCGGCTCTGCCGGGCGTACAGCGCGGCAAAGTACTGAGCGAACCCTTCGCTGATCCACTGCTCGTGATAGCTCTTCCAGCCGATCGCCTGTCCCCACCACTGGTGCGCGAGTTCGTGGGCGATGAAGAACTCCGGGAAGCTGGGAAACGCAGCGGGATCGTTCCGCCACGTGAAGGGAGAGCCCGGAATCGGCTGGTGCAGCACCGCGAGGTAGGCCGGACTGTGGCCGCCCGGCAGCTCGCGTTCGATGACAGCCAGCGCAAGGCTGGGATACGGAGTATCGCCGACCAGCGACGCATAGTACCGGATGATGCGCTCGGCCGTCTCGCCCTGGCGCCGTCCGGTTGAACGCTGGCGCGAGTTCGCCTCGGCGACGAGGCTGATTGTGTCGTAGAACACGCCGGTCGGCAGCGGGCCCGAGAGAGGCAGCGAGAGCGGCCGGCCGTTTGTGGCGCGTCTCGGCTCGAGCTCGCGCTGCAGCGGAACACTGAGCTGCATGACGCGCTCGAACTTGCTGATGACGCACGCCAGATACCGCAGCGGCTGGGGCGCGCTGAACTCGAACATCCGGGCTGGCTGTCTGCCTTCACGGGGCGGCACGCTGACGGGCGATCCCGGCACGAGTTCGCCCGAAGCCATGACCACCCACGGCTCCGGCACGGTGATGCGGATCCCGGCCGTCGCATAGTCGGTGCCGGTCGGCTGGGGATACCAGTAGCTGCGCGTCGAATAGAGCAGGCTCGGTTCCCCGGGGATGTCCGGGGGCTCGGCCTGGAGCGGGTCCTGCGGGAACTGGGTCACGGTCTCGCGGTCGGGTGCGGCCGGAGGCAGCCGGCCCCCGTAGCTGACGACGAGATTCAGTTCCGTCTGACTCGTGACGATCCCCGCGAGATTGATGACGACAGTGTTCTGGTTGCGGACGCGGAGCGCGAGCAGGCGTCCGAGCTCGGTGCTGTAGACGGAGTACACGCGCAGCGGTTCGGCGAGGCGGAGCGTCAGTGAGTTCATCCCTGTCTCGCGCACAACGAACCGAAGCCGGCCCCGGCCCTCCAGCCACTGCCGTTCAGGATCGATGTTGACGTCGACCAGGTAGTCGAGCACGTCGATTGACGCGTTGGCATCCTCATCGAAGAACCGCTGCCCGCGAGCCACCCGCTCCTGCGACGGATAGACCGAGATGTTCCGGCGGCGCCGGCGATCGAAGACCGAGATATCCTCGGGTTCGGCCTGCGACTGCGCGTAGGTCAGGGTATCGAACCTGCGCGTGCGCAGCTCGGCCACCATGTCGCCGAAGCTCGGCAGGAGCGACCACAGCTCACGGCTCAGGTCGCCGACGTCGAGGCCGTACGACTTCTCCACCTCCTCGTCGAACACCTCGGCGGCGCGGCGCAAGGCGCCCGGATCGGTGGCCTCGATGGTCAAAGCCTCGCTGGCAAACTTCGCGTTGAAATCGGCGGGGTTGAGCCGCACGAAGACTTCCTTGAGGTCTCCCGCAATCGCGTCGCTCCTGGCGTACAGCTTCACCTGCTCGCGCTCGACCTCGGGCGTCGGCCGGAACGTGAACGTACCGTTGCGCTCGGGAAGCAGGACGAGCGCGGTCGGCCCGCCGCCCGCATCGGCAGTGAACACGAGGCCCTCGTCCATCCGGATGTCGAGATCCTCGGAATGGACGACGAGGTTGCGGGCGCGGTACTGGCGGGTGGCGTTCAGCTCCAGCCGGTAGAGGCCATCGATGTTCGACAGGGGCTTCTGATCCGAGATTCGCCAGTTGGTGGCGGCGTCTTCAGCGATGGTGCGCCTGACGTCGAACTGCCACGTACTGATCCGCGCGCGGGAGCCGCGCTCGATGAAGATCTCGAGCATCAGGCGGTAACCGGACCCCACCAGCGTACCCTCGAGGGGTGCCCGGTCACGCTCGCGCACGACGGCGCGGGTGATGCCAGGATAGATGAGGCCCGCCACCGCGCCGGCCGCCTCGACCGGATCGGCGACGGGCGACAGCAGGTCCAGGTAGGCGTCGGGCACACCGACCTGCATAATCTGCTGCAGCTTCAGCAGCAGCTCTGCAATCCCATCGTCCTGAGCCTGGTGACGCGCGCCGGCACTCGTGGCGCCGGAAAGAGCCAGCAGGCCGGCGAGGAGGAAGAGGGACAGCGCGCGCTTCATCGGGATTCGGGATTCGGGATTCGGGATTCGGGCAAGCCAAACCCGGCGAATGTCGGACCCCGCTCTGCCCATGGTCTCACGGGCTCCCTTGGCGGCTCCGAGCCCGGCACCGGCCTGCGGGCGAGCAGGATGGTGAGGTCATCCGCGAACCGCACATCGTGGGCATGGCGCTCGACAGCGGTGAACACCTGCTCGCCGATCTCGCGCACGTCTTCGGACGCGTAGGCCCGGATCAGGCTCTCGAGGCCCCCTTCGTCGAAGGGTTGGCCTCTCGGGTCCTCCGCCTCGGTGATGCCGTCGCTATAGAGCACCAGCAGGTCCCCGGGATCGAGACGGCTCGACTGAGCCGTGTACGAAGAACTGTCGAACATGCCCAGCGCGATGCCGCCGTCCGTCAGCCGTTCGAAGGTGCCCGACCGGCGGTAGATGAGACCCGGCAGATGGCCTGCGTTGACCGACACGACCTCTCCCGTCTCGGGCCTGATGGTCGCGAAGAGCAGGGTGATGAATCGCGAGGCCGGGGCGTGCCGGGTGATCTGCACGTTGAGCCGCTCCATCAGGGCGGCGGCGTCGAGGCCCTCGTCGAGGAGCGTGCGCATCATGGCGAGCAGCAGTGCCATCAGCAGTGCGGCCGGGCTTCCCTTGCCGGCCACGTCGCCGACGGCAACCATCAGCCGGCCGTCGGGCAAAGGACGGACGTCGTAGAAGTCGCCGCCGACCGTGTTGGCCGGGCGCGTGAGCCCAAACGCTTCGATGCCCGTGCCCGTATAGAGGCCGCCGGGCAGCATGGCCTGCTGGATGTCGCGCGCGATCTCGAGGTCGTTCTTGAGGGAAAGCCGTTCGAAGACCTCGAGGAGCACGATCAGGTTCAGCAGGATGACCGCGAGGATGAGAAGACCCGTCCCGTCCGGCCACCGCGGCAGCACGATGGGAAGGCGAAGAACGAAGGGGTCAATCGGGACCCAGATGACGGACCATCCGCGCAGCAGCTGGAAGGTGCCGAGCCCGACGGCGATAAGCGCGACGGCAAAGAGCATCCGCCGGGCCGGGGACATCTTCAGCGTGAAGGCGAGGAACGCGACGTGCAGAAAGACGAACGGACGCTTGTACCACGGCAGACGGGCCAGTTGCTGCCGGTCGATCCCGCGGGTGAAGTAGCGGTACGCCTCGCGCGTGTCGCGGGTGAATACGCGCTGGAACTCCTCTGGCGTGAGCCCCTTGGTGTAGGTGTCGTAGAACGACCGAATCCGGCCCCGTTGCTGCTTCGCCCAGTCCTGCACGCCGCCTCACCTCAGAACAATCCCGGATTCACGCGGGATCGTTCGGTTCATACTATCCCGCTTCAATCCGGGATTGTCCCCTTCGTCGCCCCGCCCTTCTGAGTGAGACGATCGGGGGCCGGCAAACGATCATCCGGCTCTGGCGCCTGTGGTACACTCGGGCCCCTCAAGAGGGTCCCCGACCATGAAAGAGAACAGGCAGATCGCCAAGAAGGGAGCCTAGAGGTGGCATACCCCGCCGCCCTGAAGGAGGCCTGGCAGAAGGAGCTGGCGGGCCTGCGGGAACAGGGCATCTACAAGGAAGAGCGATTCATCCACTCGCCGCAGTCGTCGCACATCCGCGTCGAGTTCCCGGCGGGAGCCGAGCTGCAGGAGGTCATCAACCTCTGTTCGAACAACTACCTCGGGCTCTCGAGCCACCCCGAGGTGGTCAGCGCCGCCCACCGGGCCCTCGACGAGCGGGGCTACGGGATGTCGAGCGTCCGGTTCATCTGCGGGACACAGGACACGCACCGCGCCCTCGAACGCAAACTGACGGAGTTCCTTGGCACGGAGGACACGATCCTCTTTCCGAGCTGTATGGACGCGAACACGGGCGTCTTCGAAGCGCTTTTCGGGGCTGAAGACGTGCTCATCTCGGACCGCCTGATCCACGCGAGCATCATCGACGGCATCCGGCTCTGCAAGGCCGTGCGCGACCCCTATGAGCATGCCGACATGCTGATGCTGGAGCAGAAGCTCCAGGCACACCAGGACAAGCGCAATCGCGTGATCGTCACCGACGGGGTCTTCAGCATGGACGGCGACCTCGCGCCGCTCGACCGCATCTGCGACCTAGCGGACCGGTACAACGCCCTCGTGTTCGTCGACGACAGCCACGCCACAGGCTTCATCGGCAAGACCGGCCGCGGATGTCACGAGTACTTCGGCGTCATGGGCCGGATTGACATCCTCACGACGACGCTGGGCAAGGCGCTCGGTGGAGCGAGTGGTGGCTGCGTCTCCGGCCGGAAGGAAGTCGTGGAGTTGTGCCGGCAGCGGGCGCGCCCGTACCTGTTCAGCAACGCGGTGCCGCCACCCATTGCCTCTTCGGCACTCAAGGTGCTCGAGCTACTCAGTGCCACGACGGAGCGGCGCGACAGGCTCGAAGCCAACGCCGCGTTCTGGCGGCAGGGGTTGAAAGACGCGGGGTTCGTCATCAAGGACGGCGACAGCCCGATCGTGCCGGTGATGCTCTTCAACGCGAAGCTCGCGCAGGACGTCGCCCGCGACCTGTACGGGGAAGGCGTCTACGTGATTGGCTTCTTCTATCCCGTCGTGCCGGCCGGGCAGGCGCGCATCCGTACGCAGTTGTCGGCGGACCACGACAGGCAGATGCTTGGCCGGGCGCTCGACGCCTTCAAGACGATCGGCGACAAGTACGGCATCCGCGGTCTCGACAAGGCGGGGATTATGGGGAGGTACGGATAGCGTCAAATGATGATGAGCAACCCGGCCCAGGGGATCACGGCAGCGGTGAGGTAGACAGCGGCGAGCAGTGCCACGACCTTGTGTACGCCGAGCAGGTGCAGCGACATGCCGAGGGCGGCCGCCACGCCCTTGGCGGCCAGGACTGCCGGGGCCTGACCCACCGCGGCCATCAATGCGAGCAGCAGTGGATTGGCCTCGACGCTGACCCCGAGGGTTTGGACGCCCACGTAGGTGAGCACCCCATCGGCGGCCTGAAGAAGCAAGAACGCCAGAATCGCCGCGTCACCGAAGATGCCCGCCCTCCGGAGCGTATGCCGCTGCCGCGCCAATGAGACCTCCAGACCGGCTGTGCGCGAGCGGCGATGCTCTGAGGTGACCCAGGGACCAGCTGGGTCGGCAGCGCCGCCACGCGACCTCCGCCGAACGAGGTAGCAAGAACCGTTCACAAGGCGGTTCAGGCGGAGACAGGCCCAAAATAGCCGACTTCTTGCGCGTCTGTCCACCCGAGGCCCGTGTCACTGGCCACCACTCGTGAAGACCTGTGCATTTCTGGGCAACGAAGAGCCAGGCTCCCCGAATCCCGAATCCCGAATCCCGGCTGTGCGATACTGTCCCCTGATGTCGACCACCTTGACGAGCCCCGCTATTCCGGTCGCCGATCGCGTCACCGGATTCACGTATGCCATCCGGAACATCGTCGCTGAAGCCCGCAAGGTCGAAGCCGCCGGGCGCGCGGTCAAGTACTTGAACATTGGCGATCCCATCCCGTTCGGCTTCACGACGCCGCCGCACATGGTGGAGGCGGTCGAAAGGGCCATGCGTGACGGACACAACGGCTACGGACCTTCGCCTGGGATCGCGTCGGCCAGGCAGGCGGTGGCGGCGGACTACACGTCGCGGGGCGTGCCGACATCCCCCGAACACGTGTTCCTGACATCCGGTACGTCGGAGGGCATCGAGATCACCCTCAACGCCCTGGCGAACCCGGGCGACGACGTGCTCGTGCCGATGCCCACGTATCCGCTCTACACCGCCGTGATGGCGAAGATCGCGGCGCGAGCGGTTTACTACCGGACGGATCCTGCGAGCGGCTGGATGCCCGATGTCGGCGAGATTCGTTCTCTCGTCACGCCACGGACGCGTGCGATCGTCGTCATCGACCCGAACAACCCGACGGGCGCGGTCTATCCCGACGAGATCCGGCGCGAACTTCTCGCGCTGGCCACGACGCACGGCTTCGTGGTGCTGGCCGATGAGGTGTACGGGGATCTGGCGTACGGGGGCCCGATGTCTCCGATGGCCGGCCTGGATACCGACGCACCGGTCATCTCGTTCGGCAGCCTGTCGAAGGCGTATCTTGCACCTGGTTGGCGCGCAGGCTGGATGGCCGTGGGCGCCAGTCCACGCCTGACGGACGTCGTCGCGGCCATCCGCAAACTCGCCGACGGGCGCATCTGCTCGACGGTGCCCATGCAGCACGCGATCACGGCCGCGCTCACCGGCGACCGATCGCACCAAGTCGCGTTCCGCCAGGCGCTCGCCGAGCGGGCCGCCGTCACGACGACGAGGCTGAATGCCATCGAGGGTATGCGCTGCGTGGCCCCGCGTGGCGCGTTCTACGTCATGCCTCAGGTGACGCTGCCGCCCGGGCGCACCGACGAGGACTACGTGCTGGCCCTCCTGCGCGAGGCGGGGGTGCTGTGCGTGCACGGCTCGGGTTTCGGCATGCCGCCCGACGGCGGGTTCTTCAGAGTCGTGTTCCTCGCGTCTCCCGCGGAACTCAGCGGCATCTACGACACGATGGCGGCGTTTACGGGGGAGTATCTCAAGGACAGTAGGTAGACAGTAGAGTAGACAGTAGACAGTAGGACCGCTGCCCGCCCCTGCACACTTCCTCCCGGCAAAGTCCTGGCGCCCGGCCCCGCGCTCTACCTTGGGGCCCGCGATCCTCCGATATCCCGAGACAGACCCGAGACAGACCCGAGACAGACCCGCTCTAGAGCGGGAGTGGAACGGGAGTAGTTCCCCACCCGGCTGCGCCGGACCCACATCGCGATGAAACGAGGTAAAGTGACGGCCGAGGCTGGACCAGAGGTCGGTTGTTCTATGGTGCTGAGAGCCCGCGGAGTAGTTGGACCCGGAGTCCCACGAGCACCCCATCATGCGGCCCCGGCC
>JBFMFH010000129.1:0-14286 GCA_040752275.1 Acidobacteriota bacterium
AGACGACGCACCATAGAGCTAACGTATCCGAGCCATCGCGTCAGGACGTCAGCTCGACCGTGTGCGACACACGCCGCGTGCGCGGGGCGCCGTTAACCGATTCCTCGTCCGTGGAAATCCAGGCTAGACCGACGGAGCAGGTGACGAGCGAGAAGAGCACATTCGCCATGGTCGTCCTCCGCGCCGCTCGCTACTGTCGCCGACTCCCTACCCCACGTCAGCCTGCGTGTTCCAATTATTCGACTGCGGTCGTCCGTTTTGACGTCCTGTCGTCCTGTCCGCCGAACGTTCGCGGCTCACCTGCGGCCGCGCTTCTCGCCTTTGCGCGGCCGTCCGGTGCAGCCGCGAGTTAGGCTACGCTTGCGAGTCCTTCCGAGTGTGGGTCCCGGACACTGGCCATACCGTGCCGACGAACCGGACGACCACGAGACTACCTCTGGCTCACGTCCTGTCTCCTCCGGATCTCGGCCTCTATGTAGTCGAGCGGCGCAGTGTCGTAGGCACCGTCTGGCCGCCGGCCTTCCGACACCGCCTGAGCTTCGGCGACGGCGTCCGCTCTCACCAGGACAGACAGAACATGCGGTCGCAGCAGGCCAGACCTGTCCTCGTCCTCTAGCGAGCGAAGGAAGAGCGGGAGCGCGAAGCGCACCCGCTCCTTACGCGGCAACGGGCCAACAATGCTGGCGTCCGATGTCCTAACAAGGCCCCGGTTCAAGATATGGATACCGAGGTTCGAGAACCGCGAACCATCATTCGGATCCGCGAAGACCGCCTCCTCGTGTTCCTCGTACGATTCCATGAACCGACCCAGGTCATCGAGAAAATCGCTGTAGAACGCATGCGTCGTATCATCGTTCGGGTCGATAGTGAGGGCGCGTTTGAACTCGGCTTCGGCCTCCTCCCTCCGTCCCAGTTCCGCAAGCGCTCGTGCTTTGTTGCGCACCAGCCTGCTGTCCGCGCCCAGCACCTTCTCAGCGGAGTCCGCCACTGACAACACCCAATCCAGCTTGCCTTGATGGAAGTACGCATTGAAAAGGATCCCGGCGGCGTGCAGTGCTTTCGGCTTTGGGGCGGCGCCCACCATTGGCCCGCCATCGGTATGCCTGACACCCAAGTACGACTCGAGAAGAAGCCGACCCCTCTCCTTCAGATCTGGACTGGGCGAATCGTCATAGCTGTCAGCCAGCGCCAGCACAAAGTCCTCATTAGCCGGAAACCTGCGCCTGGCCACCTCAAAGACTGCCAGCGTGTGTTGCTGGAGGCCCAGTCGTGTGCACATCTTGGCGACATGAACGAAGTCGTTTTCATGAAGGAATGGGCTCCTTAGCACCTGACGCAGCGTGCGCACGAAGGCGTCAGTCCCACCCGAGTCGGCAGCGGACGTTAGTTTTAGAAGAACGTGCTCTCCGGTCGATTTCATGATTTCGTCAGCTTCATCGAGAATGGCGTCGACATCAACGTCGCGGTCAATCGTACCGACGGTCCCAGCAGGATCCAAGAGCGTGACCTTCTTCTGCAGCAAGTCGCGCTCCGCCTGCAGAGCATCTACTTGCTGTTGAAGGGCCTCCACTTGGTCCCTCATCGCGTCTTCCCCTATCGACCGCACGTTAATGGGCAGGCTGGGTAGGGCGTCGTGAACGGGGTTGTCCGAACGGGTGGGCTGCGCTTGACGTTTTGCGATCGCCGCAGCGATCGCATCTACGACTTCTGGGAGTTCCGCTAGATCGGTAGAGTAGGGAATTGTCCGGTACTGTCGCACGTCGAATGGAAGGGCGCTGTTCTTATCAACGACATGGACCGTGCCGCTTTTGCGAAAGACGTGCCTGATCCCGAGTTCGAAGAAGACGTTAGCATTGCTCTCTGTCAGGTCTGCGATGACTACGTCAGCCTCAGCCAGGTCCCTGATGATGTCGTGTGTGATATTCCCTGGTTCTCCCGCTATATCGCTTCTTCTGACGTCACAACCAGCCTTTGCGGCAGCAGCTGCGATTATGCTCTGATAGACGCCTTGGTAGTGCTTGCGTTTTGCCTCATCCAGACCACCGTACGGCATTATTGCGAAGCAGCGCAGCATCGTGGGCCTCCTCTCGAGCATTCACTTGGTCATCTGAAACAGTCCGGCCGTTCTTAATGTTGCTCGTCTGCGAGTCGTGAGACCTGGCACGTGTCGGTTCGGTGTCGCGCGGGCCTCAGCAGCCTAACGTTGGCGCTCAGCCGCGGGCGCTCACGACGACGCCGGCGACCGTCGGCTGCAGCGCGTGGTTCGGGATGAGTTGACTCCGCTCCCTCACCGCGCCCCGCCGACCCATGGTTCGCCACGTCGGCGGCTCCAATCCCGACACCGACGCGCTCCGGGTGGTCGTGAGCGTCGTCGTGTTCGTGCTCCCGGTCCCCATAACCCCAGCGAGGGCGATCAGCGGGCCTCATGGTTCGCCACGGCCCGAAGTTGCCGGGCCCTCGCACCGACACCAACAGGCTCTCCGTGTTCGTGTTTCCGTGTTTCCGGTCTCTTCCGTGTTCCCGAACGTCCTATATCCGGATGGAACCAAAGCGGGGGAAACGTGAGTTGCCACGGGCCTTGGACCATCCGGACCTGTCGACGTGTGTCGCACCCTACTCCAAGGAGTCGGCGCCGTCAAGTCTCAGCTGCACAGTGTTTTCGAGGCGTCGAGCGCGCCGCGTATCCCGAAATGGCGCTGGAGGTCTAGGTGGGCCAGGGCCCGGAAGTGGCGCTGGTGCCAATAGGGAAAACCCCGTCATCGGGACGTCAGCCGCCAACCACGGTTGCCAGAGGCGGCGCCCGAAGCAGGTGCTGCGGCGGAACCGAGCCGCAAAGCCCTTGCACCTCCGGACGAAACCGACGCGGAGCGGGTCGGGCGCAACCATTGCAATGGCGCGACGACGGCGCCATGCGCGAACTGGAATCGTCGCTTCAGCAGTTCGGCGAGTTCCTGCTCCGGGCCCGGCTCGTGCGGGAGCAGGCCGCGCCCCACGTCGTTCGCTGGGTGCGGCGCTTCCTGTCCGGCCCAGCCTCGAACGAACCACTGGCCGACCAGACTCGACGGCTTTGCGAGGAACTGGAACACAGCGGGAGATACCCGGACTGGCAGGTCCGCCAGGCCGAACACGCCATCCGCCTCTACTTCGTGAACTTCCTCAACCGGACGGACTGGAACACTGCCTCGCCCGTGGCCCTTGATTCACGCGACCACACGGCACCCGCACGCGCGCTCGACCTGCTGCGTCAGCGACTCCGCACCAGGCACTACTCATATCGAACGGAGTGCACGTACGTCGACTGGGCTCGCCGGTTCTTCAGGTACGCAGAGAGCCGACAGCAGGCACCAGAGCCCAAGATCGACTCGACCACCGTGCGCGACTACCTGACGCACCTGGCGGTGCGGCAGACCGTTTCTGCCAGTACCCAGAACCAGGCCCTCTCCGCCCTGCTGTTCCTATCCCGCGAGGTGCTCGGCCTCGAACTCGACGGGCTCGCCGCCAGCGTCCGCGCCCGCCCGGGCCAACACCTCCCAGTGGTCCTGAGCATCCCCGAGACGGTGGCTCTGCTCGGAGCGATGGAAGGAACCAGCAGGCTGATGGCGGAGCTCATCTATGGCGGTGGACTCCGGGTCTCGGAATGTTGCCAGCTCCGGGTGAAGGACCTGGACTTCGACCAGGGCCTGATCGTCGTCAGGAGTGGCAAGGGCGACAAAGACCGGTCGACGCTCCTCCCGAACGCCGCCCGTGAACGGCTCCGCGAGCAGATACGCTGTGGCGAGAGACTGCACCGAGAGGACCGCACGGCTGGAATCGCCGGTGTCTGGCTGCCGGACGCCCTGCAACGGAAATACCCGCGAGCCGGCCTGGAGTTCGGCTGGTTCTGGGTCTTCCCCAACCAAACGCTGTCCGTGGACCCGCGCGCGGGTGTCGTACGGCGACACCACGTGAGCGACTCCGTCGTCCAGAAAGCGGTCAAGGCCGCGGTGCGATCGGCAGGTATCCACAAGCCGGTCTCCGTTCACAGCCTGCGCCACTGTTTCGCGACACACCTGCTGCTGAACGGCGTGGATATCCGTCAGATCCAGGACTACCTGGGGCACGCAAAGGTCGAGACAACGATGGTCAACACGCACGTCGTCAAGGAACTGCGCAACCCGGCTCGAAGCCCGCTTGGTGTTCTCAACGAACGCTGCGGGTGATTCGGTTTCGCCGGGTTGACGCCGGCAGACCGTGCGTGACGGGCTACCCGCTCCCCTCGCGCGCACGCCCCGTCTTCAGCGGGCTCCGGAGTCCTGGCGGAACTCCAGCTAGATTCCGAGGGTTTGGGTGGGGGGCGCAACAACAACGCGGCGCGGCTCACCGGCGTCGTGCCGGAACTCGATGCCGGCCATCGCCAGGTGCCGGCGGACGACGTCCAGATCGCGCGCCAGCACGCTTGCGCCGATAACAGGGCGGCCAACGACTCGCTGGTGTGATGCAGGCAGGATCACCACATCACCGCCGTCGAGCCTCACGACGATCGCGTCCGACGGTTCCGGCACGGCCGCGATCTCGCCGAGCGTGCTCCCCCGAGGTCCACCGGAAGTCGCACGAGTCCCTCACGGGCGTCTGTCGCAATCCAGATCGACTGGAACGCCACGGCGCCATTCGGGTGATCGAAGTGCTGTGGCCTGTCGGTCGGCGAGCGGTTGTCGCGGACAACGAAGAGCCAATCGAGACCGGGCTGGCGGATCTCGGTGAGGTCGCCGCGGCGGTCGAACTCGTAGCCCTTGCGCGGGGCGGCAATCAGACGGTCCGAATCCCGCGCGTGCAGCGCGAAAGAGGCAGGTCCCTCTCGCAACGCCAGCAAGGCGCGGTATCGCGTGGTCAGCGGATCGACGGCCTCGGTGGCCGTGATGAGCTCGGGGCCCGGTCCGTCAGGGAACTTGACGTGGGCATTTCGGATGCCGTTCGCATGAAACCGCCAGGGCTTGATCGAGAAACCCAGCCGGCGGCAGGTCTCGACGGCCCGATCGATATCGCGGACGGCCAGCGGGATGTGATCAAGCCCTACGATGGGGCGACCCTGCCCCGCCATCGGCGCGAGCCACACCAGAACCAGGAGGAGACCCGGGCCGGCGCCCAGTGCGCTCACCGCGCTGCTTCCTGGCGCCTGAATTCGAAGCGCCGGGGGCTGCCGCCTTTCATGAAGCCGATCGTGGCGATCAGACCGCCCTCGGCCGACAGTTCGTACACGATGCGCTTCGGATAGTCGTGGCGCGGATTCTCAAACACGGCACGCGATCCGCCCAACTCGGTAAGCACGAACTCGGTCGGCGCAGCGCCGCCTGGCTGCGCGATGTACACCAGCCCGCCGTCACGCTCGACGATGCGCAGGAACTCGAACGCGGACATCCGGTCGCGCGAGACCGTGCGTGACACGGCGAGCATCGCACCGCCGAGCGGCGGACTCCATCGCTCCTCGAGCGACATCGTGCCCGCCGTACCCCTCGTTCCGACCCACGCCCCGGCCAGCCACGCCACGTCGCCAATCGCGGCCGTCAGGGGCGTGGGCATCGCGATGTCCTGGGCGTGGCGATAGAGCGCGATCGAGTCAGACGTCGCGGGCGACCCGAGCGTCACGCGCACGATCAGTCCGTCGGTCGTGGTGCGGAACTCCCTTCGGATCAGCCCTTCTGGTGCCTTGCCCGGCGTGCGCACGAACTCGGTCTCGTACGTGAACGCGCCGTCCTTCCACGCGCCGCGGTAGCGCGCAATCGTGCCTGCCCCGGCGCCCGCAACCTCGGTGGCCGAGCCGTCGAGCGCGACCCGCACGTTGCGGTGCCCGGAGCCATGGCCGCTCACCAGGATGACTGCGCCCTCCTCGATGCGCAGCGAGAACTTCGAGCTCATGGGTGGGCCCAGCTGCTCGAGGGCGCGACCCTCGGTGCGGTCCTCGACATAGACCCACTCGCCGTCCAACGCACGCAAGCTGCCGGGCTGCGGCGTGGCCGCGCTGAGGACGGCAACGCTCGTGACGAGCAAGAGGACTGCGAGCGCAGACACGGGCGTGCGCACGCGCATCGCGAAGCGGTACGAACCACGCTGGGGAACCGTCGGGGTCACCATGGCCCCATCTTGCCAGTTCCGGGTCCGGGTTTCCAGCCGTCCCGTCGCCTGGAATGGTTCTGCCTCTTGAACTCGTTGGCGGTATCATAGCTCCATGGAAATGCAGTTCACGGCGGTATTTCGCCAAGTGCCCGAAGGGTACATCGGTTTCGTTGAAGAGTTGCCCGGCGCCAACACGCAAGGCGCGACGCTCGAGGAGGCGCGCGCAAATCTCCAGGAGGCCGTGGCGATTGTGCTGGAAGCCAACCGGGAGTTGGCTCACCACGCGAGTGGTGCAGGGCCCGTGATCCGTGAGCCCTTGAGGGTCAGTGCGTGAAACGGCGCACCCTTGTGCGCCACCTCGAACAGCACGGCTGTCGCTTGCTCCGCGAAGGCGGCAAGCACTCCGTTTTCGTGAGTCCTGCCGGCCGGACATCGACGGTTCCGCGGCATCCCGAGATCAACGACGACCTCGCCAGGAAGATCTGTCAGGATCTCGGGATTCCAGCGCCATAGTGCCTCGGCGGCTTCTTCCCGTCCGGGTTCGGGTAGCGTTCGCCGTGATGACCTACCCCCACGCCAGTGCCAGCGACTCCCCTGCCGCCGCGACGATCGCGTCGATGTCGGCGTCGGTGTGCGCGATCGAAAGGAAGTTCGCCTCGAACTGCGACGGCGCCAGCGATACATCCCGGCGCAGCATCTCGTGGAAGAACCTCCCAAAGCGGGCCTTGTCGGACGTCGTAGCGTCCGACCAGTTGTCGACGGGGCGGTCGGTGAAGAACGGTGTCCACATCGAGCCGACGCGGGCGACATCCTCCCCGCAGGTAACGCTGAGCAGGTGCCCGAGCGCCAGGCTCATGCGCAGGTTCCGCTCGCTCGTTGCGAACCTCAGGGCGCTTCCCGCTCGCACGCGTTGAGCGACCACCCGCGCACGAGCGTGGCCGAGCACGCCGGGATCGGCGTCAGCCGCCGACGATGTCTCCGGCCCACAGCCGCCCGAGGAACTCGCGCCACGGCAGCACCTCGACACCCTCGTGCAGCCGCGGCGCGCGTTCGTTGCACACCAGGATGGCCTTCCGGGGCCGGTGCTCGCCGACGAACGCCCGCAGCCCGCGGAACTCCGCGGAGTCGACCCGGCTGGTGCCTTTGACCTCGATGGCCACCTCGCCCGAGCCGAGGATGAAGTCGACCTCGAGGCCGCTCTTCGTTCGCCAGAAGTGAATGTCGTGGCCCAGCGCGCGGTACGACCGATGCGCGAGGAGTTCCATCAGGATGAAGTGCTCGAACGCGCAGCCGAATGCCTCGCCGCGTTCCTCGGCGAGATGCCTCTTGGTCACGCTGCCGGCCACGCCCACGTCGAACAGGTAGAATCGGGCGGCCTTGGTGATGACCTGCCGCTCCTGCCGTGCCTTGAAGGGCTCGACGAAGGTGCCGATCAGGGTATCGACGAGAATCTGATAGTACTCCTTGACCGTCTTCGCATCGACGCCGCAATCGCGGGCGATGTTCGCGAAGTTCGTCAGCTCCCCGTGTGAGTACGCCATCGCGTCGAAGAACCGCGAGAACGCGGGCACGTTGCGCGCGAGCCCCTCGTCGAAGACTTCCTCCTTCAGATAGTCGCGGACGTACGCGTCGAGCGACCGGCGGTACTCGGCGGCGAGGTAGTGGGCCGGCACCAGGCCCCGGTTCAGCGCGCGCAGCAGGTGGAGATCCGGAAGCTCGGCCGACACCAGCGGGTGCATCTCGAATCGCCAGGCCCGTCCTCCGAGCAGGTTGGCGCGGCCGCGCTTGAGCTTGCGCGCGCTGGAACCGCAGAGGATGAAGCGCAGGCGCTCGTGCTCGATCAGCCAGTGCACCTCGTCGAGCAGGCCCGGCACCTTCTGCACTTCGTCGATGATGATCGGCAGCCGGAGCTGCCGCGGCGGGGCCGCGAGGATCTGCTCCCTCACGAGCGCCGGACGCTTCGCCATCTCCAGCATGACGTCGGTCTTCAGCAGGTCGAAGGTGAGGCTACCGGGAAACGCCGATCGCAAGTACGTGCTCTTGCCGGTCTTCCGCGCGCCCCAGAGGAACGCCGACTGCCCTCGAGGCAACTCGATGCCGAGAAGGCGCGGCAGGCCAGCCTCGTTCATGATGGATGTGACTCCATATTGGTTCGACTGAACAGGATTATACTCCGTATTGGTTCAGTCGTCGAGAATGCGCTCGGAACTGGCGATCCTGCCGTCTCCTGCGGGCCCTCGAAGGTTCGCTCAGCGCAGATATTGCATCATCATGGCGACGAACGCGCCGATCCGCCGGCCGAACGCCGCGAGCCGGCAGGGGGAGTGTGATGGACACCGACTGGGTCGAAGGGTTTCGCGGGGCAGTCACAGTGTGCGACGCCGCCGGCGTCATCGTCGCGATGAACGCGAAGTCGGCGCAGACCTTCGACGCTGACGGGGGGCAGGCGCTCATCGGCCGGAACCTGCTCGACTGCAATCCCGAGCCGTCGCGCAGCCAGGTGGCCGACCTGCTGGCCCACCCGCGCGTGAACGCCCACACGATCGAGAAGCGAGGCGTGCGCAAGCTGATCTACCAGGCGCCGTGGTATCGCGACGGTGTGTGCCAGGGCCTGGTCGAGCTGTCGCTCGAGATCCCCGACGGGATGCCGCACTTCGTCAGGCAGAGTATCTGACGGCGCCTGCCGCACCACCGGGAGCCTCCGTGTGGCACACTGGTGCGCATGGCGGCGATCACCCGGATCGACGACGGCGTCTGGGCGTGCGAGGTGGCCCTCGACGACTACCGCGTCCGCGGCGCGCTCGTCCTCGGCCGCCGCCGCGCGCTCGTATGGGACACGCTCTCCCATCCACGCGATATGGCGGCCTGGCTGCCGCTCATCGCCCCGCTCGATCTCGTCATCGTCTACAGCCACGCCGACTGGGACCACATCTGGGGCACCGCCGGGCTGCCGCACCAGCGCGCCGAGATCGTCGGCCACCGCGCGTGCCGCGCCCGCTTCGACGCGGACGTGCCCGCGACGCTTCGCGAGAAGCAGGCGGCCGCGCCCGGCGCATGGGACGAGGTGACGCTCGTGCCGCCGACGATGGTGATGGACGATGAACTCGAGGTGGACCTGGGTGGCGTGACGGTGGAACTGCGGCATCTGCCCGGGCACACCGGGGATGGCATCGTCGGATTCGTGCGCGAATGCGGGCTGCTGCTCGCGGGAGACGCCGTCGAGACGCCGCTGCCCGTGGTGCCGCCCGACGCTCCGCTCGCGGCGTGGATCGCGGAGCTCGAGCGGTGGGCCGCGCATCCGGGCGTGCGAGCCGTCATGCCCGCGCACGGCGACACGGGGGATGCGTCCGTCATCCGGCGCACGTCCGCGTATCTGCGCGGGCTGCAGACCGGCAGGCCCGTCGATGTCGCAGAGCCCCTCGATCCGTTCTACCGCGAGACGCACGCGGCGAACGTCAGGGCGTTCCTTCCTCGCACGCGTTGAACGACCGCCCGCCTGAAGGAGGATCTTCCTGACCGCCGGCGACGGGCGCGCGTTTACCTACGTGGCCGATGGCAGAAAGCTGGACCAGCTCACCGGTGACGGAGAACTCGAGAACCGGACGAGGTGAGACGGCGCCCATCACATCTACGATCGGAAGACGCCGCCGGCATCGCAGGCGCCCTCGGTGTGCCGTCCCTGGCCGCTACCGCCGTCAAGGCTACGGCAACGCCACAGATGAAGAACGTCGCGCTGCACGAGCGCGCCCCCCTGCTCTCTGTAGCCATCCAGGCTGGCACCGATGCCGTCCCGGGGCAGCGGGTTCTGCTCGTTGATGACCTGTGGGAGTTGCGGATTCCACGAAGACTCCGGACCAGAGAGATCGGCTACCCAACCGGAACCGGGCGTGGCATGCTGTACTCAGTGCTTCGACTCGCAAGGACAGCCACGATTCGTTCCCGCCGAACGCGGTCGGATCCGCTCGCTCGGCACTCAGTCCTGAGGGCGACCAGGTAGATGTCGGCGATGGTGACCTTCCTTGGCGGCATCCGGGAGGAGCGCAAGGCGGTGATCGTCGTCTCGGGCGGATGGCACCTCTTCAGACCAAACGCACGGCTGGCGCGCCCCCTTCGCGGCCGGGTCCCCGGGTTGCCGCCGATTGGTGTCGACCCCCGCACGGGGAAGCTGGGCACAACCGATCCGAACAGCGCTGGGGGTGCCTCGCTGGCCGAGTGCGACGCCGATCGGGCGATGCTGTCGCAGTTGGACAACGCACGAGATTTCCAGCGGCTGCCCGGATTGGCGAACCGCGCCAACGTGTCGTTCTATCCCATCGACCCGGCGGGTTTGCGACTGACAGGCATGATGGGGCGCAACCTCGACACCCTGCGAGTCCTCGCGGACGAGACCGATGGTCTCGCCATCGTCGGCACCAACGATCTTTCCGGCGGTGCGAAGCGCATCACCGACGACCTGTCGTCGTACTACGTGCTCGGGTACTACTCGACGAACACCACACTCGATGGTGGATACCGGCGCATCACCGTACGCGTGAAGCGCCCGGGCGTCCACGTCCGCGCGCGGCGGGGCTACCTGGCGCCCGCCGCCGCGGAGATCGCCTCGGCCGGCCGGGCACCGCGCCGCCGCCGACCATGGAATCGCGCGCCATCGAGGACGCACTGGCGCCACTCGTGAATCTCACCCGCGGCCAGACCATGCTGGCACAGGTCGCCGCGGGCTGGAGGGCCGACGACGCGGGGGCCACGATCCCCGTGATTTGGCTGATCGGCGAGGTTACGGTGGCGGCCGAGTGGCTGAACGGTGGGAGCGCCGACGTCGCGCTGGTCGCCGAGGACGGCGCCGCGCTCGCCACTGCACGCATGAGGCTCGAGAAGGGCGTGCGGACCTTCCGCGTCGAGTTACGCGCCCCGGCGTTCCTCTCGCCCGGCCGCTACACCGTACGGCTTCGGTTGCGTCTCGACGGATCGGACCTGCCGATCTCCGAAACGGCGCCGTTCGTCCTGGAACGCGCCCCCCAGTCCAGCGGGGCGGTGTTGGTCAGGCGCGGCCTCTCGACGGGCAACAGGGAGGTCGTGACGGCCGATCCGCGATTCCGGCGGACCGAGCAGCTTCGCGTCGAGGTCCTCGCGACATCCGATGACCCGGGCACGGCGCGCCTCCTCGACCGAACCGGCAAGCCGATGGCGATCCCTGTTGCGGCGGGTGTCCGGGCCGAGCCTGACGGCACCCTCTGGCGCACGGCCCAACTCTCGCTGGCACCCCTGGCGCCCGGCGACTACGTCGTTGAGCTCTCCGGCGAGGCCTCCCCACGCGGCCCGGTGTTGGTCGCGTTTCGGATTGTCCAGTAGGTGAGTCCCACCGGCAGTCCGAGCGTCGCGGCATCGTCGAAGGTCAGGCTGCTGACGCCGGGCGTGTCGGCCTGGCGGGGGCGGGACGCAGCGGGCGGATCTCCCGTCATGCGAACGGGTCGTGGACGTCGACCCCGGTGCGCCGGAAGTCCCGAACGTTCCGCGTGACGACGCTGAGCCCGTGGTGCAGCCCCGTCGCGGCGATCACGCTGTCGAGCAGGGACATCGGCTGGCCCTTCCGCTTCAGTGTGATGATGAGCTCGGCCCAGCGCATGCCCACGCGTGCGTCCCAGAGCAGGCACTCGACCGTCTCTGCAACGGATGCGAACCAGCGCTCGAGCCGGGCGCGACGGCGCCCGGCCGGCAGGGCACGCAGGCCGGCCCGCAGCTCGCCCAGCACGACGGCGTCGCCGACCAGATAGGCCGCCTGCCTTGCAGCCTATCCTGGAAGGGAAAGGCAGCCGCATGCGCAGCCAAGTTGAGGTGCCATCGGCAGGTGCGTCGTGCCTCGCCTCGTCGGCCGGCCCGTGCGAGGCCGCTTCCCGTGCAACGTGGCGCGTGGCGCGGAGCGCCCTTGTGGAGGTGCATCCCCGAGCGTAGGATAGGCCGCAAGCGTTGCAGCGTAGCGCCGGGCGGCACCCGCCACCTTGGTGGAGCAAGTCCAGGGGGGCCAGGAACTTCCAGCCGCTGGCCTTGGTGCGTGGTCTCCTGCTAGGCCACTGCCAGGCCGCGTGCGTCGCAGGTACAGCTGCAGAGAACGGGGGCTCGTCTGCGGCCCAATCACATGTTGAACGGAATGATCGGCTGATACGAGAATAGCGAACGATGAAGTCCAGGGTCTATCTCGAGACGACGATCGTGAGCTACCTCGTGGCCGAACCGACGACGGACGTTGTGCAGGCAGCACACCAGCAGATCACACCGAAGCCATGACTCGCCGAGATCCCATCGTCGAAGAAGTGCGGAAACATCGCGCGCAGATCGCCCGCGAGCACGGCAACGATGTGGCAGCTATCGTTGCGGCGCTCGAGGGCGAGGAAGCGGAGGAGACGACGCCCATGGTGTCGTTTCCATCCAGGCGGTTGCGGAAGCGAACGACCCGTCCGGGGCTGCGAGCGACACGACGGCCCAACAAGGCGTTGGAGCGGACGGCGCGGGGCTGACGCTGGCGCGCCGCGGCTGAACGCCGGCGTACCTACGAAACACAGAGCAAGACACACGGGACCCGAGTAGCTGACGTCGTGGCGTACAAGATCCAATTCGCCAAGCAGGTCAAATCGCACTTGGACGGCTTGACCGCCACCCAGCGATCCACTGTACTCGACGCCATTGAACGTCAACTGACGAACGAGCCGTCCACGGAGACCCGCAATCGAAAGCCGCTCCGCCCGAATCCGATCGCGCCATGGGAGCTACGGGTAGGCGAACTGCGTGTATTCTACGAGGTGAGTGTGGATGCACCAGCCGTCGTGCACGTGTTGGCCGTTGGGATCAAGACGCGCTCGACGCTTCGAATTGGTGGCGAGGAGATCAAGCTATGAAGACGATCAAGCTCTCGACGGCATCGCGAACGCTGGCCGAGTACGCTGCCGATCTGAACGACGAAATCGTGCTCCTGACCACGGGCAACCGGGCGGTGGCCGCCATCGTGCCTCTCACAGGCGTCGACCCTGACTCGATCGCGCTCAGCGGTCACCCGGACTTCCTGGAGATTATTGCTCGCGGGCGCGCTGAGATCCGCCGTGGCGATACGATGTCCTTGGCGGACATGAAGACAGCGTTCGGCGTCGACCGGTCGCCTAACACACGCTTGCAGCCGACGAAGGCGCGTCGGAGGGCTGTCAAGAAGCCAGCCCGACGCACGCGCCTTCGCGGCTGAAGCGCAACGTTATGCCGATGCAAGTGCACGAACGAGGGACCCGAATACGTGAACAACCATGCCTGAACTCGCGCGCTTCCTCGGCATCGTCATCGGCATGTTCTACCGCGAACACGGGGTGCCGCACATTCATGCGGTGTACGGAGAACACGAGATTTCGGTAGAGGTCGAAACTGGGCGGGTTCACGGACACTTCCCGCCGCGCGCGCTCAAGCTCGTGCTTGAATGGATGGGGCTTCACACGCCAGAATTGTTGGAGGATTGGCAACTCGCCAAGCAGGGCCAGCCACTGAAGCGGATTGCGCCCTTGGAGTGAACGGCATGGACTATCACGTCGTTGAGGCTCGTTACGTCGTCGGCCATGTTGTCTGGCTCCGCTTTCGAGATGGAATCAGCGGCGAAATTGACCTGGCGCCGGTGCTTGAAGGACCGGTGTTCGAACCGCTGCGGGACACGACGGCATTCCGCCAGTTCCGGATTCATCCGGAGTTCCACACACTGGTCTGGGCGAACGGTGCTGACCTCGCACCGGAGTTCTTGCACGACAACGTACGAGCCACGGCATAACGACGCGCTGCACCCGACGGCCGCAGCACCTGCCGCCGAGCAGCCTCGGCTGAGCGCGAACGTAGGCGCCTCAAGGAACAACAGCCATAGACAGCAAGCCGAAAGACGCGTCGACCGGAAAAGACCTCTGGAAGCCTACAAGGACCTTGTCCGGCCATCGGCTACACCCGTGGGCGATTCTCATTCGGCTCTTGCCCGATCGGTTTGCCGCGCGCCGACTTCGAATGTTCACTACCGACTGTGGGTTCTGGTTTCAGAAGGCGTGCGTTCCGGACTACGGGCCGAAACCCTGGCTGAACCGGCCTGAACTCGGCGCCAGTGCCCTGGAACCGTGATGCCTTGCAGAAGTCCCGGAGCGCGGCGCCCGGCTGGCCAGGCGCGACGCCAGCGCATACTCCCGG